>JBLIMR010000026.1:0-33356 GCA_047638815.1 Gammaproteobacteria bacterium
GAGTAAACTTCAAAATATTCAAAGCTTCGGTAACATTTTTTCCTCTAATGATATCAGCCACCAACCTCATCTTTCTTGGAGATGTTGGACAGTTATTAAGCTTCGCAAAGTATTGCGTTTTTCTAGCCTCTTTTAACTTCTCAGCTCTATCGTGTTTTCTTGAACCCATTTTTCTAAAATTCTAAATGTTCTTCTTTATTTTCTATGTCCAGCGTGTCCACGGTATGACCTCGTTGGAGAAAATTCTCCTAACTTATGTCCTACCATATTTTCGGTAACAAATACTGGAATAAAAGTCTTTCCGTTATGCACAGCTACTGTTAGCCCTACAAATTCCGGTGTAATCATTGAGGCTCTTGACCAAGTTTTGATTACGGTTTTCTTTCCAGAAGTATGTGCAGTTTCAACTTTCTGTTGAAGCTTATAATGCACAAATGGTGGTTTTTTTAATGATCTACTCATATCTTACTTCTTTCTTCTTGATATTATGTGCTTGTTAGAAGCTTTTGTTTTACTTCTAGTCTTGTATCCTTTTGCCGGAAGACCTGTTCTTGATCTTGGGTGACCTCCTGAAGATTTACCTTCACCACCACCCATTGGGTGATCGACTGGATTCATCACTACCCCTCTCACTCTTGGTCTTCTTCCTAACCATCTTGAACGACCAGCTTTTCCTGATACTTCCAGACTGTGCTCCGCATTGGAAATAGATCCGATCATTGCTAAACAAGTCAATAAAATCATTCTTATTTCACCTGAAGGCAATTTCACAGTAGCATATCTACCTTCTCTTGCATTCAACTGTGCGTAGGCTCCTGCACTTCTAGCCAACTGACCACCTTTACCTGGTTGCAACTCAATGTTACAAATGATAGTTCCCAAAGGAATTTCACTAAGTAAAAGTGTGTTTCCTAGATCCGGAGAAACTCCAGCTCCAACTTCCACATTTTGGCCAACTTTTAATCCCTTAGGAGCGACCATGTATCTTTTCTCACCGTCTTTATATTGGATCAAAGCGATACGTGCCGTTCTGTTTGGATCGTACTCAATTGTAAGTACTTCCGCAGGCATGTTATGCTTGTCTCTTTTAAAGTCGATAATTCTATATCTTCTTTTATGACCACCACCTCTGTAGCGCATAGTCATCTTACCGGTGTTATTTCTACCACCAGACTTCTTGATAGGTGCCAACAAGCTTTTCTCAGGCTTCGAAGCTGTAATTTCTTCGAACGTATTAGCAACTTTATGACGTTGCCCCGGTGTTGTTGGTTTTAGTTTTCTTACTCCCATTACTTAATTATATTGAAGCGTATAAGTCAATAATATCATCACCTTGTAAAGAGATGATTGCTTTTTTAAATGCAGGCTTTCTTCCTACAATCAATCCAGCTGTCGTATTTCTAGTACTCTTCTTTCCCATGTAGTTCATCGTTCTCACTTTGTCTACACTTACATTGTACAATTCCTCAACAGCTTTTTTGATTTCCACTTTGTTCGCTTTTTTATCTACGATAAATCCATAGCGATTAAGTTTCTCACCTTCTGCTGTCATTTTTTCAGTGACGATTGGTCTTTTGATAATATCCTTCATGTCTCTGTCCTATTTCAAGTTTTCTACTATCTTCTCAACTGCACCTTGAAAAATCACAAGGTTTTTACAGTTTAAGATTTCATAAGAATTCAAATCTGAAGCCAATCTTACATTCGCTTTTTTGAGGTTTCTTGATGATAGATAAACATTTTTATTTGCCTCTGGTATTACTACTAGAGATCTTCCATCTAACTTTAAGTTAGTCATGATTTTTTCAAACTCAGCAGTCTTAGGAGCATCCAAGTTAAAGTTCTCAACGATTGTGATTCCTTTATCTATAGCTTTATAAGTCAATGCAGATCTTCTTGCAACTACTTTAAGTTTCTTATTCAATTTGAAGCCATAGTCTCTATCAGCACGAGGGCCGAAAATTCTACCTCCACCTCTAAACAATGGGTTTTTGATATCACCCACACGAGCTGCACCAGAACCTTTTTGTTTTCTCAATTTTCTACGACTACCGGCAACTTCACCTCTCTCTTTCGATTTGTGTGTCCCTTGCCTTCCGTTCGCTTGAATTTGCTTCACGTCAAGGTAGATTGCATGATCATTTGGCTCAACACCAAAGACTGCTGAATCTAACTTTACTTTCTTTCCGGATTTAGCTCCGGATGTTTTTAATACTTCTAGTTCCATCCTAATTTCTTATTAAAACGTAAGCGCCATTATGTCCAGGTACTGCACCTTTAACCAAGATCACATTCTTTTCAGGCATGATCTTAATGATTTGAAGGTTTTCAGTTGTTACTCTTTCACCACCCATTCTTCCAGCCATTCGCATTCCCTTGAATACTTTTGCTGGATATGAAGCAGCTCCAATAGAACCCGGTGCTCTTAATCTGTTATGTTGACCATGCGTTGCTTGTCCAACACCCGCGAAGTTGTGTCTTTTTACAACCCCTTGAAAACCCTTACCTTTTGAAGTTCCAACAACATCCACAAATTGTCCTTCTTCAAATAAGGCCAGCGTTAGTTCATCACCAAGGCTTAGCGTTTTTGCGGTATTTTCAAATTCCACAACCTTTCTTTTCGGAGTAGTTTTTGCTTTTTTGAAATGACCAATCAACGGTTTCGTTGTGTTCTTTTCTTTCTTATCACCATAGGCAATCTGCACACCGCTATATCCATCTTTTTCCTCCGTCTTGATCTGTGTCACAACGTTGGTACCAACTTCTATAATGGTACATGCTACATTCTTACCTTCTGGGGTAAAAATACTAGTCATTCCTATTTTATTTCCTATTAATCCAGGCATGTTCCTGCGTTTTTAAACTTTAATTTCTACATCCACTCCACTAGGAAGCTCAAGTTTCATCAATGCGTCAACTGTACTAGCTGATGAGCTGTATATGTCTAACAATCTCTTGTAGGCACATAATTGAAATTGCTCTCTTGCCTTCTTATTCACGTGAGGTGAACGAAGAACAGTGTAAATTCTCTTATGCGTAGGCAATGGAATTGGTCCACTTACTATAGCACCAGTAGACTTCACAGTCTTTACAATCTTCTCAGCAGACTTGTCTACTAAGTTGTGATCGTATGATTTAAGTTTTATTCTAATCTTTTGACTCATGATATATCTTAATTAAGCTTGAACTTTACCGTTTGCTTTTGCTATAACTTCTTCTGCTACATGTTTAGGTGTTGCATCAAAATGATCAAACTCCATTGTAGAAGTTGCCCTTCCTGATGACATCGTTCTCAATGCAGTAACATAACCGAACATTTCTGATAAAGGAACATATGCTTTAATAACTTTAGCACCTGCTTTATCATCCATTCCAAGGATTATTCCCCTTCTTCTGTTCATGTCACCAACAACATCACCCATGTTTTCTTCTGGTGTAATGATTTCAACTTTCATGATTGGCTCCAATAAAACTGGTTCAGCTTTTGGACAAGCATGTCTGTATGCCATCTTCGCACATACTTCAAATGATAAAGCATCTGAATCAACAGCATGGAAAGAACCATCCAAAAGTTGAACCTTCAGCTTATCCATTTCATATCCTGCCAACACACCATTTTTCATGGCTTGCTTGAAACCTTTTTCTACAGAAGGAATAAATTCTCTAGGTATGTTACCCCCTTTAATTTTGTTTACGAATAACAGATCCTCCTCTTGGTCCTCGTCTGCCGCTCCAATGATTATTGAAATATCAGCAAACTTACCACGACCACCAGACTGTTTCTTATAAATCTCTCTGTGCTCAATAGTTCCCTTAATAGTTTCCTTATAAGTTACTTGTGGAGCACCTTGATTACATTCAACCTTAAATTCTCTTTTCAAACGATCAAGGATGATTTCAAGGTGAAGCTCACCCATACCTGAGACGATAGTTTGTCCAGTATCTTCATCTGTTTTCACTTGAAAAGTTGGATCCTCTTCAGCCAATTTACCCAGAGCAATACCCAATTTATCCATATCAGCTTGAGTTTTAGGCTCAATAGCGATCCCGATTACTGGGTCTGGAAAATCCATAGACTCCAATATTATTGGCGCATCTAGTGCACACAATGTATCTCCTGTTTTAATATCCTTGAAACCAACTAAAGCGGCAATATCACCAGCTTGTAGCCTTTCGATTTGGTTTTGCTTGTTGGCATGCATTTGGAAAATTCTAGAGATACGCTCTTTGTTTCCATTACGACTGTTATGTACGTAAGAACCTGACTCAAGAACACCTGAATAAGCTCTTGCAAAGGCTAAGCGACCTACAAAAGGGTCTGTAGCGATTTTAAATGCCAAGGCTGAAAAAGGCGCATCTACACTAGGCTTACGGCTGTCTGGCTCATCCGTCTTAGGATTGATTCCCTCAATAGCTTTTGTATCCATAGGTGAAGGAAGAATTTCCATCACATAATCCAACATAGTTTGAACGCCTTTATTCTTAAATGCAGAACCACATGTCATAGGAACAATAGTTCCAGTAATTGTAGCTTGTCTCAAAGCATCTAGAATTTCTCTTTCAGAAATAGAATTTGGATCTTCGAAATACTTCTCCATAAGAGTATCGTCAAATTCAGCAACTGCTTCTAGTAATTTCTCTCTATACTCTGTAGCTTCTTCAACCAATTCAGCAGGAATTTCAATTTCCTCGAAAGTCATTCCGTAATCGTCTTCATTCCAAACGATACCTCTAAAGTTAATCAAATCAACAACACCTTTAAAGTCGTCTTCAGCTCCGATAGGAATTTGTAATGGAATAGCGTTGCTACCAAGCATTTCTTTCACCTGGGCACAAACTTTCAAAAAGTTAGCGCCTGATCTATCCATCTTGTTTACAAAACCAATTCTAGGAACGTTGTAGTTATTAGCAAGTCTCCAGTTAGTTTCAGATTGTGGCTCAACACCATCAACAGCACTAAATAGAAAAACTAAACCATCAAGAACACGAAGAGATCTATTTACCTCAACAGTAAAATCAACGTGACCAGGAGTATCAATGATATTCACATGGTATTCTTTCTCTCTATACTTCCAGAACACAGTCGTTGCAGCAGAGGTAATAGTAATACCTCTCTCCTGCTCTTGCGCCATCCAATCCATAGTTGCAGCACCATCATGCACTTCACCTATTTTATGACTAACACCAGAGTAGAACAATACACGTTCCGTGGTGGTGGTTTTACCGGCATCAATATGCGCAGCAATCCCAATATTTCTTGTTAACGTTAAGTCTCTTGCCATCTTATTACCTAATTACACTCTGAAGTGTGAGAATGCTTTGTTTGCCTCAGCCATTCTATGAGTATCTTCTTTTTTCTTAAAGGCACCACCTTCTTCTTTGGCTGCAGATATAATCTCGCCAGCTAATTTCTTTTCCATACCCTTCTCGTTTCTCTTACGGGCATATCCGATCATCCACTTCATTGCCATTGATTCCTTTCTAGTATCTCTTACTTGTATAGGAATTTGAAAAGTAGCACCACCTACTCTTTTACTTCTTACTTCAACCGCTGGGGTTACATTAGCAAGGGCTTTTTTGAAAGTATCTAATCCACCATCTTCAACTTTTTCAGCTACGATATCCATCGCTGCATAAAAGATTCCAAAGGATTTTGTTTTCTTACCACTGATCATCATGTTGTTGACGAATTTTGTTACCAAAATTTCGTTAAACTTTGGATCCGGCAGAACGATTATCTTTTTCGCTTTTTTTCTTCTCATGGCTTATTTCTTTTTAGGACGTTTAGTACCGTACTTAGATCTTCTTTGAGTTCTTCCTTCAACACCGGCAGTATCAAGCGCTCCACGAACGATATGATATCTAACACCCGGCAAGTCTTTCACTCTACCACCTCTTACAAGTGCGATACTGTGCTCTTGTAGATTGTGTCCTTCTCCACCAATGTATGCATTGACTTCATTTCCATTGGTCAGTCTAACTCTTGCTACTTTTCTCATAGCTGAGTTAGGTTTTTTAGGCGTAGTGGTGTAAACCCTTACACAAACCCCTCTTTTTTGAGGGCAAGAATTCAAAGCCGCAGAGCCACTTTTCTTCACCTTGCTGGTTCTTCCTTTCCTTACTAGTTGCTGTATTGTAGGCATTTTCTAAAATTAATTTGTCCTAATAACTAAAATATCCCCGTTTTAAGGGGGTGCAAATCTAGGGAAAATGTTTCTATTAAACAACGCTCTGTTTGAAATTTTTTTATCAGCATCAATGTAATAATTCAGATGGGCTCATTTATATCAAAACTGCTATTTTAACTCGCTCTATTTCAGACTCCTCAGAGATAGTTTAAAAATGTGCTTTCAAAAATATTTTTCCACTATTTTTTTTCTCCTATTAAACATAGCTTTGTCATGTGGAATATTTGAACGAATTAAACCAAGATCAGAAAGCGGCAGTCATAAATTTAAATGGCCCGATGATGGTAATTGCCGGAGCCGGATCTGGAAAGACCAGGGTCTTGACCTATCGCATAGCCCATCTTATAAGTAAGGGGGTCGATCCTTTTAATATTCTCACCCTGACCTTTACCAATAAGGCTGCAAAGGAAATGAAGGGAAGGATTGCCAAAATAATTGGAGATAAAGAAGCCAAGAACTTATGGATGGGGACATTTCACTCCGTCTTTTCAAGGATATTACGTAGAGAAGCCACAAGATTGGGTTACACATCCAATTTCACTATATATGATACTGCAGATTCTAAAAATCTCATTAAGAGCATCATAAAAGAGTTGGGGCTTGATGACAAAGTGTACAAAGTGGGCTTGGTATATGGTAGGATTTCAAATGCTAAAAACAATCTGATCTCTGCCCCACAATACTTAAATAACACTGAGATAAGGGATGACGATAAAATTTCGGGTAAAGCTAAATTGGGTGAGATATATAAAATGTATGTCGATCGATGCTTTAAGGCCAATGCCATGGACTTCGATGATCTGCTTTTTAAAACGAATGTCCTATTAAAGAACTTCCCAGAAGTTATGCTCAAATACCAAGAGCAGTTTAAATATGTATTGGTGGATGAGTACCAGGATACGAATTACTCTCAGTACCTTATTGTAAAAAAGTTGGCCGCTCAACATGAAAACTTATGTGTCGTTGGAGATGATGCACAAAGTATATATGCTTTTCGTGGCGCCAGTATTAAAAACATACTCAACTTCAAAAAGGATTATCCGGACTATAAGTTATTCAAGCTAGAGCAAAACTACAGATCTACTAAAGTTATCGTTAATGCTGCCAATAGCGTTATTGCAAACAATAAGGATCAGATTCAAAAGGAGGTATGGACAGATAATCCCGTTGGAGAAAAGATAAAAGTCTTGAATGCTTCAACGGATAATGGCGAAGGGAAGGCCATTGCAGAGGAGATTGCTGACATAGCTATGCATGAAAGTGCGAGTTATGATGAAGTAGCCATATTGTATAGAACCAATATGCAATCCAGATCCATGGAGGAGGCGTTGAGAAAAAGGAACATTCCATACATTATATATGGAGGCCTTTCTTTTTACCAAAGAAAAGAGATAAAAGATCTGATTTCATACTTCAGATTAGTATGCAACCCAAATGATGAGGAAGCCTTCAAGCGAATCATCAATTATCCAAAGCGTGGCATTGGTGGGACAACGATTGAAAAGATAAATGCGGCTGCCACTGAACATTCTGCGAGTTTGTGGGAGGTAAGTTGTAATCTCAAACAATATGGTGTACCTCTTAATGGTGGTACCATGAACAAGATAAATGACTTCACTGCTATTATTAAGAGTTTCCAAGCGAGGTTGGATGTGACCAATGCCTACGATCTTGGTTATGATATTGCCAAGAACTCAGGATTATTACACACCCTATATAATGACAAATCTCCTGAAGGCATAAGCAGACACGAAAACATACAGGAATTATTAAATGCTCTAAAAGGACACACAGACCAGAAAGAAGCGGATAATGAGTTGATGTTACTTTCTGACTTTTTATTGGAAGTGGCACTCTTAACAGATGCTGACAAGGATGACGATCTTTCTGAAAAAGTCACGCTAATGACCATACACGCTGCCAAAGGGTTGGAGTTTCCATATGTCTTTATTGTAGGTATGGAAGAGAATTTATTTCCGTCTCAGCTCTCATTGAACTCAAGGGCAGATCTTGAAGAAGAGCGAAGACTATTTTATGTGGCGCTAACCAGAGCAGAAAAAAGAACTACCCTCTCCTATGCAAAAAGTAGATTCAGGTGGGGAAACTTAATCTACTGCGAACCGAGTCGATTTATTGAAGAGATAGATGAGCGGTTTTTGGAAATGCCTATCATAAAAGAAAAGCCAACTTTTTCGACCTTTGATGATGAGCCGAATTTTGGTGGATTTGGCTCAGGATCTGGTTCTACCAGCCAAAGTACTGGTAGTTCGATTAAAAAGAAAGATCCGAAGAAGACTTTTATCAGTAGCAATATGGTGAAAGTGGATTCGAGTAAGAAATTGCCTACTGGTGACAGTAATGTAAAATTGGAGGTGGGTAATAAGGTCGAACATCATCGATTTGGAAAGGGCACTGTCCTGGAGGTTACTGGTAGATTTCCAGATGCTAAGGCGAGTATATTTTTTCCTTCTTCAGGGAAGAAGCAGTTGTTGCTGAAGTTTGCGAAGTTGACGGTTTTGGAATAGGCTAAGGGCAGATCATTTAGCATTCAAAGCATCGCTTTGCCGAAATGCCGGCATGTTTATACGAATTGCCCTCGCTGCCCTTCATGCTACTTCGGCAAGTGGTCACTGAGTTTGTCGAACGTGCACAGCACATCCGTAAAGGGAACCTCACGCAATAATCTAACTGTCATCTTAATAAAGTGAAGAATCATCTTTATTGATGAGGGTATCGTTTTCTAGAGGAACCCTAAAACCACCGCAAACTATGCCACAAGCAAAAGTAGACATGTAAAACTGCTGCCAAAAACAACTGTATTATTTTAAATTTTTCCTGTATATTGTTGCCTAACAACCAATTATGTAAAATAAAATCGAGCTTATTCTCAGTACAAGAAAAAGTTATTCGAGCATGAACTTTCTCAATATGAAAAAATTACTACTCCTGTTGGCTTGTGCCTTTCTTACACTACCTACTTTCTCTCAACCCTTCGATTCTGATCCTGACAAAACCATTTTACAACTAGTATGGAATGACATGAACCAGCCCGCGTTAGCAGGGTGGGATTTTGACCACACAGTGGAGTTGAATGATACTTGGGAAGGCATAACAATGACTGGTGATGGCATTAATATATCTGCCCTCGAATTAGCCAATAAAGATCTAACAGGTATCGTTTCGCCTGAACTAAGTAGTTTAACAAACTTGACTGAACTTTCCTTGAATGACAATCAACTCTCAGGCAGCATTCCTGCTGAACTGAGCACTTTAAGCAACTTGACTTCATTAACCTTTGGAAAACAATCAACTATCAGGCAACATTCCTGTTAAATTGGGTAATTTAACCAACTTGTTATTCCTTACCTTGTAAAACAATCAACTCTCAGGCAGAAGTCCATCCTGTGATCAGCAGTGGTTCATTTACAACAATACCAAAGTAACTAAATGCCCATTTTGTAATGCTGTTTATAAAGATGCAATTCCTGTATTGGACTTATTTTTTAAATTCAAGGATGATATTTGGAAACCCGAAAATCAACGATTGGTCATTTGCAACAACACAACTTTACACAAATGGCATGTAAGTCGAAAAGTCATTAGAAATGAAAAATTAAAAGACATCGACAAAGTGCGACTGGGATACTTTGCATTTCATAATGGTGTCATGCTTTTAATAAATGAACGACTACCTGGGATGAAAGATTTAACAGAAGACAAAGAGATCCCGATTGGAGGGTCAGTTGAAATAACCGATGGAAAAAAGATCCTGCTATCCAATGAAGAAGGTGGCAGATTATTCATTACTACTATAACAAATAACTAAATGATAATTACTTCTCTATTACTAATAATACTTTGCTGCTTAATTATTTGGAGAGCAAGTGATGGATTTGAAGCCGCTTCTGAATACTTGGGCAGAAACTTGAATGAAGGTGTCCGTGGTGCAACAATAAACGCTATTGGAAGTTCCATGCCAGAACTATTCACAACGTTGTTCTTTCTATTTGTTTTAAAAGATAAAGATGGTTTCGCTGGAGGTATTGGCACAACTGCCGGTAGTGCCATCTTCAATGGTATGATAATACCAGCAATGGTAATTCTTATTGTAGTATTAAAACGAGTGAGCACCTACGTGGAGGTCTCTCCGAAAGTTATTCTTCGTGATGGAATATCACTCTTGATAGCTGAATTTGTTCTTATAATTCTATTGGGTGGAGACACACTAACTTGGCACCATGGATTGGTTTTAATGTTGGTCTATGGCGTATATGTAGCGTACATGCTTTCTTCAATGAAATCAAACGATGCTTCGGATGAAGTCGAAGAAGAGGAGGTAGAAGAAGAGGAGGAAGAAGAAGGAGCTGGCTCATCAATGTTAGCCAATGTGTTAACCTTGAATCTAGAGCCTGTTTTTGTTAGAACAAATATTCAATCAAATACCGCTTGGGGATTGTTATTGACCTCAATGTTGGTTATCGGATCTGCTTGTCTATTACTTGTAAAATCATGTGAATGGCTTGGAGATGATCTCAACATGCCAATATATTTCATCGCAGTAATATTGGCGAGTGCGGCAACGAGTGTTCCGGATACGATACTATCTATGAAAGATGCTAAAAAAGGAAATTATGATGATGCCGTTTCAAATGCTCTTGGCAGTAATATTTTCGATATCTGTTTTGCTCTCGGTTTTCCTCTATTTATTTTCACAATAATTTATGGTCCAATAGAGATGACAACTGATACTATCCAGAATATATCGGAACTCCGAATTCTACTGTTTGTCCTCACTTTTGTGGCATTCATAATTTATATTTTCAAAAGGAAATTGGGGAAGGTGCAGGCTATTTTACTTCTCCTCATTTATGTGTTATTTACACTATATATTTTAGGAAGGGCTACGGGAAATGAAACATCAGAAAGTATAAGTCAAATACTTGCTTCTATAAATGATTGGGTTGATATGCTTAGGTTCTGGAAATAGGATAGTAAACAATGCTGTTTTCACAGCATCTCATTATTTATCTGAACTGGCTTAACAATATTATTAATTATCTATTTGTCATCTATTGTGCTAATACTAGATCTTGTTATATCAGTTTTGGATGTCAATGTGATTGAATCCTCATTGTATTTTGAGTGATTTATTAATCGTGAATACATATAGGACCTGTTATGATGAACATCTTCATGATTTCACATCATTCAATACAAACTAACGACCCAATCTTTACAAATAGTGCTGGTATGTAGCTTGTAACAAAAATAAACCCTAAATTTGGCTCAATTAAAATTCAGACTTGTATACCAGCGCGTTCGCAATGGTGGTAAGCACAAAATATATTATGGAATATAACGCAGAGAGAGAACATCTCATTCTACCTGAATACGGTAGAAACATACAAAAAATGGTAGCACATGCCAAAACTGTCGAAGACAGAGAGGAAAGAAATAAAGTGATGGGTGCGATCATAAAATTAATGGGAATGATGAATCCTCACTTAAGAGATGTGGATGATTACAACCATAAGCTATGGGATCATGCATTCATGTTGGCTGATTTCGACATTGATGTTGAGTCACCATATCCGGTGCCGGCAAGAGAATCTTTCACATCGAAACCAAACAATGTCCCTTACCCAAAAGGGAAAATTCGTTATGGACACTTCGGGAAGTCGGTTCAGCATATGATCGATACGCTTGAAGATGAAAAAGATGCTGAAAAGCAAAAAGGCATGGCTGTTGAAACCATGAACCTAATGAAACGATTCTACGTTGTTTGGAACGGTGAAACCATAGCAGACAACACGATTTTCACTCAATTCAAAGAGCTTTGTAAAAAAGGTTTCAATATGGATTATACAGATATTGTTCTGGCGGAAGTGAAGGCAGAGAAGCAGCCCAACACCAATACAAACCCTAAAAGACACAAGAAGGGAGGCAAAAATGGCGGTCCTCGCAATAACAAATACGTCAAAAAGAAGAGAGTATAATGGGATCATTTGAGGTTATTGGAGGCAAAAGTCTCAAGGGTGAAATTATTCCGCAAGGAGCAAAAAACGAAGCATTACAAGTTATCTCTGCCGTGCTTTTAACTGCGGAGGAAGTTATTATTGATAATCTTCCAAACATAGTCGATGTCAATAAACTGATCGATCTGCTAAAGGATCTCGGGGTTAAGGTCAAAAAACTAGGGGAAGGAAGTTATAGCTTTCAAGCAGATGATATCGATATAGAATATCTAAACACAGAGGAATTCAAAAATAAAGGGGGAGCTTTAAGAGGCTCCATTATGGTTGTTGGCCCTCTCCTATCACGCTTCGGAAAGGGATATATCCCTAAACCTGGTGGAGATAAGATTGGTAGAAGAAGGATTGATACTCATTTCATTGGATTTGAAAGACTAGGTGCCACGTTCCATTACGATCCTAAAAATCATTTTTTCAAAGCAGAGGGAAAGAATCTAAAAGGCTGTTACATGCTAATGGATGAAGCTTCTGTTACAGGGACAGCTAACATTATCATGGCTGCCTGTATGGCAGAAGGAGTTACAACCATTTACAATGCCGCTTGTGAACCTTATACACAGCAATTGTGTAAGATGATCAATTCAATGGGCGGTAAGATCACTGGTGTTGGATCTAACTTGCTTAAAATTGAAGGGGTTGAAAAATTAGGGGGTTGCAAGCATAGATGTCTTCCTGACATGATTGAAATTGGAAGTTTTATTGGACTTGCTGCACTGACTCAATCTGAAATTACCATAAAAGACGTAATGTATGATGAGTTGGGCCAAATTCCTAACATTTTCAGAAGATTAGGAATTGATTTACAAAGAAAAGGGGATGATATCTACATTCCGGCTCAAGAAAATTATGGCATTGATACTTATATCGATGGTTCTATTTTAACGATTGCTGATGCCCCTTGGCCAGGGTTTACACCTGACCTCCTAAGTATCATATTGGTAACGGCTATACAAGCCAGAGGGACTGTTATGGTTCATCAAAAAATGTTTGAGAGCAGACTATTCTTTGTGGACAAATTGATAGATATGGGTGCCCAGATTATTCTCTGTGATCCGCATAGAGCAACGGTTATTGGCATGGACCGTCAATACCCACTGAGAGGCATCGAAATGACTTCACCAGACATTAGAGCTGGAGTATCTCTTCTGATTGCAGCACTTTCTGCGGATGGCAAAAGTACCATTCACAATGTCCAGCAAATAGATCGTGGATATCAGAATATTGACACTAGACTTCAGAGTCTTGGGGCTCAGATTACTCGAAAATAAAAGTAATTATTGGGCCAATTGAGCTTTTCTAACGGCCAATTCCACAAGTGGTATGGTAATTGTAAAGCTTTTGACCTAACTTTGTATCAACGATGTTTCATCAATACTGGATGGACATTTTAAAAATATACCTTATGAAAAAAATTATTTTGTCCTTAGGAGTCTTACTAGCAATAGTGTTTATGTTTAGCAATTTCATGTCAAACGATGACGCAAATACTGCCGTGATCTCTGACTTATCAGCACCAATGGTAGGAACCTCAATTGGTGATTTGGCACCGGACATCGATCTAGCAAGTCCAGATGGTGAGAAGATGAAACTTTCAGATCTTCGAGGCAAGGTAGTTTTGGTTGATTTTTGGGCATCTTGGTGCGGACCATGCAGAAGAGAAAATCCAAATATCGTTGATGTTTACAATAGGTATCACGATGCTAAATTCAAGAAAAGTAAATTCAAAGTAGAGCATAGACAACCAGCTGGTTTCGAAGTTTTCAGTGTATCTCTAGATGCTGATATGGCACGATGGAAAGGTGCTATTGAGAAAGATGGCTTGGTTTGGGATGGTCATGTAAGTGACTTGAAAAAATGGAACTCAGCAGCAGCAGCAGATTACGGTGTTCATAGTATTCCATCTGGATTTCTAGTTGATGCCAATGGTGTAATTATAGCTTCTGGCAAGGAGCTTCGAGGTCCTGGTCTAGAAAACAACCTGAAACCTCTAGTAGATAAGACCAAGAGATAGCGTTCTCTTTTTAAGTTTTTAAAATATTGATCCTGGAGTGACTTTTGTTGCTGCAGGATTTTTTTTGATTAATGTTCCTTGTTTCAGTAAGGTTTGATGGCTTGTTTTATGGCTAATGTTGCTTTTGTTCTTTTTTGCTCATACTTCGGTGGAGACATGCTCCACATGTTCAGCGCAAGAAAAAAAGAACGATAAAAACGAGCAAACAGAACCATTAGATCCCCTAAGCACTATTAGCAAATATCAATTCGTAATTCGTAATTCCCAGATTCGTAATTCGTAATTAACCTATTTGTCTGACAAAATATTGATTGTGAAGTGACAAATTGTTCCCCATTGGTTCATTTTCAACCTGATTCTGCCACTTTGTCCCTATTTTGATTTTGGCAGCTATTTTGAATAGTGCACAATGGAAATTAATTAAGCAAAATGCTCAGAAATAGACGAAGTAGAAAAAAGAAGAACATGGCTGAAGAAACTGAAATCAAAGACGAAAATATTAATACAGAAGAAACTTTAGAAAATGATGCTACATCTGAAGAAAATACTCCTGAAGAAACGGCTGAACAAATAACACTTAGTGCGGAAGAAGAACTGACCGTACAGGTCAAAGAGGCTAACGATAAATACCTAAGGTTATATTCTGAGTTTGACAATTTCAGAAGAAGAACGTCTAAGGAAAAATTAGAATTGATGAGTAATGGAGGTTCTGATGTTTTAAAAAGTATTCTCCCTATTCTGGATGATTTTGAAAGAGCATTCCTAAATGAGGGTGTTGCTGAAGATCCGGAAGTTATGGAGGGTGGATTTGGATTGATTCATAAAAAACTACTTAACGTTTTGGAGCAAAAAGGTTTGAAGGCCATGGCAGTCGCCAAAGGAGATGCTTTCGACACGGACATTCATGAATCGATCGCTCAAATTCCTGCTCCTGAAGAGTCTATGAAAGGGAAAGTCATTGACGTGATCGAGAAGGGATATTTAATCAACGAAAAAATACTGAGACACGCGAAAGTGGTTATTGGGAACTAATATCATGAGTAAAAGAGATTATTACGAAGTTTTAGGTGTCTCAAAAAATGCCGAAACGCCAGAATTAAAAAAGGCCTATAGAAAGCTGGCTTTGAAATTTCACCCGGACAAAAATCCGGATAATCCGGGAGCGGAAGAAAAATTCAAGGAAGCTGCTGAAGCATACGAGATTCTAAACAATGCTGACAAACGAGCCAAGTATGACCGTTTCGGACATGCTGGTATGGGTGGTGCAGCCGGTGGTGGCGGAGGCTTTGGTGGAGGAATGAGTATGGACGACATTTTCTCACAGTTCGGTGACATCTTCGGTGGTGGAGGCGGTGGCGGATTCGGTGGATTTGGCGGTGGTAGATCTCGAAGTACCGGAAGAAGAGGCTCTAATTTGCGAATAAAAGCAATGTTAAGTCTCGAGGAGATAGCTACTGGAATTACGAAAAAGGTCAAAGTACAAAAGCTTGTTCCTGCAGATGGTGTTACTTATGACACATGCCAAACATGCGGTGGTGCTGGTCAAGTAACTCGTATCGCGAACACTATTTTAGGACAGATGCAGACAAGTTCTACGTGTCCGCAATGTCATGGCAAAGGTCAAAGTATAAAAAATCGCCCAAAGGGATCCGATGAAAATGGAAATGTCCGGAAAGAAGAGATTGTAGAAATTGAAATTCCGGCTGGAGTTGAAGCTGGCATGCAGTTGAACGTGAAAGGCAAAGGGAATGCTGGCATGGGAGGTGGCAGCGCTGGAGATCTTATGGTTCTCATTGATGAAAAACCACATGATCAATATAAAAGAAACGGCAACGATCTTCATTACGACCTTTACGTTTCTTTTGCGGATGCTGTTTTAGGAGAAAAAGTTGAAGTACCAATAATAAGTGGTGGTAAAGCAAGAATTAAAATTGAGGAAGGCACACAGTCTGGCACACTGGTTAGATTAAGAGGAAAAGGGTTACCAAGCGTCAATGGTTATGGCACTGGAGATATGATCGTTTACATCAGTGTCTGGACACCACAAAGTCTTAATAAAGAAGAAAAGAAAATAATTGAGAAATTGAGAGATTCTGATAATTTCAAGCCAAATCCAGGTTCTAAGGACAAAGGATTTTTTCAAAAGGTTAATGAAATGTTTGGGAATTAATTTTCTTTTTAGTCATTATAAAAAAGCTTTATGCCGATTGTTATCGGCATAAAGCTTTTTTTTGATTGATTTTTTCTTTTTTGGGGCTGTGGTTTCGTGGCTTGGTTTTGTGTCTTGGTTTTGTGTCTTGGTTGATGGCTAATATTTCGTTTGTCCTTTTTTTGCTCAAAAAAAAGAACGAAAAAAGTGAGCAAACAGAACCATCCCGATTTAAGTTTTGTAAGCTTTTTATTAAAAAGCCACAAAAACTACTATCGGGAGCACTCTTCTGTTTGATCCCCTACGCACGAGTTTGATGGCTTTATTTTCCGGCTTGTTATTGTGGTTTGTTTGGTGACTAATTATGTTTACGTCTGTCCTTACTTATAATTCGGATTCCATGAGAATAAAAAAAGCGTCCCGATAAATCGAAACGCTTTCCTTAGAAACAGGATTGTATCTAGTCTCTTAATGCTATTTTTTTACAACAATCTTTTTGACGATTGTGTTTTCTCCATTTACAATTCGCAACATATAAAGGCCGTTGGCCATATTGTTCTGAGGGATAATTTCAAACTCTCCTCCCCCATTGTTAGTAATATTTACTGGGGTTTCAGATCCGGTAATGTCATAGATGCTAATAAAGATATCGTTTTGACTTCGTATCAATAAACTAATTTGAGATCCGTCAAATGGATTAGGGTAAACAGTTAGGTCAACATCACTCAACTCTTCAATTCCTACTGTGCCACAATCAATGTTTCCGATATCTACTGAAGCACCCTTACTACAACCATTGGCATCTGTCAAGATTGCGACATAGGATCCACTCATCAAATTATTTAAATTGAAATCCACTTGTTCCGCTGGATCATTCCATTGAATGGTATAATTTGGTATCCCACCGTTCGGAACAACAGTAACTTGTCCTTGACCAAGATCACAGCTGTCTGGCTGAATACCAATTACACTCATTAAAAGCGGACTTGGCTCGGTGATCGTTAACGTTTCCGTAGTTGAACAGCCTACATCCGAAGTAACTATAACATTATACGCTCCTGCTGACAATCCACTAATATCTTCAGTGCTATTACCATTTGACCAAATATAACTATTGTTATTCGTTCCAGTGACTGTAAGATCTGCACTTGCGTCATTCAATCCATTACAAGTAACATTTGTACTCGTTAATTGCACTATAGGACTGGCGAGAGTTTGAATGTAATTTGTCATTGTCTTCGTGGTAGTTCCAGCGCCATTGGTCACTGTCAATGACACATCATAAGCTCCAGGGTTATTATACCTAACACTCATTGGATTCTTTAGGTTAGAAGTACTTGGAGTTGCTCCTGGAAAATCCCACAACCATGAAGTTGGCACATTCGTACTCAGATCAACAAAATTAAGAGTTCCTTGAGCGCAAACATCATTAGAGTTAACCATGAAATCAGCCACCGGAGGTTCATTACTATTGCTATCTTGATTAGTAATTACTAATTCCAAACTACTCATACATCCATTACCATCAATAACCGTTATTTCGTAATCTCCAGCGGTAACATTTTGAATATTCGATGTTAGATTTCCATTGGACCAAGAGTAATTATACGATGGCATTCCACCAGTCACAGTTACCGTAGCTGAACCGATACCGGCATTATCAATATCTGATGATATATTAGTCAGACTTATGATAATTTCATCCGGTTCCTCAACAACAAAAAATTCCATCGCTTGACAGCCATCACCATCAGTTACCAATACAGAATATACTCCAGCAGTAAGATTATTCACGTTCTGACTAGTAGATCCATGAGACCAAGAATAAGTTTCTGAGCCACTGCCAGTCACATTTAATGAAATTGAACCGTCACTTTCACCATTGCAACTTACATCAATGATATTAGCGCTAACCGATGGTCCATTACCAATCGAGATATAATTGCTTTTAGTCTCCGTTGATGATCCCGATGCGTTACTAACTGTCAAAGTTACATCGTATATCCCTGGAGTATCGTATGTAATCCCAGTCGGATTTTGATTGGATGACACAGGATTGGATGCTCCTTCAAAAACCCACGACCATGATGTTGGTGTATCCGAACTCATATCTGTAAAACTCAATGATTCTCCAGCACACGTGCCAGTCATATTTGCGCTAAATTCCGCTGTTGGGGCAGTCCCTGTTGTACTGCCGCCATCCAAGCAAAATGTTGTTGTTTCTTCGGTACTATAATCACTACCTGTGACAATTAACCCTTGCTCAGAATCTGAAACTTCGTAATATGCAGATCCAATGAGACCATCGCCATAGGAATCGTAGATTGAAAATGTATAACAACCTTCCGCCATACATACATCAACCACATGAAAGACTCCTGACTCACCATTCGCAAACGGACCATCACTTGCGATCACATTGCCCGAGTTATCAAATAATTCCCAACTGGTATCACTCCCATAAACATCTTGTTTTACGGTCACCGTTAATGTTGACCCAGTAACAACTGAAAAGCTACTACTTCCTTGATCGTTTCCAGCGAACTCATCCTGTTGTCCATTTGGTGAACTTACTGTTACACTCAAAGAGTGACTGCCTATAGAGACATTCATAACTGGCAAATCAATTGCAACAGTTTCACCATCATCAATAGTTCCAGAATAATTGAATGTTGATGTTGAACCACCATCCATAGAGTAAGTAATATTAAGTGAATTAATTGTAGTTGATCCAAAATTCCTTACTCTTACTGTTGGCGTAATTGATTGCGAACAATTATTCCCTGTCGGATTCACAACCTCTACTAAACCAGCATCAAATTGACTAACAGGAGTACATCCTTCTGATTCCAAAAGTGAACCACGTGCACCAGTTAAGGTTGCTCTCATTCTAGTTTTTTGTCCATCAGTAAACATGTCTTTACAGGTCTGACTTGTGTAATCCATATAGTTTTCCAAGATTGCTCCAGTACAACTAGCACTAGCACATGATGTGTTTAGAGATGTAGGTGGTGTATCACATACTCTATCCCCACTAGTACTACAATCAGTTTCGTCACAACTCTCACCCTCAAAGGAATGGTATAGATTAAACGCATGACCAAGTTCATGAGTGGTTGTTCTATTCATATTGGTATATCCCTTAAGATTTCCAACCGTCCCAAATGCATTATACAATATTACTGACCCATCCACTGCTGCACTCGCTGAAGAGAAATAAGCATAACCCTGAACTCCTGATCCACCGTCATTGTCATCAATTTCATTGACAATCCAAATATTGTAGTAATCTGCTTTTGGCCACTTACTTAAGGCTTTAATTGTTGTTTCTGTTGCCCCTGAACCTTGACCAATAGAAATACCTTCAGTCGCATAATTAGTAACGAAAGATCCATCCACTCTAACAATTCCAGAAGTCGGATTTCCATTCGGATCTCGCACCGCTAAACAGAACTCAATTTCACTATCAACTCCTGCACCATCACCATTACTTCCAGGCGCTTTTCTATAATCTTCATTTAATGCTGCAACAGCACTAAGAACCTGTTCATCAGAAATATTGGTTCCGGTCCCTTCCACTTCACCAGTGTGAATAACGTGTACGACTAATGGAACAGTCAGAATCGAATTCTTATTCGCACCACCATTTGCCACGCTTTTTTGAATGCTCTCTTCCAATGCTTCATGACGTTCCTTATACTTGACGTCATTCGTCATCAGCTTAGTATGCAATTCATCTGAAAAGCACTCTGGCGAAATCGTTTTTTTATTTTTAATAGAAAACAGAGTCTTTACTTGCGTACCCTGTGCTGCTAAACTTGAAACATTTAACAGAATGCAAACCAATAGGATTGCCTTAATAATCTCCCTCACTTTATCCATCTTCACAATTTTTCCCCCCAGGAAATCCTAACTACAGACTATCCTGATGTTTATATCTCTTTCAATGGAGAAACGCTCAATTTCTCCTCAGCTATAAGTTACGCTAAATAGAGTGAAAAGGTTACGGGAATGGCAATGGAATTTACTTTGAATATTCTAACACCCTGAAGTCGTGCATATTCCTTTCATCATTTGTAAAATCCAAGATGGTCTTTTGCTTCCATTTTGAAGCATCAAATTCAGGAAAAAAGGCATCTCCATCAAAGGACTCATCAATGTGAGTAATAAGTAATTTAGTGCAAATATCAAGCTCCAAAGCACGTTTATATATCTGCCCTCCCCCAATAATAAAAATCTTCTCCTCCCCTCTTTCTCTCAAACCTTCAATTGCATCTTCCAATTCATGATAAATCAAAACATCATCAATATGCAAATCTCTTTTTCTTGTTAGAACAACATTCAACCTCTTTGGTAAAGGCCGGTATTTGGAAGGAATAGAGAAATAATTTTTACGACCCATTACAACTGGATAACCTGTGGTCTGTTCTGTGAAAAATTTCATGTCTCGTGGCAAATGCCAAATAAGATCATTGTCTTTCCCTATGACCCTATTCTTTGCAACTGCTGCTATAATTACTATTTCCATCAGATTGAAACTGCTGCTTTAATGTGAGCATGTGGATTGTAATCCAGTAGTTCAAAGTCTTCATATTTAAAATCGAAGATATTTTTGACTTCTGGATTTAGCATCATTTTTGGTAATGCTCTCGTCTCACGAGTGAGTTGTTCGTTTGCTTGGTCAATATGATTATTGTACAAATGTACATCTCCAAATGAGTGAATGAAATCTCCATATTCAAGATCACAAACCTGTGCAACCATCATGGTGAAAAGTGCATAAGAGGCAATATTAAAAGGAACGCCTAGAAAAGTGTCTGCACTTCTTTGATACAGTTGACAACTTAATTTTCCATTGGAAACATAAAACTGAAAAAACGCATGGCATGGCGGCAACGCTGCCTTCCCATTTGCAACATTCTCTTCAAATGAAACTGAAGTGTCTGGCATCACAGAAGGATTCCAAGCGGTGACCATCAATCTCCTACTATTAGGGTTAGTCTTAATGGCCTTAATCACCTCAGTGATCTGATCTATACCCTCACTGTTCCAGTTTCTCCATTGATGACCGTAAACTGGTCCCAATTCTCCTTCTTCAGTCGCCCAGTCATCCCAGATACGCACTTTATTTTCTTTGAGATATGCAATGTTGGTTTCTCCTTTTAGAAACCATAACAGTTCATGTATGATAGATCTTAAGTGAAGTTTCTTTGTGGTTAACATTGGAAAACCTTTTTGTAGATCAAATCTCATTTGATATCCAAAGCTGCTAATAGTTCCTGTTCCGGTCCTATCCCCCTTCTGTTCCCCATTGGACAGAATGTGCTTTAATAAATCGTGGTACGCTTTCATTTACTTAAATAATCTTTGGCAAAAATACTTGATGAATTTTAAATAAACGATGATTTACGGCTCTTATGATTCTCAGTTTACCAACAGTCGGAATCAACTATTGTTTCTTTGAAACAGATCTAAGATGATACCATCTGATAATCCAATCTTAGGAACTATCATTTTCTCAACCCCCGCATTTTCCATTACATGTATGAATATTTCAGCTGCAGGAATAATAACATCAGCTCTATCCGGTCTCATTTTTAACATATTTATTCTCTGGTCATATGTGAAAGTTGAGAAGTATTCTTTCACTTGAATGATGTCTCTCAATGTCATCATTTCGTTAGTCTTGTGTCCACTTTCCTTGAATAACTTATTGATGTTACCACCAGTGCCAATACCTATAAGTTCTTTGTATTTACTTTTTACGGTTTGGGCAAATTCTTTCATCTCATTCCATTGGACGGTACTATCTTGGCCGCTTAGTGCCCGGACAGTACCTAAATCAAACGAACGAGACATCATTCTCTCATTTTCATAAATTAAGGAAATTTCCGTACTACCTCCTCCAACATCAATGAAGAAATAATGCCCTTTGGGATCCAATTTCTGAGTTTTGAAGTTTTCAATTATTAGTTCAGCTTCTTCCTTGCCACTAAGAATTTCAATTTTAATGTCTGCTTCTTCTTGTATATAAGACTGGACAAGTGTAGCGTTTTTTGCTTCTCTCATTGCAGATGTACTGCAAGCTCTATAATCTTTTACCTCCATTGCCTTCATCAGATATTTGAAGGCTTTAAAAGTTAAGGCTAGATCGTTCATCTTCTTGTCTGAAATATAACCTGAGGTAAAAACATCTTCCCCAAGTCTAATTGGCACTCTTGTATAGCAGAGCTTGTACCAATGATTGCCTTCATCATTCACTCTTAATTCCTTAATGACCAATCTCACAGCATTAGTGCCGATATCTATGGCCCCAAAACGTTCATTCGAAATATCTTCCATTTAACTATATATAAACGGTATGCAAGAAACAAAAAAAGCCCCGTTCCAAAGTTTTGGAACGGGGCTTTTTTGAAATATTTTAAACTTAGAAAGAAAGAGTATCTCTAAATTTGATGAACTCTGCATCCATCATTGCTTTAGCACCCAGGCTTGAGTCCTTGGCTACAGCTGCACTTAGCATGCTCTTAGCTCCAGCCTCATCATCGTTTCTAGCTGCGATAATAGCCTTAAGGTATAATCCCATTGCACTATCATTATCACTTGATTTAGTAAGTGCTGAACTTGCACCGTCTTTGCTTCCACTTAACAATTGAGCCAAAGCACTATTGAAAGTATCAGATCCACTCATGTTGCTAACTGCTTCCGCATAATCACCTGTTTGAATGTTCACAATTCCAAGATTGTAGCTTGCATCAGGACCTGCAGAAAGTGCATCTCTGAATAATTCCTCTGCTTCTTCTTTGTCGCCATTCAATCTTGCAATTACACCTAAGTTGTTTGTCGCTTGTGGGCTTTTTTGTAATTGGTCTGCTTTGTTGAATTTTGCTGCAGCTTCAGTTACTTTGTTTTGCATGAACAATACACATCCAACATTGTTAGATGCTCTATGGTCATCTGGGAACATTCTTTCTGCCGCCATGTATGTGTTCAGCTTGTCTGTCATATCATTATGTAACGAACCTGCTTTCAAAAGCTCCTCTACATTCAAATCATCTGGGGTAGATTTTGACATACTTACCAATTCTTCATCTGAAAACCCAGTGATGTCATAGTTGATTTGCATTTGAGATCTTCTCAATTTAGGAAGGATGTCCTTAGAAATTTCAACATAAGTCGCTGCTAAGTTTTTTATCTCTTCTTCTCGTTTGTCCTTATCAGTATATGTTTCAAGGATACGTATGATAAGATTTTTGTCTTCAATATTTGACTCATTCATCAAATCTCTGAATCCGTCCCAATCCTCACCTTTACCGGACTTAGTAAACATACTTTCCAATCCTTCAAGACCTTCTTTTTTGAAAACCTTGTTGATAGCTGTTGATGAAGATTCTGCTCTATCATTGGCTAAGTTTTCATTTTTAGAGATCTCACCTTCTGGTGAAGCGTAGGCATCAGAAGAAACACCTGTTAAATCCCATCTGTCGTTTTCATTTACCTGTGCTAAAAATCCTTTTAGCTTGTCAATGTCCTCATCATTCATTTCGTTATTTCTTACTTTAGAAGAATTAACCATGTAATTGATAGTGGCCATTGTATTGTGTTGTGTAATTCTTTCGAATTTGTCATCACTCATGATAACCTTGTCATCAGACATCACTAACAAAGGAGTAGTAATAACACCATCAGAAATTTTTGCTTCAGGCAATTCGCTTCTGTTAGTTCCTTTACCAGCCATAGCAGTAACGAATAATTCTGATTTCTCCATTCCAGGTTCGAAAAGGATCATATCAGTATATGTAAATGTTCCTCCTGTTTTGCTGTTAATAACAACACCATTTCCAACGGCTTTTTCACCTTGAACAGTTATCATTTTAAGCGCTTTTTCACCACCCTCCCAACGAAGAACTGGTGTCACATCGGCAATGGCTTTTTTATTAATACTTTTTTCTGGTATCGTTGCACTTACCTTTACTTTAACACTATCACCATGTAGCTCCAAGGGATCTGGTGTTACTGTGTATGCAACATCATCGAACAAAGCACAGCTTGATAATACTGATACTAATAGTGTTCCTACGAATAATAAACTTTTTAGATTTGTTTTCATCTTTGCAGATTGAGTTTGTTTTAATATGCCGCAAAGGTAGAAACCCTTTCCTAATTGCAAAAGATAATTGTCAACAATCTCTATGATAAACCCTTACTCCACAAGGCTTTCAAAGTGCATGCCAACCGAATATTCTCTATCAATTACATCAATTATACGGTCGAAATGCTCTTTTTTCTCTACGAAGTTAATTTGCTCAAGATCCAAGATAAGAACCTTGGTGTCCGTTAATTTTTTAAAAAAGTCCACATATCCCGCATTAATACCTTCTAAATAGTCAGATTTGATGCTGTTTTCATACGATCGACCTCTCTTTTTTATGTTCTGATGCAGTCTTTCGATGCCAACATGCAGGTAAACTATCAAATCAGGTTTGGGTAAACTGGAAAACATAATTTCAAAAATATTATTGAAAAGTTTTAGCTCATCCTCGTCCAAATTATTTTTGGCAAATATGAGGGACTTGCCAATGAAGTAATCGGATACTGTCATTGAATGAAACAGACCTGGTCCACTTGCAGCATTTTTCAATTGATGATACCTCTCTGCCAGAAAAGACAATTCTAATGGGAAGGCATATTTATCCGGTTTTTCATAAAATTTGGGCAAAAATGGGTTTTCGTCAAATTCTTCAAGAACCAACTTAGCGTTAAATCTTTCGGAAATCATTTTTGACAATGATGTCTTTCCTGACCCAATATTACCTTCTATGGTCAAGTGATTGTACCTCTCCACTATGACAATGGTGCTACTTTAGATTTATCATTACAATCATACAATAGATCTTTAATCGTTAACCTGAAAGAAGGGTGAACAAAATCTGACGCGATTTCATTAAGTGGAATTAATACAAAATTCCTTAAATGCAATCTAGGATGGGGAATATTCAGTGCAGGAACCGATATCTCAAGATGATCATAAAACAATATATCGATGTCCATAATTCTCGCTTCATATCCAGGCTTTCCACTTCTTTGTCTACCCATCGATTTTTCAATATCTGTACATTCTTTGAGAAGTTCAGTGGGTGACAATTCAGTTGTGCAGTGTAAAACCTGATTGAGGTATGGCGTTTCATCGTTATAACCCCATGGCTCTGATTCATATATCGCACTTGCGTTGGCTAATGCACCTACCTTTTCTTGCAGTAACTTACATACTGCATTTAAATTTGCACTTCTATCTCCTTGATTAGATCCAATTGAAAAATATATATCAGCCATAGTTCAGCAAAGTTAGAAACCATTTACACATAACCATTTCCTTTCATGTATTATTTATCCCATATACTTTAAATGCTCATATATTTACGATCCCAAATTCTACTATAAAAGATGAAAGCATTTTTAAAATATTTCCTGGCCGCATTTTTAGCCTTCTTTACAGCTATCGTATTAATTTTCTTAGGCCTATTCGGTAGTGTCTTATTCTCTGGTGATGGCAATGATATTAGCATAGAGAATAATAGTGTATTGCATTTGCAGTTTAAAAATGAAATTACTGAAAGACAAAGCAGCAAGAAATTTAACATTGATCCTAGCTCGTTTAAGGTATTGAAAAAAGATGGTTTGGATATGATCATAAACCAGATCAACAAAGCTGCTTTGGATCCGAAAATTGAAGGGATCTTCTTGGATTTCAGAAACATAAATAGCCGATTAGCAACCGTTCAGGAAATTAGAGATGCATTGTCAGCATTTAAAGCTTCCGGTAAATGGATAGTTGCTTATAGTGATGTCCTATCTCAAAAGGCATATTACCTTGCCTCCGTGGCAAACGAAATATATATTGAACCGGAAGGAACTGTTGAATTTAACGGACTGATGACGAAGATCGCATTTTTGAAACGAACATTGGAAAAAATTGGCGTGGAGATGCAAGTTGTTCGTCCAAAAAATAATAAGTTTAAAAGTGCCGTTGAGCCGTTTATGTTGGACTCCATGAGTGCAGCAAACGAATTACAGACCAAGACATTACTTGCTGGACTCTGGGGAGAAATGTTAAAATCAATAGGTGAAGATCGAGGATTGAGCATTGAAAAATTAAATGACATTGCTGATGATTTTACTGGAATGGATCCTCGAGAGTCTGCAAATGTTGGTCTTATAACTGGTGCAAAGTATAGAGATGAAGTTGAAGACATACTTAAGTCGAAGTTGAATATTGATAGTAAGGAAGAATTGACCTTCGCTACTTTAAATGACTACTCCAAAAGTATCGTATCTGATTTTGTTTCACTTTCTGAAAAAAATTCAGATAATAAAATCGCTGTGATATATGCCATTGGAGAAATTGGCTTGGGTGAAAGTAGTGAAGATGACTACAAAATGGGATCGGATGACCTTGCAAAGGCCATAAAAGAAGCTAGAAACAATGAGGATGTTAAGGCTGTGGTCCTAAGAGTAAATTCACCAGGTGGGGGTGTTTTAGCAAGTGACGTTATATGGAGAGAGATGTGTAAAATTAGAGAAACCAAAAAAGTGGTTGTATCCATGGGAGATTTGGCAGCTTCAGGAGGATATTATATTTCTACACCTTCTGACAAAATCTATGCACAAGAAAACACAATAACTGGATCTATTGGTGTGTTTGGGGTGATTCCAAATACAAAGGGTTTGAATGAGGATATACTTGGGCTATCTTATGATGAAGTGAAAACTAATAAGCATTCGGATTTTTTCGATTTTACAAGAGCAATGCATGCAGACGAGGAAGAGAAAATACAAATGTTGATTGATGATATTTATGGAGATTTCATGTCGAAAGTCAGTGAGTCCAGAGGGCTTACTATTCCTGAAGTAGATAATATAGCCCAAGGACGTGTTTGGGCAGGAGAAGACGCAAAAAGAATTGGCTTGGTGGATGAAATAGGTGGATTGGATGAAGCCATAATAGCTGCGGCAGAATTAGCAGAATTGGACAATTACGGTATAATTAACTATCCAATCATTGAAATAGATCCATTTCAAGAAATATTGGAACAACTCGTAAATGCCAAAGCTGATTATATTGAAACAGAGCTTCAACATAGCCCAGAATTACTTCATTCTTATAGAACTCTAAAAAGAATTAATGAAATCAAAGGTCTTCAAATGAGAATGGATTTTGATATGACTATCCGCTAACAACTATCTTAACAGCAGATACGTTCCCTTTGTTACTTACAAGCTCTAAGGTATAGAACCCGACAGATAAAGTACCAGTAGGAATAGTGAATAATTTCACTGTAGATGGAATTGTAGAAGAAATTACTCTTTGCCCAAGTTCATTGAGGACGTTATATCTTGTATAAGTTGAAATGAGACTTGCGTTCAACATAACTTTCAAGGAATTACCACGGCTGACAGGATTAGGATATATCTGAAAATTATCAGTATGATTAACTTCTTCAAGACCGACATTAACATCAATACATATTAAGAATGTCTTATCAGAGACTGTTTGATTTGTAGTCATACCACCACAAATAATAAATTTGTTTTCATCAATTTTGGCCACTCCCCTTAAATCCATTACACCATATGGTTGATCTAACTCCTCATACCAACTTTGCAAACTACTATTGTAAGATAGAATCCGATGTAAAGGTGGAACGCCACCCGATCCATTATATGCTATTCCATCATAATTATAAGTTATTCCGGATCCGCCAATCCAATATGCCTGATCATCAATAGCCACTGAAGCCATACGATAACCTTTAGCACCTGGGCTATCTTCAAGAAGGTCCCAAACGATATCAGTTGGATCATCAGGGTTAATGAGTCCCTTTCTCATGAAATCAACTGAGTTGAATGAAGAACCAGCAGCTCCTCCATTATAAAATATTGTATCACCAATAATTACTCCTGAAGCACCGAAAGCTTGATATGCATTATTATTTGGCGTTGATGTGCCAACCTGCCATGAATCAAAAGCGGGATCATAAATCTGAACGTGAGAGACATTACCATTATCACTCCAACCCGTGATCATAAATATCAAACTATCCCTCCAAACTGCCTGCACTTGATCATCGATAGGAAATGGCATTGGCATTCCGTCAGAAAGGTAGTTGTTAGTCACTGGGTCATATCTATGAATCTTGTCTGAAGACAACTCAAAGGGTGAACTTGGAAAAACATGATACCCACCTGTGATATAAATAATATTATTAACGGTACTTGCCCCCGAAGCTATTTTGCCCAAAGTATCAGGCAAATCTGGAATAAAGGACCAAACATCGGTTATCGTGTTATATTTCATCGAGGCCTGTGTAATACCAGTCAATGCTTTGGTTGTATCTATTCCACCAAAAGAATACACATAAGTCGTATCACCAACATGGGCTTGAGTAACGGCATTGTTTGCAACAGCCATGGGCATCGACCCAAGTTCAGTCCAAACCGATTGACTTTGAGCACCATAAAAAGCACTTAAAAACAACACACTGAAGTATATCCGTATCATTTTAGTTTTTAACTTTAGCATAATATTATAATTAGGGGGATTTAAAGATAAGAGCAATGCAGCAACATGAAACCGATTAACAAATTATTTTCTTGGCTTATCAAAAAAAGGACTAATCAAATAGAATTCTTTAAGCAATATCCTGTAGGTACTCAAGAAGAACAATTGATGTTGCTTCTTGACAAAGCTAAAGACACTATTTGGGGACGGAAGTATGATTACACATCAATAGATACAGTAAAAGAATACAAGAAAAGAGTCCCTATTCAAAACTATGAAGACTATCAACCTATTCTTGATAGAATTTTTAAAGGAGAACAAAATTTGCTTTGGCCAACAGAAATAAAGTGTTTTGCCAAATCATCAGGTACAACGGCTGCCAAGAGCAAATTCATACCTGTCAGCATGGAATCATTAGAGGATTGCCACTACAAAGGTGGTAAAGATCTCTTGGCAATGTATGTAAACAGTCATCCTGACTCTGAGATATATAGTGGCAAAACATTAACTATTGGTGGAAGTTCAGAGGTTAATCAATTTAATAGTGACGCGTATTATGGCGATTTGTCGGCAATCATTATTAAGAATTTACCGTTTTGGGTTCAGATTAAAAGAATCCCCAATAAAGACATTTCACTTTTAGACAATTGGGAAGAGAAGGTCGAAATGATGGCCGAATATTGCATTGACAAAAACGTAACGGTAATTTCAGGCGTCCCCTCTTGGACACTTGTAATTCTTAAACGTGTCCTAGAGCTTTCTAAAAAAGATAACTTGTATGATGTTTGGCCTAACCTAGAATTATACATGCATGGAGGTGTCAACTTCAAACCTTACAAAAAAGAATATCAAAGATTGATTCCAGGTGATAAAATGAATTATGTGGAATCTTACAATGCCTCTGAAGGTTTTTTTGCAATTCAGGATGGGCATAGAGATGACGGACTTTTGTTAATGTTAGATTACGGAATTTATTACGAGTTTTTACCATTGGAAAACCTTAGGAAACCAAATGCTGAAACCTTGGAATTGTCAGCGGTTGAAGTTGGCAAACAATATGCTTTGATTATTTCAACCAATGCTGGATTATGGCGATATCTCATTGGTGATACAGTTGTTTTTACTTCCAAATCCCCATATAGAATTAATGTCAGTGGCAGAACAAAAAGTTACATCAATGTTTTTGGCGAAGAACTAATGGTAGACAACTCCGATCAGGCGATTCAAAAGGTATGTGAAACATTGGATCTTGAAGTATTAGAGTATACGGCTGGACCAATATATATGAATGAACAAGAATCAGGTGGTCATGAATGGATTGTTGAATTCAAAGAAAGTCCTCAGGGCATTCATGAGTTTACCGTGGAATTGGATAAGGAATTAAAAAAACTAAATTCTGATTATGAAGCAAAACGCTTTAATGATTACAATTTAAAATTACCAATAGTTAAAGATGTGCCGAAGGGAACCTTTTACAATTGGATGAAAATGAAAGATAAATTGGGTGGACAAAATAAAGTCCCCAGACTGTCTAACGATAGAACTCATTTGGATTCGCTGAACGAGCACCTAGTAGAAAATAAAGTGGTTCGATAATTGTTACTGTATTATGCACTCTGAAATCAACACATATCAATGAAGACTTCACTTGTCATTATTATTGCTGCGATATTTTCCCAGAGCTGGACTTATAATCATCCAGATAATTTTGTCTTTTTTGAAAGTGATAATTTGGGAAACTTATACATCGTAGAAGATGAATCCATTATTATGATCGGTAATAAGGGTGAAAAGATGTTTGAATACAACCAGCTTCAGTTTGGTGAGATCACTTGTTTTGATCAAACTTCAGCGATGCGTTCTTTGGTTTTTTATGAGGATCAATCCGTATTCCTTATTTTGGATAATACACTATCCGTCCAAAGTCCTGCCGTACGACTAAATGAATTTGACTTGTACTATATACAACTGATGTGTGCTTCAAAAAATAATCACTATTGGTGCTATTCTTCGGAAACCAATTCGATCGTGAGACTAAATCAACAGCTGGGTATTGTATCTAAAGGTGAAGATTTAAATCAGCTTCTAAATAGTGTTATTGCTCCTGACCAAATAATGGAACGCAGTGGCAAAGTATATTTGAATGACCCAAAAAATGGCATTCATATTTTCGATCGTTATGGAAATTATGAAAAGACGCTAGAAATAAAAAATGTTCAGCAGATGGAAATAAAAAACACCAATCTTTTTTATCTTGCTCAGAACAAAATATTCCGATACAATCTCAATACCTTTTTAGAAAATGAAATTGACTTAGAACAAGAAAGCATTAATGGTTTCAGTGTTGAAAATAATCAACTTTTTTGGTCTGTGGGTCAATCAATCTCTGTTTATGATTTGAAATAAAACGATCCCTTAAAAAATGGAAGTTTTCAACAGAATGAAAAACGGAAGTAGTATTTTGTAAATTAGCATCCTAATACAATCTAAAAAATGCACATAGCCATAGCCGGAAATATTGGGTCAGGAAAAACAACTTTGACCTCACTTTTATCAAAACATTACAAATGGAATGCTCACTATGAAGACGTAGATGACAACCCATATTTAAATGATTTTTACAACGACATGAATCGTTGGTCTTTTAATCTTCAAATCTATTTTTTGAATAGTCGATTCAATCAGATATTGGAATTCAGAGAAGACAACAAAGACATGGTTCAGGATAGAACCATCTATGAAGATGCTCATATATTCGCCCCTAATCTGCATGCGATGGGATTGATGAGCACAAGAGATTATGAGAACTACTATACGTTATTTAATTTAATGGAGCGGTTCATTCAACCACCAGATCTATTGATTTATTTAAGAGGTTCTGTACCATCTTTAGTTCGTCAAATTCAATCTAGAGGAAGAGACTATGAAGAATCGATTCGCTTGGATTATTTGAAAAGATTAAACGAACGATATGAAGCCTGGGTCAGTACTTATGACAAAGGTAAATTGTTGATCATTGACATTGATGACATAAACTTCAAAGACAACAAAGAAGATTTAGGAAATATCATTAATGCGGTTGATGCAGAAATTCACGGTCTATTTGAGAAAGCATAATCAAACTTTAACTAAAAAATTAAATGCCAAATTCAAAATATTGAATTTGGCATTTTTTTTATAGCCTAGTCCGGTTAAATACAAGAAGGTATGTAAATATTGCGTTTTAGTGATGAATGGACATCCAAAGGCGTCACGTTGAGAGCAGTCGAAACAACCCTGTACCGTTTCGATTGTCCTCAATATGACATCAAATACACACTCAACATGACATCTATTCCCTCGAAGAATCATAACATCCAAACCCGAAATAAAAACCAAAGGACAATGCTCTTTTGGCAATGGAGAACGAACAACAACTCAGGCATAAAAAATAATGCCTCATTACTATTCTAATATAGCGGACTAGTATATTTTTTAATGCTCTTAAAAAGAAAAGCCCATTCCAAATATTTTGGAATGGGCTTTTTAAAATAACTTAATTGAATTTACTTCTTGAATACCATTACTGATTCCAATGCAATTTCATCCTTAATGGCTTTATCGCCTAAAGCCTGCACAATTGAACCTGATTTGTAAACAACGCCAAAATCTGTTCTGTCAAAAACTATATTAGAAGTCATTTTGATTTGATTACCATCCATTTCAACATAAGATCCGGTGATTTTCATAGACTTCACCTTATCACGTATTTTTAATTCTCCTTTGCAAACAACTTTTCCATCCTTCATAGAACCGCCACCGATATTCAAAGTTGCTCTTGGGTATTTTTCCACTTCGAAAAAATCAGCATCTTTAAGGTGACCCGTTAAATTTGCAGCAGCATCTTTGTCACCAGGAATACTCGCTTCAAGCGTATTCATATCTATTTCAAAATAGCCATTCTTGATAGCGCCATTTGGTTCAACAGAAATCCATCCCTTGGTAAAAGACAATGTACCATCGTGATCATCACCAATAATTTTCGAACCTCTCCAAATCATCTCACTGCTTTCTGCTTCAAGTACATATCGCTCTCCATTGATATTGTATGTCTGCATAGGAGGTTTAGTATTCTTATCTTGAACAGCACTTTTATCTTGAACAACACTTTTATCTTGAGCAGCACTTTTATCCTGATTTTCGACAGCAGTAATTACAGCTGCGGCACCTGCATTGTTTACGTCCGAGTGATCATTTCCACTACCATGTCCTCCAAGAATTGGTGCAATCACCAATCCAATAAGGCAAGTCAGTTTAATAAGAATATTCATTGAAGGACCCGAAGTATCTTTGAATGGATCTCCAACAGTATCACCAGTAATAGCAGCAGTATGTGCATCTGAACCTTTATATGTCATTTCACCATTGATCATTACAC
>JBLIMR010000027.1:0-33316 GCA_047638815.1 Gammaproteobacteria bacterium
TTAGTTTCGAGGCATGCTTTCAGGAGTCCATTGTAAAAATTAGAGGGCAAATAAGTTAGCAATAATATGTATATTTGGAAATGACCAACGCTTATTTTTTATGAAAATCTGTACTGCCCAAACCGTGATTTTAGTTGCGGTTTTTATGCTGCTTCCATTTCTGACCGTTTTCTCACAAGGTGAATCTTGTGATATGCCAATTCCTGCTAACTGATGAAATTATAACTTCCGCTGGTATTTTAGCAATTGGAGGATCATCAGCAAGTAATGCTTGTCACACTGGATCTACTGCTGCAGTTTGGTATGTATATACTGCAACTTGTAATGGTCTTACTACTGTAAGTTCTAGCATTGATCTTGATGAGCCTGACACTAGAGTGTCTATTCATACTGATTGTGTAGCTCTTGACTGTTTAGCTGCTAATGATGATAGTGGTGGAGGATTTACTTCTACAGTTTCATTCCCAACTGTTTCTGGCCAAACTTACTACATTGAGTGGGATGACAGATGGGATAATGGTGAATTCGATTTCGAAATCTCTTGTCAAGGTGCGGTGGGCATCGATGATTTGGAAGAGAATATTCTTGGGTTTACAATTTATCCTAATCCCGCAAAGGACATATTCTTCATTAAAGATCATCAAAACAGATCTCGACTACAATATGAAATTTACAACGTTTTTGGCGATTTAATTTTAATGGGTGCTTCCAGTTCCAATCAAGAAGTAAACGTCAATCACCTTTCATCTGGTATGTACTATTTAAAGGTTTTAGAGAATGGCACGTTGATTGGGACTTACAAGATTATGAAAGAATGATTAGTGAATAATCAAACAATGATGACCAGTCGAGCGCGGTTTTGTTCATGTGTTAAATTTACTTTTTCAGGACAACCTCCGCCTTGGTAATCACTAAACTTGGATTTTCAGAAGAAACGAAAATCCCTTTGAAGATGTACGTTGCATCTTCATCAATTTTTAGTCCTTTATTTTTACCTGTATAACTCCATTTCGTTTGGCCATTGATTGAAGATTTGAATTCTCCAAGTGTAATATTTTTTACCGTTGGATCTATTTCCATGGTGGTATAGTCCTCTCCATTTTTTAAAACACCAATTCGAAATCTTAATTCAACATCTCCATCATATGCCATGTCCATGTCTGACCAAATACCAATTTCATCTCCTGATTTGAGATCAAGTGCCACTTCTTTGACCACTAGATTATCCTCAGTGCTTATTGCATTTATAGGTAAACGAGCGATTTCTTCACCGGTTATCTCAGAACAACTTGATAGAATGATAAGTGTTAGGATAAGCAGTAAGTTTTTCACGTATTTTTTGAGATAAAAGTTGGCCTAAAGATATGAGTTGCAAGATAGGTATCTTCTGAAAAATTCTAAATTAGAAGGTGTGGAATTTAGTTAATGACGAAGTAGATATCCGAAATTAATCAGCCATTATAACTTGAGGTTCGAGCTTCTTTTCTGTCAATTCTTTTAAGAATTTTAGGCACAAATTGTTAAATTCAGTTGCTTGCTCAATGCTAACAACATGACCACAATTGGCCACTTTCTCAAACCAAACATTTTCAAATTTGATTGCATATTTCTTAGCAGTATCGTAAAAAAGAAAATCTTCACTGCCCATAACCACCATGGAAGGAGCGTTGATTTTAGCTTTAAATAAAGCTTTTAGTGTTGGCGAAAGTTCATGATATAGATTGATCCACAATCCAAATTCTTTGTATTCCATCTTCTGTGATTCTTGGATGAAAATCTCTCTCGATTTTTTGTGATTCCCCTTTGGTAATGCAATACGTGCAAAGATTTTATAAAGGACTCTATGACCAATAATATGACTCAATCCTTTTGCAGCCACTGACAAGATTCTGAGTTTAAAATCGAGATCAAATATTCCTCCTGCAAGCATTATACTTGAAACACGATCATTATATTTCTCCTCTATTTTCCTGATGATTATCGATCCCAATGAAACACCAATGAAATGTGCTTTTTCAAGTTTCAAATGATCCATAACATCGATGATGTCTTGTGCTATCACCGCAAAGGTATATTCGTCAACTTCTGTCAAAGATTCACTCACGCTTTTTCCATGACCTCGGAGGTCCAGTAACAATAGATTATAATCCTCACTAAATGCATCTATTTGTCTTCGCCACGTTCGCGTACTTCCTCCTGCACCATGAACAAAAACAATCCATTCAACATTTTTCTCATTCGTAATTTGCTGATGGTGCAATATTTTCTTTGTGCTCATTGATTGTCGAATATATTGGTTTCGAAGGTGGTCAGCGAAATTACCTCTTTTAAAGGAGCAAATGTGGAGGTAATATTAAGTTTTGGAAGTGGAAAATAACTTCAACTGATATTGTTGGAAGAATCTTACGTCTTGAGGGCAAATATTTTAAATTTTCTCTTTTCCTTGTAATCCATGCGACAAAAGAAATTATCGTCAACGTTTTTTTAAACTATAATATTCATGAAGCTTCAGATTTAACATGCTAACAGTTCGCCTTTTTTTCTCTTAAGAGGCAAAGAGTCAAATGTTCTGATATAAAATGGAAAGGGTCTTTTTAATTGAATGAATTGATCACTTTTTATAATTAATGCTCCAAACCTCATATCTGCTCCACCATAATAATTTGTTTGCTTTTTAACCTTGCCATTTTCTCGCTTTAAATGGTACCCATCAATATATATTGCGGTGTCTTGTTCAATGGTTCCAAATTCCGCAATTAAATAATTATCAGGATCGGAGAGCGTTGTGGAGTCGGGTTGTAAACTGTCATTGAGAAATACTACTTTTTCGAACTGTTTGTCTTTAACCTCTTGAGAAAAATCACTAAAGAAAAAGTGCACGGGGCAAAAATCGAAATTTTCTCGAAAAGTAGAAATTATCTCCATATTAGCAGATCTTTGGTCGTTTTCTACTTTTTGAGCTGCAGCATCTTTACCCATTTTCTTCAATCCTGAGATGGACTTCTTACTAGTTTTAAGCCGAATAAGTAATGATCCATTCTTAAGATTATTAATTTGTTTTCTTGCTGAGTATTCAGGCTGTGTGGCTTTTATTTTATCTTTTATCGTTTGATTTTGTGAATATCCAATAGATGGAATAAGAATGATTAATAAGCCTATTATGAGGAGTTGACTTTTCATGATTGGAAATATGAAAATTACAAAGAAAAAGAATCATTAACTATTAAGTTTTCCGGAAAATTTTCAAGGCTATCTAAAAAAATCTAGTTTGAAAGGAAGCTCTCTCTATGATTGTGTTCAGGAAGAACCAAGTAGTACAAACCTGTATTGAAAATGGAAAAATCTATTGTAGTATTTATATCATTAATAACATCCACAAAAACCTTCTGACCCAAAGCATCATAGATTAAGATTTGTCCTAGAGGTTTATCATTTGAAATAAGATTAAGATGACCATTAACAGGATTAGGGAAAATGCTAAGTGCAGATTCTTTTATCTCAGGGACGCCTACAAGAACAAAATCTAATGGATCAGATTGAGCTTCACATCCGTTCGAGTCAATAATTGCAACGAAATACTCTCCGCTCTCCGTTGGAATATACGATTGTTCGTTGGCTCCAATAATTGCTTCCCCGTTAAGATACCATTCATAAGATGTGGCACTAGTAGATGATATGGATCCGCCTGATTCTGTGAGTACCGGTATCTCAGTTGCAATAAAACTGAAAGTAGGGCCGATGCCAGAAGTTAACTCAAAATTCGGACATGTGGGATAGGTGACATTAAGGACATAAGTGCCAGATTCTGTGACAAAATAATCTTCATCTGTTGCCCCATCGATTGGGTTGCCATTTTGATACCATTGGAAAGTTGTTGGTCCTGGGAATGCATTTGAAATGAGAATCTCTTCTCCTTCACAATAGGTCAGTATAGCAGGATGACTAACTGCTGGGTTGTTAAAAACCCATCCGTCCCATACAACTGTAGGTGATGCCTCAGCACAACCGTTAATTGTTGATTCAACATAGAAATATACCACTGCCCATTCAGATGCACCTAGTTCAATAGATTGTGTAGTTCCACCTGAAACTGCATTTCCTCCACTGTTATTGTTGCTGAAATTATAAAACCATTGATAGCTATCGCTTTCTTGTGTGGATAATGTTAAGACATCACCAGGGCAATAAATACCGTCATCATCTTGGGGCGAAACAGTGACGGTCGGGTCAAAGTCGCATTGAGCAAAACTTGAAGTGTTCAATCCGAATAGGAAAGAGATTGTCAGTAAAAATATTCTTGGAAACTTCATGTTAGTTGGCTTGGTTGTTTGATGGCGAATATAATATTATTCATGTTTGTCCGAATGACCAACTTGGTGCTTTTGGTGTTTTTGCTTGAAGGATGTTAGCTTTTATTGTTTGTTTTTTCAAATGTCAAATCCTTTCTGTAAATCATAAATTCACGTTCTCCATTTAAATCTTTAATGTTGTTATCATACGTTTTCTATTATTTTATTCGTCCAGTCCGATTCATCCTTCGTTAAGATAATCACATTGAATCCATGTTTTTCACCTTCCATCTCAACACCGTTCGAATCGTCTATGTGAAGATTCACATCGAATGCTGGTGGATATTTAGAACTTGATTTTCCAATTTCCTTAAGTCTCTTTCTATTCAGCTTTTCGTTCACGATGAAATCTGTAGAGATTCCATATGTCCAAAACTGAAATCTTATTCGTCCGATTCCACGATAAGAGGTCGTGTAGACACCAACTTCATGTCTGGAGTTTTTAAGTTCCTCGAAAACCCCTTTTGTCCCTTTCCTTATTGATTCGATTCCGAGTAGTTTCTGAATCAAGTTTTTTCCCTCAGTTTCGAAATCCTCATCCTTGGCAGGTATTAGTGTATCATCTAAATCGAAGGATATCTTCATCTATTTCTCTATGTATGATAACGGACCTGAGATATGGAGCGTTGCTTTGGCCTATGTGGTAAGAGGGACTGCGTCCCGACAAAGCTAGCGGCAATGATCTATATCTGTTGTTATTGGTCGTTCATTTCTGTTAAGTAAGTTAATAATTTCTACATCAACAAATCCGATTCGTTGGATAAAATCAGGTAAGGTATTATTAAAGATCTAGTCAATTTCCTATATTCATGAAAAATATAATCGAGAAATAGAATGAATCTTGCCAAAATTTTTATCATCATCGTTCTGTCAGTAGCGTTTTCCTCCGTGATCTTGGCTCAAGAATGTGATACTCTCTTTATTCAGTTAGATACCGGAATTTGGGCAGAAGAAGTGAGCTGGAACATTACTGATTTGGAAGGTGCAATTATATTAACAGAAACTGGATTTGAAGATGACACATCATATTACAGCTCACTATGTTTATATTCAGGATGTTACACATTCAACATGTATGACACCGATGGAGATGGATGGCAGGGTGCGGTGTATCGATTATTCGACTCCAATAATGAATTGATGCAGATCGGTCAGCTGAGCGCTGGTTTTGAAGGCACAGACACTTTCAGTTTTAATACTGTTTGTGGATGCACCGATAGCTTGGCTTATAATTTTGAACCGGAAGCCGGGGCAGATGATGGGTCCTGTTTTTATTGTGAAGGGAACTATCTTACTTTCCAGCTTTCAACTGGCATTTGGGCCGAAGAAATTTCTTGGAATCTAATTGATTCATTAGGCAATATCTTATACGAAAACTCAAATTATCTTGATAACACTTTTTACTTGGAATATTTCTGCCTTCCAGATGCATGCTATACAATTAACATGTATGATAGTTATGGAGATGGCTGGCAAGGAGGAGAATTTACTTTATTGAATAATGAAGAACAGTTGCTTGCAAGTGGTTTCGTGGGGGCTTCCCTTTTTGAAAGTAGTGTTGTGTTTTCAGTTAATGGTGATTGTGTTATCCCAGGCTGCCTAGAACCTACAGCCGTGAATTATAACCCAATGGCGAATTACAATGATGGAAGCTGCATATTGGTTTCGGATAATGTGTCACTACTTGGGCATTGGTCGAAAGACTCACTTGTGATTAATAGTCTAGGCGGAAGTTATACGGATGTGTACGGAACTGCGATTAACGATAGAGAATATGGAATTATTGGTTCAACTGCAGGCACACATATTGTAGATGTGACAGATCCAGAATTGTGCTCAGAAGTTGCATTTATTCCGGGTGCTTTCAACGGGACTTCTGTCTCTCACAGAGATTATCACACCCATAATAACTTTCTATACGCGGTATGCGATCAAGGATCAAGTACGCTTCAAATAATTGATATCAGTAACCTGCCGGAGGAGGCAACGGTTGTCTACGACTCGGACGAATTATTCTCTAGGACACATAACATTTTCATTGATACACTAACGAGTAAACTATATGCAGTGTCGGCAAGTGGAAACTTTTTTTCTTCATCACTTATTGTCTATGATATTTCTAATGAAACAAATCCAGTCTTTCTTTATAATTTGGACAGCGATTTTTCAAGTGCACATGATATCTATGTTGAAAATGACACCGCATATGTGAATGCTGTAGGATTAGGTCTGCTTGTATATGATTTTAGTGGTGCAGAGCCACAGATCATCGGAGTACTCGATGACTACCCATTTCAAGGAACAAACCATTCTGGTTGGCTCGACAACGAACGAGATGTTTACGTTTTTGCAGATGAAAATCATGGCTATGATTTAAAAGTATGTGATGTTTCTAACTTGACGGATATTAATATTGAAAGCACTTTCAATAGCGATGTTCATCTTCAGTCTATTGCTCATAATCTTATTATCCGAGATAACTATGTCTTTCTTTCGTACTATCATGACGGCTTACAAATATTTGATATCTCAGACCCAACAACCCCAATCAAAGCTGGATATTATGATACATATCTCCAAAATTCTCACCTAGGATTTGCAGGAGCATGGGGAATATATCCGAATCTACCTTCCGATAATATCTTGATTTCAGATATAATGACTGGTCTATATGTACTTAGATTTGAACCGGAACAAATAACAGTTTGCGAAGGGGATAGTGTTTTAGTCAATGGTAATTTTGAATCTGATTCCGGTATTTATATATCAACAGTTTCTGATTCAACCTTCAATGAAGATATTCTGGTAACGGAATTAGAAATTCTTTCAAATTCATATTCCTTCGATACTTTGATCCTAACGGTTGGTGATAGTATTCTATTTGATAACGTGTATTACTCGGAAGATGGGGTTTATTCCTACACCATAGAAAACAGTCTTGGCTGTGATAGCATCATCACGTTAGATATTTCATTTGTCGTTGGAATCATTGAAATGAATTTAGGTCAAGGTCTTAGTTTTTATCCAAACCCATCAATCGGTGGAACATTCAAAATTGAAATAAATAATTCGGATGTTGAAACTATTGAGATTTTGGATGCAAACGGAAGATTAGTGATAGAGTTGAAAGGACAATGTTCAATTTTAAATATTGACCTCAGTGGAGAAGCTATTGGAGTTTACTTTATAAAAGCGTACACCAAAGATGGAATATTCACAAAAAAGATCTTGGTTATAGACAAGTAGGATCAGATAGAAAACAGAGTCTCTTTCTTCTATATGTTAGTTTAAATATGGAAAAGTGTATTGTCAAAACTATTTGAGCTATTCAAGTTCACCCCAGTACCGGCCAGCGTTTCTTGTGCTGAGCCCAGCCGAAGTACTATCAGGCCATCGCACTTTTTTTTATTTCGTACTCGTTACTACAAGTTATCCCTAATTGGGCGTAATGCAATGACCTATAACAAGGAAATAAAACACACTCAGTCGAATTATTTCAATTTGACACCAAGATAGTAGGAATTCCCAAAAACACTATATATAAATCACAACCACCAGATAAACAGCAGTATAATCTAAACGCTACTCATTTATAAACGTTTATAAACGCAAGTAAACGTATATTAAACATTTTACACACGGCTTGTTTTTCCTTCTAGTCCCTTCTTTGCACTGTCAAATAAAAACGACATGCCTCAAACAACAGGCAACAAAAATAAATTAATAATAAAAACAAATATCATGACTTCATTAAAAAACAAAGTACAGTTAATCGGACACATCGGACAAACACCAGAAATCTTCACATTCGATGGAGGCAATAAAAAAGCAAGTTTCTCAATCGCTACGAATAGCACATACAAAAACAAAGCGGGTGATAAAGTAGAGGACACACAGTGGCACAACATTGTAGCCTACGGAAAAACTGCAGATGTCATCGAGAATTTTGTAACGAAAGGAAAAGAAGTTGCCTTAGAAGGAAAGCTGAACACTCGTTCTTATGAAACAAAAGAAGGAGAGAAAAGATACATCACAGAGATTATTGTTTCTGAATTGGTGATGCTCGGAAAGAAAGAAGCTGTTGCGGCTTAAATTTCCGTTGATCTCGATCCAGGGTCAGTGCGAATGTTTGATTCTGGATTGAGATCAATGAAAATGAATAGAGAATTTGGAATAGGGATTTTTGAAATATGAATTGTTTTTTATGAGAAGAATTGAATTGGAAGAGAGGATGATTTCGTTTTCAGTAATGATTATTGAATTGTCTGGTGAAATTAGATTTACCATTGCGGGTAAGAACTTGTCTTCGCAAATTGTGAGATCTGGAACATCCGTATCCTTAAACTATGGTGAAGCACAGAGTGTTGAATCGAGAAAATATTTTTTACATAAGATGAAAATAATAGCCAAAGAACTTCGTGAAACATATGTCAACTTAAGGATATTACATTGGACAAAACTCTGTAAAAATGATGCTAAAATTCAGAAAGCATTGAAGGAAAACAATGAGTTGACATCAATTTTCGTAAGTAGTATAATGACTGCGGAGAAGAATGTAAAGGTCAATTAATTTGATTGTAGAATGGACCAATATTAGAATTCTAGACACTTCAAATTTCCCTATTCCAAATTCAAGTTAATCTCCGTTTCTCTCAGAATGACTGTTAGTAATGGTTATTTATTGATGAAAATATAACTACAACACTCTTAACTCTTAATGGTAGCAGGTCTTACCCATTTGAACTCAAAAGAGTTATCTGGAGTACCCATTCTCTCAGCGACACGCAACATACGAGCAGGAAGCTTCATCAGGTAATCTCGGGCTTTTTCTGACTCATCGTTGAGATCACTCATATTGCCAATATCCCACTTCACTATTAGTTTATCCAATATATCAATGTAATCTTTGGATGTGTAGACACCAATACGTTGTGCGGTATTTGAGAATTCTTCGAATGCTGAACTTATCGTTCCTCCTGATTCGCGAAGAAAATGTGCTGGCATCGCAATTTTCTTTTTCATCATGTCATGGAATGCCATCATCATTTGGTTTGGATCCACTTTGAAAATACGATCTACAAACTCAGAATAGGCATTATGATGTCTCATCTCATCACCCGAAATCATTTGACACATTTTCGCAAGACCTTTATTGCCTTTTTCTTTGGCAATTTTACCCACACGATTATGAGAGATGTACGTTGCTAATTCCTGAAAACTGGTGTAAACGAAGTTCTTGTATGGATCACGATCGGTACCGATATCAAATCCATCCGCAATAAGATATTGCGTTGTCTTTTCGATTTCCTTCATGTTTACTCTACCTGAGAGATATAGGTATTTGTTAAGCAAATCTCCATGTCTGTTTTCTTCTGCGGTCCATTGACGCACCCAAGTGGCCCATCCATTACGACCAACTTGATCTACCCCTTCAACATCCATTAACCAAGATTCATATGAAGGCAATGCTTCCTCAGTGATCATATCACCAACTAGAACAACCCAAAAGTCATAGGACATATCCTTTGCTAACTCTCTAATCTCCCGAACTTCTTCCATGAAATTAGGGCCTTCTGGATTTGGAAGAAAATCAGTAGGTTGCCATATATCTTCAATGGGTGTTAGGTATTTGGTAATAAGTGATGACACATCCTTTTCCAAGAATTGCATGACCTCAAGACGGATATTTTTTAATGACATGGTTATTAGTTTGAATGAGATAAAAGTAACCAAAAATCAATTCCGATACTATTATTGTTCTTCAATACTAAAAACACCCATATTTATAGGCCCAGTAGTACCTGAATCACGATATATGTTCTTGGGGTAAACAGTCTATTCCGAATTTTAGATCACTTATCCAATAACCTCCTATGATAATTTATTTGGCCCAAATGATAGTTGAGATGCGTTGAAAGGTGCAGTAAAAAGAATTCTGTAGTCATAGGTTTACGAAAAACATCTATTGGATATTTACGCTGTAAATCAGTTGGATTCAGTTGAGTCAAAACATCATCGATTACGGCAATCGTTTCATCAATATGATCTCTGATTTCATTTACAGGAACATTCTTCATTGAGAATTCCAGTTCTCTTTCTCTTATGTAAGCTGTATTACCCAGGATAGCTCCAATAAAATGCTTTAGGTTGCCAATAAGATGAAGTGTTAAGTTACCCCCAGAATTATTTATGCCAGTAGTACAGGACCAAATGTTTTCTTCAGAACTATAAGAAGAAATTTCTTTTTTGAGTTTTCTTAGGTCTCTAGCAAAAAGTTCGTTTAGTGATTCCAGCATTTTCCAATTACATGTTGTGGCCCATGTGACCATTCTTAGCGAATGGTGTTGTCTCGTAGTTCACTTTTTCTATTTCCGTTTGAGCTTCCTTGAGTTTCACTTTTTGATTAATAGAAACGTTCTCAAAGACTTGCTCTACACCATTTTGCCATTTTACAATTAACTTTTTAATGTTTTTAGCTTTACCCAAACCTATTTCCTGCTGAATAGACGATGCTCCAAATGAACCGCCTGTGCTTACCGAGTGATACATTTTTTTGCCGTTGTCCAATTCTAAAATGATCAAAGAACCGATGCCGTCTCTATTGGTAGTTACACCTTCAAGTTCCACGGTGATCCAATTGTTTTTCGTGATTGGGTTTTCGAATAAAGCATTTGTAAATTGATCTCCTTCAAAAGCACCACCCATTACCGCGTATACATCCTGATCACCATCGCGATCCAAATCGGCAAAAGCAATACCATGACCTTTTTGTATGTGTCCAAAACCACCAGCTGAAGTCACTTCGTCAAATCCTTTTCCTCCTTTGTTCAAAAACAATCTATTCGGTACGATAGAACTATAATCAGGTGAGCCCGTTCCAACATAAAAATCAAAATATCCGTCATTGTCAAGATCACCATAGTTGGCACCCATCGAATACATGGTTTTGGAAACACCAAACTCTTTCGTCACTTGAGAGAAAGTTTCGTCCCCGTTGTTGATGTATAATCTGGGTTTTGCACTAGTCACTTCCTTACCTAAAAGTTCTTTGACAAAGTCATCAGAAAGATTATTGAGGTTGTTCATCTCGTATCCCGAAACAAAAATGTCTTGATAGCCATCTTGATTTACATCCCAAAACCAACATGGAAAACTGTTGATAGGTGCACGCACATTTGCTGTGGATCCTATATCCGTGAAATTGCCATTCTCGTTTTTATAAAGGAAGTTTTTCCCGCCCATTACAGAGATAAAAAGATCAGGCCAACCATCATTGTTAATGTCACCAAAACTGGTTCCTTTCACAAACTTTTTTATTCCACCCAGACCATGTTGATCTGCAACTTCTGTAAAAGTACCATCTCCATTATTTTTATACAACTCACAAGAATTAGGATTTCCTTTTTTAGATTCGTTTCCAATAAACAGATCCAACTGACCGTCCTTATTGAAATCTCCCCAACTTGCAGTTTGAGTTGGGTGGTGTGATAGAAGCCCTGACGATTTTGTAACATCTTCGAAAGTTCCATCTCCATTATTCTTTAAAAGAGAGTTTGGATGTGCCCCGCCTTTGCCAAGCCATGCACCTCGTAGAATTAGGATGTCTCTGTTTCCATCATTATTGTAATCTGCATGAATACAATTCAATCCAGATACTATTCCCGTCAATCCCGCTTTATCAGTCATGTCTACATAACCACCATTACCATCACTGAAAAACATTTTCACTTGATCTTTCATGCCATATGAAGTTGCGAATATATCCAGATGACCATCATTGTTGAAGTCATCAATGGATGTGCCACCAGAAAGTCCATTTTCTCCGACTCCGACATTCATCGAAATCTCTTCAAACCTTGGGAAATTTGCTATTTCTAATTTGGCATTAGGATAAGTTAATCTATAGGCTTCCGGCACCTTATCTGGGTACTCACCCAAAGTCATATACGCTACGTTGAGCAGCCATAAATATTTTTCCTTGGGCATTTTTGCCAAAAGCATTTCGTATAATTCTATGGCTTTTGTTGATCCTGACTTTAGTTCATGAATCGCTTGATCTTGTATAGGGACTATGCAAGAAAAAGGAGTGTGTTTGTTCTGACAATTTTCTATTTCCCCTTTTCGTAAATGTGCCAAGGCAAGTAATTCGAATAAGATCTGATTATTCTTCCCCAATTGTTCAGAATACGGTTTCTCTTGAGCATTGAAGAAATTTTCTAACTCGGCTATGACTTGGCCGTTGTCTCCTGCATTGAGAGTTTCGTTTAAATACTTAAACCAAATGGACATCTTTTGTTGCTTAGGAACCCTGTCAAGACTGCCTTTTATCATCTGTGCTCTTTTCGCATTCCAGTGATAATGATCTTTGGCATTGCCTTCTTTAACCAAGCGTTGTAGCTCTGTTATCATCTCTCGAGTCTCTTGGCTTTGAGTCTCATTTCCAGCAAGTTTAACCTCTTTTTTTTCAGAGGTATCTGCCACTTTTTTATCTGTTGTCTTTTCACTTCCGCAGCTTACAAACAAGGAAAAACAAACTAAAGTGAGGCAAGAATATAAGATACTTTTCATGCCACTAAATTAAACTTTAATTTTTCTAATCTACGGAGTATCTAAGCAATTTCATCTCTATGTCAATGGGGCCTGAAGCCACAAAGGAGGTGTGTTTTACCACGCCAACGTTTTTCATGTAATATTCTGTGTCAATTCTTGGAGAATGTTCAGGTGGTAAAATGTCGGGATTCATATAGAATATTCACTCATATTGATATTCTGATTCATAAATGTCTGCAGGAGTATCAATAACGATATCATCACTTTTGATTACCGTATAAATTGAATCAATTGCATTGTTACTTACACTTGTCTTTATACGAATGGTGTCATTTTCTGCAAGAGTAGACATGAATATTTTACCATCAAAACTAACAAGATTTGGCCCATCATTTCTTACGGTTCTTGTGAAATTCAATCCAAACCATGACCCACCAAACATTTTATATTCCAAACCATCAATTATAGTATCCTTGGCGATGTAGATGCTGTCGAGAGTGCTATTTAACTGTTATTCACCTGTTTCATAGTTGATATATGTCCGCTCATACACCCAATGATTCCCAACTTCCAATTGAGTGTAATTGCTGGCTTGTGTCACTGGTTCAACAATTGTTTCTGGTTCACCTTCAGAATCTTTTTTACAGGATATTATAGAGAGAAAATCCATTGCTATGGCCATAACTCTGATTTTCATGTTTTGGCTTTTTGGTCTGACTCTTAGAACGTAATTGTTTTGAAATCAATATAGAATCGAAACTGAAAACTTAAAAATACTACCTGAAATTTGGATTTATGGCCAAAAAAAGGAGGCGATACCAATCGCCTCCTTAACCAACCAACAAGGATTGTCCGACTGAACAATCCAAATTATCTTATAATGTTTACTTTTTCTGTTCTAGTGTTTTTACCGTTGTCCAATCGTATGAAGTACATACCATTGTACAGCGTTTGAATGTCAAAATACGCAATCGTTTGACCACTTTTAATCATGGTAGACATTAATGATTTGCCTACTTCATCGTGTAAAGATACATAAATGCTTTCTGAAACGAGGTCGTTTATTTGAATAGCAATAATGTCTTGCGTAGGGTTTGGGAATACAATAATGTCTAGACTCTCAATATTGAACTCTGATATTGAGTTTGTTTCATCATATATAGTTGTCGTTTCATTTACTGAATTTACGGATGCATTGGAGTACGTCCCGTAAAATGTGGGGCCGACAACATAAGGATAAGCAGAATTCCAGTTTTCATCTACGGTTGCAAAGTATGCGTATGTTCCATCCGGGTATTCAGGAGTAGTACACTCCCTGCCGTTATGTTCATCAAGAAAGTCATCTTCCCCTGGATGTTCTACAAATTCATAGTCCTCTTTGAAATAACCTAGGAAATAAGTTGCGCCAACATCAGGTCCGTTATCTACACTAGAGCCATCAGGGGCAGTTGCTCTAGATGTAATATCCCTAAGTTTATACCCAGATTTTATTCTCGTAACACCACCTGACCCATCTTCATTCGCAAATCCGTAAGCTCCATATATTGGAAATCCATCATAGGCAAAACCAATGAGCGGTGAGTGTTCGGTTTCGTTAATAGCATACAGACCATCAGCGTCATAGAGATTACAAACCTCAGAAATGACATCTAAGTCAAGGCTAAAGGCAGAAGGGTTTTGGTGATGATGGTAGTTTCCCATGGCTGGGTGACCTTTTGAACAATCAAAACCTTCCTTTTCTGCAGGTATGGCATCACGATTCCAATCATTCTCTGCCATTGGCCCACCTGGGCAGGTTGGGTTCCCTGGCCCACCACATAAGGCATTGGTTGTTGGGTCCCATGCCACACCATCTCTGTAATCAAACAATGATACACCATTGATAAATACACCAATATTGCCAGCGGTCGTTGCACTTGCATTACCATCGTTTTCCTCTGGATCTAATGTGAATTTGTAAATAGCATCTTGACTTGAAGCTTGTGATGGATTGCCATCTTGAAAAGGTCCAGTAGGGTAGGATGGTATTCCTTGAGTAGTTACGTACACAAAATCATCTGAATACTCCACTTGTTGACAATTAACTAGAATGCCATTGCTAATTGTTGTTGAATTGCCGGCCATATAATAGCTGCCAGTTTCCGTGGTGTTTTGTAACCATGAAGTGATTTCAGGTCCTTGAGCAAATGTAAATAGACAGGCAATTACAAAAGTAAATGTTAGGTTTAGTTTTTTCATTTGGGTTTTGATTTATCGATTAGACAATCGATTTTCATTAATCCTTCGTTGGATTTAGAATTTCTAATGGGTATTGATGTTTAGGATTAAAAACGAAGGCACTATCATTTAGGGTAAGTAGAAAAGAAATAAGATCAATTCTTTCATGTGGGTTCAATTGAATTGATTTTTCCAATGTACCGGACAAGTTCTTATCCGGTGTGATTTGCTGATAACGATCCAACACTTGATTCAATTTACGGAAACGCCCATCATGCATGTATGGAAAAGTATAGCTTAAGTTCCGAAGTGATGGGACTTTAAATAACATACTGTCTTTGGGATTTTTAGTGACATTCATTTTACCATAATCAATTAATGTTGAGTCGATATCAAGACCGTTATTCGCGAATCCTAAATTCGTGAATAGGGGTTCGCTGTGACATGAATTGCATTCTTTTTTAAAAATGGCATAACCATTCTCTTCTTTTGCGCTAAAAATTTCCTCACCCTTCTTAACCTGATCATACTTAGAATCAGCGGAAATTAGTGTTAGTTGAAATTGTGATAATGCTTTTAAAATATGTTCTCCAGTAACAACACTATCACCAAATGACTTTAAAAATAACGAAGGATATATGTGACTATCCTGTAATTTTTTGGTTACGTGATTTATGTCACTACCCATTTCATTTTCACTCGTAATGGGTGCCAAGGCTTGCATGTCCAAATGATTTATGGCGCCATCCCACATAAAGGACTTATTCCAAGCAAGATTAAATAGGGCGGGAGCATTTCTTGTTCCTATATTATCATCGATGCCATGGCTCAGATCATGGTCCGTATGGGCGAAGGCGTTGTATGGAGAATGACAACTTGCACATGAAACAGTATTGTCTTTGGAAAGAATTGGGTCGAAGAACAGTGCTCGCCCTAAGTTGATTTTATCAGCAGAAATATTGTTTCTCTCTATATTATAATTTATGTCAGGGAAGTAATCTGGGTAGATCAATTCATTGCTAGACTGAACAAAAAATCCGATGGAAATTGCAGCGCAAAATAATACTATGGGAATATATTTTTTCAAGGATATAATGAAAACATATGAGGTAAATATTGAGATATTTTTTTGGAGAAATTACCAGGACTCATGATGGTATGTGTTTCCCCAAGATCAATCTTATTGATGAATTTGTCTAATGAAATGTTAATCTTGATAACTGGATTTTCATTAATTTCCAGAGCCATATTTTGTATTGTTGGATATGGATTTTGATACCCTCCAATGTGAAATTGAAATTTGTTATTTCTAGCGGTGCACTTTGGGGAGTACCCTTCCATTTTGAAATTAATATATCCACTTTGCCATGTCCAATACATTCCTTTTGTTGGATCCAAATCTCCGCCTAAAGCCCCGGATACATTGGTCAAACTATCCAGACCTATTTTGTAACTGAGTTTATTATAACTGATGGAATCGGACAAGTTTATCGGAATATCTAATGAAGCCGTGTCCTCTAAATCTATCAAATAAACGGGTTGTAAATCTCGATATACAACTTCACTATCCTGTTGTAGTCGCAATTCAGAAATATAGAATCTCAATGTTTCGAAGGAGATCGAATCAGTATTGTTAGAAAAATATTTTTGACCAATAAATAATTGTTCTTGATTATATGTTGGCGCAAAACGAATCGAAATTTGATTCTCTTGAGCACACAGTTTATTTACTGTAAATAATATGCATATTAGGAACAGATACTTCAATGATCAATAATGTCTTTTGTCTGGTCTTCTGTTTCGAGAACCCAAAATATTTCTTGTTAATTTTTTAATAAATGGATCCAAATATTGCAATTGATCTTCTTTTAAAATCGATCGAATATCCTCAAAATGTTTGGAGGTTAAAACTAATTTTTCTCTCTCAACTTGGTTTGCTTCATCAAGTAATAGTGCCTGATTATTTTCATTCGAATTGTTGGCACCTGTAAAGTACTTTTCTAAGACTTCTTTCTGAAGCGTTCCTAAAGAATCCATCTTCGATCTGTGCCAATTGGCGAAAGAGATAAATTTCTCATGTTGATCTTCAGTTAAGTGTAAATCTTCAATGGCTCCTTTTGGTTTAAAGTGGTCATGGTGAGGCCTATGATGTGATTGGTTATTAAGGATAAAAAAGCTTAGAACGGCAATATTCAACAGCACTAATCCTAGTATGGCATATTTATATAGCTGAAGCTTGTTCATTCGTCATATAGATTATAGTTTGTAACTACACCATCATAGACATCACCTGTTCTTGTTTCCACGATTTCAGTAATAGGACTATTGTATTGATTGATAATATAAACATTGGAAATCAAGATGATGGCAACTGCAGCAGCGATTCTCCGCCAATGCTTCATAGGTACGATCTTGGCATCAAGCTGGTCAACCTTGGCCTGAATTCTCTCAAATAGGTCATCCTTGGGCTTGGCTTTCTCCAATTGCTCAACGCTGGCTAAAACGTTGTCGATCCATTGTTCTTCTTTATCAGTCATTTTGGGCATCTATGGTATTAGACATATATTATTTTTTTTTCCTTCGGTTTGGATACATCTTTCGTAATTCATCCCTCAAATTCTTTTTCCCTCTTTGTAATAGTGATTCTATGGCTTTCAATGACATTTCCATAGTGTCAGCGACTATTTGCCGTGGCAGATCATCAATATAACTCAAAATAAAGGCGGTTTTTTGATTTTTGGGTAATTTGTCAATTGCCCCGAATAAATACCGAGCATTTTCTTTATTTTCTAAAATAACACCTGGATGATTGAAATCTGGTTGCACTATTTCCTTTTCTCCTAAATCAACAGAGACGTTCCTTTTTCTTTTATTGATATGATTTAATGAAGTGTTGACTGTGATTCGATATATCCACGTTCCGACATTGGAATCACCCTTAAACTTGATCGCATTTCTAAAAACACTCGTAAATACATCCTGCGTAACCTCTTCCGCATCATTAGAATTTTGCATGTAACCTATTGCAATATTGTACACTCTAACAGAAAATTGCTCGTACAAACTCCGAAACGCTTTTGCATCTCCTTTGGATATTAAGACAATGAGATTATTGGGGGCGTTCAAATTATTCCTTTTCTGGTGGGTGGATGTCTTTTATAAAGTGCACAAGGACCTCCGTTTCTTTAAAACCGAGTTGCATATGAAACTCACGGGATGCTTTATTCCATTCCCATGTGTCAGAACCTATTTGATTAAATCCTTTTTCCAAGGCCCAATTTTCAACGCTTTCGTAGAGCTTTTTTGCGATACCTTTTTTACGATAATTTTCTTCAATAAAAATCATTTCTAAGTAAGCGACAGGGGAGGAGCTTGCACCTTCAATATATTCGCTTCGAATAGAAGTCGTTGCGTAACCTATAACATTTTCTTCATCCATGGCAATGAAGGTTTGGTGTTTATCTGACTTTTCAATTCTCTTTAGTTTGTTTTCTAAATCACCTATTTTATAATCTTGCAGTAATATATGAGTCATACTTAGCCATTTTGAAAAGTGCTCTTGTCCGTAATTTAGGATCTTCATTTTATAGACTTGTTTTTAGTTCTTATTTGTAATGTATAAGTCAGCTGCCATTTTTAGTTTCTTACTGATTCTGTTTCTGTACAATCTAGGCTTCAGGATCTCAAGTGATTCTCCAAATCCAAGAACTAGTTTTTCGAATTCAAAATTCAAGTGAACTGTTACCTCAAATATAACTGAACCATCCTCTAGTTTTTTAAGCACTTTCTGAGAATGATGAAATGATTTTGTGATTACATAAGGGGCGTTCATTCGATCTATTTTCATTTGAACGGTATGCAAACTTGTCTTGTTTAAGACGGTCACTCCTATGGTGTTTTTATAGTGTTCATCTCCGTCAAATTCGATGTCTCGGTAGTCTATATCTAAATCAAAATCTATATTCACAATCCTGTCCAAGGCTAAGGTAAGAACTGCCTGTTGATCTTCTTTTACCCCAACAGTAAACCACCTATTATTAAACTCTTTTAGAATGAATGGATGAAAAGTAACAGATTGAGATTTACGGGCTTTGAATGATTGATACTCTATTTTAAGACATGTCTTTTTTAGAATGGCTTGGTAGATAACATCTAAAAACTGAAGGCCCTTTAGATTTTCGTTTTTATCTAAATGTATAATGGATGCGCTATTTGTTTTTTCTGAACAAACCTTATCCTCAAGCCTTTGAATAATACCTCCAAGTTCTGAGAACAATGAAAAATCCTTAAACTGCTTTAACATTTCTACAGTTTCTGATAGGACGTTCATGTCGTTTTCCGTCAGTGGAATATTCGTGATGGAATAGGTATCATCTTCGTAGCGATAGTATTTTTTATCATATACTACTATAGGTGCATTGTAACCGAGTTTGTCACTACGCATTAACTGTATGTCCAACTGAACCGTTCTCTTTGAAACATTAATGTCTTGACCTTCATATTCGTATAAAGCATCGGAACATGCCCCAATTAAATCATCTAGAGTCCAATCTTTATAATGATTTTGCAGACATTTGTCTATCGTTTTATAACGAATTAGCGCATTTTTATTTTGGGCCATAGCACGAAACTAGGTGTTATTATCACATACGCAAAATAATTGCGCAGTGCTTGAGCTATACCATTTCTAATTCGACAACAAGATCATCTTGCTCTATCATGGTTCGTTTGGACAAGTGAATTTTAGCGACTACACCATCAGAAGGAGAAGTAATAGTGCTCTCCATTTTCATAGCTTCAATAATGAACAATGGATCACCTGCGATAACTTTATCTCCGGCTTTAACCAAAATGTCAGAAATAGCGCCCTGTAAAGGAGAGCCAATTTCATTTTCCCCAATAGCTTTTCTATATGAAATCTTCTCAATATTTAGGTTCTTGTCATTAACATTAACGGAACGTACCGCACCGTTGATTCTAAATATAACTAAGCGGTCTCCATTCTCATCGGGTTCATTTACGTTAAGAAATTGAACAAGAATATCTTTACCTAAAACAATAGACACCTTTATTTCTTCTGATTTTTCCATTCCGAAGAAAAAGGCTTTTGTTGGCACTTTACTGACGTCTCCATATGCAACAGAATGCTCATAGAAATCTTCAAAAACTTTAGGGTAAAGTAAATAGGATAAATAGTCGGTGAACTCGGTAAATTCAGGGTGGTCTTTTTTATACTCTTCAAATCCGGTTTTCAAATCCACTGCAGGAAGATGAGCATTCGGTCTTGTTGTGTAAGGTTCTTCATCACGAAGGACCATTTTTTGCATGCCATCAGGCCATCCAAAAGACCATTGTCCCAGATCACCCCTCATTAATGATTTGAAGCTATCAGGAAAATCTAATTTCTCTCCTTCCTTCAAAACATCTTCAGTTGTGAGACTATTCGAAGTTAGAAACATCGCCATGTCACCCACAACCTTTGAGGAAGGTGTAACCTTAACGATTCCTCCTAGCATGTCATTAACATCCATATAATTTTTTTTGATTGTCGAAAACTGATTCTCTAATCCCAACCCTCTTGCTTGAGGTCTCAGATTAGAATATTGTCCACCCGGAATTTCATGATCATATACTTCTGCCGTTCCAGCTTTTAATTCAACTTCAAAGGGGTAGTAATAGGTTCGTGTATTTTCCCAATAATCAGAAAACTTGTTCAGAGATTTCAGATCTATTTTATTTTCTCTTGGATGTCCTTGCATCATAGCTACGATGCTATTGAAATTTGGCTGAGAGGTTAAGCCGGACATTGAGCTAAGTGCAACATCAATAACATCCACGTTACTTTCAATAGCTTTGGAATACATAACCGATTGAATGGAAGAAGTATCATGTGAGTGTAAATGTATGGGCAAATCAATAGCGTCTTGGAGACCTTCAATGAGTATTTTCGATGCTTCTGGTTTTAGCAAACCAGCCATATCTTTTATGGCGATCATATGTGCTCCTGCATCTTCAAGATTTTTTGCCAAGTCAGTATAATATTGCAAGTCAAAACGATTGTTTCCTCCGGACATTAGATCACCAGTGTAACAGATACATGCCTGTGCTATACTATTGGTTTCCTTATTTACTGTCTCGATTGATTTACGCATGCCTTCAATCCAATTTAACGAATCAAAAATTCTAAAAACATCAATCCCCATATTCGCAGATTCTATAATAAATGAGTCAATTACATTATCAGGATAAGCTTTATATCCCACACCATTGGAACCTCTTAATAGCATTTGCAACAACACATTCGGAATATTTTCTCTTATTTTGAAGAGTCTCTTCCAAGGTGATTCTTTGAGAAAGCGCATGCATACATCAAAGGTTGCCCCTCCCCAAACTTCCATCGAAAATAAATCTGCTCCATGATGCTTCGCGAAAGATTCCGCCACAGCGACAAGATCATAAGTTCTAACTCTAGTAGCCAAAAGGGATTGATGAGCATCTCTGAAAGTGGTGTCTGTATATAGAATCTTATCATTATTCTTAACCCATTTCATCAAGGCATCTCTTCCTTCCTCTTCTAAAATATTTTTTGTCCCTCGCTTAAAATCTAAATGACTGGCATCAGGAACAATTGGCTCTCTAAAAGGAGTATCCTGATTTATTAACTTGACATCAGGATTTCCATTCACGATATTATTACCTAGAAAGTTTAAAATCTTTGTGCCTCGATCTTTCCATTCCGGACTATTAAGCAATTCAGGATGATCTCCAAGATAATTTACGGTTATATTTCCATTTCGGAAGTTCTCATCTTTCAATAGATTTAATAAAAAAGGAATATTCGTCTTAACGCCTCTAATTCTAAATTCGCGCAATGCTCTATGCAGTCTATCTGCACTCTCCGTTATATTATGTCCCCAGGCAGTGACTTTTACAAGCATGCTGTCGAAGAATGGTGATATAACAGAACCAGCAAAAGCATTCCCAGCGTCCAACCTTATACCAAATCCAGCAGCACTTCGGTAGGCTATCAATCGCCCATAATCAGGTTTGAAATCATTCCTAGGATCTTCCGTGGTTATTCGACATTGAATGGCGACACCACGAAAATTGATCGATGACTGGTCACCAATATTTAATAACTCATCATCCAATCGTAATCCAGAAGCAACAAGAATTTGTGCCCTCACCAAATCTATACCAGTGATCACTTCTGTAATGGTGTGCTCTACCTGAATACGAGTATTGACTTCAATGAAATATATATTCTCCTCCTTGTCGACTAAGAATTCTACAGTCCCCGCGTTTTGATAGTTTCTTGCATTGCAAATTGCTAGTGCATGTTTGTACAATGCATCTTTAGTTTCCTGTTTTAAGGAAATTGCTGGAGCTATCTCAACGATTTTTTGAAATCGTCTTTGCACTGAACAATCTCTTTCAAAAAGATGAACAAGATTGCCGTGATGATCCCCCATGACCTGCACTTCAATGTGTTTCGGGTTATCAATATACTTTTCAATAAAAACTCTTTTGTCGTTGAATGCTGTTTCGGCTTCCCTTGATGCTTCCTTGTATAAAGTATTCAAATCGCTACTTTTTCGAACGACCCGCATTCCTCTTCCACCACCTCCAGTAGCCGCTTTAATCATGACTGGATAGCCAATACGTTCTGCAACTTTCTGTACTTCATCGAGTGTATCCAAAGCATTTTCTGAAGCTTCAATTACTGGAACGTTAGTTTCTTTTGCTACTACCTTAGCTTTGATCTTATCTCCCAAAGCTTCCATCGCCTCTGCGGATGGCCCTATCCAAGCAATGTTGTTTTCTAAACACTGCTTGGCAAATTCTGGATTTTCTGAAAGGAAACCATACCCTGGATGTATGGCATCCACACCTTGTTCTTTTGCCAATCTAATGATACCTTCTATGTCAAGGTAGGGCTTTAGAGGATCGTCTTTATCACCAATCATGAATGCTTGATCCGCTTTATATCTATGCAGGGAAAATCTATCCTCCCAAGTATAAATAGCCAACGTGTCAATGTTTAGTTCTGAAGCAGCACGAAATATTCGTATGGCGATTTCACCACGATTGGCAGCAAGTATTTTAGTAATAGGTTTTCTCATCATGTTCATGAGGCTTTAGTGTTTTGTTAGTAATATGGGTTGATATTTTTTGATATACAACTTCAAAAAATTAGATGATGACTGCAATTCCATGAATAATTATCAAATCCAACTTCTGTCGGAAAGATCGAAATAATTCAAACAAGTAGTCAAGTTTTTTTCAATTCTTTTTTTTGTCGCTTTGAATTTTGAACACGGCTTAAGGGTATCTGTTGAAAATTATAACTTACGTAATATAATTGCGTAGTTGGGTTGAACATTTGCACTGTCAATAAAAACAGAGAGATGAAAAATAGAATTGAAATAGACGGTAACGCATTAATTGATTTGGGTTTTGAACCGAGGAAATGGTATAAAGATGCTCTTGAACATATTAATAAAAATCAATTAGAAGAGGACGAAATGAACAGTTATTTGGAACAGTTTAGAAGACCTCCAATGATAAAATTACATGAACAAGAAGTTCCATTTTTCATGAACATTGATGCGGGTAATGAATTTGAGGAAATAAACTTGAATGCAGTTGTCAATACAATGAAGGAGGTGATGAAAACACCTACAGTTGTTGGTGGATCAGTCATGCCAGATGCCTGTCCTTCAGGACCTATTGGAACGATCCCAGTTGGTGGTGTTGTCGTGACGAAGAACGCTATTCACCCTGGTATGCATAGTGCGGATATTTGTTGCTGTCCGATTTTGGTAAAACAGATCCAAATTTATTGATGGATGCAGCACACACTTCCACTCACTTTGGTCCAGTTGCTAGAGATAGAGATGATCAATTCAGATTTCCGGAAGATTTATTAGAAGCTTTTAAAGGCAATAGTATCTTGAAAGACAATCAATTTATTAGTGTTGCAAGAAAGCATTTAGGAACACAAGGGGATGGGAATCACTTTTTATTTATCGGTAAATCTAAAAAGACAGGCAATACGATGATGATAACACACCATGGTTCTAGGGGAGTGGGAGCGAGGTTGTTTGCCAAGGGAATAAAAATCGCTGAAAGGTATAGAAAAGAAATTTCTGAAGAGACCATGAAGCAAAACGCTTGGATACCATTTAACACTGATGAAGGTCAAGTCATTTTGCTTGTGGCTAACTAGGAAATATACACCACCTCCCGGAAGATTGTCAGATTTTAAGACAAGATAATCAAAATTGATATAAGGGGAGCTAATAGCCTTCAAGAGTAACTTAATCAGCCATTTAAAGAGACAAAAATTTATTTTTAAACGTTTATAAACGACAATAAACGTCTATTAAACATTTTCAAAACGACTTAGTCTTCTGGCTGTAAGCTTCTTTGCACTGTCCAAAACAAACAGGGCGTAAATCAAAATTAATTTAAATACATAATTACTATGAACAATTTAAGAAACAAAGTACAGTTAATCGGACACATCGGACAGACACCAGAAATTTTCACTTTTGACAGTGGGAATAAAAAAGCAAGTTTTTCTGTTGCAACAAATAGTGTGTACAGAACTAAAAAAGGAGACAAGATCGAAGACACACAATGGCACAACATTGTCGCCTTTGGAAAGACTGCAGATATCATCGAAAGCTATCTTGAAAAAGGAAAAGAGATTGCGATCGAGGGCAAATTGAACACAAGAACATACGAAGCCAAAGACGGAGAGAAAAGATACGTGACTGAAGTCATCGTTTCTGATCTTTTAATGCTAGGTAAAAAAGAAACAGCAAAAGCTTTTTAGATTTTTGATTGATTAGTGTTGAAAGTATGCAGTCATTCTGAGCGTAACGAAGTGAAGTGAAGAATCTTGTGTAAACTATCGGGTTGGCTTATATTGACCTCAATCAATCAATCAGAAGACATTTATCCAGAAACAAAAAAAGCGGCCCCGTTATTGAACGAGGCCGCTTTTGTTATTTATTATTGCTTGATGAAACGTTTCGTTGTCGCTTGACCGTTCGAAACAAATCTCACAAAATACATTCCTGCAGAAAACTCAGAAACATCAACCATTATTTTATCAGTGATGTTGTTGCCAAAATATATCAATTGACCAGTCATTGAGAATACTGAAACCTCATCATAAGCACCTTCAATAATTTCAATATTTATCATTGAATTTGTTGGGTTAGGATAAATTTTCACATTGTCCTCAGAGAATTGAGAGAATGATTTTAACTCCTCAACACTTTCCATAACTGCATCTACTGGAGCTAACATTGAAGAAACATTGTCCCCACTAATAATCACTTGATCAAAGTAGATTCTGTCATTGTTGTTACTTGCATCACACCTGATGCGGAATCTATTGTTTGAATTGAAGCTATACTGGCTAGAATTCAATACAATAGGAGCGGGAGAGTTAAAACCTCCGTTTGTGAAGTCAGCTGGTCGTGTATATTGACCAATAACTTCATAGCTTGATCCATTATAGAATTCCACAAAGAAATCTTCACCATTTTCCATGCCAAGAGCCCGATAGTGAAATTCAAATGTCACTTGTGTATTTGCCGAAAGATCGAGTATTGGAGACCTTGCATTTGAAGAACTTGAATTGTCTCTAACACGTATAGAATATTGCCCTTCAAAAGCGGATGTTGATGAAGAATTCCTCCTACAGTCGCTTCCGCCATCAAGCCAGCCTTCAAGACCAGTTTCGAAATAATAAGCAGCAATTACTCCAGTACTTCCACTACCTCCAGTAGTAGTAGCATTAGCAGTATTACTTTGAGCAGAATTATTACCAGCAGCATCAAATGCACTTACATTAAATGTATAAGATGTATTGGCTGTTAAGCCAGTTACAGTTGCAGCAGTTCCAGTTACAGATCCAATGCTACTTCCATCAACAAAAATATTGTAACCTGTTACACCAACATTATCAGTTGAGGCATTCCATGATAAGTCAACAGCAGTATCTGCAACATTTGAAACACTTAAACTAGTTGGCGTTGTTGGTGCTTGCGTATCCGCACCACTTGTTGTTGTCCCATTAGCAGTATTACTTTGAGCAGAATTATTACCAGCAGCATCGAATGCTCTTACATTAAATGCATAAGAAGTTGCACTTGTTAATCCTGTAATTGAGGTAGAGGTTCCTGTTACGGTTCCAATACTTCCACCATCAATAAAAACTTCATAACCTGTTACACCAACGTTATCAGATGACGCATTCCAAGAAAGATTAACGGTTGTTTCCGTTGTGTTAGAAGCAGACAAACTTGTAGGAGTCGTAGGTGCTTGTGTATCACCCCCACTAGCTTCAAGATTCACGGTGTAATCTTCAACCTCGCCATAAGTAAATGCCTCACATGAAGTTGGGATATCATTGTAACCCATAGACACTCTCATTCTAGTGCTGCTTTGGGAAGTTCCAGACGGTACAGTGAATGTTCCACTATTTGGCGTGTTAGTAGAAGCGGCTTTTGACCATACTAATTCTCCTGCATCGGTAAAATCTCCATCGTGATTGTAATCTATCCAAACGGCATAACCTTCTGCATATATTGTTCCTACCCATGTTGGTGTCACTGTAATTGTATACGCATCCCCTTCACTTAAAGAAGTTGAAATCCCTGTAAAGTCACTGTAAAACTGTGCTCCCGAAACATTGTCAATAGTATTCATCTGAACTCTACCAATGTATTCATCGCTAACATTTGAGCTTGCAGAATTACAATAAGTAATATCCACTGCGCCTGTTGTAAATGAAGTGCTCGCACTTCCTGGCGAAGTATTACCAGCAGCATCTTGAGCATTCACAGAGGTAGCGTACGTTGTTGTTGGCGAAAGTCCAGTAACAACGAAACTTGTTCCGCCTGATGTTCCAACTACAGTTCCATCAATTGAAATATTATATTGTGATACACCAATATTATCAGTTGCTGCATTCCATGTTAAAGTTGCACTGGTACCACCAATGTTACTTGCAACAAGGTTTGAAGGATTACTTGGATCTTCTGTATCTACAGGTGGTGGTGTTCCATCAAGTTCAAACACTCCAACAACACCTCTTCTGCTGCTATTCATGTATTCAGTAATGAACCAAAAGTCAGTTCCGTTTGATGGATCAACATCTACTTTACTGTAGTCACCATATCTCGTTCCAGGGATATTTGCATTTCCATTGGCAATAACCTCTTCCGCAAAAGTCATAGTTCCAAGTGGATCACCTGCAAGTCTACCAGTATAATAAGAACTCACTCTAACTGTTCCTGAAGTAGTAGGCCCTGACATAGAAGTATATCCCATTCCAATATTTCCGTTAGCATCGATTCCCATACTCGCATTCCAAGCATGTTTCCCATCTGCTGCAGTATATGTTCCTTCCTGATACAAAGACCAAGGTTGGTTGTCTCCACTTTGACGGAATTCCATCCAACGAACGGCTGCGAGTTCTCCTGACCCAGCATCTGCATCAACAACAAAGTTGAATACTGCAGAGTTGTGGCCTCCAAATTTTTTGAATTGTGCTTGATTCATGATCGTTGCTTGCAGTGCATCAATACTAACATTACTACCAGGTTGTTGTAAGTTGGAAAAGCCACCGCCATCAAATACACCTATAAAAGAAGTAACTGGAATTTCTTGTGCGGTAGAAACAGACGAGTTTGCAGTATTGGCCCAATCAACATCAATCGTCCAAAGTTTTATATGATCAGTTGAAACCCCGGACCATGCATTGTCTTGCATGTATACGATTGTTGCACCACCTGCTGCAGGCAAGTTGTTGTCAATTACATTTAAAGCTTGAGGACTATGGAAGCCACTTGTAACTAATCCTGGAAGGGAAAAACTTACAATTTGTGCTCCAGTATCACCGGTTAACATGGCAGATCTTTCCAATGCCCAAACTTTGTTTGAGCTAGAAGTGTTTTCCGTTATGTAATATCCATCACTCCAAATTGATAGTTTTTGGTAATCACTAATAGCAGAAATAGTATAAACAAACCACCCAGATGTTACTGGATTTGGTCCATCAGAAATTGCTACTTGAGCACCTGCTGTTGTACTCAAAAAGGAGAGTACCCATCTATCAGCAGCGTTGTCATACGATGCCGTTAAATCACAACATCCTCCGTTAGGAAAAATGGCAGGATTAGGTGCAGTGGGTGCCACTAATTGATTTCCAGACTTGTCGTAAATGGCAAATCCAGTGTTGAAAACGACCATGACATGATTCGGTCCAACTGCCAATGATGGATCAGTAGGCTGCGAATTTGATGAATAGGTGTCAAAAACAAGACTAGGAGGTCCTGCCATTTTTGATGCTTCCAGATCATGTTTGTTTGTTACGAAATGATCATCTACCTCTTGTAGATTTTTACTCATATCAATCTGACTGGCCATCGATCTTTTATCCTTGGCTTCCCTAGGAGTATTGTCAGGGGGAATAAGATCTTCGGGCCTTTCCGACATAGGTGTTACATATTCTACGGAGCTAACAGTTCCTTCATATGTCGGGGTTGTTGTTGTCTGTTGTTGGGCAAATCCGAATGACGCAATAGCGCACATGAATATGCTTATAGGTATATAAGTTATTCTCATTATTAATTTTGGTTTTTAGTTAAGACCTGTAATGTAGACTTTTAATAATGCCCCACACAATAAATTATGCATGCATAGTACACAATTTGATATTTATCAAAGTCGGGTATTAATTTTTATTGAGCCATGATATGAACACTGGGCTAGTTGGGAGGCCAGAAGTGTATGAAAAACAAAATGTTGATTTGTTCATTGCAAAATCAAGCACTTTACTTCAGTGAAAAATAATTGTTCAGCGATCAACAGTTAGACGAAAAGTTTAATAATTTAGGTGTTAAATTATAATTTCTTGGTTGGTGTTGAATTATAAATTATTAATCTGAAATCATACCGGGACAATTTAATGGGAATAAAGTATTTCTAATAACTCTCATCTTTATATCTGTAATAAGCTTCGTGATTCATTTTACGGGATATGACCATGGAAGGAGTTTGATAGATAATTTCTACATGGCACTAGGAATTATAGCAATCGTTCTTTGTTCGTTTATGACCTATGGTTTGTATAACGGCATAAGTATCATTGATGACAAACCTAAATTTAAAAAATCGAAATGGCAATTTTCCAAAGCATTAGAATTCTTTTCAGACTTCATGTTTGATCTTGACATTGGAGAGTTCTGGGGATTAATTATCCGTTTCTTTTTATGGGTTTTAGCTGCTATTCTTTTGGTTGTTATGTTAGTTGTCGTTGAAGCTTTACTCTGGATAGCGATTCTTTTTATTCTACCAGGATTATATTGGCTCTTCTTTAATGCTTACCAAATGGTTTTTAGAAGGTCAGTAAAAACCAAAGGAGATTGGTTCAAATCGATTCTTTATAGTATCGGATTTACAATTCTATACACAGGTTGGTTATATGCAATTGCACACTTTGCGAAAAGTTGAGATACTACGTGTGTCTTTTAAAACGATTGCCAAATAAAGTTTAAGATATTTTTATTCTTCTAACACACCTTCTTCATAAGCAGACATTGGCAAACAAGCACAGATTAAGTTTCTGTCACCATGAGCATTATCAACTCTTGCAACAGGAGCCCAATACTTCCCTTGATATAAACTATTGACAGGGTATGCAGCTTTCTGTCTGCTGTAAGAATGATTCCATTCGTTAGCAGAAACTTCAACGATAGTATGCGGAGCATTTTGCAAAACATTGTCTACACGATCTGTAACACCAGTAGCAATTTCCTCTATTTCATGACGTATGCTAATCATGGCATCAATGAAACGATCCAGCTCCATGATGGATTCACTTTCAGTAGGTTCAACCATTAGGGTCCCAGCAACCGGAAATGAAACTGTAGGTGCATGGAAACCATAGTCAATCAATCTTTTCGCGATATCCGCAACCTCTACTCCTGCAGATTGTTTGAAAGAATTGCAATCAAGAATCATTTCATGAGCGACCGTGTTGTTGGCTCCATGATATAAAATAGGATAGTGTTTTTCTAACTTGCTCTTAATGTAATTCGCGTTTAATATTGCCAAAGCGGTGGAATCAGTAACTCCTTTTGTGCCCAACAATTTTATATAAGCATATGAAATTAAAAGTATCGATGCGGATCCCCAAGGTGCAGATGAAACTGCATTAATAGCCTTAGATCCTCCTGTCTTAATCACAGTGTGACCAGGAAGAAAAGGAGATAAATGTTTTGCTACTCCAATTGGTCCAACACCCGGACCACCACCGCCATGAGGAATAGCAAAAGTCTTATGTAAGTTAAGATGACAAACATCAGCGCCAATTCTACCCGGACTAGTATATCCGACTTGAGCATTCATGTTTGCACCATCCATATATACTTGCCCACCATGAGAATGAATGACTTCGTTTATTTCTATAATAGCTTCTTCAAACACTCCATGTGTAGATGGATAAGTGATCATAAGTGCGGCTAAATTTTCAGAATGTACCTGAGATTTTTCTTTTAAATCCGCAACATCCACATTGCCATTTACATCACAATTCACGACCACAACTTCATAGCCAGCCATCACCGCACTAGCAGGATTGGTGCCGTGCGCTGAAGATGGTATAAGCACTTTTTTTCTATGGCCTTCACCTCTTGATTCATGATATGCTCTTATTACCAATAAACCTGCATACTCCCCTTGAGCTCCAGAATTTGGTTGAAAGGATACATCATCAAATCCTGTTATTTCACAAAGATCTTTTCTGAGTTCCTCGATAATTTCTTGATATCCTGCAGTTTGATTTAATGGAGCAAATGGATGAATGTTTCCAAACTCAGGCCAGCTTAATGCTTCCATTTCAGCAGCAGCATTCAACTTCATGGTACATGATCCTAAAGGTATCATGGCATGAGTTAGAGAAAGATCCTTATTCTCAAGTCGCTTGAGATATCTCATCATTTCAGTTTCCGAATGATATGAGTTGAATATTTCATGTTCGAGAAATTCAGATTCTCTTTGACATGATTTCACGAAACTAATGCCAGCATTAAATTCATTTACTGGAGTTGGGTTTCCTTTTCCCAGAGCGTCAGAAAAAATAGACAATAATTCATTGATGTCACTTTTTGTGACAGTCTCATCCATCGCGATGCCAATATCTCCATTCTCAAAGTAACGAAGATTTACCCTAGCTTTTTCAGCAATCGATTTTACCGAATCCGCATGACCTGAGATTCTGATAGTGTCAAAGTATGACTCGTGTACAATTTCACATCCGAGATCTATCAATCCTTTTGCCAAAGAGTTTGTCTTAGCATGAATGTCCACAGCAATTTTTCTGATTCCTTTTTGACCATGATAGCATGCATACATTGACGCTATTACGGCTAACAAAGCTTGAGCTGTACATATATTGGAAGTAGCTTTGTCTCTTCGAATGTGCTGCTCTCTGGTTTGCAATGCCATTCTCAATCCGACATTTCCAAGACGATCTTTTGATACACCGATGATACGGCCAGGAATATTTCTTTTATAATCTTCTTTTGTTGCAAAATAGCCAGCATGAGGTCCGCCATACCCCAAAGGCACCCCAAACTGCTGTGTGTTACCAACCACAGCATCAGCACCCCATTCTCCAGGAGGTGTTAGCATGGCCAGGCTCATAAGATCAGCTACAACAACAACAAACATTTCTTGTTGATGGGCAATCTCTACGAAATCAGCATAATTTTCAACTTTTCCATCTCCAGCAGGATATTGCAACAATGCGCCAAAGTAACTTTCATCCAAGGTCATTGACTTGTAATCCGCAACGTGCAATTCAATATCCAATCCATTTGCACGAGTTTTCAGTACATCTAGAGTTTGTGGATATATGTTATCATCAACAAAAAACTTCTTAACCCCAGCCTTTTTTTTAGCTCTTGATCGTTGACCATAAAACATAATCATGGCCTCCGCTGCTGCCGTTCCTTCATCCAATAGAGAAGCGTTTGCCAATGACATTCCTGTCATGGACATTACCATGGTTTGAAAGTTCAAAAGAGCTTCTAATCTCCCTTGTGATATTTCCGCTTGATAAGGGGTGTAAGCCGTGTACCATCCTGGATTCTCAAGAACATTCCTCTTGATCACCAAAGGCATTATTGGTTGATAATACCCCATGCCAATATAGGTTTTGAAAACTTCGTTTTTATCAGCAATTTTTTGCAAACCCGCAATCAATTCAGTTTCCGAAATCCCCTCATCTATTTTAAGGCTTCCTTTCATCTTGATATGACTTGGAATCACCCTTTCGATTAGTTGAGAAATGGTGTCCGCACCAACTTCTTTGAGCATTTCTTTTACTTGGCTATCGCTTGATCCTATATGTCGGTTTGTGAAATTCATTTTTCTACGGATTGGTTTCAGAACTCAAAGATAGATTTTTGAGCGCAATTGTTAAGATATTTTTTAAAAGAAATTGGATGTTTACCATAAGCTATGGCTCAAGAAATTACTTTTGTTTCATAATTAAACACATTTGATAAAGTATATTATAATTGCCTTTACATTGGTCTATTCGACAGCATCTCAGGCACAAGACAGCCTGCTGCTTATGAGCGGTAGAAATTTACCAGTAAAGATTCATTTGATCGAGGTGGATGCCCTTAATTTTAGTTTTGAAGATAAAAAGGGAAAAACCGTGGAAGGTTTATTTGAATTGGATGAAATATATTCCTACAAAAAAGAGGGTGGACAAGAGACCATATTGTACGTCCAAGATGTTGAAAATGGAGATATTTACACCCCGAATGAGCATCGGTTTTATATTCATGGCCACCAAGATGCAAGAAAGGGATATGATTCTAAATGGGTGAAAATTGGTGGATTGGTTAGTGGGATAGGGGTTACGTTATACACTGGAACGAGTATTATTCCATTTGGATATCCTCTTATTTATGGTGGCGCAATGCAATTGCCATTTATTAAAATTCAGGGTAAAAGCATTTCCAACTCCGAGTTTAAAACTCATGAATCATACAGAAGAGGGTATGAGAAGGCAGCACGTTCGAAAAAGTTTGTTGCCTCCTTTCTCAGTTCTCTTGCCGGTGTGATTGTGGGAACTGCAATTAATGAACTTTAAAATTGATTCT
>JBLIMR010000028.1:0-31378 GCA_047638815.1 Gammaproteobacteria bacterium
GGCAGTATATAGATAAATTGAAATAGAGTCCTTATATTTGCACCGGTTTTGACAATCTCTCTTCAGAAGTATCGAAGATACGGTCAACAGTTATTGCAACAATGGTTTTACGTATTTGATTCCTTATACGATTCGTGATATAATCCATTTGTTATCTTTAACTGACTAATTAGGTTTTGGTAACCACTAATTTTAAAATTGAACGAAAAGAATAATGGGTAGATCTCAAGAGACATTTAATAAGAAGGAAAAAGAGAAGAAAAGATTAAAGAAGCGTAAAGACAAGCTTGCTAAGAAACAGGATCGTAAAGAAAATAACTCAAAAGGAGTTGGATTCGATAACATGATTTCCTATGTAAACGAATTAGGCCACATCGTGGACACTCCGCCAGATCCAGCGGATAAAGTTGAGATAGAAGCTGAAAACATCGTAATTGGTATTCCTAAAAAGGTGGATTTCAAAGAAGATCCGGTGAAAAGAGGTAGAGTTGAGTTCTTCAACGATCAAAAAGGATATGGTTTTATTAAAGAAGATGGAACAGGAGAGAAATACTTTGTTCACGTCAACGGCTGTAAAGAAGAGATTGGTGAAGGTGATAATGTTCAATTCGAACTCGAAAGAGGAATGAAGGGAATGAACTGTGTTAGGGTTTCAATAAGGAAAAAAGAACCTGTCGCGCCTAAACCTGTTGAGCCAAAACCAGGAGAAGAAGCTACAACTGCTGAAGTCAAGGTGGAAGATTTAGCAGAAGAAAAACCTGAAGAGTCTTAAGCGCCAAACTTCTTATTTAAAATATTGAAAAAGCTCTTCATTAATGTGTAGAGCTTTTTTTTGTTTTGTACTATAGATTTATTGCTTAGTAGCAATCCATATCGTTTCGTTATTATATAGATATTATTCCCAACGCATAAAATGAAAATTTGGATGAGCCTGACACTCTAGAAGTGTTAAACTAAATTCACAGACGGAATATGAAGTGCTCTGAAGAATCGATCTTGATGAGATGGAATAAGAATAGCCAATAACGTATAAAAAAAGAACGGATATCATGGCCTAATCCCGGTGGCAGTCGGTTTCAGTTAAATTGTATTCGTAGCGTTAAATAGCCGTTCAAATAAGGGTGAGTGTTCTTATTGAGTATATTTGAATCCTAATTATTACAATACTTATGAGAAATTCCTTACTGATACTAGTTGTTCTATTCTGCTTTCAGTTTTCTGCACAGGTCAAGATATCCCAAAATTGTAAAGCCGATATCCAAGTGATATCCAAGGATTTCAAAGCCAATGGTGGAGAAACTTCTGAAGAAGTCAAAAGCAAATATGCAATAAGTGTATTAAATGGAGTGGAATACGTATCACTTCTAGCCGAGGTTGATGATAGTTTTAACTCAGGTGAAATGGAAAATTCGAATCTAATTATTGGAGCCGAAATTCTCGATATAGTTTCTTTGAAAATTCCACTGGAAAACCTCGAAGAGATTTATAATGTGCCAGGAATTTTAACATTACAATTGGCGGGAAAAATAATTTCAGACCTAGACAGGGTAAGATTTGATACTAGAGTTGACTCGGTTCACGCTGGGATTAATTTACCTCAGGCATATACTGGTCAGGACGTTCTTATAGGCATTACAGATTGGGGGTTTGATTACAGTTCGCCAATGTTTTATGACACGCTGCTGCAGGAAACGAGAATTCTAGCGGCATGGGATCAATTCAAAAACTCAGGGCCTTCACCGGACAATTACGATTATGGAACGGAGTATAACACCCCGGAAGATCTTTTGTTAGCGGGAGCTGACACAGCCAATATTTACTCTTTTGCTACTCATGGTTCTCATGTTGCCGGTATTGCAGCTGGCAGTGGAGCAGGGACAGAGTATCGAGGTATGGCTTTTAATGCGCAATATCTTTTCACTACTTTCTTAGTGGATGAGGCTTCTGTTTTGGATGCATGGCAGTGGATGTATGACAAATCTGTTGAAGAAAATAAACGTCTGGTTATCAATATGAGCTGGGGCTTATACTATACTGGTGCATTGGATGGTACCTCCTTGTTAAGTCAGGCATTGGATGGTTTTTCTGACCTTGGAGTACTGTTCGTAACCTCAAATGGAAATAATGGAAATGTAAATTTTCATATAAATAAGAATTTTGAAAATGATACACTTAAAACGAGAGTGAATTTTTACTCTTCATCATCTTTAGCGTCACTTTGGGGACAAAGTATACACGGATGGGGGGAGCCTGGGAATCCATTTACGACATCCATAACTATTTTAAATAATAGCAACGATCCAATCAATCAATCGCCATGGTATTCCACTTCAACGACTAATTCTTACGTGGATTCTTATATGACGGTGGGAGAGGAGAATGAGGATACAATTTTTTACAATCTTAGTATGGATGATTCATACCCTACGAATGAGCGTCCTCAAATGAGGTTGAGGATAAAAAGACCTTCTTTTGGCGGGATAAAAGTAATTCTGAATGTGGCGGCCGATGGTGGAGATACACATTTTTGGAATGTCACTGAACTTAGCAACGATGTTGGTAATTGGGGCATGCCATTCAGCACATTAGGTCTAGAATATACTGCTGGGAACAGTCAATATGGGGTTGGCGCACCTGCTTGTTCTCAGAGTTCGATTTCAGTTGCGGCTCATACGGCTTCTTATCAGACTTCTTCAGGAAGTATTGTCGGAGGACTTCTAGCGAGTTTTTCTAGTAAAGGACCAATTATGACCGGAGATTTGAAACCAGACATTTCCGCACCAGGTGTGAATGTGGCCTCTTCAATATCATCCTACACTGACAATTCCTTTAATCAGATAGATGTAGTAACTTTTAATGAAAGAGATTATCCTTTTGCAAAGTTCAGTGGAACTTCAATGTCGTCTCCTGCTGTTGCTGGAATATCGGCACTCATTTTGGAGGCTAATCCGTTTTTATCACCCGCACAAGTTAAACAGGTGATTATCGAAACGGCACGAGAAGATAGTTATACAGGCGATATTGATGATGAAGGAAGCACAAGTTGGGGACATGGAAAGATAAACGCATACTTGGCGCTTCAATCTGTTTTGGGCCTTGTAGGAATCACAGAAGTCTCACAAGATCTTTCTTGGAGTTTATATCCGAATCCAGCCAAGGAAGTATTAATGATTGACAACCTCAATGGAAAAATTGATTCCATCATGATTCTTGATGATTTGGGTAGAGTTATTAAATCTTATGAGAAATCTGATACATATGATGTGTCTAATCTTTCTTCCGGAGTTTATTGGTTTAGGGTGGTGCTTGATAATAAAGTTCAACAGCAAAAATTCGTGATTAATTAATAGGATTTCCAATTGATGCTCTCGTCAATAGTTTGGCACTCAGAAATGTTTCATCTGTGAATCCGCTGTCACTTAAATCTACTGACCATCTATTTTGGTTATTTAGACCACATTTCACATATTCGCTGTTATTATATAAGTGAAGTCTTTTATTATGATCTCGTTAAATGCTTTTTATTTGGGTATAAAAAAGTAGTCATGATTAAAATTCTCAAAGAGTTTAAGGAATTTGCCGTAAAAGGCAATATGGTTGAGATAGCTATTGGTGTTATTTTGGGTGCCTCATTCAACAAAGTTGTTAATGTACTAGTAAAGGACATTTTTATGCCACCCTTGGCCTTTCTAACAAGTGGATTAAGCTGGGCAGACCAGAAATTTGTATTGCAAGAATCAATTTTAGATCAACAAGGTGCAGTTCTGCAAAGTGAGGTTGCGTTGGGCTATGGGAAGTTGATCGAAGCTTCTATTGATTTTTTAGTTATTGGTTTGACGGTGTTTGTTGTCGTCAAGATGATGAATAGAATAATAAACAAGTCACAGGATGTTAAGGATACCACCATTAAAACGCCTAAGAATATTGAGCTTTTACACGAAATGACTGAATTGCTTAAAAGTCAGAATGAAATATTAAAGAGCAAATAAAACACCAAAGTCATTTCAATCTTCATTTAGATCATTAACCATTATATAAATTCAATAATTTATTGACATGTACGTAGTTGACTACATAAATCATTTGTATTTGCGTAGTCAACTACGGAATATGGAAGATAAAGATTTTTTAAAGGAGCTGGGAAATATGGCATTTACCACGAGACTCAAGAGGTTAAGTGATGTTATGTTGCACGAGGGGAGGAGGTTATATACTGACTTAAATGTTGACATTAAACCAAATTGGTTTGTGATATTAAGATTCTGAAATCCAAAGGACCCATGAGTGTTATGGAGATAGCTCAAAGCATAAAAATGTCTCATCCATCGGTAATTAACATTATTAATAAAATGACTAGTTCGGGTTATATCGACTCTGAAAAGGATACTAATGATTCCAGAAGGCGATTACTGACTCTATCAGAATATGCTATTTCAAAATTGCCGGAATATGAAAGTATTTGGGATGCCGGCTCGAAGGGCGTAGAAAAAACATTAGAGGCTATGGAATTCATAACTCAACTTGAGGATGAATTTTTTGAAAGAGGATTTAAAGAAAGGGTCTTGGGAAAACTAGATAAGATCCACTTAAAGTAAGGGCATGATGCAAAATCAGTCAGAGATGAAAATAGAAATGATAAATTTTAAAAAGGAACTTTCAGAAGATTTTTGTAGGTTAAATTACGAATGGCTAGAAAAGTATTTTTACATTGAAGATTATGATAGGACAGTATTGACAAATCCTCAGGAATATATCATTGACAAAGGAGGACACATTTTCTTTGCGAAATTTGGGGACGAAATTCTGGGCACAGTTGCTTTGATAAAAAGAGGGGAAGCTGTTTTTGAGTTGTCTAAAATGGCGGTTACGGAGAAGTGTAAAGGCATGAGAATTGGACAGAAAATGATGTATTTCTGTATTAACAAGACAGCTGAATTGGGTGCAGAAATACTTTTTCTAGATTCGAATACGAAGCTGACACCTGCCATCAGCCTTTATCGTAAAGTTGGATTTAAGGAAATCCCTGTTCCTGAAGATACCCCATATGATAGATGTAATATTCGAATGCAAATTAAATTGTAGAGCCAAATAAGCCACCATGTATTCAACCATTCAATGGTTAAATTGATATGGTCACACTCAACACTATCTCTTTTTCTGAAACTATAAGTATGATGTTCACCCTCGGGAATTGATTGAATTACCCTTAATATATATTGTTAGACCGGTTCGTATTGGTATACTGGGCCAATATGCTTAGAGAGGAAATTGTATTATCCGTGCGAAAACAAATTCACAGAAAAACCGAGGCGAAAGGTAATAGAAGGAGATTAAGAAGTACTTTTGATGCACAATTATTTCATTGAATGAAACATCTTAAAGAGAAGGAAAAATCTAAGGGAAATGTCTCCATTGCCAGTGTTTTTAAAACAATTATTTGGCCTAGGAAAAATTTACTCTTCGTTGGACTTGTTCTAATCGTAATCAGTCGATTAGCGGGTCTGGTTCTACCTTTTGAATCAAAAGTTTTAATGGATGATGTTGTGATCAATAAAGACATTGATAAGTTATATGAGGTTATCATTTTCGTTATTTCTGCGGTTGTAATTCAAGCCATTACATCTTTCCTATTAACGAGATTATTAAGTGTCGAAGCACAACATCTGATTGCTCAGTTAAGGGTACGCGTCCAGAAAAAAGTCATGAGCTTGCCTATAAACTTTTTTGATAATAGTAAGTCAGGTGAACTAGTTTCTAGAATAATGAGAGATGTTGAGGGGGTTAGAAACCTTGTTGGAACTGGATTGGTGCAACTTATAGGTGGAACGATCACGGCCATTGTTTCTCTCATTCTTATGATAAATATCAATGGTAAGATGACAGCCTATGTGCTGATCCCTGTTGCATTGTTTGGAGTGATTGCGATGAAAGCTTTTGGATATATCAGACCCATCTTTAGAGAAAGAGGAAAGATCAATGCTGAAGTTACGGGGCGTTTAACGGAAACCTTAAATGGTGTTCGAGTAATAAAGGGATTTAATGCGGAAGAGCAAGAGGTAAAGGCTTTTGAAGCTGGAGTGGATCGATTGTATCAAAACGTTAAAAAGAGTTTAACAACTACAGCTATGGTAACGAGTTCTTCAACCTTATTGCTTGGACTGGCTTCCACTGGAATCATGGGAATGAGCGGATATTACATCATAGAAGGAACTATGTCTATAGGAGACTTCATTTCGTTCACGCTATTCTTAGGGTTCATGATTGCGCCTATTGTACAGATGAGTAATATCGGAAGTCAGTTAACCGAGGGTTTTGCCGGCCTGGATAGAACGGAAGAATTGATGAACTTACCCTCTGAGCATGATGCAAAGGAAAGAACTGTAGCGTTAGGAGACATCAAAGGCAATATTCAATTCGACAATGTTTCCTTTGCCTATGATGAAAATAAAGAGGTTATAAAGAACATAAGCATAAACGCGCCTAATGGATCGGTCACCGCATTGGTGGGCTCTTCAGGTTCTGGTAAATCTACTATCGCTGGATTAGTGTCTTCTTTTCTTCAGCCCCAAGAAGGTAAAATAACGGTTGACGGTCAAGATATCGCAAAGGTGACGCTGAGCAGCTATAGAAGAAATTTGGGTGTTGTTCTCCAAGATGACTTCTTATTTGAAGGATCCATCAGGGAGAATATTATTTTCCCAAGACCAAACGCCACCGATGCTGAAATACGCGCTGCCGTTGTTGCGGCATACGTCAATGAATTTACCGATGTCTTCGAAGACGGGATAGAGACTTTAATAGGGGAGAGAGGAGTGAAGCTTTCTGGAGGTCAGAGACAAAGAATAGCAATCGCTAGAGCTGTGCTTGCGGACCCGAAAATTCTTATCCTTGATGAGGCAACTTCCAACCTCGATACTGAAAGTGAGGCAATGATTCAAGAAAGTTTAGCGGAGTTAATGAAAGGAAGAACTACTTTTGTGATCGCCCACAGATTGAGTACCATTCGAAAGGCGGACCAAATTTTGGTGATAGAAAAAGGTGAAATCGTTGAGCAAGGCAATCATGATGATTTGATTGCAGCAGAAGGGAGATATCATGAATTGTTTACCTATCAAGCAAGAATTTAAAACAAGTCGTAAAGAAGAAGAAATATGGTGAAAAATAGCTTTGTATATATTCTGTCAAATGACAAGAAAAATGCGTTTCATGTTGACGTCACAAATGACCTAAAGCGGAGGCTTGAGCTTCATGCTAACAATCCAAAGGGAATGGTAAAGGACCGACAAGTAGTAAATTTGGTGTTGGTTGAGACCAAGGAAAATATCAAGTTGGCAATTGATAGACAAAAGGAAATTAAAAGTCTAAGTGTAGAGGATAAAATCAAGTTGGTTTCAGCGGATAATCCAGATTGGAAATCAATGAATAAAGATTTTTTAAAATAACAATCTCCATTCTGGATTCATCGCACTTAACGATCACGTTTACGGGTTAACAAATGTGATTTCTGCAATTTCCCTAGGTAATCTGAGAGTCATACTAATTTGAAATCACTGCGAAATTCGCAGCCGAGCCATTTAATTTCATCTTGAAATAGTCAACTTATATTAATGAAGAGAATAAGTTTAATACTAATCTTTTTTTACGCTTTCGTTTCTTTTTCGCAGAATGAGTATAATACTCCCCAAAATTAGGACAGGTAATTAAGTTTTAAATTTACACTGTCGAATATGAAGAAAACAGGAAGAAAATTTAGTGCATTCTTCAAAGCTAAAGTAGCAATAGAAGCGATAAAAGAGCGAAGCAGTCTACAAGAACTGGCTTCAAAATTTGAACTGCATCCCAATCAAATAACAAGTTGGAAACGAGAGTTTTTAGAGAATGCTGATTTGGCCTTTGGTCAGAAATCAGAAAAAGAGAATTCAGATTCTGAGACAGAACCACTCTTTAGTAAAATAGGTCAGCTTCAGGTGGAGAATGATTTTTTAAAGAAAGTCTTGGGCAAATGAGTACAACGGAAAGAAGACATACTGAAATAGGAAAAGTGCCCCCCTAATCATTTGTGTGAAATTAAAAAAGTGGCTTCTTAATAAACTAATAACTAACTTTAAACTGTCCTAAGGATGGGGAGTACTGTAATTGGTAATGAGGATTATAACTATGTAAGTAACGAGATTGAGGTTGATAATTTCATTGATTATATGATCTTCGAGTCTTATATTGGTAATATGGATTGGCCAAGAAATAATGTGCGTTTCTTTGCCATTCAAGATGGTCCTTTTCGATTTGTATTATATGATTTGGATAGAGTTGCCACGGTAGATATTGATAATACTCCTCTTAGTTTTATAAATGATTCAGGTACTGACAATGTTGTTACTGATTTATTTAATGTGCTGTATGCTAATGAAAGCTTTAAAAACACCTACGACACCCGTTTTAATGATTTAATAAATACTGGATTATTAAGTTCAGATCGATTTAATGGCATTGTTACTGAATATAAAAGTAATATAGAACATATCATGCCAGCACAAATAAATAAGTATGAACATCCTGAATCATACACCGAATGGTATTTAAATATTGAACAGCTAAAAAATAACTTTGAAGCTCGAGAAGATTATTTGCGATAAGATTTTTCTTCGCATGTTTGTATTCAAGGGATATTCAATCTCAAGAAATTGTTCAATATAGTTTTACTAAAACATCAATTCTCAATACTGATTTAGCGAATTCCAAGTTTCAATTAATTTACCATCAATAAGGTATTGGTTCTGCGGTTTAAGCTATCTACTTTTGATTGATCTTTGAGCAAGCTGATATTAAGATATAAAAGGTAAAAGAATGGATACATTTATTCAAGCCATGGTCATGGCATTTAGAGAGGGTCTTGAAGGTTTTCTAATCATAGTTATTTTATTAAAATTCCTCGATAAAATTGCCAAGCCATTGCTCAAGAAGCAGGTTTGGCGTGGTGCTTATGCAGGTATTGCCACTTCGCTGGTGATGGGACTCCTGCTATTTTTTCTGTCAGAATATATTGGTGGATTGAAGACCACAGCGAAATTATGGGAAAGTGTGGCCAGTTTGTTTGCTGTTGCGCTGGTGACAACATTCATTATCTGGATGATAAAGCATGGAGCCAATATCAAAAAGGAAATAGAGGGTGATATATCAAAAAACCTTACAGGCAAGGGTGTTCTCTTGTTGGTGATGTTCATGGTCGCACGGGAAGGGACTGAAATTGCCATTTTCTCTTTTGCAGGGAAGTACGAATTTCTTCCAATCGCGGTTGGATTGGCTTTGTCTCTGTTAGTTGTTGTGCTAATAAACTTTGCTTTTATAAAAGTAAATCTAAAAGTATTGTTTGCTATCACTCTAGGCTATTTGATTCTTCAGGCCGGTTACCTACTTGGATATGGTGTTCATGAAGGCTTGTCTGCAATAAAAGACTTGGGATGGATTGAAAAGGATAGTGCTTTACTGAACAAGGCCTTTAATGTCTATGATGGCGTATTAAACCATAAGAAAGGAATCCTTGGACTACCTTTAAATGTTCTGTTTGGGTGGTATTCCAAGCCTGAGTGGATACAATTTATAATGCAATACACCTATACTTTTGGATTGTTCGCTTTTTGGAGAAGAACAATGAAATAAGGTTGCAAAGTAATTAAACCTTACGCATGCTCTTGTAAAGCTTAATAGCCAGCATTAGTCCAACAAAGAGGCCTACAAGTCCAAGTACTCCCCATATCCATCCTGTGGTGCTTTTAAGAACAACTAAGAACACGATGGCGAATAAGATGATGGTGGCTATCTCATTCCAAATCCTCAGTTTGTTTGAAGTATAAGAAATAACATTGTTCTGAAGTTGTTTGAAAATCTTATGGCAGGCAAAATGGTATAAATAAAGTAACAATACGAATCCCAATTTGATATGCATCCATGGTAATTGCAAGTAATATGGATTGGTGTAGAGTAGGAGCACAGCTAAAATCAAAGTAATGATAGCAGACGGCCAGCATATAATATTCCAAAGTCTCTTGGACATTATTTTATACTGATTCTGTAATATCACTCGACTTTCCTCAGGCAAATCTTCCGCTTCCGTATGATATATAAATAGCCTGACGATATAGAACAATCCTGCAAACCAGGTGACCACGAAAATGATATGAAGAGACTTTAGGTATAGAAAATCCATCGTTTAGTTTTTAGCCCAATCGGTAATCCAATTATTCATAACCGCAACCCAGTCATCATTGTCATTCATGCATTGTATGTGTTTATAAGTTTCTCCACCACCTTCGTGAAACTGCTCTTCTCCTTCCATGGCTATTTCCTCTAAAGTCTCAAGACAGTCAGAAACAAAGGCAGGTGTAATGACTGCGAGATGCTTTTTGTTCTCTTCCTTCGGCAGTCTATCAAATTCGAAATCTGTATATGGCTTCAACCAAGGGTCTTTTAGCAATCGAGACTGAAATGAGTTACTGTAATTTTTCGGATCCAAATTTAGTTCCTTGGCGATGGCTTTGGTCGTTTCAAAACATTGATGCCTGTAGCAAGTTTTGTGTGCTTCAGAAGACCTCTCACAACACTGACCATCCATCTGGCAATGTCCATTTGTGGTGTCAGACTTTCTGATGTGCCTTTCTGGAATGCCGTGGTAAGAGAACAGGATATGATCATGTTCAAAGCTATCCAACTGTTTCTTGATGTTTGACGACATCACTTTGATGTAGGCCGGATGATCGTAGAAAACGGGAAGTACATCCATTTTCATCTGTTCGAATTTTTCCTTTAAAACATCCTCAGCCTTAACAACCACAGATTCATAAGATGACATGGCATAATGTGGATATAAGGGGACAAGTAAAAACTCAGTAACCCCTTTGTCTTTTAATTTTTTTATGCCCTTTTCAATACTCATGGAGCCATATCTCATACCTAATTCCACAGGTAAGTCAGATGCTTTATCCACCTTTTCCGCAAACCTCTCAGAGATAACAACCAATGGCGATCCTTCAGACCACCAAATCTTCTTATATGCTTCCGCGGATTTTTTTGGTCTGACATTCAAAATAATTCCTTTGATCAAAATCCACCTCTTCCAATATGGGATATCAATGACTCTTTCGTCCATTAAAAATTCACCAAGGTATCTTTTGACATCTTTTACTTTTGTGCTGTCAGGCGAACCTAGATTAACCAATAATACTCCTTTCATACTATCTCTTTCTTTATTTTGTTTATGAAGAACCAACGTATTTTTTAGGAGTGGTTCCAAATTTCTTTTTAAATGCGGCAATGAAATGACTGGCAGAACTATATCCTACTTCTAATCCTACCTCATTAACATTAAGTTTTCCAGACTCCAACAGTCGTCTAGCGCTTTCCATTTTATAGTCAAACAGAAAACTAAAGACCGTGTCTCCGTATATCTGTTTAAAACCTTCTTTTAATTTCTTGATGTTGAGACCGACCTCATTGGATAACTCAGATAAAGTTGGCGGTGATGTCATTCTTTCAATGACAATATCCTTCGCTTTGCGAATCTTGACCACATACTCATCATCCACTTGAAAAGGACAGGAGTTGTTATCTATGTTTTCTTCTCGATTAAACTGTAGGCTCAGCAGTTCATAAACCTTCCCCTTGACGTACATCTCCTTTAAAGCAGAGTTTACGGTAGTATTAATAAGCTGATTGAGCACCAGCATGACATCTGGTGATATGGCACTGTTATCATAAAATTTTTGATTCCTGTTTTCCTCGCTTAAAAAATGAATGTAGCTGGCTTCCGAGGAGAATAGAGAATGGAATTTTTCTATAGAGATAATCAGGCTAACCAATGCTGTTTTGGGCATCATTAGCATGTTCATTGGCAGCTTCTGGTTCACATTATACAGGAGAATAGAGTGCTTGTCTATGACATCAAAGGTGTAATTCCCATTATTGAAATTGAACTTACAATTGCCTTTCAAACAGAAGTGAAATTGGATGTAAGTGCTGTCAATGTCTTTGGTAAATTGCTGATTTTGAGACGAGTCATTCCTCAAATTCATGACTATAAAATCCTTGTCTATTGTAATGCTTTCGTTTGTGATTTTGAGCGACATTTTACCATTTGTTAGTTCGCAAAAATAATTCATTTTTTATTTAGAATCGTTCTAAACAAGATCGATTAACACTCAACTAAGCTACTGTTGTACAGAGTGATAGGTTTATAATATTTATATTCATATTTATCCATACTATATTCGGCATAAAAAGTTCTTATAGCGATACTTTTACGATAAGGAGTGTCCTATTTTTGTTCTTGATTAACAGATTGACAATTGATGATTAAAGATTGGGTCTCAACGGCCGAGTTAAATAGTATTGGGATAAGCTACAAAAAGGCGGACGTTAACACTCGCGGGAAATTCAGCCTCTCACCGGATCGTCAACTTATGCTTCTTCAAAAAGCCAAAGATCAAAATATCAATGGGCTCTTTCTTCTTTCCACATGCAACAGAACAGAAATAATTGGTTTCACTAAACCTGAAACAATGAAGAGTTTGCTCTGTGAATTTTCGATGGGAGAGGCTCACGAGCTAGATGACATTTGTACTGTAAGATCAGGTAAGAAATCCGTGAAGCATTTGTTTAAAGTAGGTACTGGGCTGGAGAGTCAAATACTTGGTGATTACGAGATTGTTGGTCAAATGAAGACTGCATTCAAGCTAGCAAAGGAAAGCGGTGCTCTTAATCCCTATCTTGAAAGATTATTAAATCAGGTTTTGAAGGCCAGTAAAATGGTGAAAAATAAAACGGATCTTAGTTCCGGTACTACATCTGTCTCATATGCCGCTGTTCAATATATTATGAATAACATTGAGGCTTATAGCGATAAAAGTATTCTGGTTTATGGTCTTGGAAAGATGGGACGAAATACCTGTAAAAATATCATTAAGTACACAACAAACAGAAATACAAGCTTAATCAACAGAACCTTAGAGAAAGCGGTGGTGTTCGTGTCAGATCATCCAGAAATCCGCCTTACGAAGTCTCAAGATTTGAAGGATGAAATAGCTATGAGTGACATCATTGTTGTGTCTACATCCTCTGACGAGCCAACCATCAAGGGCGAGCACATTTCAACAGATAAAGCACTGTTGGTGTTGGACTTGTCGATCCCATCTAATGTAAAGATTGATATCGAAAAGTATCCGAATGTCACATTGATTAATGTGGATGAGTTGTCCAAAATAACGGACGATACATTGGCAATACGAAAACGTGAAATTCCAAAAGCGGAGGCCATAATACAAGATCATAAAGGGGAATTTACTGAATGGGTAAGTCACCGAAAATACGCTCCAGCAATTAACGCTTTGAAGGATTCCTTATTGAACATTAAGGAGGAGCAACTGAATTTTCATCGTAAAAACCTCAATAATTTTGATGAAGAGCAAGCAGAAATCGTAACAACGAAATTAATTCAAAAGATTACCACGAAATTCGCAAGGCATTTCAAGGATGAGAAATCTACGGTGGATGAGAACATGGAGTTGATTTTGAAAGTTTTTGGACAGTAGTTTTTAATGCATTAAAATAATGGCCAAGACGATTCGCATAGGTACAAGAGAAAGCGCTCTGGCTTTATGGCAAGCCAATAGAGTTAAAGATCTTCTGGAGGCGCTCAGCTATCAAGTATCCTTAGTTCCAATAAAATCTACGGGAGACATCGTTCTCAATAAACCCCTATATGAATTAGGTGTTACAGGAATTTTCACTCGGAATCTTGACATAGCCATGCTCAATGAAGAAATCGATATAGCAGTTCACTCGATGAAGGATGTCCCAACAATATTGCCTAAAGGCATAGTTCAAGCGGCCGTTTTGGAAAGAGCAGAACACCGAGATTTACTAGTCTATAATGAGAGTAGCGATTTTTTAAATAAAAAAGAAGGAACTATTGCTACGGGAAGTCTGCGAAGAAAAGCACAGTGGTCAAGTAAATATCCAGAACACGATATTGTTGGATTAAGAGGTAACGTAAATACCAGATTACAGAAGCTAGTGGATAGCGATTGGAACGGGGCGATCTTTGCCGCTGCCGGGCTACAGAGAATTGATGTGATGCCGGAAAATTCAGTTTTCATGGATTGGATGATTCCTGCACCTGCACAAGGGGCAATCATGATTACTGCTATGCATGATGATTTGTACTCTTTAGAGGCATGTCAGAAACTAAACGATAGACAGACTGATATTTGCACGGGTATTGAAAGAGAATTTTTGAAAGTGTTAGAAGGTGGATGTACTTCTCCTATCGGTGCTTATGCTCATATAGTTGGAGGAAACGTGGAATTTAAAGGCGTTTTATTGAGTGTTGATGGCAAGAAGAAAGTAGAGATAGAACGATCGGTAGCATTAGATCAAATAGAAGGTTTTGGGAGGCAATGTGCTGAGAAAGTGCTAGCAGATGGTGGACAAGCATTAATCAATCAAATTCGTATTGATAAAAATGTAAGCATTTATGCGACCATGGAACTTAAAGAGGATCAAAAGAAATTGTTTCATGCCAAAATCGAAACTAAGGACAGTAATTTCATATCCGTAGAACACATAATACTGGATAAAGTCGCGACAAAATGGGAGCTTGAGAACGTCATAATAACAAGTAAGAATGCCATAAAAGCTTTACTGAAAGTCTATGATAAGAGCGAATTGTCATTCAAGAATATCTATTGTGTTGGATTAAGAACGAGAAAGATGGCTGAAGAGGTTTTTGGGCGCGTCAAGCACATGGAGAAAAATGCTAAAACCCTAGCGAATCATCTCGTGAAAAACTTCAAAGAGAAGGAGATCACTTTTTTATGCGGGAATCTCAGAAGAGACGAATTGCCTCAGATATTGGGGGATAGTGGAATAAAAGTGAATGAAATGCTTACGTATAACGTATCTTTCAGTCCAGTCAAATTGGATAAGAATGCGGATGGGATCATGTTTTTTAGTCCATCCACCGTGACAAGTTATCTCCTGGAAAACAATGTCGATAAGGTGGCTTTTTGCATAGGTGAAACGACTGCAAATGAGGCCAAAAAACATTTCAAAACTGTTCATGTCGCAAAGACGCCAACGGTGGAAAGTGTTATTGAATTAGTAAATCATTATTATGTTTAGAACAAGAAGATTAAGAAGGTCAGTGGGTATTCGTAGACTGGTTCAAGAAACCAAATTGTCTGTAGATGACCTTATTTATCCAATATTCATTGAAGAAGGAGCTGGGATAAAACAAGAAATAAAATCCATGCCTGGTATTCATAGATTCTCCTTGGATAAAATTTCTGAAGAATTGGATAAGGTAATGCTAATGGATATTCCTGCTGTATTACTTTTTGGAATACCAAGCACAAAAGATGAAGAGGGATGTGAGACTTGGAATGATCAAGGTATTATTCAAAAAGCGATCCGACAGATCAAAAAGAATTATCCAAACCTATACGTTATTACTGATGTATGTTTCTGCGAATACACCACTCATGGACACTGCGGAGTCATTGAGAACAATGATGTGCACAATGACAAAACATTGGTCAATATCGCCAAGCAAGCATTGTCACATGCGAAGGCTGGAGCAGATATGGTAGCTCCTTCAGGCATGATGGATGGCGCCATTGAAATCATCAGAGAAACATTCGATCAGGATGGGTTTGAGAATCTTCCGATTATGGGGTATTCTGCCAAATATGCTTCTGGTTATTACGGGCCATTTAGAGATGCCGTGGATTCGGCACCAAGTTTTGGAGACAGAAGAACCTATCAAATGGATCCAGCCAATAGATTGGAAGCTTTAAGGGAAGTAGAATATGATGACGCAGAAGGCGCAGACATTTTGATGGTCAAGCCCGCTTTATCTTATCTGGATATCATTCGTGATGTGAAAAACGGTTACGATAAACCTATTGCTTGTTATAATGTCAGCGGAGAATATTCAATGATAAAAGCGGCAGCAATGAATGGTTGGATAGATGGAACAAGAGTAATGATGGAAACGCTTGTCTCAATGAAAAGAGCAGGCGCTGATATGATAATTACATATTTTGCGCTGGAAGCTGCAAAGGAATTAAAGAAAAACTAAAACGAATAGATGAATCATTCTAATTCTGAAAAATTATACCAGCGAGGATTAAAGCACATGGTAGGAGGAGTGAATTCTCCAGTAAGGGCCTTTGGTTCTGTTGGGGGTAATCCACTTTTTATTAAGAGCGCGAAAGGAACAAGGATAACGGATGTAGATGACAATGAATATGTGGACTACGTGCTCTCTTATGGCCCAATGATACTTGGACATTTGGATCCAAATGTCCAAAAGGCGATTGATGAGACTTTGAAGAATGGATACACATTTGGCGCTTCTACAGAGGGAGAAATAAAATTGGCTGAACTGGTTTGTTCTGCATTCCCCGGAATGGATAAGGTCCGATTTGTTAATTCTGGGACAGAGGCTGTTTTAAGTGCTGTTAGATTGGCAAGAGCATACACTGGGAAGGATAAAATAATAAAATTTTCGGGGTGTTATCACGGGCACATGGATGCATTGTTGGTGGCAGCTGGGTCTGGATTAGCAACATTAAGTATTCCCGGAAGTAAGGGGGTGCCGGATGAAGCAGTGAAAAACACGCTTATTGCAACTTTCAATGATTTGGATAGTGTCAAAAAGCATTTCGAATCTCATGATGATATTGCCGGTGTGATCATTGAGCCTATTGCCGGTAACATGGGCGTTGTACTCCCAGAAGATGGGTTTCTTCCAGAATTAAAAGAATTTTTAGCCTCAAAGGGAGCATTGCTTATTGCTGATGAAGTCATGACAGGATTTAGATCTAAGTTTGGTGGAGCTCAGGAATTATTGGGTGTTGAAGCTGACATTACGTGTCTTGGTAAAGTTATTGGAGGCGGATTTCCAGTAGGAGCATATGGGGCGAGAAATGAAATCATGGAAATGGTTTCTCCTTTGGGTGCCATGTACCAAGCGGGAACACTTTCCGGAAATCCAATTGCCATGGCTGCAGGATTCTCTACATTGACCGAATTGAAAAGTCAGGATCCATACGAGCATTTTGACGCATTAACAGATCACTTAAGGAATACCTTGATGGATGCAGCGGAGGAGAACCAAATTGACATCACGATCAATAGCTTCGGTTCAATGATAAGTCCATTCTTCAGGAAAGATCCTGTTCGCAATTTTGAAGATGCAAGTAATTCTGACACGAAAAAATTTGCCGTATTCTTTTGGGAAATGATGAATCAAGGAGTGTTCTTGCCACCATCGCAATACGAAGCTTGGTTTTTGTCATCTAAGATTGCCCCGGGGGATTTAGAAATTACAGATAATGCCATTCGTATGGCTATGAAGAAAGTGAAAGAAAGCGGACTTTAAAATAAAATGCATAAAAAACATTCATGAAAAACGATTTATTTTTAAGAGCATTAAAAGGGGAAGTAGTCGAAAGACCTCCTGTTTGGATGATGAGGCAAGCTGGAAGGCATTTGCCAGAATTTATGGCTATCAGGGAGAAGTATGATTTCTTCACAAGATGTCGAACACCTGAGCTGGCATCAGAAATTACTGTACAGCCGATTAGAAGGTATGGAATGGATGCAGCAATATTGTTTTGTGATATTTTGGTCATCCCTCAAGCCATGGGTATTGAAGTGGAGATGAAACCAAACTTTGGGCCATACCTGCCGAATCCAGTTAGAGATTTGAAAGGAGTTGAAGCAGCTATTGTGCCGGATGTTCATGTTGAGCTAGATTATGTTTACAAGGCAATTAAGGCAACGAAGGAGTTGTTGAATGATGATATTCCATTGATCGGATTTGCGGGTTCTCCGTGGACTATTCTATGTTATGTCGTGCAAGGGCAAGGGAGTAAGACATTTGATAAGGCGAAAGAGTTTTGCTTTACAAATCCTCTAGCAGCACATATCATGTTGCAGAAAATAACGGATACTACTATTGCCTATCTCAAGGCAAAGGTGAAAGCCGGTGTTGATGCCGTGCAAATATTCGATTCATGGGGAGGTTTGTTGTCTCCTGAGGACTATGGAATTTTCTCTTGGCCTTATATCAATCAGATTGTTGAGGCTTTGAAAGATGATGCGCCTGTTATTGCTTTTGGAAAAGGATGTTGGTTTGCCTTACAAGAAATGGCCAAGTCAAATGTTTCTGCACTTGGGATTGATTGGACATGTTCTGCAAGAAATGCAAGATATCTCTCGGGAGGTCAGGTGACATTGCAAGGAAATTTCGATCCGTCCAGATTGTTGTCGTCTCCAGCTGAAATTAAGAAAATGGTCACGCAAATGATTGACGAATTCGGAAAGGATAAATACATCGTGAATTTGGGACATGGCATGTTGCCCAATATTCCCACAGATAATGCCAAGGCATTTGTCGATGCGGTTAAATCTTATGGGCTGTAAAATAGGCTAAATCATGAAAGATAAATTCTATTCTTTTATTGAGGAATTGCAAGACACCATTACTACAAAGTTTGAAGCTTTGGATGGTGAGGCAAAATTTCATCAGGACATTTGGGAAAGACCTGAAGGTGGTGGTGGAAGAACTAGAATTCTCTCAGATGGTAAACACATAGAAAAAGGAGGTGTAAACATTTCTGAAGTTCATGGCGAGTTACCGGAGGCACTCAGAAAACAATTTGGGGTTGAGGAAGGAAACTTTTTCGCTTGTGGACTAAGCCTTGTTATACATCCCCACAATCCAAATGTGCCTACAGTACATGCAAACTGGAGATATTTCGAGATGTATGATGGATCAGGGAATATTGTGACCCAATGGTTTGGAGGAGGGCAGGATCTAACACCATATTACCTATTCGAAGAAGATGCAAAGCACTTTCATCAAGTATGTAAGAATGCTTGTGATAGACATGATTCAGAATTTTATGCAAAATACAAGAAGACCTGTGATGAATATTTCTGGAATAAGCACCGAGATGAAGCTAGGGGTGTTGGAGGTTTGTTTTTTGATTACTTAAAATCAAGTGAAGAAATCTCTATGGATCAGCGTTTCGACTTCGTAACAGATGTTGCGAATAATTTCCTTGAAAGCTATGTGCCAATTTTCGAAAAGAGACATCTAGAATCATTTACCCCTGAAAATAAAGACTGGCAAGAAATCAGAAGAGGGAGATATGTGGAGTTTAACTTGATTCATGATCGCGGAACCCTTTTTGGACTAAAGACAAATGGGAGGATAGAAAGTATCCTTATGAGTCTGCCGCCAAAAGTGCAGTGGCGATATAATCATGTGCCTGAGGAAGGAAGTGAGGAAGCAAGATTGCTTGGCGTTTTGAAGAAGCCTGTCGAATGGGTTTCTTAAAAGCAAATGGTTGAGTCATAGTTAGCAGTTAGACCGAGATGAAATATTCCAGATAGTAAGTATGTTCTAGAATCGATTCCCCTCTCGAGAGGGGCTAGGGGTGTGTTCTATGCTAAACAAGAAACACACAATTTGAGTTGAAGCAATCTAGTTGAATTACATTTGAAAGAACGCTTTTAACCGTTGTAGTAATCAAATTTCAAGAGCTTACGAGACTGGGAATTCAACAAAAAATCCCCTAACTTTGCACAAAACAATTCAACATGAACAAAACGATAGAGAAATTACTCAATGATCAGATAAAATACGAAGCTGAAGCATCAATGAAATATCTGTCCATTGCCTCTTGGTCTGATGCTCAAGGGTTAAACGGTGTGGCTGAATTTTTCTATGCGCAATCTGAAGAGGAGCGTATTCATATGACAAAGTTGGTCAGATTTGTGAATGAGCGTGGAGGAAATGTTGTCATACCAAAGCTGGATAAGCCTGCAGCTAAATTCAAGTCAATCAATCATGTTTTTGAATTGTTTTTAGAGAGTGAAATATTTGTCACTGAACAAATCAATCACGTCATCTTTGAGTGCCTAGACCGAAAAGAGTACAACGTGCATAACTTCATGCAGTGGTATGTTACTGAGCAGTTGGAAGAAGAAGCCATGGCAAGAACGCTATTGGACAAGCTAAATATTATCGGAAACGATAAATCTGGACATTATATGTTTGATCGTGACATCAATGCAATTGCATCAGCACAAGCTACTGAGGAGGTATAGCCTAATTTAGCTTCCTCTTTTCTTCTAAATGATTCCTCAAGTTATAAATCCTGTGATTGTGTATCATCCAGAGTGGATGATCATGGATGTTACCTATATATTTGGAGATAAAAAGAAGAAATGCTGTAAAAAGTATAAGAAGAAGGGAAAAGACTATTGCAAGAGTTGTCCTAAGCTCAAGAAAAAGAAAAAGTAGGACCCTGCATTCTCACTATTCTCGCTTTAATTCTACTTCGGCTATCAGCACATCGTCTAAATAGCCAAGGTTCATGGAACACTGGATTATTGCATTATCGCATTGAAGCATTATTGCATTAATTCATTGCAACATTCCGAACAGTTGAAAAGTTTTCACCTACTAACCCGAATAGGGTATTGTTTATGTCTTTTATGAAGTCTAACTTCGTTGTTTAGAATGAATCTAAATAGCAAGACAAATATCGACCTCATTTATGCCAGCTCAAACATCTTGATGCAGAAGGGCATGAAGACTATTTGTCAGGGTGGAGGGGTTGATACTTTTGATCAAGCATACTCCAATGAGCAGCTTACAGACCAGCTTTTAACAAAGAAATATGATGTGCTCATCTTCGACCTTTGTGAGAAGGACGTTTTTGACTTGAAGTCCCTAAATAGCTTTCTCCGAGAACAGTCAGGTCTTAAGATCCTTATTATTTCCAATGTTACTAATGAGGATTCAATCTTCAATGTATTGGATAAAGGAGTTCAGGGATTCTTGACCTATACATGTGATGATGATGAAATCATCCATGCCGTATTTGCGATTGCAAAGGGAGAGAAATTCTATTGTAATAAAGTTTTGGACCTTGTCTTGAACAAACATCTTTATCAAAAGGATGAAAGCAGTTGTGCACCTACAAACCTATCAGCAAGAGAGTCTGAAATTGCGGCCTTAATAGGTGGAGGTAAAACAAATAAGGAGGTGGCGAACGATTTATGTCTTAGCCCGCACACGGTGCATACGCATAGAAAGAACATCATGAAGAAACTGGGTGTAAGATCAGCCAGTGAATTGACCATGTCTTGCCTAAGGTTGGGTATCATTGAAGCTTAATGTAATTACGAATTACGAATTTTCGATCTATAGGTCATTCTGAAGGAGGAACGACTGTAAGAATCTGTTGAGGTTTTCGGGCTGTGCCAATTAGCGATGCCCGATTATTAATTAGCAGATTCTCACGCTCCACTGCGTTTCGCTCAGAATGACTCCTTGTAAAAACACTTCAAAACTCACCAATAACCAATAACCAATCAACCATTTAACCTTTCTCCTCTAACCTCTAACCTTTCGCCTTTAACCTTTCCCTACCACATTCAGGTGACCCGTCTACCATTTATCAGCGAATGAAAATTTGCCAGTTCAAGGCGATTGTACGGGCAGTATTTGGACGCTAGTTTTGTCCCAAGAAAATTAATATTCGATGTCAGAAAAAGACCATAGTCATAAATATACAACCGAAGAGAAATCAATCGTCAATTTGTTAGAAATTTCGGAAAGTGTGGGAATGACTAGGTTTTACTTGGCATCGAATGTTAATGATATAACAAAATCATAAACCGTAATTATTAACATTTATTTAGAATGATTCTAAATAAATACCACATCTGTGGTATAGGTCATTTCAAGAGGAGACTCTAATTTTGAATCGTTCTAAATAAGGAAAATTAAACCAATGCTGAAACGAACATTAACACTAGTATTTATAGCAATAGTATCATTGAATTCATGTAAGAAGGATGATGATACAACTCCCGAACCAAGCAATCCGCAGATCGTAGTGCCAAGCACCTATGAATTTACAGATGCCGATGGAAACAACACTGTAAACTTCAATGGGCAAGCACAAAGACTTGAGATGTTGGAGGAAATTGCGTCATATATGAAGACGGCAAATACTGCAGGTATATCTATCGATGCACAGACATTAAAAGATATGTATGTGAATGACGGTATAACATGGTCTGATGGACCTGAATTAGGAATGACAGGATCATCGAAACAATTAAAGAGTAAAACAGCGGCTGCTCCTTCGGGAATTGCTGATCCAGGAATTCAAGCTTCTTTTGAATTATATATAGAACAGATAGCGACATTAAGTGCAAGCACCATAGATGGTGAGAATACTGGCTCTGCTGGAGTTGGGGGTGTTGTAGTTAGCTCAACAAACCCTTCAAAACAGTACCTTCAAAGTGCTGAGGGTGTGGAGTATAGTCAGGTGATAGAGAAAGGATTGATGGGAGCTGTATTTTATAATCAAATAACTCAAAACTACCTGAGTGAAAGTGAAATGAGCGGAGATAATTCTACTGCTATCGATCCAGATAACGGAAAGTACTATACAGATATGGAGCACGCCTGGGATGAAGCCTATGGTTACTTTACCACAGCCACTGATTATGCCCCTGATGGAAATGGAACGGATAGATTTTGGGGGAAATATGCCGATGGATCTAGAGAGGAACTTCTAGGGTCTGCAACAAAAATTTCTGAAGCTTTCAGAAATGGCCGTGCCGCGATCGTTGCCAAGGATCTATCACTTAGAAATGGACAGATAGCAATCATTAGAACAGAATTAGAAAGAATGATAGCCGGAACAGCAATACACTACCTTAACGGGGCTGTAGGAGATTTCGGAGATGATGCCTTAAGAAATCATCAGCTATCTGAAGCAATAGCCTTTATCGGTTGTTTGCCATATGGTTTCGAAACTGTCGCAACGCAGCAAGAGGTTGCAGCATGGTTTGCCATTTTGGGTAACAATCATTATGATGTTACTATTACCAATATCAATTCAGTTAGAGATTTGATAGCCACTGAGGCTGGCTTGTCAGAATATAAAGAAATACTGTAATACAATTTTAGATAAACGAAACGAATGAGATTTTTTATTGTCATATTATCGCTAGTCATTATATCTGCAGGTTGCAAAAAGAAGACGACAAATCCTGAGGACGTCAGAGATGATTTTAATAGATCGGAGTTGCTTTCTGACTTGGCAATGTTGATTGAAGAATCTCAGGTTGAATATAACAGTCAACTCTCATCATTAAAGGACGCAACCACATCCTTTACGAATGATCCGAGCATGACTCGGTTAGAAAATGTTAGAGCCCATTGGTCAACAGCACTTCTTAAATGGCAAGCAGTAGCGCCATATGAGTTTGGTGAGGCAAGCAACATGGCTTTTGAAGCATCAACGAACATCTATCCTGTGGATGTCAATATCATTCAAGCTAACATTGATAGTGGAGATTACAATCTTTCATCTGCCGCCAACCTGAAGGGAATTGGTTTGCAAGCAATGGATTATATGATTCATGGCCTTGCGGAATCAGATGACGAAATACTCAATCTATATTCAACCGATTCAAAAGCAGAAGCACGAAAAGAATATCTCAATAACATTGCAAGCAAACTATACGATATGAGTGATCAAGTGTTAAATTCTTGGTTGCCAAACGCTCAGTCTAGAGTTGCCTTTGTTGATAATGATGGAACTGATCAAGGGAGTTCAATAGGGCTGTTTCTTAATTCTTTCAATAAGAGTTACGAAAAATCAACTAGAACAAACAAGATTGGAATTCCTTCTGGGGCATTAACGTTTTCAATGAATCCAAACCCACATACGGTTGAAGCATATTATGAAAACAACAACAGCTTAAGTTATTTGTCTGCAAGTATCGATGCATTTGAAAATATATACCTAGGGTCTGACATGGGGACATCAAGTCTTCAAGATTACTTGTTCTTTCTTGACGCGAGATATGGAGACACAACACTAGACGCAGCAATCTTAAATAGCATTGAAGATGTTAGAAACCAGATTTCTCTTATGGATAATCCGCTTTCAGATTCTGTTGTGAATGATCAGCAAGTGGCTTTGGATGCCTTTGCAAGCATGCAAAACCTAGTGGTGTTGTGGAAAGTTGATATGATGTCAGCAATGGGTATCCTTGTTACCTATCAAGATAATGATGGGGATTGATTCAATAAAATCATATCTCAACAAACCAGTTTCAATTGCCCCTTTGATATTTTTAAGAGGGGCTTTTGCATTTATGATGATCTTTAGTTTGCTGCGATTTGCATCCAAGGGATGGATCAATGAATTATACATCAAGCCTAGCTATTTCTTCTCTTATTTTGGCTTTGATTGGCTTCCTCATTTTGGAGGTGCAGCGGTCGTTTTCATCTTTTGTATAACCTTGCTGGCAGCCATCGGCATCTTTTTGGGTGCCTTTTATAGAATTTCTTCGATTTTATTTTTTATCGGATTCACATACTTGGAATTGATAGATAAAGCAAATTATCTCAACCATTATTATTTCATTTCTCTTTTGGCTTTGCTGCTTATCCTTTTGCCAGCAAACAGAGCGTTTTCATTGGATGTCAAGCAAGGAAGGACAGAAGCCAGGGGCCAAGTGACCAACTGGACGATATTGATACTCAAGGTCTGTATTGGCGGATTGTATTTTATGGCTGGTATAGCCAAGTTGAATTACGATTGGCTTTTTCAAGCTATGCCAATGAAGATGTGGTTGCCGCCCCACAGCAGCTTGCCGATAATTGGGTCATTGCTGGATGAGGTGTGGGTGGCATATCTCTTCAGTTGGATCGGGATGCTTTATGACATCGCAATACCATTCTTATTATTTAATAGAAGTACCAGAATCCCAGCATATATTACCGTTGTTATATTTCATGGACTCACAGCCATTCTATTTCCCATCGGTATGTTTCCGTACATCATGATGTGCTGTTCATTGATATTTTTCACACCAGCGTTTTTAGAAAAGGTCGTTACGCTCAAAGGAAGATTCAAGATGATAGACGAGGATCTTCGCTCAAAAATGTATCAATATTCAAAAACCCAAATTAGAATTATTCGTCCTGTACTATTTGTACTATTGATATTGATTTTCATATTTCCGTTGAGGTTTATCGCTTATGGGGGCAATAGTCACTGGCACGAACAAGGCTATCGCTTTGCATGGCGTGTGATGTTGATGGAGAAGGCAGGGAAAACTTTTTTTTATGTCAAGGATCCCGATCAGAAGGGTGAAATTGAAATAGACAACACGAAGTATCTTTCGCCCAACCAAGAGAAGCAAATGAGTACCCAGCCGGATATGATCCTTCAGTTTGCCCATCACTTGGAACAGCAATATATCAATGAAGGCATAGCAGATCCTATTGTTCGTGCTGAAGCGTGGGTGTCCATAAATGGAGAAGGATCGAGGCTGTTAATTGATCCAGCTGTAGATCTGACGAAAGAGCAGGACGGTTGGAAAAGAAAGGACTGGATTTTGCCCTATGATTCTGTTGTTACTTTGCAGGAATATCAAGAATTCAAGAAGAATAGAAAGCGTTGAATTATTTTAAACATATATCGCTAAGCATTATTCTCATCATCCTGATGGGAAACTCCTTTCAATCGCAAAATTTTGATCTGAATGGTCTTGTGATTGATTCCATAAGTGGTGAGAACTTATCTGGCGTATTGGTTATGGTCGATCAAAACATTGATTATTCTGAGGAGACTAATTTGAAGGGGGAATTTTTAATAGAAGACGTGAAGAAGACCGCTAAGGTTCTAACTTTCATCAAGTCTGGATATGTCAATAAGGATGTGAAGATTGATCTTCAATCGTATGAGCAAGGGCGGGCATTCATGTTGAAGCCTATTGAGGTCAACATGGATGAGGTCATCATCACGGGTAAAGAGGCGATCGAAGCCATGACTCCGATGAGTGCCGTTTCAGGTCTAGGGATATACAGTGGTATGAAGAGCGAGGTAATTCGCTTGGACAATATCACGGCCAACCTAAGTTCCAACAATAGCCGCCAGGTCTATAACAGAATCGCAGGACTTAACATTTGGGAAAATGACGGGGCGGGTATTCAACTTGGAATTGGAGCAAGAGGATTAAGCCCCAATAGGACGAGTAATTTTAATGTGCGTCAAAATCACTATGACATCAGTGCGGATGCCTTAGGATACCCTGAAAGTTATTATACACCTGCTCTGCAAGGGGTAAATAGAATAGAATTAATTAGGGGCGCAGCAGCATTGCAATATGGGACGCAATTCGGAGGGCTTTTGAATTTTGAAATGAAGTCTCCACCAAAAGAAAAGGGAACAGAAGTGCTGATTGATCAGAGCATAGGCTCTTTTGGTTTAACGGATACTTTGACTTCGGCATTAGCGTCTAGTACAACTTTTGTCAGTGTAGGAAGCAAAGGCAAGAAATCTGGATTCTATGGATACTATCAATACAAGCAAGGGGAAGGTTGGAGAGAAAGATCCGACTACGATGTTCATTCTGTATTTGCAACCTTTGTTCATGACTTTAACGACAAGTGGATGGCTTCATTAGATTTTACACACATGTCATATCTCGCAGAGCAAGCTGGAGGGTTGACTGATGATGACTTTGAGGCTAATCCAAGGTTAACCAAGAGATATAGAAATTGGTTCAAAGTGAATTGGAATATTTTAAGCTCAAGTCTAGTGTATGAGCATAGTTCTACTTTGATGTTAGAGACTAAGGTTTTCAAGCTTTTAGCATCACGAGATGCATTAGGATTCTTGGGGCAAGCTGATAGGCCAGATCCCCAAGGAGAGCGTGATCTTATATCAAGTTCATTTAATAATCTAGGGCTGGAGACGAGGCTGATAAAAAAGCGAGAAGTAGAAAATGGATTCAGGGTCTTCGCGACAGGATTTAGATTATACAATGGTGAAAGTAATACCATACAAGGATTAGGTGCATTGGGAGACGAAGATGATTTTACTTTTAACGATGAAATCCTCACAGAGAAGTCAGATTATGATTTCCCTAATATGAATGTTGCTGCTTATTTTCAAACGCTACTGCCCATAAGTAATAGATTGTCGATTACTCCGGGATTGAGATATGAATATATAAAGACAGAATCTGAAGGTTCATTCAGAAATATCGTGAGGGATGGAGCTAACAACGTTATAGAGGACACGCTCTTATTTGATAGTCAATCTCGACAAAGGGACTTTGTGTTGTGGGGTGTAGGCTTGAGTTACAAAACTGTGATTGGTGAAATCTATGCAAATGCCAATCAAAATTACAAGGCAATCAACTTCACAGATATTCAAGTCAAAAACACTTCTCAGGTAATCGATCCGAACATTCAGGATGAACGGGGTTATAATTTTGATATTGGGTTTCGAGGCTGGAGAAATAAAACATTTCAATACGACATCAGTGGATTTGCATTACTATATAGCGATAAGATTGGAGAGTACAATACTGTTATTCCCAACGATATGTTTAACAGCGCGATTAGATTAAGGACAAACATTTCGGATGCACAAACAATGGGTGCAGAGATGTTTGCGCAATATGAGTTAATCCATTTGTTTAATGAAGAAACGGCAAAACATAGATTAAACTATTTTGTAAATGCCTCCTTCATTGATTCCAAATACATTAATTCTGAGATTACTGCTTTTGATGATAAGTTGGTTGAGTTAGTGCCACAAGTTACTATTAGAACAGGTCTTGAATTTCAATCAGAAAAGATCAACGCATCGCTGCAATACAGCTTTGTGGATAGTCAATTTTCTGATGCGACCAATGTCGGGGCTTCTTCTGATAATCCATCCACGCCAAATGCGGTGCATGGCATCATCCCATCATATAACGTAGTTGATTTAAGCTTGGCATACAAGCTTGAAAAATTGAAATTATCCTTAAGTGTAAACAATCTCTTGAATCAAGCATATTTCACCAGAAGAGCCAGTGGATATCCAGGGCCTGGTATTATTCCATCAGAAGGAAGGAGCTTTCATCTTGGAGTGAGCTGGAAGTTCAAGACTAAATAGACGATCAAAGAACCAAATTTCTCCTACCACATTCGTATTCATTTCAAATTAATAGATTATTCATTTTCATATGAAATGAGTAATATTAACCGCAATAAGATAGCATCAATCGGGCTCAATAGTATTGATGTTAAGTATAATAATTATTCTAGAAACACTGGATTAACCGCTGATTATTATGGCCTTGGTTTTAAATTTGTGATGGACTAATAATTCTATGAATTAGTTTCTGTTCTCTAGGATTCATTCATTCATTTTTTTGCCATAATCTCTAACATAATGACCAATACTATCAGTTAAAAAAGTCTCTGTTGAATGTTTTTTATTTTTAGTGAAACAAAACCAGAAACAAGAGTCATTATCCGTAAATTTGAGGTGCAATACATGCGTCTATGAAAAAGACTTCTGGTAGAAAAGGATTTGTATTTAAACCATACGAATCACCCAATAAAACTTCTTTTGAAAAACTCTTTGAGGTCTTTCAAGAATTAATCACTCATACTTCGGGAGATCTTGATGAGGCAATGGAATGGTTGGATACGCTGGACAAAGAATATGGCATCTCTGAGGAAGATTATACCATGGATGATTTTCTCGAAGAACTAAAAAAGAGAGGATACATCAAAGAGGAAATAAAACCAGATGGCAATTCAGCCATGTCTATTACCGCGAAAACAGAAAGGGCCATTCGGAAGAATGCATTGGATAAAATTTTCGGCAAAATAAAAAAGACTGGCTCCGGCAATCACGGGACAAAGTCAAGTGGCATCGGAGATGAGAAAACAGGAGATTTAAGAAACTTCCAATTTGGGGACTCTTTGGATAAAATATCAATTACCGAAAGTCTTAAAAATGCACAAATCAACCATGGCTTTGGAGATTTTCATTTAACTGAAAACGATCTAATCGTAGAAGACACGCATCACAAGGCACAGATGAGTACCGTCTTGATGATTGACATTAGCCATAGCATGATTCTTTATGGAGAAGATAGAATCACACCAGCCAAGATGGTTGCGATGGCGCTGGCGGAATTGATAACCACCAGATATCCTAAAGACACACTTGATATACTGGTGTTCGGGAATGACGCTTGGACTATAGAAGTGAAGGATTTACCATATCTTCAAGTAGGACCCTATCATACCAATACTGTTGCGGGATTGCAATTGGCAATGGATTTGTTGCGCAGAAAGAGAAACACAAACAAACAGATATTCATGATCACTGACGGCAAGCCTAGTTGCTTGCACATGCCTGATGGCACGTATTACAAAAACAGTAATGGTTTGGATAAGTTTATCGTGGAGAAATGCTATAACATGGCCGCACAGGCTAGAAAAATGCATATTCCAATAACAACATTTATGATTGCTCAAGATCCATACTTACAATCATTTGTAGAGAATTTTACAGCTTCAAATAGGGGAAAGGCATTTTATACTGGACTGCAAGGTCTGGGTGAAATGATCTTTCACGATTATGAAACGAATAGGAAGAAAAGAATTAGTTAAACAATTACGAATTACGAATCGGGGAATTACGAATTAATTCTGATAGGTTAGGTAAAAAGTGATAAAATCGTAAGTCCCTGAGGCACTCGAAGGGCCGGTGTTTAAGGAGGTTGAGTATAAAAGCAAGCATCCTAAAACAAGTGCTTGCGACATAAAAAGAAGAAAAAAATAGATGAGTAAAGAGATAAAAACATTAGGAGCGCTTAAAAAATCGAAATATGTTTCAAAGGGCATAAAAGATGAATTGAGAGATAACCTTATTGAAAAGATTAAAAAGGGAGAACCTCGTTTCGTTGGCATTCATGGGTATGAAAATACCGTAATTCCTGAATTGGAGAGAGCCATTTTGTCAAAACATAATATCAATCTTTTAGGTTTGAGAGGTCAGGCTAAAACTAGACTGGCTCGTTTGATGGTGCAGCTTCTGGATGAATATATTCCTGTCGTTGAAGGTTCTGAAGTCAATGACGACCCATTGTCGCCAATGAGCATATTTGCCAAAGACCTTGTTGCTGAAAAAGGAGATGACACGCCAATAACATGGATGCATCGCGATGAACGTTTTTTCGAAAAGCTAGCGACACCAGACGTAACTGTTTCTGACCTTATTGGAGATATAGATCCAATAAAAGCGGCAAACATGAAACTGAGCTATGCGGATGAGAGGGTGCTGCACTTTGGAATGATACCACGTGCCAACAGATGTATTTTTGTAATCAATGAATTGCCAGACTTACAAGCTAGAATTCAAGTGGCATTGTTTAACATCTTGGAAGAAGGAGACATTCAAATCAGAGGATTCAAGTTGAGAATGCCATTGGATCTTCAATTTGTTTTCACCGCCAACCCGGAGGATTATACGAATAGAGGAAGTATCGTAACGCCACTGAAAGATAGAATCGGATCTCAGATACTCACACATTATCCTGAGACCATTGAAATAGCAAGAACAATCACACAACAAGAAGCGTCTCGTAAAGAGGATAGATCCTGTGAAGTTCATGTGCCTGATATGGCGCAAGAGTTATTAGAGCAATTGGCTTTTGAAGCAAGAGAAAGTGAGTACATCGATCATAAAAGTGGCATCAGTGCGCGTATGAGTATTACAGCATATGAAAATCTATTGAGTACCGCTGAACGTAGAACATTAATGGCGGGTTCAGACAAAACATCAATTCGATTCAGTGATCTCATGGGGATGATTCCTTCAATCACTGGAAAGGTAGAGCTTGTCTATGAAGGAGAGCAGGAGGGAGCAGCATTTGTTGCAGAGAGACTAATCGGTAGTGCAGCGAAAACTCTCTTTCCATACTATTTCCCAAAAATAGAAAAGCTGGTTCGAGATGGTGAAACAACACCTTACGATGAGGTGCTAAATTGGTTCTTTGAAGAGAGCAGCTTCGAACTCATGGACGAAGATTCAGAAAAGGTATATCAGGGCAAACTAGATTCGATCGAGCCGCTAACGGCCTTAATTGAAAGTCATCAACCGGATATTAATAAAGGTGATGTCAACTTCATGAAGGAATTTGTGCTTTGGGCTTTAGTGGAATTTCAAAAATTATCGAAAAAACGATCCGCTGAAGGATTTGAATTCAAGGATATGTACAATAAGTACATCTCTGATCTTTAATAGATCAGAGGATTGTTGATTGGAGAGTGATGATTGTTGGGTTTTGAAGAGGGCAGTGACCCTTCGACAAGCTCAGGGGGCAATTGAAAAGTGAAAAGTGAAAAGTGAAGAGTGAAAAGTGAAAAGTGAAAAGTGAAAAGTGAAGACTGAAAAGTGAAAAGTGAAGAGTGAAAAGT
>JBLIMR010000029.1:0-31243 GCA_047638815.1 Gammaproteobacteria bacterium
TGACCTTTGACTTCTGACCTTTGATTCCAGAGCGGAGCGTCGGCAGGAATTTGCTTCCTGAGTTTTCTCAGATACTGGTGATAGTGCACTTCTACGGTGTGGCGTTTTCTGCTTAGAAATTCTTTTTCAATCTGATCTGAATCTTTTTCTGCTCTTTCTTTTGTGTTTTTGGGCAACTGCCATCGGCCTGCAATATAATTTCCGGTGATTCTCGACTGGGCGTCACTCAATGGCCAAACGGCTCCCTGTGGTTGACACAAGCCAATGAAAATTAATGTGGGATGCTCAGGATGGAACATTCTCAGGTAGAGCGGAACCCGGTCACTGTCGGCATAGTCCAAAAATTCTTTTTCGAAAAATGGTGTTGCAATCTGATATCCTGTAGCGGCAACTATGCTATCATATTCCGCTACCTGTCCGTCACTAAAAAACACTTTTTTCCCGACTACTTTTTCTATTCCTCTTTGCGGTTGTACTTTTCCATGTCGTATTTTATAGAGAAGCTCTGAATTTAAAGTTGGATGAGCTTCGAGCACACTATGCTTTGGTGGCTCTAAACCATAGCTACGGTAATCTCCTACCTGGATTTTTAAACTCAGTGACAACAGTGGTTTTTGTATAAACCTGGGGAGCCATATCATTTTATCATTGAAGGTGTCCGAGGGTTTTCCCAGAAAAAATTTTGGAATGATATACTGAGGTGTTCGAATACTAATATCAACTTTTTTTGCTACCCTGCTTATTTCTACGGCGCAGTCACAGCCTGAATTTCCGGCCCCAACTACCAGCACTCTTTCTCCTTCAAAGCCTTTATTATTTTTAAATTCATGGGAATGGATATATTTTCCGGTAAAGTGATTTTTGAATGCCGGGTGCCGGGGTACCGAGTGATGACCATTGGCGATTATTAGAAAATCAAAAATTTCTTTTTCCCCACTGCCCGAAATGATCTCCCATTTATTATGTTCTAGTTTCCTGACGCTTTCCACTTTTGTATTAAATCTGATGTAAGGAAGTAAACCAAATTCTTTTGCATAGGATTGAAAATATTCCAAAACCTGGCCATGAGAAGGGTAGTCGGGATATTCTTCTGGCATTGGAAAACCCTCGTATTGAGACATGGTCTTTGAACTGATGATATGCGTCGTTTCACAAACACTGGAGTGGGATACCTTTTGGGTGTAAATCCAATTGCCGCCGACCTGGTCGTTTTGTTCGTAACAAACTATGTTTTTCACTCCTGCCTGAATCAGGTTTTTGATGGCTGTTATTCCTGAGCATCCGGCACCAATGATAGCTACTCTTGATTCTTGCTTTTCCATATGCGAAAATAAGATTTTTTATGGTACTGCCGGTACATCTAATTATGTACAGTGTAAATATTTCTATTAAATGCAATCGTAAACGCTAATGAATTTCTTCAAAATTATGACTGCCGTTTATCTTAATTGATTATCTTGAGTGCAGATAAATGAAATAACAAAGCAACAAGCACTATCATGAAAAAAGCACTTTTGCGTATTTTCTTATTTGGATTATTACTATTTGGACTTTATGGAGCCTATAAATATTATGGTCATTCTAAGGAAGAACAAAGAAGAGCTGCCTACTACGAAAATATAGTGGACACTTCTTCTCCGACGGTTACGGTACTGCGAGATTCTATACTCATAGGATATCAAAATAAAAAGCGTACCATCCATATCTATGTACCGCCTAACTATGATAGCGACTCCGTAGTTCGGTATCCAGTGATGTATTTTCTTGATGGAGAATCATCATTTAACGATCTTGAAAATATGGGCCCTGAATGGCAGATAGATGAGGTGATTAATGCCGCTTCCGCGAATGGCCAACAGACAGCCATAGTAGTAGGAATTAACCAGGCAGAAGATAGAGATGCAGAATATACACCCTTTGTGAATGATGATAATCCCAAAGCACACGGGGCTGAATTTGCCAAATGGCTAACAACGGATCTTAAGAATTGGATTGACGCTAATTATCGCACCAAGCGAGAAGCCCCGGCGACTTCTATAGGAGGAATCTCTCGTAGCGGCATGATGGCCTATTATATGCTGATGGCACATCCGGAGGTATTTGGCAATGCAATTATTCAGTCTCCTTCTATGTGGGTAGATCACGATCGCCTCATGGCCATGAACCTCTCCAAGACACAGCTAAGAGATAAGAAAATATTTGTAAGTGTCGGAGCGTATGAAGGTCAGGTGATGATACCTCATGCAGAGGCTATCTATAATAAATTTAAAGACCAAGGTCTAAATGAAGATGAATTACGCTTTGAGATCATACCCGATGAAGGGCATTGGCATGTGACCTGGCGTAAGTCTTTTGCTTTGTCGTATCCTTGGTTGATGGAGTGATGGATACCATCGGGTTACATTTCATTTTTGCAGGCATCAATATTTCTTTATATAGGGTTGGATTTGACTTTAAATATTCAGTCAGATTAATGAATAACCTGACACCCGGTGGTGTGCGTGTGAGTATGGAAGAGGCGCACTCCGATCAATGAATTGGTCGGAGCCGTCTACTCGATAATGCCTAGTTTTTATTTCCTCTTTCAGAAATTTTTATTACTTCCATTATAATATTCAAAGCCTTATCATTCCCTGTAAAATAATCTGTTGATGATAAACTAACGGGGATATGTGGCGCGATCCATTTACGATTGTCTTCTGTTTTTAAATCTTGATAAAATTGTGTGGAAATCATTCCCATTAATCCTGAATATGGTAATTGAAACCATCCTACATCTCCAATATGGTTGGGCTTTGAACCACTAGGTTCGCCTACTAAAATTGGGTTTGTGTATTTAGTGATGTCCGTTAATAAGTTTTGTCCTGCAGAAAAGGTTCCTCGTCCCATTATTACAAAAATTTTCCCTTTAGGATTCATAACTTCAAAATTGGTTAGGGTTTTTAGCATTGGAGGTAATATGGTCTTCGGCTTTTCCTTCCGAAATAGCTAAGGCTATTCCGAAAGGAAAGAGCCTTGATTGATCAAAAAATCCTATTTTATCGACATACCAAACAAAATTTGGACAGGTTCTTAGTTTTTCTTTTTCTTTTTCTTTATTTCAATTTCTCCAAAATCAACGTCAAGTAAATTTTCTTGATCAATCGAAAAGCCTAATATCTCTCTTTTCGAATTAAAATTGAAGGTCATAAAACCATCTGGAACTCTTATATCATACCAATCAATTTTAAAAGTGTCGAATTGCCAATGAATCAGTCGTCCCTTGAACAATGGTGTATGAGAGAACGAAAGCTCTAGTTCATCAATATTGGTAAGCGATAAATTGATATCCCCATACATTTCATCATTATAATCACCTGCATAACTACTAAGAGGTAAGGATGGATTAGATTCTTTTGGTCTGATTTCGTTGATAGCGGCTTCTTTTAAATTCTTTATTATTCGTTTACGGTAGTCCTTTCCTCGTTCATACATGTCAAAGGTCTTATCATTGAAAATAAGTTCGAAGATTTTTGCTTTTATCAAAAAAGATGCAGGTTCTTTCGAGTCATTACATAGAATAACCACACCAATATTCATGTCCTTTATCATAAACAGCTGTGCAGACATTCCATCGATCCCGCCACTATGTTCTATGACCTTATGGCCATTCCAGGGAGTGAGCCACCATCCGAAACCATAGGAGGAAAACTCGTTGCCAAATGGAGGACCACTTACTTGGAATAATGTCTGAGGTTTAAAGAGCTCATCGACCACGTCCTTGCTCACAATGGTATCATTCTTAAAGACCCCATCTTTCAGCAATAGTCTCATATAGCTGTTCATATCCTTTGCTGATGAATAAATGAAACCTCCAGGCCCCAGGTTATCTCCATTTTCCTGTTCTATGGCAACTTTCTTAAATTCTGTATTCCAAATATGAGGCTGGGCCAAATTGATATTGGCTTCTCTATCTTTGGACAACGAAGTACTGTTGTTCATTTCTAGTTTGTCAAATACCCTTGATTTTAGAAAATTATCCCAGGTCATTCCCGAAACCTCTTTTACTATTTCGGAAGCTACGACGAACATTATATTTTGATAGGCAGGTTTCTCTCGGAAGCCAGAAACGGGCTCAAGATACTTAAGTCGCTTAATGATTTCAACTCTGGAATAGTCTGAGTGATACCAAAGTGTACCGGCACTAACTTCTTTCAGTCCGCTTCTGTGTGTGAGCAGATCTCTAATAGTAAAGTTTTCTGTTACATATGGGTCGTACAATTCGAAGTAGGGCAGGTAGTCCTTCACTCTGTCGTCCCAATTTATTTTTCCTTCATCCACGAGTAACCCGAGTGTTAATGCTGTAAATGATTTGGAAATTGACCCAATTCCAAAAGTAGTTTGGTCATTGACCTTTGGATCTTTTCCGATTTCCCTTAATCCAAAACCTTTTGAATAGATAACAGTATCATTTTGTACGATGCCAACCGAAAGCCCTACTACCTCAAAATCCTTAATAACTTGATCAAGGTATATATCGAGCGAATCCAGAGGTATTTTTTGAGCAATTGAATCATTTAAAGAAATTAACCAAATGATTAGCAAGAATAAGATTTTGTTGTTCATTTTGTTTATTTTGATTAAGTATAACGGCAGGCTGTAAAAAAAAACTAAAAAACTTACTCTGAGAATCGGTCACATCACTTTTTTCTCGTACTCCCTCCGAATACAGCCTAAGTATTTTTACAGTCTGACGGTTTGTGTAAGAATAGCTGCGTTGTTTAAGCACCTAATTTAGCAAATACAAACAGAATAAAGAAGCCACGAGGGTTTTCGTAAGTAGGCTACAACTAGTAATTAATTTTATACGGTGTTGATATTAGTTGTTATTCTAGTTCTTAAGTAATTCTGTTAGCGTTTTCTGTGAATCTTTATTTCCTAATTCTACTGCTTTTGTATAACTTCGAATAGCTTGTTCTTTTTCTCCATACTTCAAATATGCTTCACCTAGTGAATCCCACAGATTCCCATCTTCAGGGAACAATTGAACATTCAGTTTAAATAGTTCCATTGCCCAGCCTGGTTCATTTTCTTTTTTCAAAATGCGATATCCATAACTGTTGAGAACCGAATGATCATCAAATTTTTTTCCTAACTCATTCGTCAAATATGAAGGTAACATTTGTGCACTTGCTAGTTCGTTTATTTTTATGAATTCAAATACAAGTTCATACCTATTTTTTGATACTGGATGTGCTTCATATTCAGGGTTAAATATCATTTTACTGATTTCCCATCCTACGTTTTCTGTATCATTCCCCAAGATGGCATTTGTCAGATAAATGATTACAACGTCTTCATCAATAAACCTGATGAAATCAGCGAAATAGACCCCGTTACTTCCGTTGTGCGTTACAATTTTAGTACTCCTATCACTATTAAACAAAGCCCATCCATATCCATAATGTGATGTCGCGCTATCATTTTCAGCTACATGAGGTGTTTCTTGTAATTCTCTTGTCTTAGATGTTAAAACCCTACTATCGTTTAGAGCAAGGTGCCATTTATAAAGATCTTCAACGGATGAGTGAATATCGCCCTTACCTATACTGTACCAGTGCTTATCATTATATGGAAGATGTTCTTGAGTTGTACCCCAATCCTTCCATATTCCATCTGCGATATTAAAGTAGTAACCGTGAGCTAATCGTTCACTATTAAAGGTTATGCCTTTATACCCTGTATTAGTCATATGTGATTGCTCCCATAAATTTTCATGTAGAAAAGTGACGTAGTTTTGTTTGGAAACGAGCTCCAAAATGGCTGCGAGCATAATATAGTTTGCATTTGCATATTGATGCTTCTTGCCAGGTTCTGATTGTAATTCAGCATCAAAAAATTCTTTTAAGAATTGTTCCTTACTGGCTTCATCGTATCTAAAACCACCCGTTCTAGCTGAAATACCAGATGTATGTGTCAATAGCTGATGGATTGTTATGTTTTTCTTGTCATCAGGTGCTTTATCGTAAAACTGACTTATTTTGTCTGATGTTTTAATTTTTCCTTGTTCAACGAGTTTTAAAATAGCTGACGCAGTAAATTGTTTAGTTACCGAACCAATATTGAAAATTGATGAGGAAGCATTTGGAATCTTATTTTTTCGATCTGACCATCCGTATCCTTTGGATAAGATAACTTCCCCTTTTATCGCAACTAAAACAGAACCTGAAAATCCATTACTCACGCTGGCATTTAAATAAGTGTCAATTTTAGTGGTAATGGCTTTGTTGTTTTCTGTTGATTGGGCCCTTAACGGCATTGACACAAATACTAATTGAATAGAACAGATGAAGATTAGAAAGTTGTTTTTCATGTTTATTTGATTGTTGTTTTAAATTGTTGCCAACGTCACTGTGCAAACGGGGTAGGCGCTTTTATCGACTATCGACGCTTTGCACTTTGTGTGTCCCTTAATATCATGGAGCTATTCGTTTCTTAAACTTTTTATAGGATTTGCAATAGCTGCTTTTATAGATTCGAAACTGACAGTAAGCAGGGATATACCAATTATTAAAACTGCAGTTAGGGCAAATACACTCCAGGGCATATTTATTCTATATTCATAATCTGCGAGCCACTGGGTCATGAAATACCAGGAAATTGGCGTTCCAATTGCGACACCAAGGATGATTAATTTTAGAAAGTCTCGAGTGATAAGTGAGGTAATGGCAAAAACAGAGGCACCTAATACTTTTCTAATACCAATTTCTTTGGTTTTTTGCTCTGCTGTAAATATGACCAGACCAAACAAGCCCAGGCAGGAAATTAGAATAGCCAAAATTGAAAAGTAGGTGGATAATTTGTAAAATATAGATTCGCTCTTATAGAGTTTATTATATTCTTGATCCACAAACTGATACTCAAAAGGGAATGCTGGATTTAAATTTGTATGAAGCTGTTCTAAAGCCGCCAATGTTTGTTTTCCATTACCCGGCTTATATTTAACAAAGGCGATATTAAATTCCGAATAACCTTCGCTTCTAATAATCATTGGAAAGATAGATTCTTTTAAAGAGCCAAAGTGAAAATCTTTAACCACACCTACTATGGTTCCCTGGTTTCCCCAAAATGACAATGATTGGCCTATCGGATTTTTCATCTTCATTTTATCCATAGCCGTTTCATTAATAAGATATTCAATGTTTTCCGGGTTATTATGAATAAGTTCTCTTCCCATAAGTAATTCAACACCATAGGTATCAACGAAATCTGCACTCGCTACCATTCCCGTAAATAACGCATCATTATCGGCTGCCTTACTGTTCCAAATTACTTCTGGTGAGGTACCATAATCTCCTAAAGGAATATGCGAAGTTTTTGTGACCGATGTAACGCCCGATATTTGTAAAGCGCCACTTTTAAAAGCATTATAATTATTTTGTAAGTCTTTTGATAAAGTGATTGCCAATAAATTTTCTCTATCGAAACCGATGTTTTTATGTTGGACAAAATCAATTTGCTTTGAAATAATGATCATACTACTTATAAAGACAACCGAAATGGTAAACTGAAATACAACCAAAGCTTTTCTAATCCAATTGGTACTAGAGCTGGTTTCAATTTTTTTCTTAAAAATATCGGTAACCTTAAAAGAAGAGAGTAAAAAAGCAGGATAACTTCCAGAGAGTATTCCTGTAAAAAGGGTAATTACAAAAACCATTATCCAAGTGGATATTGGCAAATTTAATAGGTCTATGTTTTTATCTGTTATTTGATTAAATACGGGTAAGGCAAATACAATTAAGATTAAGGCAAAAAACAGACTTGAAAGAGAAAGAAACATCGCTTCTCCTAAAAATTGTGCTATTAAACTACTTTTCCCCGCTCCTAGAACCTTTCTGACTCCAATTTCTTTTGCTCTTTTCATATAGCCGGCAGAAGCTAAATTCATGAAATTAATGCTTGCAATTAGCATGATCAGAAAAGCTATTATTCCAAACAATCTTACATATAGAATTTTCCCTTCTCCTTTTTCAATGTCTGCATAAAGATAACTATCTGCGTAAGGTTGAAATCGAATTCCTAAGCCTAATTCATAATCTTTTAAAAATGATTTAAGTTTTTGTTCTAGCTGATCAATATCTGTTCCTTTGGCCACTTGAACAAAGGTATAGGAGCCTAGATTTTTCCATTCATACATCCATGGATTATCATCAAAAAGAGATTCAAAGGATAAATAATAATCACTCTTCTCCGTCGAATTTTTACTACCTAATTCAAAGATCATAGCTATTTTTAGCTCTTTTGAATTTTCGTAAGTGAGTGTTTGTCCAATGGCACTTTTTGAGTTTCCAAAAAACAATTCGGCCATTTCCTTTGATATAGCAATTTGGTTTGGAGCGCTTAATGCCTCCGAAACATTTCCTTCTAAAATATTAAATGAAAACATATCAAAATAGTCTTCACTTACAAATTTTCCATTTTGCTTTAAAACCTTATCCCCATTAGAGAAGGTGCTTTTTTTACTATAGTTAGACATAGCGGTAACCTTCTCAATCTCTGGGACTTTTATTTTTAGCTCTTTATATAGAAGTGATGAAGTGCCATACCCAAATGCTGAGCCATCAGAGGAGGTAAGATATACAGAAGAAAGTTGATCTATGTTTGCATGATATTTATTAATGCTATTTTCACTTGATATCCATAAATAGATGAGTAAAAAGCAAAACAACCCGGAGGTTAATCCTAAGATATTGAGAAAGGACAAGACTTTATTTTCTATAATATTTCTCCAAGCTATGGTGATATAATTTTCAATCATGTTATTTATATTTAATGGACTTTATGCCAAAAGTTTTTGTACGTAAGAGCGGCTACGAATGCCGAATTAGGAATGTCACAAAAAATTATTTATGTTAAATATTCTGCTAAAAATCAGGCTCACTGATCCCAAAATTCTTATTTGCTACCGCAAATGTTGAATTTCGTGCTCAATGATCCGGTATTAGATCGTTGAGCACGGAGCTTTGCGGAGGGATCGGCGAGTTAATGCCACATGAAAACTGATCAATCAAATTTTTGTAACAGCACTAATACCGAATACCGAATAAAATCTAATGGTTAACTATTAGATTTTCGGTTACTTTTTCTCCATCAAGCATTCGAATAATACGATTACTGTATTTGGCATCATGCTCACTATGAGTAACCATAATAATAGTAGAACCTTGATTATTTAATTCAGTAAGAAGCTCCATGACTTCATTGCCGGTTTTACTGTCTAGGTTCCCGGTAGGCTCATCTGCTAGAATTAGCTTAGGGTTGTTTACCAAAGCTCTGGCAACTGCAACTCTTTGTTGTTGACCTCCAGAAAGTTGTTGTGGGAAATGATTTTTTCTATGCACTATTTGCATTCTTTCTAGCACTTCAATTACTTTTTCTTTTCGTTCACTCTTTTTTACGCCTGTATAAATAAGTGCTAACTCAACATTTTCAAAAACAGTAAGTTGATCAATTAAATTGAAGCTCTGAAATACGAAGCCTATATTATGCTTACGTAAATTTGCTCTCTTGCGTTCGTTATACTTAATAACTTCCTGATCATTAAAAATGAAGCTGCCACCATCTGCATCATCCAACATCCCGAGAATATTAAGTAAGGTAGATTTGCCGCTTCCGGAAGGTCCCATAATGGATACAAATTCTCCTTCCATTACGTCAAATGAAATTTTATTTAAGGCAATTGTTTTATACTCTTCAGTAGTAAAATATTTTTCTAAATTTTTAATTTTTATCATTTGTTTTATTTTTAGTTTAATATCAATTCATGTTTATCACCGTAATTTTCATAGCTTGAAGTAATAATTTTATCTCCAGGCTTAAGCCCACTTATTACCTCATAGTATTCGATGTTTTGATTTCCAAGTTGCAGATCTACTTTAGAGGCAATTTTGCCATCATCGCTTAATTTAAAAATCCAATTCCCACCTGTTTTTTGAAAGAAACTTCCTTTAGGTATTAGTACCGCCGATTTCTCATTGCTTAAAGCCAATCGGATTTTTAAAGATTGTCCTCTGCGGATTCCATCTGGAATGTCAGCTTCAAAGTGCATATCAACTTGAAATTTTCCATTAGTAACTTGGGTAAATACTTTTTTGATAAGAACCCTATAGTCGTTTCCATTAAAAGTGAAGCTACCTGATTGCCCGGCATAAATTCTAGAAATATAATGTTCATCTATATCTGCACGGACTTTAAAGCCACTTAAAACATCCAATTGTCCTAGACGCTCTCCCTTATTTATTGACTGTCCAATTTGCGCGTCCAGAGAGGTTAGTTGTCCATCTACAGGAGCCCTTACAATCAAGTCGCCACCTTTTCTACGGATTAGGTCTAATGCGATTTGAGTCTGAATATGTGAGATTTTAGACTGCTCCGCTTCTTGGATCGTTGAAATCGAATCTTGTTGTAATACTTGTAAAGCTAAAGCCATGCGCTGTTTTTGGTAATTGTAATTATTTTCAGTCTCTTGAAATTCATGCCTTCCGATAGCTTTTTGGCTATAAAGCTCTTTACTGAGTTTATATTTTCGATCGGCTTCAATAAGTTCGTTTTCAACATCTGTTTTTAGGGTTAACTTATTTATGGTATTTTGGCGTGCTGCATTTTGCGAAATTCGAATTTGAGTTAGTAAATTGTACAAGGAAGTTTCCTGATTTACGAGACTTAATTCCAAATCGGTATTTGAAAGCCGCAATATTGGTTCGTTTTGTTTTATAACTGCACCATCTTCAACGAATATTTCTTCAACCCTACCGCCCTCAAGGGCATCCAAATAAATGGTAGTAATTGGCAAGACTATTCCGTTCACAGGAATGTTCTCTTGAAAAGTTCCCTCTTTTACTGCGCTCACTAAAATTTTTTCTGAATCAATATTTAATTTTGATTTCCCTCCAAAAGAGGAAACCAGAAACACTATAAATAGTGTTAAAATGAATAGCCAAACTGCTATTATGATTTTGGATTTTGTAATCTTTTTCTTTGTTACGGGTATATCCATAATTTTACTATTGTTATTTTCTATTTCTAATGTAACAACGGTGCCGAAAATGTAATTGCTTCATAATGAGATAGTTATAGTTTTTTGTTTGTATTGAGGTGTACGTTTTTGATACAATCACTGTACGTTTAAAGGACACTTTTTTAGGGGGGTTATGCTTTAGAGTATGCTCTTGGCGATAAATTATTATTTTGTAGTTTTGTGATTATGGTATTAAAAAACGCTTCCATACTAGTTATTGACGATGATTACGACGTTTTAGTCGCTATGAGGATCTTACTGCAATCTCAAGTTAAAGAGGTCGTTATTGAGAAAAATCCGGAAAAACTTTCGTCTTTAATAAAAGAGCATAATTTCGATCTTATCATTCTTGACATGAATTTTAAAAGTGTAGTACATACCGGGAATGAAGGTATTTATTGGCTTAATAAAATTAAGGAGATTGATAAAGAAGTGCCTGTTATTTTGATAACCGCCTATGGGGATTTAGATTTGGCCATTCGATCTCTAAAAAAAGGAGCCTCCGATTTTTTGGTGAAGCCCTGGAAGAATGAAAAATTATTGGAATCTATTAATGAGCTTCTAAGTAATAAAAAATCGAGTCAAGCAAGGAAATGGAACCCACAGGTAGATGGGATTAAATTATTGGGAGAGAGCAAAGCCATGAAAGATGTATTTTTCAAAATCAAAAAAATTGCACCCACCGATGCCAATATCTTGATTCTTGGAGAAAATGGAACAGGAAAGGATCTTATTGCAAAAGCCATATATGATAACTCTTTACGAAAAGACAAACCCTTTATAAAAGTAGATGTTGGCGCATTGACCGCTACCTTGTTTGAAAGTGAATTATTTGGTTATAAGAAGGGCGCTTTTACAGATGCCAGAGAAGATAGACAGGGTAGATTCGAAGCGGCAGAAGGAGGTACGCTCTTTTTAGATGAAATTGGAAACATTAGCCTGCAGCAACAAGCAAAATTGTTAACCGTTCTTCAAAATAGACAAATTACACCTTTAGGTTCCAACGAATCAATTGCTGTTGACATTCGGTTGATTTGTGCAACGAATTCAAGTCTTGCATCATTGGCCGATGAAGACAAGTTCAGAAAAGATTTAATTTACCGGATAAATACCGTTGAAATTATAATCCCTCCTTTGAGAGAAAGAGAGGAGGATATCGTTTTGTTAGCCAAGCATTTTATTGAGTTTTACGCAGAAAAATATTTTAAACCTGGGGTTTCAGTAGATGACAATTTTATAAAGAAACTGAAGGCCTATCATTTTCCTGGCAATGTGCGGGAACTTCAATATTCCATTGAAAGAGCTATAATAATGCTGGACGATAATGTTTTAAAAGATAGTGATTTAATGTTTTCTCCGATTGAAAGACACACTCTATCAATGAAACCAAAAGATATGAAACTCGATACGGTAGAAAAAAATACTATTCTGGAAGTGATAGAAAAAAATAACGGCAATATTTCTCAGTCGGCAAAAGAACTCGGAATAACAAGAACTGCTCTTTACAGAAGACTCAATAAATATGGCTTATAGAGATTATAAACGGTCGCTTTTTATTCGAATCTTCGTTTTATTTATTTCGATAGCGGCCTTCGTATTAGCCTTCTACCAACTAGATTTCGGCGTGGATGTGCTGAAATCTATAATCATAGCTGCACTACTGCTATTAATTATAGTTTTATCAATTCGTAGCATTTTTAATTTTACAATTCGAAGATATTCTGAAATGGATCGTTTCTTTGAGTCCATTAAATACAGAGATTTCACGCAATGGTTTAATGAAGATTCTGGACCTAAAGATATTAGAGAACTTCATAGAGGATTTAATAGTATTAACGAAACCATTAAAACAGTTAATAAGGAAAAAGAAGTGCAATACCTATATCTCCAAAAAATATTGGAATTGGTTGATACCGGAATTATCGCTTATAATATTGAATCCGGAAACGTGCTATGGGTCAATGACTCGTTTAATCAAGTCCTAAATATTCCCACTATTAAAAACATTCAATTTGTAAAAAAAAGGAATTCAAAAATGTTTGCGGATGTTTTTGAAACCACTCATGTAAACGGAAACACCATAAGCATTGATGGGGAAAATGAAAAAATAAAAATATTGATATCAAATTCTTCTTTTAAGGTAAAAGAGGAGGAGTTTAAATTAATTGTACTTCAAAATATTGAGAATACATTAAATCAAAATCAGGCAGAAGCATGGAATAAATTGCTAAGAGTATTGACTCATGAAATTATGAACTCAATCGCTCCCATTTCCTCCTTAGCCGAAACTTTGCAAACTAAAATTCGATTGTCTATAGCGGATCCCAATAAAAATAAAGTGGATACTAATGACCTTTATTTGGGGATTGAAAGTATTCGTAATCGAAGCGATGGCTTAATGAGGTTTGCAAATACTTATAGGGGACTAAATAAAATTACTAGCTTAAATTTAAGTAAAGCTTCTATTCATACCTTGTTTGAGAGCATTTCAAATTTATTACAACCCTCTCTTAATAGCAAGAATATAGACTTGCAATTTAAACTTGACAACCCTGCTCTTCAAATTGAAATAGACACTTCTTTAATCGAACAAGTTTTAATTAATTTGATTCTAAATGCTGTAGCAGCTTGTAAAAATATTGAAGCGCCTTTGATCAAAATATCTGCTGATCAAAATATTGAAGGAATTATAATTATAAAAGTTGCTGATAATGGTATAGGAATACCAAGTGAGATATTGGATAAGATATTTATTCCATTTTTTAGTACTAAAAAGAATGGCAGCGGGATAGGTTTAAGCCTTTGTCAACAAATCATGTTTCTTCATAAAGGAAAGATCCAAATTAATTCTATTGAAAATAAGGGGACTGTTATTCGGTTGATGTTTTAGGGGGTTTTATTGGTTTGGGGTTTTTATTTGAGGTTGGGGGTAGACTAGGCAGAACGGTAAGTGTAAAATGCGGTTTAATGTATTTTTACACAGCGTTAGCAAACGTTTTACGAGCTGTTTGTTTTTTAGTTTTCTACAACTATTGATGGTTTACGAATCATAAAAACCCCAAACCATAAGAACCAAATTATTTGACTAATTCCGAAAATTTCTGCAAAAATTTCTAACGGATATACTGTTATAATACCTGCTATACCGACTAAAATGCCAATAAAATTCAATGGTTTTGAAAATATTTGCCCTTTCAAAGCCACAATACTTAGTAATAATAACCAAACTCCACCGACGATTTCATTTCCACCGCCAAGCCCTTCAGAAATGATACTAACACTAGACCAAACTAGCATCGCATTCTCAGGCTCTTTAATTTCAATTTCTATAACAGCGTTTAGACCTATCTTTGCTATCAATTTTGTTCTTCATTTCTATCACTTTCGTCTTATGCCCTCTTTTTGAATATTTCACAATTTAATATAATACTTCTATATTTGATACAAACTTGTTCATTTATCTGATTTGTCAGGTATGTTGAATCACCAGATACTGAATTGCATCCAGGGTTAATTGTCTAGATTTTTCCCAATTTAAAACTGATTTAAATCATACATGAAATACATAAAACCACTGTTTATATTTATTATTGGTTGGTTAATCTTGCTATTTACTCAATCGCTAAGCTCTTTGTCTGCTATTAATTGCATGGTCCAGCTATTGTTATTTGGATTAGTAGTATGCTGGCCAATCTGGAAGACAGGCAGATTATCTTATGTGGATATTGGATGGCCATGGGGACTTGTTTGTATTGGTATATTGACGCTGTTTTTTAGTGAGGGATACTATTGGAGGGTTAAAATAATAGGAGGGGTATATATATTTATGGGACTGCGCATGGGATTAGGCGCACTACGATTATGGCAGAAGGGATATATGCAAAAAGAATTTCCTAGGTATCAATATCAACGTAGCCGTTGGAAACGAGCAGGTAAGAATAATGTTTTATTGGCTATGCAGGTGGATGCTCTGGCTCAGGGATTAGCAAATGCCTCTTTTTTAGCTTTTCCTGCATTTATTATTGGTTGGAATCCAGACCCTAATTTTTCCGTTTTTGAGATTATTGGATTGATTATTTGGGTTTTAGCTTTTATTATTGAGGCAACTGCAGATGCTCAAAAATTGAGTTTCCTTCGAAAGATGTCTGTCACAGGCCAAAAGAATAAAGTCTGTGATGTAGGCCTCTGGCAGTATACTAGACATCCAAACTACTTTGCAGAGTGGATGGTTTGGAACGCCTTAATTATTGCGACCATACCTTCGTGGATTGGACTTCGGTCAGTAGAACCTTTGTTGATCTGGGTATTATTAGGATTTGGGTTGTTATTTGTTTCAAGGGTTATGTATTTGTCTTTGGTTTACTTGACAGGAGCAATACCTTCTGAGTATTATTCTTTAAAGAAAAGACCAGACTATAAGGCCTATAAAGAGCGAGTAAATATGTTTTTCCCAGGAATGCCAAAGTAAGAAAAGATTCAATAAATTCATATGAAGAATTACTAAGGGATAGGCAAAAAACGTGTTATAAAAAGGGAAATAGAAGGGTCGTGTGCCACCTTATCTCTTTGTTACGTTGGCCTTTTAGTCATGAGTAAAAAGGTATTTATTTTCCATTTTTTGAGCAAAGTTTACAAACTTGTTAAAAAGAACAAAAAGTTTTAATTTTCAAAAACAATTTGTATTTTTACTTGAAAGTATTTCTCAAACTAAACCTTTACATTATGAAGTATCTCAAATATCTTCTTGGAATAATCGCCCTATTGGTATTGTTGTTTATTGCTAAAGGGTTCCTTACGCCTACTATTTCTTATAATAGTGAAATTGTTGTTGATAAATCAATTACGGAAGCTTGGGCTGTCATGAATGATGAAAGTAAAATCTCCCAATGGTTAAAAGGAATTATAAATACTGAACATATTAGTGGTGAAAAAGGTACTGTTGGTGCTGTCACTAAGTACACTTTTAATGAAAATGGACAAGAGTCAATTGTTCTTGAAACTATAAAATCTATTCGTCCCAACGAACATATTGCTATGGACTTTGTAATGGAAGGTGTTATGGATATGGATTACAAAATAGATTTTAGTAAAAATGATGGTGAAACTCATGTCAAATCATCAACAATAACAAAAGGCAGTGGAATGTTTATGCGGTCCATCGTTTCTTTTATGAAAAATTCAATGCAAGCTCAAGAAGATGAAAACATGAATAATTTGAAAAAATTAATTGAAGAAAATACGACTAATTACTTTCCTGTACCTGTTTTAGAAACGGTTGAGGAAGATCAGGAATAATTCTTTAAATTGTTTTTTAATAAAGATTTTCTTGCTGTGTTTTCTTTTTAATTACACACAACGCGAGGCTCTGTATCGTAGCCACCGGTCGCGTTGGATTTGTGAATTGGCCGCTGGTGGTTATGGATACAGAGCCATTGTTATAAGCTGCTTTTAAAATTCTTCTTCTGTCATTTCGTTGTTTGCCATTGCCCCTGCAATATTTCCAGCTGCTACTGCGGAAGATACAGCACGTAAAGGACTGGAGTTATCGCCACAACAAAAAACATTTCCCAAATTAATTTTCTGAAACATATTTACTTCAATAAGACCTTGTTCTGTTAACTCACAACCAAGTGTTTGAGGAATTTTGCATTGCTGTTCAAAATCAGGACGTGAGTAGACTGCTCTTAATGGAAGTATTGAAATGCTTACAAAAACAGGTAAAGCAATGAGTAGAGATGCCATTGAGCAAAGAATCACAACGAATATCAATCGTGCAACCATTTATCGAGTCTTAGAACCTGTCCAAAAATTATTGGCTGGTCTGCGAAAACGCCTTTTTCGCTCACTCTTCGGCTTTTTGTTCCGAAATAGCTTGGCCCCGACGAAATATCGGGGAGCCTTGATTGACCAAAAAATACTGTTTTCTCAGACCAGCCAATAATTTTTGGACAGGTTCTTAAATCGGTATTGTGAAGATGGAATTATTCATCGAATAGTTGCTGATAATGGAAAGCAGTACTTTGCCATTTGTGTAAATTACGACGACAAAGCACACGTTTGATTTTTTTTAGTAAAAAATCAAAGTTTTATTTGGAATAATCATTCCAATACCCGTATGTTTGCGTTCGGAACGATCGTTCCAGTAATATTATTAACAAATAAAAAAATAGATAAAATGAGTAAATTAAATGGAAAAATTGCGGTAGTTACTGGTGGTAATAGCGGTATTGGTTATGCATCTGCCAAAGAATTAAAAAGTCAAGGTGCAACTGTTGTAATCACAGGAAGAAATTCCGATAAAGTTCAATCGGCAGCTCAAGAGCTTGGTGTCAAAGGAATTGTTGCAGATGTTGAGAGCATTTCTGCAATAGAAGATTTAGTGGAACAAGTAAAAACAGATTTTGGAAAAGTTGACGTCTTATTCGTAAATGCAGGAATTTTTCAGGCTGCTCCAATCGGACAAATAAGTGAAGAAATGTTTGACCACCAAATGGGAATTAATTTTAAAGGTGCATTTTTCACAACTGAAAAGTTTCTCCCAATATTAAATGATGGAGCATCAATTATAAACTTATCGTCTGTAAATGCTTATACAGGAATGCCTAATACAGCAGTTTATGCTGCATCTAAAGCTGCTTTAAATTCCTATACTCGTACTGCTGCAACAGAATTAGCACCGAGAAAAATCCGCGTCAATTCTGTAAATCCGGGTCCAGTTTCAACACCAATTTATGGTAAAACAGGAATGGAAGAAGAACAATTAAGTGGATTTGCCGAAGCTTTGCAAAATCGTATTCCGCTAAAGAGATTTGGTCAACCTGAAGATATTGCTAAACTTGTTTCGTTTTTAGCATCTGATGACGCTTCATTCATTACAGGTAGTGAATACAATATAGATGGTGGAATAATTATTAATCCACTTTTAAGTTAATTTTTTTAGCTTTATTTGGAATGAAAGTTCCAGTAAATTATATTTGTGGAAGCGTTTAATGCTTCCACATTTTTTTTCTTATGCCGAGAGTAAAATTATTTGATGAAAATGAAGTCTTGATCAAAGCAATGAATTTGTTTTGGAAACAAGGCTATTCAGCTACTTCTGTCCAAGATTTGGTTAGCCATTTAGGTATTAATAGAGCAAGTCTTTATGATACTTTTGGTGGTAAAGACCAACTTTATAAAAAATCTTTTGAACTTTATCGTAAGATAAATCTTGAAGGAGTAATCCATTTTCTTGAAAATCGACCGAATGTAAAGATTGGATTTTTAGAACTTTTTGATACTGCTATTCAAGAAGATGTACTTGATAAAGATAACAAAGGTTGCTTTGTTGTAAATACTACAACAGAACTTATTCCAAATGATGAAAGTCTTTTAATAATTTTAGAAAAAAATAAACAAGATTTTGAGAAGGTATTCTATAATTATCTTAAAAAAGGTCAAGAAAGTGGTCAATTAAAAACGAAGCATGATTTAAAGTCCCTTGCAACTCTTTTTTACACCATATACAATGGTATTCGAGTTGTTTCCAAAACTCGTCCGAGTAAAAAAGAATCATCCGATTCTATTAATGTTGCCTTGTCATTATTGGGTTGACCAAATGTGTGCTAACGATTGGTAAATGAAAAGTAGCAGACTGGCATGCACTAATGTCCGTTTAGATGCAAAAATAGCAGTTAAGTACCTAAATTTAATTTAGGTACTTAACTGCTATTTTTTATATACACAGTCCTATACCGTTTTCTTCATTTTCCAATCGTTTTTCAAATACTTTAGCGCATCTTCTAATGCTTTTTTTGATGGCTTAGGGTTGAAACCTAATTCTTGTTTATAGCTTATAAGGAAAGTTATAAAAATGTCCTGCAAATGAATCCGGCTTGATTTAAGAGAAATACGACAACCGCTATCTTGGAATCAAACGCAAATCGTTGATGCTTCACATTTATTTGTATCAGAGGCAAAGTAAATTTTGAAATTTATTTTATCAAATAAAAAAAGCAGTAATTTCTCAAATGGAAATTCTGCCTTCTTTATGCGAATTACTTTTTGAAGCAAAATCTACACTTTTGCCTTATAGTAACCTGGTGTGAACTGAAAAACTTTCCATACTTGTCACCCACCAATCTTCAAGAGCGAATTTGGTTATTCTTTCGTCTTCCTTATTGTCGGTTTAAAATGAACGAGTTAGTCCGCTTATAATAAAATAGTTGTTTTTGCATATTTGCCCTTCGGCAAGGAGATATTCTTTTTTTGGATTTTACCCTTTCGTAAAAGCTATCCACCTCAGCATCATCAAACTCGACATATCTCCTGAAAGACCTTTTTAATTGCTCTTTCATTAATTGTCTTTTTTATTAATGCTAACGGGAAAGCCGTACCTGTCGTGCCGGCATTAGGAGGCATGTTCGTGGTCACGGCTTGTTATTTTCCCGGCTTTCTAACACCAAAACATATGATTTTTTAATATGATAATTGCCCTAATCTATTTCTTTAAATAGCTTCAAAACCTTATCTATTTTCTGTTCAGGAGTATTCTCCAAAATGTATGAAATCAGATCTTCAGATGTAGCATACCTATCAGTCTTGCATTTTATTTCCCCATTTCGGTTATTCCAATCTTTGATAAACGATCGCAAAGCTTGGTTGACCTTATCCTCACCAATATATTTTTGCAGGTTATACATTGCTATTATTCCTTTATTATAATAGATGTATTCTTCGTTTCCCACTAAGTACAATGGTACTTCCTCTATTTTTGCTTTGCCCTTGCCCTTATCATATAAGTCCTGTTGGTGAGCGATTAATTTGTCCACTTTTACTTGTGAAAATTGATTCTTAAAAACCATCAAAGCGGAGTACTGCGATAATGTTTCTAATACAAAACTTCGACCTTTGACATTAGCTGTTTCAACTTGAAGACCCCACCACTGATGTGCTACTTCGTGAGCGGTCACAAAGAATGTCATATCCACATCAGTGGAATCATCTATATCAAGCAGGAAGCCTATTGATTCTGAAAAGGGAATAGTATTCGGGAAGGACTGGGCAAAGTCTTCGTAACGAGGAAATTCTACAATTCTCAATTGTTGATCCGGGTAGGGAGAAAAATTTGAAGAGTAGTAAGCAAGAGAAGCTTTCATCCCATTCATCATTCTATCCAAATTGTAGGTGTGTCTCGGATGATAGTAAATCTCAAGATCAACAGGGGCTTGGTCAGCCTGATTCTTGGGATGCCATTGATCTTGCCGTAGCTCATATCGACCTGATAGTATAGCGTAGAAGTTGATCATCGGTCCGTTGCTGTGGTATTCGAAGTAATTGCGGTTTTCTTTTTCCCATGTTCTGATCAAATTACCTGAAGTGACTGCAGTCTGATCAATATTGGTTCCTATAATGATATTGGTTCTCACGCCATAAGAATCACTTCCTGATCTAGCTACCTGGAGTTCATTAATATCATCAATTTCTGCTTTTATAGGTCTTGGTGCCAAAGCATAGATTTTACGTTCGGACTCATCTCCCAGTTCATATTTCTTATTATATCCCAGCGTTGGGAATTCGTTGTTTCGAATAAATGTGCCATTGTGCAAGACTGAACTAACAGCGCCACTAGTGTTAAACCCTTTTGGTCTCAATACCTGCTCAAAGTGCATAATTAAAGAGTCACCCGACTTTAGAGGAGTAGATAATTTATAAATGATATATTCGAACGCTTGATATTGACTATCTATGGTAACTGGTGCAGAAAAGGATACACTATCTAGTGTAATATCTGATTCAATCAATTTCTGAATATGTATCTCACTGATTGGAGACGCTTCTTCATTTTTTAAGGTATACTTTCCCACCAGGTCATAAGACCTTTCATCAGGATATAGTTCTACCTGTAGATTTGCTGCTGTAATCTTTAGCTGTGGTTGGTATTCAAATTGCTTTAAGGTTTTTTCATAGTCTGCTCTATAACTTTGCGCTTCTTCCGCTGTCCAAACTTCATTCAACACATTAGTCTGATAAAAAACATAACTGCCAACAAGCATAAAAAGTAAGAGAATAAAACTGGCAAATATTTTGGTTTTCTTTGAGAGCCTGGATCTTACTTTTTTAAGTCTATGTATCATTTTTACATCTACGCCACGTCCTGATATCAATGATGCAATGATCAGAGCTAACGTACCGAATATCACCCAATAAAACTTCGTCCATAGGTATGGAGTCATGAAGTGACCATAACCGTTCATCTCAGAATATGCTTTTAATGCTCCGCCTCCAAAATTGAACAACACATGGTTAAAACCTAAAGAATCCAAAGCGATCATTACAATGAAAAAAATCAAAGTGACCAATATCCCCAAGAACTTACTATTGACCAGAGATTGGATGAAAAAAGCAGCAAAAGTATAGACCACTAAAAATGGAAGTATCTCAATGAAGAAGCCAGAAAAGTATACTGGGAGATCAAAATGGTAGTACCCTTTCATCATTTGAAAAGCTATACCAGATAGAATCAGAGATAGCATGAGTATTATATAGGCTCCAATTAACGCTGTCATTTTACTACTCAAACTGACAAATGAAGAAATGGGTGTAACATCACTCATCAGATTCAATCCCACGCTATGTTCTTTCCAATAAAGTTCTCCAGAATAAAACAAAAGAATAATGATAAAGAAGTATAAAGACTGCTCTTGCAACTCTTCGACGATGAAGTAAGTAGTTGGATAACTGTCCACCCCGTATACTGTACCTAAACTAATCGAGTTTACAATAATTATAATTACTCCACAGATCACAATCGCCCAAAAGGAAGTCTCTTTGAGCAAAGATTTGCTATAAAAAATTGACATCGTAAAAAATTGAATCACTTTTGATTGCCAACCATATTGGGGAGTTGCATTTGGTAAATCTATATCAAGGATTTTATTTATAGGTTCAAAATTTACTTTTGACCTGGAGGATTTTCTAGATTCCCGAGGGGTAGAAAAATTGAATCTAAAGTATCCAATCCACATTACCAAGATGCCTAATCCTATCCAGAACATTTTATTTACCATAAGGATCCCACTAAATGGTAGAAGTAGCGCATTCTTTTCTGCCACTGTCCAATCTTTGCTCAGTTGAGTAATCGTAGTCAGTGAAAATGGGTCTAGCACAGCCTGTAGATAATCGTTAGTGATCGCCTTGGTCAGCAAGAAGACGACAAAGAGTATGATGCCTTGCGTGTAGACCACTAGCAGTTTTCTGCTCAATGTTCCAGTCACAAAAAATAGAGCTGCTCCGAAAAATAAGGTGGGTAGCACTATAGATGGGAATATAGTAAAATAGGTTGTAAAGCTAAATGGGAGCATTTCAGTATCCAGATGCCAAGGGAGAAACTCACCTATCATCATACCCAATGGAATTCCACAGAATATGATAATTAGGATTAGAAATGATCCGAGAAATCGACCTATCAGCAAATCAGATTTCTTGATTGGAGTAGTATAAATGAGAGGAGTGATCTGGTATTGGTCATCTCGAATCATCGGCATACCCATGATCATCGAAGCCAATATCATGAATATCCCTGTGATAGCTCCCATCGTCTTTCCGATAACGAGAGGTGCATTCTTTTTGACCAAGCCGATTTCTACGCCCTGTAAGATAAAGTCCACTCCGAACACCGAAAATACCAATAGGAAAAAAAAGAATAAGTAAGTCTCAGGCCTCCTCAATCTATACTTGAGTTCAAATTTGAATATCTCGTACCACATGTTGGATTAGTTTTAGTTTAAATTTATTTAGACAATTGTGTAAAGTAGACTTCTTCGAGGCCAACTGAAGATGGTAGGAAGCCAGCACCTGGATCCGATTCGCTTAGAATTTGGATGAGGGGTTGGCCAAGGTAATGCTGTTCATTGATGACCTTGTATTCTCTTTTGTAATTAGCCATCTCACTTTTTTGAATCGTCTTTTGATACACTTGACCCTTGATCTGCTCTATCAGTAAAAGTGGCTCACCCTCTAGAACAACCTGGCCTTGATTGATGATCGCCATTCTGGTACAGAGTTCTTTTACATCATCCACGATATGAGTGGATAGTATGACTATAGCTTGCTCGCCAATCTCGCTCAGTAGATTGTAGAATTGATTCCTTTCCTTCGGATCCAAACCCGCTGTGGGTTCATCCACAATGAGCAATTTTGGATTGCTGAGCAATGCTTGTGCTATGCCAAATCGTTGCTTCATCCCGCCAGAAAATCCTCCTAAGTTTTGATGTCGTACTTTGTATAAGTTGGTTTTTTGCAGCAGGGCATCGACTATCTCTTTCCTTTGTGTTCTATGAGTCAATCCCTTTAAGATGGCAAAGTGATCCAGAAGATCATGAGCTGATATCTTTGGGAATAAGCCGAATTGCTGTGGGAGATATCCTAAGACTTTTCTTACCCGCATTTTTTGAGACAGGAGATCTAAATCATTGAGCATAATTTCCCCTTCGTCAGCATCTTGTAAGGTAGCTATAGTTCGCATGAGGGTAGATTTGCCCGCTCCGTTGGGGCCTAATAGACCAAACATACCAGTGGATATTTCTAAGTTGATACCTTTTAATGCTTTGACCTGGTTACTATAGGTTTTGGATAGATTTGAAATGATGAGCTTGTCCATAATTTTTATTTTTATGACAGCAAACCTAATATGATTCATAATGACAAAGAAAAAAAGGTGATCAACGGAGCTCATTCAGGTGTGTAAAGCTATCCAGGCATTGCTTAGGTTGTTCATCACCGAATTTGTATATTTTATACGCTAATCATGGATGTTTGTCAAATTACTTGGGGAGTAATGTTGCATCTCAAAAGTCAGGTCAATCCTCATTTCTTTTTTAATACTTTTAATACTTTGTATGGACTGGTAGAGAAGAATCCGAAGCGCTGAGCTATTTAATAAAAACTAAGCATATTAAAAGTATAGAGGGCAACAGAATTCTTATACAGGAACATGAGGTGCCGATTGGCAAGATGTACAAGACAGGAATTAACCGCTTATTGAGCTAAGGGACAGGTATACATTGTTGCAGGCAGACTTTCGATTTTCCGTTCTTAACTTATATCAACCCTGCAAAGATACTCACATAATAAATCCCTGCCAATACAAATACCCCGCCTGCTACATAGCGCATTACTCTTTCTATTTTGGTTATTTTATTAAAAACAACACTGACTTTATGTGCTGCGAATGTCAGTAAATAAGTAAATAAAATAACAGGCAAGCCCGTACCAATGGCAAATACAATCGGCAAATACAAACCCGATGCACTTGATATGGTCATCGGTATCAAAACACCAAAATACAATGCACCGCTATAAGGGCAAAAGGCGAGAGCGAATACTACGCCCAATAAAAACGAACCCCATAATCCCTGTCCTTTAAATCGTTCAGAGAACCTTTCTTGAAAATTTGATTTCTCTAAGAAATTCAACTGAATAACATTGAGCATTATCAATCCAATAATAATTAATAGAATGCCGAGATATTTTTCCCCGTTCTGCTGAAACAAGCGGGCGACATGGAATTTGCTTGCCCCGAAATAGAGTATCAAACCAATTACGGTGTAACTGAAAGCTCTGCCCATTGAGTACAAAATACCACTCAACAACACCTTTTTTCTGGAGGAAATATTTTTGGAAATATATGCTGTTGCGGTGATGTTGGTTGCCAATGGGCAGGGGCTTATAGCTGTCATAAGACCCAAAATAAAAGCTGATAAAATCGGGATGTTATAACTGTCGAGAATTGACTGTAAAAAATTCATTATAGTGTTTTGAGTTGCTCTTTTATTTTTTCTTTTAGTTCAGTAGAAAAAGCCTCTTGGTTTCTTCCTTTTGCAAAGGCAAAATTGGTGAGGTCAATGTGTTGTTCCTTTCCGTCTTTTACTACATTAATAAAAAGAGCCGTTCCTGTTGCTTCAAAACGCTCTGCGATGGCGTAGTTTTTTTCTTTATCTACATTTACGGTTTTGAAAGTGACTTTGCCCGATTTTACCTCCTCCTGAAAATAGGTTTCAACGGTATATTTAGCATTGGCTTCAATGGCTTCACAGGTTACGCACCGATGAGTTCCATAAAAATCAATTACCTCTATTTTGGTAGAAGTATCGGCAGTGGCAATGGTTTTGCTGTTATCTTGCCCTTGACAGGTAGTAAAGAAAAATAGAAATGCGAGTGATAAAAATTTTAAATATTTCATTATTGTAGATTTAAAGAATGATATTAAATAAATAACCGGAAATGATAATGCAAAGCGTCACCACTCCGAAGAATATTCCAATTAGTTGTAAGGTCATCACTTTCTTTAGTAGCATCGCTTCAGGTAATGAAAGACCAACGACACCCATCATAAATGCAATTGCAGTACCCAATGGAATCCCCTTGCTAACCAACACTTGTACAACGGGCAAAATACCCGAAGCATTGGAGTACATCGGAACTGCCAGGATTGTTGCCATAGGTACAGCAAGCAGGTTGTCTTTGCTCATATATTTTTCAAAAAACCCTTCAGGTATATAGCCGTGCATCAAACCACCTATGGCAATACCAACGATGACATAAGGCACTACTCCTTTCAGAATGTTTATAACTTCTGCCCAGATTATTGGGAGGCGTTCTTTGAAGGAAGTTTTTTCCGCTTGAAAGTTTTCGTTTTCCCTTTCAGCGTTGGCAAGCATTTCTTTGGCCCAAGAAGTAAGAAAGCGTTCCAGTTTGAACTTGCTCAAAATTATTCCCGCAGTCATGCCCAATAATACGCCACTTATGACGTATATCAACGTTATCTTCAAACCAAAAAGTCCGACAAATAATCCTATAGCTATTTCATTAACTAAAGGCGATGTAATCAGAAATGAAAAAGTAACGCCAAGCGGAATTCCCCCTCTGACAAAACCTATAAACAACGGCACAGAAGAACACGAGCAAAAAGGCGTAACCACTCCAAAGAGTGAAGCCATCAAATATTCAAAGCCATATAATTTATTTCGGGAAAGAAAATTCCTGACTTTTTCAACGGGGAAATAGCTGTTCACTACACCCATTATAAAAATGACAACGAGCAGGAGTAATAATATTTTTATGCTGTCATAAATGAAGAAGTTCAATGCTTCCGCAAGGTGCTTCCCATGTCCCATTTTGAGCAGGTCAAAGACCACCCAATCCGCCAAATGTTGTATCCAGTCAAACATAATCTACTCCTCTTTTTACTGACCCTGAAATAGCGCAGGCTTGCTTTGCGGTATTGAAATCAGTAGTTCAATAATTCAATGATTTCCGATTTGGAAGGTACTCTGCCTTTTATTTTCACCTCTTCGTCAACTACTATGACGGGGGTGGAAAGGACATTATATTTCATGATTTCCATGATGTCTTCCACCTTTTCAACGGTAGCATCTATACCTGTTTCTTTTACAACTTCTTCCACCAAAGCGGTAGTTCTTTTACATTTTGGACAGCCTGTTCCGAGAATTTTTATCTCTTTCATTTTATCTTCCTTTAGTTATCGTCAATCGCCTATTGACGATATGGTTTATCAAAAAAATATTATTTAAAAAAAGCAGCAAACAGCAATTTTGCCTTTCTCCAATTTTCTTTGTTAATACAGTACTTAATTTTCGGTGGAGCTATTTCTCCCTGGATTAGCCCTGCATTTTTCAATTCTTTCAAATGCTGCGAAATGGTCGATTGGGCAATTGGCAAAACCTCCACTAAGTCACCCGTAAAGCAACAGCTTTGGGTACTCAACAACCGAAGGATTTCAAGCCTTGTCGGATGAGCAAGAGCTTTGGCAAATTTTGCCATTTCTCCCTGACTATTGTCTGAAATCTTTTGTTCTGCGATTACTTTCATATTACTTAGTTATCGTTCATCGCAAATATACGATTGATTTTTATCTCTTGCAAGGTTTTATTTGTTTTTATAAATAGTATAATACTATCTCCGCTAATAAAGGTAGTTTGAGGAAATATTTCTTTAGTCCAATAGGTAGGTTCATGTTCAATATTTAAGTCCTTACTGTTGGTATTTATTTGTTTGGTATTAATGCTTCTATCTACAATCGCGACTCCCTTTGTTTCTTGGGATTCGGATTGAACAATTTTGTGAAATATTTTATCAATATCTGGTCTATCGGAGGTTGCCAGCATTTTTTGCAATTTGTCGTTATTGCATGAAGTTACTACAAGGAACAATATCAATATGATTTTTTCAATTTTCAATTTTTAATGATTGCTAACGCTTGTGGAGGCTACTCTTGCTCCGGCTTACCCACTCTTTCTAGCGGGAGTGTGAAGAGCCCTGTGAGTCGAGAGGTTCACAGCCTGTCCTGGGCCTTCGGCGTGAGTTCAGTCGAACGCTTGTCGAAGGATACGATTCTGTGAGAGGTTTGGGGGTGAGATTCTCCTTACCTACTCGACTTTTTTAAGAAATCCAGAATTTTATTAATCCCCAATTTTAATTTTCTCATCAAACTATCTTTTTATTTTAAAATAAAAAACCTTTTCGTAGAAGCAACTTTATCCTTTCTTAGGACAGCCACGTAAGAGCCTTGGGGCAAATTAGTTAAATCAATTTGATGACTCAACTGATTAATTGAACTTTCTGAATAAACCGATTGACCAATCATATTATAAATCGTTAGTTCAGCATTATTCAAACTTTCGTTTGCTAATTCTATAAATAGGATGCCAGTTGAAAGAGAAGGATTAATTTCAAAAGAGGAAAGAGAAATATCCTCTCTCTCGATAGTCGGTACGGTTATACAATCCAATACTGCAGAGCCCCCAAAGCTCAGTGTAAAACCCTGTCCTATATCATCATAAAAATTATTGACAAGCATTACATAGTGGTCTCCCGCATTGGTTTCAAGTGGAGCCAAAAAATTATTATCATTAGTAGAACATCCGGGAAGTTCTTCAATATCTGTTTCTCCAATAGACAAGCCGGTCGGGCCCGTACAAGTTTCCCATCCAGAAGGAGGGGAACCCACATTCTCTCCAGACGCCATACATCTAATTAACTCTTTATCTTCACAATCGTTGTCAGCGTTAAATTTAAAAACGACAAAGTCTATATCCTGGGATACAGTATCTGGTGTAAGTACAAACGTAAGTGCCCCGCCTTGTATAACAGTCCAGGTAATCCAGGTCGAATTGAGTTCGGCATAGACGCAAGTAAGTTCAAGATCAGATTCCATTGGTCCGACTCCCATTGAAGCATTGATATAAAAAGGCGATTCACCACATGGATTAAAAGCAGTTTCGCAATCCTTGTATTCCTGAGCAAAATTGGATTGTGAAAAAATCTGGAAGACCAAAAGTAAATAAAAGGGATATAGATTTTTCATGATTTATACTTTAATTTTTTTTAAACTTTATACAATTGCTTATTTTAATAATATGGAAGGATTCCTGTAGCTGCAGTACAGAGCGAATGCGAAGTATTGACAGCTACCCTTTGTGTGTGCCTTGAATGTACACGTATCTCTTTACAAGTAAAAGTAAAGAAATATTTTGAGCATTAAACTCAAAACTCTAGGGAGATGTAAGTTCTCCTATCGCTCAAAGTAAGTGAGGGCGATTAGCCCCGATGCTCGGGATTTGCAACAAGCCGCAAGGGCGCATTGGGCGACCAATAGTCTGAAGTCCATACGGATTGGAGATAAGCGGGACTGTCCCGAGTGCTCGGGAGAGTGCACCCTTCGACTAGGCTCAGGGCAAGCCAAGCAGAAACTGCATAAGAGGCATCCTAGGTGGTCGAGATTGCACACCTTATCGAAGGCTGATCACTTACCGCACTGAAAGGTGTAAGAAACCAAAGCCGACGGATGTATACCGCAGACCGCCAAGTTGAGTGCATTTGCCCGCAACTTGCCTGTTGCGGCATAATATTTCAGTTACATTCAATACATGGTTCAAACCGTGTGTATTTGTTGAGTACTCGAATCTTAAATTATTGAAATCAGCCCTGACTAAAATGCACTAGCAGTTTGAAGTATAGTTGCTAAAAAAGGCAGCTTTTGCTCAAATACCGATATACCTCACTGGTCGGTAGGCAGGCATACACGAAAATAGCGCATAGCACAAAAAAGCCCTTCCACGATGAGCGAAAGGGCTTTTATTTATAAAGTGTAGGGTTGTTTTAATGACCTTATTAAATCCGCTAAAAACAACAGTCTTCTTATTTCTTATTATTCTTCAACACCATTTTTTGAAGTCGCTAATTTGGGTGATTTTTTAGTGCTTTCTTCTTCCTCCTGATTTGCTCCAGTGATTTTAGCTTTTATCTTTTGTTCGACTTCAAGCGCAACTTCCGGATTATCATCAAAGAATTGTTTGGCTGCTTCTCTACCCTGAGCAATCTTTGCATCATCATAGCTATACCAGGCACCGCTTTTTTGAATGATTTCATTATCAACGCCAAGGTCAACGATCTCTCCGGTTTTAGAAATACCTTGACCATAGGTGATATCAAATTCTGCAATACGGAAAGGAGGCGCTAATTTATTTTTAACCACTTTTACTTTTACGTGATTACCTACTACGTTACCTTCTTTATCTTTGATTGCTGATCCACTTTTTCTAATATCTAATCTTACGGAAGCATAGAATTTCAAGGCATTACCACCTGTTGTTGTTTCAGGATTTCCGAACATCACCCCGATTTTCTCCCTAAGCTGATTGATAAAAATACAACAAGTGCCAGTCTGACCAATTGTTCCGGTAAGTTTACGCATCGCCTGAGACATCAATCTTGCCTGTAATCCCATTTTAGAATCTCCCATCTCTCCTTCGATCTCACTACGTGGAACCAATGCTGCAACAGAGTCAATAACGATAATATCAATTGCACCAGAGCGGATTAGGTTTTCTGTAATTTCTAAGGCCTGCTCTCCATTATCTGGTTGAGAGATCAAAAGATTTTCTGTATCCACGCCTAGTGATTCTGCATAGAAACGATCAAAGGCATGTTCCGCATCAATAAATGCAGCAATGCCACCTTTCTTTTGAGCTTCAGCAATAGCGTGTATTGCAAGGGTTGTTTTTCCTGAAGATTCAGGGCCATAGATTTCAATAACACGGCCTTTGGGTAATCCATTGATACCTAAAGCCAGGTCAAGGCTAAGCGATCCGGTAGAGATAGTCTCCACTTCTACGACTTGCTTATCTCCCATCTTCATGACAACGCCTTTACCATATTGTTTTTCTAAGCGATCAACAGTGAGTTGAAGGGCTTTTTGTTTTGCGTCTTGATCTTTAGTTGACATTATTCCAATAATTTTATGTGGTTTGATAGTAACTGATTTCTAATGATAGCTCAGCGAATTAAACTTAATCCAAAACAATAATGTTTTAAATCAAAACAAAATTAAACTTTTTGTTTTTATAAAACAAGTTTGTTTGAATATTTTTTACAAAAAGTTTAAACTTTGCTTCGGATAAGAGAATAAATCCCTGCGTGCAGCGTAAAATAAGTAAATGCCTGTTTATGGCTAATGACTTTTAGCCGGAAACTTGATTGAAGCTATTAGCTGTTAACAGTTGGCTTCCCTCATATGCGTTTTAGGATGCGATAAAAGGAGGCCAACGGCCAACGACTAAAAGCTAAAAGCCGCAATTAGGTCACGTACTCAAAGCCTTATTAAAGGTACTGCTAATTATAATCACCACAAAGCAAAAGCCCTTAATGGTATAATATTAACCATTAAGGGCTTCATTGCTCAGGTATAAAAAGGGTACTAGCTATGCGTTTCTAAAGCAGTTCGCCGGCTATATCGAAGGATGTTTTGAATAGCAGAAGCAGAAGGATTAAATTTTGCTTTTGGAAGTTGCTGATATCCCTGGAGTAATTCCTGGTATTTTACATGCAGTTCCGGTTTGCTTCTCAAAGCTTCGTTGATAGCCAGGGTCTCTCCGACGGATGTCTCTTTGTAGATATACCTGATTAAATCTTTTTTTGTAATTTTTTGCTCCATTTAAGCGATTTAAAAGCGCCTGCAGATCTAATAAAAGATTGGCAGACAGGTTAATAAATACGTTTTCCGTTTTTCAAAAGTTCAATAGATAAACTATACTATGAATACTTTTATTGTATAAATTTTTAGATTTTTTTAACATAAAAAATTTAACATATATGGGCAAGCAAGGGTTCAGGAGGTCAGGAGGT
>JBLIMR010000030.1:0-31133 GCA_047638815.1 Gammaproteobacteria bacterium
ACAAAATTTTGACGCCAAAGAGAGGATTAAAAATCCATGAGCAATTGGCTTTTTGTAGGGCGAATGTTTTGCAGCCAATTCTGGATTTACATGAATCCATTGATTATCATCTGTAGTTTTTCCGAAAGCATTAATTTGTTCTTGGGTTATGGTATGCCATTCGGACAATCCTAACTCTTTACCAACATAGTTTTTTACATCTTCTAAATGCGGAATTTCAGTTGCATATGCTTTATCCGTTAATTTCTCTTCTGCCATAACTTTAATAATTTTTTTTAGGCTATTTTTTAATTAAACTGGTAAAGACCCACCATTTGCATGCAAAGTATGGCCACTAATAAAACCTGATTCTTTAGAAGCTAAAAACAGATAAGCATACCCCATATCTTCAGGCGTCCCAATGCGTTTTACGGGAATCATTTCAATACCAGCTTTAACAACCTCATCTGGCATAGAATCTGTCATTTCAGACTTAATAAACCCTGGGGCTACTGCATTTACTGTAATATTATATTTTCCAACTTCTCGACATAGAGAGTGTGTAAACCCAACAATTGCAGCTTTACTCGCTGAATAATTGGTTTGTCCAAATGCGCCTATAAAAGCATTGATTGAAGATGCAGAAATGATACGACCGTACTTAGCTTCTTTCATATGAGGAACTACAGCTTTCGCAGTTACGAATAATGAATCTACATTAACAGCCATGACAGTATCCCATTCTTGACGTGTCATTTTTAAAAATGATTTATCTCTGATAACTCCGGCATTATTTATAAGCACATCTATTTTTCTATACTTTCCAATAATTTCAGCAACGGCTTCATCAACAGATTCCTGATTAGTTACATCTACTTTTTGGAAAAAGATGCGCCCTCCATTTGCTGTAATTTTATCTGCTGTTGGTTGTCCGTCCATTACATCCCATAATGCTACCGTAGCTCCTTCTTTACAAAATACCTCACAAATTCCTTCTCCAATACCTCTAGCTCCTCCTGTGATAATTACTATTTGTCCTTCTAATCTTTTCATTTTTGTTTCCTTAATTATATTATTTCTTTTAATCCTTATCCTGCCTTAAAACCGCCATCTAATAGCAGATTGTCTCCGTTTACATAAGAGGAAGAATCACTTAGTAGCCATACAATAGCTTCTGCTACTTCTTTAGCTGTCCCTATGCGTTTCATTGGCACTCGTACTTGTGTTATGTAGTCTTGCACTTCTTGCGATACATCCTCCATAATAGCTGTTTGTATAAATCCAGGACAAACAGCATTTACTCGAACATTAAAAGCGCCATATTCTAGTGCTGCAGTTTTTGTTAATCCAATCACCCCATGCTTAGCTGCAACATAATCTCCAGCCGTTGCTAATCCATTTAATCCTGCTAATGAAGAAACGTTTACAATTCGTCCAAAGCCATTAGGTAGCATTCGTTTTAATTCCTCTTGCATGCAATAAAAAACCCCTGATAAACAAATTGAGATCATGCGCTCCCAAGCCTCAAAAGGAATTTCGTGTATTGGTCCGATACCTCCCGCAATTCCTGCATTATTTACGGCTAAATCCAAAGACCCTTCCGTTGAATGAATCGTTTCACAAACCTTTTGGACATCATCTTTTTTTGATACATCCAATTTGAAAAACCTGGCATAACCACCGGCATCGTTAATGATACTGGTCGTTTTAACACCTTCTTCTTCATTAATATCAGACACCATTACTTTTGCTCCTTTTTTTGCTAAAAGGATAGCTGTAGCACGACCAATTCCCAATGCTGCTCCAGTTACAAAAGCGACTTTATTCTTTATTGATTTATCCATTATTTTTTACCTCCAAAAGTATATCTAGCTGTAAACAACCATTGTCTTCCAATGATTGGCATACTAGGAAAAGTTCTATATTCATTTTCAAAAAGATTATCTACTGATAAATTGAAGAATAATCCGCTATCAAATTGATATCCTAAATTAGCGTCTACTAATGTTCTTGCGTCTACTGTACCACTGTAGACCCCTAGTAAAGATTCGAATTCACTGTTATACCTTACAGCTAGACCCGCTTGAACACCTTTGAATGGCTCATAGCTGCCACCAATGCGCACTCTATGTTGAGAAAAATTTAAGTCGTATCTATCTGTGGAATTTGGTTCTCCAATATCCTCACCAGTAAATGATGTTTGGCTTACCCATGAGTAATTTCCAAATAATTTTATATTATCATTTAAATAATAGTTCAGCCCTAAATCTGCTCCGTAATACGTTACTTCTCCAAAGTTTCTATACCCATACATTAAATGTGGTAGACCTCCATCTGGGGCCTGATCTGTTTCTACTAACCCTAATGGTTGTAATGTTCCGCCAGGTGCTGTAATTGCATCGGCAGTCCCCGCATAGGCACCAGCAACACCGAGAGCAGTAGCCTCTGCAAGATCGGCAGGAAAGCCAAGACCTATTAATGTGGCCGTTAAAGTTGGCACTAATACGGCATTAACATCAGCACCTAAAGTTGGAAGTACCACCAATGGACTTATTTGACGTAAGCCCGTAAAATTCTTTTTATTTACTCTATAGATATCTAAACTTGCTGTCAATTTATCTGTAAGTTTACCTACATAACCAATTTCAAAAGTGGTTTCTTCTCTCAAAGTAGATTTAGGAGTTCCTTCTAGTGCTAATAGGTTACCATCTACATCAATTGGCACACCATTTGAATAAGCCCCAGCACCTGCAATAGCTGAAATAAAAGCTGGACTTCCTAAAATAGGTAGGAGTGGTGCTAAACCAGCTAAAGGCCCAGTAGGATCATTAGCAATTTGCCCCGCGATAACAGCAGTTAAAAATCCGTATGCAGTACCTACATCCATACCAACGCCGGCTCCTGGGGATAAGCCTGGGATAAAATAGGTGGTTTGCGGATTGTTAAAAGTTTGCTCAGTATTATTACCGTGCAACCACAAATCAAATGCACCAGCATTTCCAATAGATAAATCTGCATAAAGATCGATAGCCGAATTTGGCGCAAAAGCTGAGTTATAAGATGCTCTAAACGTATTGTTATCATTTGCTTTATAGACTAAAGCAACACGAGGTGCAAATGCACTTTCTTCTATCCCGGAAAACTCGTCGTAACGTGCTGCCAAGACTAAATCTAATTTATCGGTAACATTAGTTTTGGTTTGAATGTAACCCCCATATACATCGTAATCATCCACATCTTCAAACCTCCCAAACGTACGTGTTCCTGAATCTAAATCTGTTGTTCTATAATCTCCACCAATTGTGAAATTTGTTTTAATTGACTCTACATCAAAATTATATTGTAATTGCCCTTCAAATTGCTTTCTATTAACAGCACTTAACTGACCCGATCTGTATAGAAATCCTTTTTTAGAGCGGTCATCTGATTCTTTATTAGTATTATAATAGGCTTGTGCAAACAACCCTTTATAACTTACTCTACCTTGAACATAAAAGTCCGTATTTGCTTGATAACCTTCACCTTGCGAGCTCCAATACAAGCCTTCAGTGTAATTAAAACCGGTTGTGGTTACAATATTTAAACCTGACGTCCCTGGTCTAAAATATAACGAGCCCGTTCCTCCATAAGATTTTCCTTTTTCATTAAGGTTTCCACCAGTAGACCCTACAACAGTTCCATCTACTGGATCAATAATATCATCTTGAAATAGAGCAATTGTTGCAGCATCTGTAGCGTTATTTGGATCTAAACCCCATTCATCAGAGTTACTTGTAAATGCCGTAATCTTATACCCAAACGTTTTATTTTTATTATGGTCTGCATATCTAAAATTAGACTTAAATGTATTTAAATTACCCGCACTCAACTCTATGGTTCCACCTGGATATTTAAAAGGGTCTTTGGTTAAAAAATGAACTACACCAGAAGTTACACCCGGACCATATAATGCAGAACCTGGTCCTCTTACAACTTCAACTCTATCTGTATCGATTGGCAATAACGTTGTTGCGTTAGCATCAAACGTACTTAAACCAGAACCAATTAAACTTCTATAGTCCATCATTACGAAAACAGAAGTTGCCAATAAATCCGTGCTTCCACGCATGGTTATATTAGTTCTTCCTGCTCCTTGTTTGTCTATAGAAACTCCCACTGTATTTTCTAAAAGACTAATTGGGTTAGCAACCGTTTGATTTTTGATTTCCTTTGCCGTCACAACCGAAACTGAAGCCGGTGCATCTTGTATTTTTTCTGCTTTTCTAGACGCAGAAATGATGACTTGATCAAGTGAAGTTCCTAATTTTAAAACTATCGAAATTGGTTGATCAGGGTTAGATATAGATAGTGTCTGAGATTCATATCCTGTATAGCTAACAACGATATCCCATGGCAATGCTTCATTGGTCGTTATACTGAAAACCCCATCAAAGTCTGAAGTGGTGCCTATTGCTGTTCCTTTTATAATAATATTTGCACCAGGTATAGGTTGTTTGTCTTGATCTGTAACTGTACCACGAATCGCAGTTTGTGCTGAAACAAATGATATGCAGAATAGCATCATCATCAATAACAAAGAGATCTTTTTAGAATTTTTTGTTTTCATAATTATTTAATATTTAATTAGCTTTTAGTTAGTTGAATTAAGTGTTATTATTTTTAAAATTGATTTGAATATATCGGGGACATATTTTTCTGGTAAATCATGCCCCATACCTTTAATAAATAATGTCTTTGCATTAGGTATTAATGTTGCGTACTTTTTTGCATGCTCAATTTTAATTAAAGGGTCGTTGATTCCGTGAATTACCATAGAAGGAGTTTTAATATTTTTTAATTCTTCATACCTAGAACCTGAAATTTTAATCGCCAATGAATGTTGATCACTCACTTTCGAGTTAAATCCTTTTCTTTTAATTATTTCATAATATGCTTTTTGCAATATCTTTTTATTATCAATTTTATAATCTCCTTTTCCTTTAAGAAGTCTTTGTATTGATAAATCAAATTTCATTTTTTGAGCATCAGTTTTGAGCTTGCTAGCATATAAAAGGGTAACCCCAATTATATTGGCATAAAAGGTTTTAGATACTGAAACCAAATCTGGATCTCCATAAAACCCGGCTGACATAACTGAGGTTAATGTTAATATTCTAGTAGGATAAGAAATTGCTATTCTTTGCGAAATCATACCCCCCATAGACATGCCAACAAAATGGGCCTGCGTAATATTCAATGCATCCAACACTGCAATAGCATCTGTTGCCATGTCTTCTAAAGAATATGAATTTTCTTTGGTCCAATCCATAATCCAATCCGATTCTCCAAGACCTCTGTTATCAAATATTATTATATTATAACCTTGGTCTAAAAAAGGCTGATAAAAATAAGTTGGCCATACTAACCTAGAATGCCCAAGACCGTTTATTAATACTATGGTCTCGCCGTTAGGCTTTTTGCTATCTAGAATTTCATAAGCAATTTTTATATCATTATTATTTGCAAATCCTGTTTTTCCAGTGACAAACTCTGGAAGCTCTTCTTTTTTAATCTCATTAATTAATGAATTTACATTTACAGGTAGTCTCACTCTATTATAAACTATAAATAGTAAGACAAATACTAATAAGACCGGTATGATTAATATATATAGCATGCTCTATTCCCAGATTATTTGTTCGTTATTTTCATGCCAATGATTTAAATTGTCACTATACCAGTGGTAAATAGCATTACGTTTTATTTTAAGCGTTGGTGTTAATAGCCCATTTTCTACACTCCAAATTTCATTATTAATAATAAGGGTAGATACTTTTTGGTAGTTCGGCAAATCTGCATTAATATCATCCAATAGATTCGTTAACTCTATTTCTAAAATTTGCTTTTCTTTTGATTTTCCAACTTCAGACAGGTTCACTAATAGCAAGGGCTGCGGACACCCGAGGCCTACTACACATATTTGATCAAGAGCTTCACTTTTTGTGAATCTAATCTCAATTTTAGCAGGCGCTATAAACTTACCTTTTGCCGTTTTAAAAGTGTCCTTTACACGACCAATAATAAATAAATTACCATCCTCATCCAGTCGTCCTTGATCCCCAGTTCTTAACCATCCTTCAACTATGGCTTCATCTGTTAAATCTGGTCGTTTATAATAGCCCGACATTAGAAATGGTCCTCGCATTAAAATTTCTCCCGTCTCATCATCAATTTTAATTTCTACTCTTGGTTGTGCCTTCCCTACTGATCCAGGCTTTTTTTCTTCTGGAAGAAGTATTGTGGTAATAGCACAATTTTCGGTCATACCATAGCCATTAGTAATTGGCAAACCAATACTACTATACCACTCTTTTAAAGATTCTGATAATGGTGCTGCGCCAGATATAAGTGCTCTTGTTTTATCTAATCCTAATGCGGCCTGTAGTTTCTTTTTAACTATTTCAGATTGTTCAGAATCACTCAAAGCTATTTCCAACTCTGATTGCGGCAATTTTGATAAAATAGATTGTTGAAATTTTGACAAGATTCTAGGCACTGCAAAAAAAATGGTTGGCTTTGTATCTACAAGATTCTGTGTAAAAGAACTCATGCTTTCCGTAAAGTAAATAGCACCTCCAAATCTAAAACAGTTGTATTCTACTACTAGTCGCTCTGCGATATGATTTAATGGAAGGTATGAGAAATACCTATTATCCCCATCTAAATCTGTTTTGGTTGGATTGAGTTCTAATACCGACCATTTAGACTCTTCAATAGCTTTATAATTAATTACGACTCCTTTAGGTGCTCCTGTTGTCCCAGAAGTAAAAATGATGCTCCATACATTATTCATGAATGGCCTGTGCACGTTCTGCAAAGGTGAAAACTCATTCATGATATCTTTCCATTTTAAGGCATTATCTATAACGGAATGACCCTTATAATTAGGGAATGAAATTAAAGGCAAGTTTATCTTTAAGCTTTGGCTTGTATTTTCCCAATCCTCAACCTTACCTACAAATAAAGCTTCAACATCGCCTAATTCTAAAACTTCCTTAAGTTGTTGTCCTGTAAGATTCGCGAAAAAAGGCACCGACACATACCCTGCCATAACAATGGCTATATCTGCAATAATCCATTCTCTACAATTTTTTGATATTAATCCGATATGAGCCCCCTTTGGTAGATTTAAACTTTTTAACGCACTTGCGACTTTTCGAGCCATTGCGCCAGCTTCTCCCCAAGAATAGGTTTCCCACCTATCTCCAAATGGTTGATTTAAAAACGGTTGATCTGGAAAATTCTTTTCCCACTCATAAAACATAAAATCAAAATACTCCATTTACGATAATTCTTTATTAGCTGGTTTAGTTGGCACCAAATTGTAATCAGACATATTAATTCGTTTCGTTTGCTTTCTGTAAGACATTGTAGAGCCTGGCCAAATTGAAGTGTTTTTACCATCACTATCTTTCAAATAATAACTGTTACATCCACCATCAGACCAAATCATTGTTTTTAATTGTTGCTGAATTTTATCATTAAATTCATTCTGTACCGTTTCTTTTACATTTAAAGCTGAATTCGGGTTATTATCTAAATATTTTAAATAACCCATAATGTAATTGAGTTGAGACTCCATCATATGAACAATAGAATTATGTCCTAAACCTGTATTAGGCCCAACCATTAGTAAGAAATTAGGAAATCCACTAACCGTCATACCATAATAAGCTTCGCCACCTTCACTGTTCCATTTTTCAAAAAGCGAATTATTGCCGATACCCTTTACTTCATATAAGTGTTTATAAGTAGTGGTGTAGAATCCTGTACCATATATAATGGCATCTACTTTATGTAATTTTCCAGATTGATCAATAATTCCATTTTCTGTGATTTCAGAAATGGCATCTGTAACGAGTTCAACGTTTTCTTTATTTAAAGTCGGGTAATAATTACTTGATAATAACACACGCTTACAGCCAATCTCGTAATCCGGTGTTAATTTTTTACGTAATTCAGGGTCTGAAATAGATTTTTCTAGATATTTTAAAGCGCTAGTTCTTCTTTTTTCTCTTATTTCGTTTGGTTCATATTGCGATTTCCCTCTTTTCTCTAGAAACCAATAAATAAGTTCTCTCCAAAATTTTTGATAAATCGGAAAGCGTCTAAATCTCTTTTTAGTTTTTTCAGAGTTCTCCTTATCAAATTTTCGTTCTATCCAAGGGGCTGTTCTTTGAAAAACGGTTAGCTGCTCAGCCTCTTTAGCTACTTCTGGCACAAACTGAATTGCACTAGCACCAGTACCTATAACCGCTACTTTCTTACCTTTTAAATCATATTCATGATTCCAATATAACGAATGAAACGACTCACCTTTAAAAGAATCCAACCCATTAATATTAGGATATAACGGTTTATTTAACGGTCCTGACGCAGATATAACAACTCTTGCTAGATACGTATTCCCTTCCGCGTCAATAATATTCCAATACCCATTAGATTCATCAAAAAAAGTTTTAGTTATCTCTGTATTAAATTGAATATGCTCCTTTACTTTATATTTACTTACACAATGCTTAAGATAATCATGTATCTCATAATGTGGTGAAAATGCTTTTGACCATTCGGGATTAGGCTCAAAAGAATACGAATATAAATTTGAAGGGATATCACAAGCGCATCCCGGATAGGTATTGTCTCGCCAAGTACCACCAACATCATGACTTCGCTCAAATATCTTAAACGACACACTCCCTTTTTGTTTCAATTTAATACCAGCACCAATTCCTGCAAATCCAGCACCAATAACCGCAACATCCAACTTTTTGTTCATCGACATAATTAAAGACTATGTTTTACATTAATAAATATTATAATTAAAACCTTATATTTAATACTAATTTAGTATGCAATATATAAATTATATTTTAATTACTATATGTTGTATGTTATATTTTTGATTTTAGCATAATTATGTTGAAGTTTGCAGAACATGAATAAGACTAAAAAGAAAATATTAAACACAGCAATAACACTATATAACGAGTTTGGTATTGCCAATGTGAGGAATCAAGATATTGCTGAAAAGGCTGGGATGAGCTTGAGTAATTTCAACTACCATTATGGGGCTAAAAAAGACCTTATCATAGCTGTTTTTGATTTAATGAACGAAACCCTTCAAAAAAACGTTTACGGCAACAGAGTGCTGGTTCAAGAAGGACAAGGCTTATCTATCACAAAGAGTTATTTCGAATTTCAACAACGCTTTTGTTTTTTCTATCTTGATACTCCTAATATTTTAAAAATGTTTCCTGAGCTCAACGAGAAAGTTCAAAAACAAATTGAAGAGTCTTATCAAATCATTAAAAATCTAAATTACTTAGCTATTGGCATGGGCATGATGAAGCCTGAATCCCCAGATAACCCAGGATCCTATGACCAATTTATGCGGCATATTTGGATACATAATCATTTTTGGTTTGCCCATTCAAGAATTATTCAGAGTGAAGGCAATTTGGTAAAAAAGGGCATAGAATCTTTGTATAACCTGTGCTATCCTTACCTTACTGAAAAAGGGATACTATCCTATAAGCAATTTATAAAGTCCCTTTAATAACGTTATTAACCAAAAAAAGGTGTCTCCAACACAGAGAACACCTTTTCCACTATCAATAAATCAAATTTATTTATTATTTTCAAGGGCCACTCTTATTTCATTATATCGTTTTCTATTAATCGGGTAGGCTACAAGAAAAACTATAGCCAATAAATAAATGGACATCAAAACCGGACCACCAATAAAACCGAGACTTTCCAAAGCTTCTTCTGAAACGTCAGCAACACTAACTTGTTTAGGAAAAGCTATAATTTCAAGAAGAACACCTGCGATAAAATAACCTAATCCCACGGTACATTTATACGCAAAGGACATGGAAGAGAAGAACATACCTTCTTCTCTTTTTTCTGTTTTTAATTCAAACTCGTCCACTACATCTGCCATCATAGAACCTGTTAAGCTTAAAACTATCCACAAAAACATATAGGCAAATAATATGCATAAAAAATAAGTTATCATTAACGATGCATCTCCATTTTCCGGAAAGACACCAAGTAGTCGCAAATTATATGGCAAACTGAACAAAAGACTAAAAGCAACTGTGCTATATAAAACAGCTCTTTTTTTATCAAACATTTTCCCTAATGTTGATGCTAAAAAAAGTGCCAATATACCACCCAATCCAGATGCGATAGGAAGTAAAGCCATCTGAGTTTCTGTAAACTCAAAATAATACTCCATAAAATAAGTTGTAAAAACAGTTCCCACACCTATACCAATATATATAACCATTGTATATAGGATAATAGTTCTGTAAGATTTCATTTTAAACATCAATCGTAATTCCTTGAAAAATATTTTCAAATTAAATTTAGCTTGATTTTCAGTAGCTTTTGGAAGTGTCGCAATGACTTTTTTTGTTCCTAAGGTACTAGCAACTATAGAAAGCACTATTAAAACACCACAAAACATAGCAAATTTTGGATAGGTTTCTGGATTCATCAATCCTCTTTGATATGCTTCAGAAGGCACAAAAAATACAACAAATCCAACAATAACAATTAATGTTGAAATTAATGCTGCAAACATAACTCTGTAACTCGTAATCGAAGTGCGCTCATTATAATCTGTGGATAATTCAGCTCCAAGTGACATACTAGGCACTTGAAACAAGGTAAGAGATAACCGAACTAGGATTGTAAATATAGTTAACCATAAAAACAAACCTGTCTGATCCAAATCAGAAGGCGGTAAAAACAACAAATAAATAAAAACACCTAATGGTATTGCTGAAATTAGCATAAAACCATGACGTCTTCCCCATATTTTTGATTTCCACCGATCGGATACAACGCCAACTAATGGATCCGAAATGGCATCAAAAAGCAAAGCAATAATAGTTGCTAATCCAGTAAGACCAGCATCTAAACCTAATACTTGACTAAAGTAAAAGAATAAAAATATTTGAAAAAGTCCATCTTTGATGCCTTGAGCTGAAAAGCCCAAACCGTAAAGTAATTTAATCCGTTTAGAAAGTTTCATAAATATAATTTTTTTGTGAAATTACTATTTTAGTTTTAAATTTTTGCATATTTTTGCATTAAATGTACAAGTTTATACAATATTATTAGTATATAGATTACTATATTTGTAAATCATTACTATGAATAAAACTAAAAAAAAAATAATTCTTGCTGCCATCAAGCTTTACAACAAGTTTGGCTTTGCTAACGTTTTAAATCAAGATATAGCAAAATCTGCATCTATAAGCTTAAGTAATTTTAATTATCATTTTGCGACAAAACAAGAATTAGTGTTTTCCGTTTGTGAGTACATGGTCATTGATCTAAAAAGACGAATGTCTGAAACAAGTGTGTTAATTAACAAAGGGCGAATGGCACTTGATATTCCAAAAATATATTTAGAGTTTGAATACGATTTTAAATTCTTCTATCTAGATACATATAATATACTACAATCATATCCTGTATTAAAAGAAGAAATGTACAAGCAAATTAACGAGTCTATGCAAATCATTAAAAACCTGAACTACTTATCAATTGGAATGGGGTACTTTAAACCAGAACCAGAAGATTTCCCTGGTCTTTATGATAAACTTGTTGAACAAATATGGGTTAATAGCCATTTTTGGTTTGCCCAAAATATAATTAGAGGTTCTAAAAACGACTCTATTGTTGAGGGTCTGGAAAATAGTTACGCCCTAATTTTTCCCCATTTAACAGAAAAAGGAAAAATGCGATATAAAGAATATATGATTAAAATAAAGGCAGAAATATCAAACTAATGAATAAGCAAGTAGTATTAGCAGAAAGACCAGATGGATTGCCTAAATCATCAACATGGACATTTCAAGAAACCGAAATTCCGGAACCCAAAGATGGTGACGTACTAATTAAACAGCATTACATTTCATTAGACCCGGCCATGCGCGGATGGATGAGAGATGTAAAATCATATATCCCACCTGTTGGGATCGGAGATGTTATGCGTGCTGGTACTGTTGGAGAAATAGTAAAAGCTAATAACCATCCAAAATTTAAGGTAGGCGATTTTCTTTCCGGTTGGGGAGGCGTTCAACAATATACGGTAACTAATGGTAAAGGCTATTTTAAAATAGACCCTAATAAAGCACCTTTACCAAAATTTTTAAGCATCATAGGAATGCCTGGAATGACCGCTTACTTTGGAATATTAAAAGTGGCAGAACTCAAAGAAGGTGATATCGTTTTAGTTTCTGGAGCGGCTGGGGCTGTAGGGAGTTTGGTTGGTCAAATTGCTAAACTAAAAGGGTGCAGAGTCGTTGGAATAGCAGGCGGAAAGGACAAATGCTATTACTTGGTGAACGACCTTGGTTTTGATGCTGCCATCGATTATAAAAATGAGAATATATATTCGGGTTTAAAAAAACATTGTCCAGACGGTATTGATGTGTTTTTTGACAATGTAGGTGGCGATATTTTAGATGCTGCTTTATCCAAACTTCGCATGCATGCGCGCATTGTTATTTGTGGTGCCATATCACAATACAATGCAACCAGCAGACCAAAAGGGCCAAGTAATTATCTGTCTCTTTTAGTGAATAGAGGTACTATGAAAGGCATGGTTGTTTTTGATTATGCAAATCAATATCCTGAAGCCATAGAAGCCTATTCTAAATGGCTACAAGAAGGAAAAATAAAAAGTAAAGAAGCTATATATGAAGGTATTGAAAATTTTCATGACACTTTTTTACGCCTCTTTAGTGGAGAAAAACTTGGGAAACTAATTTTGAAAGTTTCAGAATAAAATAATACTAATTAAAATATAAATTAAATGAAAGATGCAGTAATTGTTTCAACAGCAAGAACACCTATTGGTAAGGCTTATCGAGGTGCGTATAATAACACAACAGCGCCAACTTTAGGAGGTTTTGCTATTCGTGAAGCTGTAAAAAGAGCGGGCATTGACCCGGCTCAAGTTGATGATGTCATTATGGGTTGTGCTATGCAACAAGGTACGACAAGTGGAAACATTGGAAGAATGGCAGCATTGGCTGGTGGATTACCTGTAACAGTGAGTGGAATGACTATCGATAGGCAATGTTCGTCTGGAATGATGGCCATTGCAACAGCTGCAAAACAAATTATTGTTGACGGTCATGATATTGTTATTGGTGGTGGATTAGAATCTATTAGTTTGGTGCAAAATGACAAAGCCAACTTTTACAGAGCTGTGGATAAATCCTTAGTGGCTCAACATAAAAATGTTTATATGCCAATGCTTCAAACTGCAGAGGTCGTTGCAAAGCGTTATGGCATAACAAGAGAACAACAAGATGAATATGGTTACCAAAGCCAAATGCGCACTGCTGCTGCTCAAGAAGCTGGTAAATTCGACCAAGAAATTATTGCAACCACAACCAATATGGGTGTAATGAATAAGGAAACCAAAGACATTACATATCACGATGTTACTTTAACCAAAGATGAAGGAAACAGACCTACAACAAACATGGGTGGTCTTTCTGGATTAAGAACGGTTATTGATGGTGGTGTGATTACAGCAGGAAATGCCAGTCAGTTATCAGATGGTGCTTCAGCATGCGTTTTAATGGAAAGTTCTTTAGCGGCTAAACAAAATATAACACCTTTAGGAATTTATAGAGGGATAGCTGTTGCCGGTTGTGAGCCAGATGAAATGGGCATTGGTCCAATTTTCGCAGTGCCAAAATTATTAAAACAACACGGCTTAACTATTAATGATATTGGGCTTTGGGAATTAAATGAAGCTTTTGCTGTGCAAGTTTTATACTGCAGAGAAAAATTAGGAATTGATGAAAACTTATTAAACGTAAACGGAGGTGCGATTTCTATTGGACATCCTTATGGAATGAGTGGTTCTCGTATGGTAGCTCATGCTTTAATTGAAGGCAAACGAAGAGGTGCTAAATATGTGGTAAGCACCATGTGTGTTGGTGGTGGAATGGGTGCTGCTGGACTATTTGAAGTTATCTAAAAAAACATCATTTTAATTATGAATAAAGCATCATTTATTAAAGAGTTATCTCTACCAGCAATTGCAGCACCAATGTTTTTAATATCAGGACCTCAGTTGGTAATAGAGTGTTGCAAGAACGGAATTGTTGGTACATTTCCCGCTTTAAACCAAAGAACATCAGAGGGCTTTGAGGAATGGCTTATCGAAATAAAAACGGCACTTTCCGCTTTTGAAAAAGAAACAGGAAAAAAAGCTGCACCTTTTGGTGTTAATATAATTGTACATCATTCTAACCCCAGAGTAGAAGCAGATTTGGCACTGTGTGTTAAGCATAAAGTTCCTTTAATCATAACCTCTCTAGGAGCGGTTTCAGAATTGGTTGAGACGGTACATAATTATGGAGGCTTGGTATTTCATGATGTTATTAAAAAGCGGCACGCAGAAAAAGCAGCGGAAGCTGGGGTAGATGGTTTAATACTAGTCGCAGCTGGAGCTGGTGGCCATGCAGGAACTATTAATCCGATGCCATTGGTATCAGAAATAAAAAAATTCTTCGAAAAAACCATATTACTAGCTGGTTGTATTAGTACAGGAAGAGACATCGCTGCTGCCATGCAAATGGGAGCTGATTTAGCCTATATGGGGACCCGCTTTATAAATACTGAAGAAAGCAAAGCACCAAAAGCCTATCGCGATATGATTATTGATTGTGGTGCTAATGATATTGTTTATACAGCAGCAGTTTCTGGAGTTTCTGCTAACTTTTTAGCACCTAGTTTAAATGCTATGGGTATTACGAAAGACATGTTAGCCAGAAAAGAAAAAGTAGATTTTGGAGAAGAACTAACTGCTACCAAAGACGAGGCTAAAGCTTGGGCTACAATTTGGTCGGCAGGTCAAGGTGTGACGACTATTTCAAACTCACCAAGTGTAAGTGATTTAGTATATGACTTAAAAATGGAATTCAAAATGGCAATAGAAGAACAGAATAAACTTTTGGAAACTTATAAATAAAACACTAATCTTTATTTAAAACCATCAAATGACGACTCTAGTAAAGTTTCTAAACCCAATCCCACTGCCCACCATTTCCAGGAATGTAAAAAACCACCATTTCAGGAGAGGGCTAAAAAACTCGCCAAACATGGGTGATACTAGGCTATTACTCGCCTCTTTCTGGGATCATTTGCGTATACTAAATGTATTATGTCAATAATTGCAACACTTCACTTTAAACAAGATACAAATGAGATACAAATGAGATACAATATTGCATTTAAAGTTGTTTGCTCGCAAAGTCCTACTTGCTATATACAAAAATCATAAAAATATTATCCGGCATTAAAGTAAAAGTGAATTCTCCTGTTATTTCACTTAAATGATATTAAGTTTGACAACTCCCTATAGCTAAAAGAATTATCACAAATTAACAACCTGCACCCTAATTGCACATTTTTGTTGTAACTGCATTTAGTCTAGATTATGTTCTATTATCCGTAAGTTCATAGAGAATCATAGAAGCTTTTATAATATGAATAAACCCATAAAAACAGAGGACACGAGTATATACTAGTTCAAATAAATGTAGTATATAAAGCTTCTGGAGGCACCACAACGTATTGCAATTGTGTTTAGTTTTTCAATTGATGCTCACCTTTATACATCCATACCACTCCACACAGCTATTCTTTAAATTAAAAATCACCGTCAAAACTCCATATTACTCTATAGCACTCCACATGACTGTACTATAAGGTAGAACAAGTGGGACCACTCTAAGAAACCCTTCTTCTCGAGGGGTTTCTTATTTTTTGGAGTTTAATTTTAGAAAGATAGACCATTGAACATTACTCAATCGTCGCTTTAAAAAGCCTTGGTAAACCCAAGCCTTCATCTTCTGAAGTCATCCAAATTATAGAAGGGGATTCTATATGGATTGCTTCAATTTGAGCCGGGGCAACTGGCAATACAAAAGTTTCCATTTTGGATTGGTCATAGGGCACCGTAAAATCCGGCAGCAGAAAGAGATATTGGACTCCGTCTGAGGAATACCCGGTAAGCCCCATTAGCCCGGAGGCCTCGTGATAATCAGCTCCAGTGACCAGGCAGCCGACCTCAAGGGAGTCTTGTGGCTTCAAGGTGTAATGCCCCGCTTTTTTATCAATTAGATAAACTGATGACTGCTGTGTTTTGCGATCTTTAGAAAACAACACAAGTTGATTGCCAAAACTTGCCAAAGCCTCTGCGTCGAAAGGATGTTTTTTTCTTTTCTTGAATGACGTTTGTGCTTTGTAGCTAATGGTGATGCTGTCTAAAAGCACAAAAGATCGACTCAAAATATAAATTTTTTGATCGGAACGGTTGCCGTAGTTATTTCCAGTATCGGCAATATAATAGTGGTCTAAATCAGCGGTAATATCCTCCCAATCGATATTTTTTGTCTGCTCCACGGTGATAGAACTTAGAAGTTGGCCCCCTTGATCAAATGTGAATAATTCTGTCGTACCCCCTGAGTCATTAAAGGTTAAAAACAACCCATTATTAACTTCCAGTCCAGAAGTTTCATTTATGGCTCTAGGCAGATCTTTTGAAGTTAAGGTTAATTGGGCATGACTCAACTCAGGCAATACAAAGCCAACGAGAAGAATTACAATTATTGCTAAACGATGTAAGCGATTCATTTTTTAATTGTTTTGTAAACGGAACTCAATATCGGCCCAATTTACAAATTTAAAGTTTTGTTTTTCGGCGTCATTAAACCCATCTTGAACAATAAAAAGTCCTTTTGGAAAACCAGGCAAAGCCCGAGAAGTAACATCGATACCATCAGTTTCTTCTGCACCATCAATACCGTCAGAGGGAACTATTTTAAACACACTGAGTAGTGATAAGGATTTACGATCCAGGATGCCATAACTGTTTGCTCCTTGAATAGAACATAGTAGATATCCATCGCCTTGACCTTTATCATAAAGCGTTAGCCCTTCAATATCAGGGACCAATAGATCAGGGTCTGTCGACATAATCAAACGAGGCGAGAACTCGGAATTGTCCACTAAAGGATAAGCCCAAATGCCAAGATCTTCCTCTGCTATATACAGCACTTTGTGATGGGTATCTGCCACCAAACCTTCTACAGTAGAACTTAATTTAAATATCTGCGTCTCATTGATAATAATGGCCTGTTTCTCTATTTTTCCTGCCGCATTTTGCAAAGGGTTTTTAGTTTTCTCTTTGTAAGAAGCGCGAAGAATAGTCCCATCTTTATCGCTGGCCACAAAATAATGTACTCCACCCACGCTAAAGGCGCACAATCCATAAATATCGCCCATCTCTTGGCCGATAACTTCACGGTGAAAAAGAGATAAGGCCCCCGATTCGTCTAAGTTGAAAAAATCGACACTGTGGGTCGATCGATTGGTTCCGATAACCAAAGCGTTTGCTACAATTCCGTCCTGGTTTGGTTCAAAAAAATAAGGGTTGACATCCACGTTGTTGATATTGCCGAACCCAAATCGATTGATCCGGTTGCCGGTTAAATCATAAGTTTCTAAACCAAATTTTTTGTCTGTACCAACAATTATAGTGCCAGCTACATTGTGATCAGGAACCCAAATACAGGGATCGTCTGCCCCATCATCTGGTGACTCAACAGGGGTGGTTTCGCATGCTGCAGAGACTTCAAAAATGACTGGGCTGTCATTTTGTGACAACCCGATCATAGAGCTAATTAATAAAAAACAAACTAAAACTTTCTGCATTAGAAGTCAATTTTAACACCGGCGCTCCAGCTGTAGTTGTAGTATTCTAATTGCATTGTTCTTTCTGGGATTCCTTGGTAGTAGCGTAACGGCTGGTTTGTCAAGTTTTTTAACTCTGCAAACAAACGGATTGAATCGCTAAGGGCATAACTCGCGTTGACATCAACAAAAAGTTGTTGGTCGTAATAGCGATCTTCCCATTCTGCAACACCAACCTCATCAAGGGCCTCGCCTGAATAGTTCAAAGAGGCACGTACGAACATTTTTTTGGTTTCATAGGCCAAAGAACTATTGAACATATTTTGTACTGCACCCACAAGAGGTATATCTTCACGACCATCAACACCATCAGTTTTAGAGTCTGTAAAGGTATAGTTTCCGTAATAAGTCAAGTTTGACAAGAATCCAGGAAGGAATTTAAGTTTGCTTTGTAGTGAAACCTCAAGTCCTGTGACACTCGCGGTGCGTCCATTACGCACTTGAGAATAAGTCCAGTCATTCCCATCACCGTAATCGTACTCGGTTGTGGTATATGTATAAAGCCAGTTATCGATGTTTTTGTGGAACAAACCAAGAGAGATTAGACCAACGCTTCCCATGTATTTCTCTGCAGTGAAGTCAAAGTTCTGAGAGACCGTTGCTTCAAGGTTCGGATTACCTTCGGATATTTCTTGATCTTCAACAATAATCGCTCTAAATGGGACAATGTTAAAGTATCCAGGACGTCCTAAAGAAGTGGTGTATGCTGCATTCAACACAATGTCGTCAGTTAACTCGTGCTGTACTGTAACACTTGGCAAGAAGTTACCATAATCTCCCGAACCTTTCAACTCCTCGACACGCTCAGTACCATCTTCTTCTACCGTATATCCGTATCCGGTGTATTCGATTTCTGTTTGTTCGAAACGCGCACCAGCAATCACTTTAGTTTTATCTCCAATCTCAGAAGTTAACATTCCATAAGCGGCTGTAACGGCTTCTTTAGCGTTATAGTTTGAAGTAATAAACTCTTCTAGAACCAATTGACCTTCACTTGGGGGCATAATAACATCTCCAAGGAATTTTGGCGTGGCAAAAAACCCATGGCGGTATTCACTTCCTGGTAAATAGTCCGATACAGTGTAGTCTGCAAAGGCCACATCGGCCATAGTTGCGTAACGAGATTCTAGGTAATCTGAATAATCGAAGAAGTTATTGTCTCTAAGTTTTTCCTTGCTTTTATATTTCCCACCAAACTTGAAAGCCCCAACTTTTGCTACAGGCAATTTGAAATCAAGGCGAAGACTTTGGTCAGTTTCCTCAGTCAGCCCATTTTGTTCTGTAGCTTCATTGAATTTGAAGGCAGACACATCATTCCATGCATCGCCAGCAAAACGAATTACGGGTCGCATTGGGTCACTGATGTCAACAGCAGAAATTGGCACGGCTTTTTGCTCGAAACGCATATAGCGCTCGTTTGGACGTTGTTCGTCTGCTTTTGAAGTACTTGCTTTCCAAGTCATGAGGACATTGCCAAACTGGTGGTCTCCACCAAGCGCAATCTTGTAAGTGCTCTGGGCTTCAAGACGACGGTTTTGGTTGTCATCGTTATCAACCCCCCCCTTGGTTTGCTTGCGCACGCGAACAGTGTTTTCTTCCAAATCAATTTTTGCTACACGCAAACGGAAACGGTTTTCCCAGTCATCACGATTGTTGTACATGCTTTTGATGTAGAACTGGTGATTGTTGTTCACAGCGTAATCTAAGTTAGCCGAAATAGATCGACGTGTTCTTTTTACGTCATAACGACGGATGTCGTGCTCGTCAAGAGGACTGTCTGCCGCCCAATCTTCTGGGTTATTCCATACGAATTCGATGTTATCAGAACCATAATCATTGGTTTGAAGACTTGAACTAACAGTATATCGGAATTTATCACTCACTTTGTCAGCAACGATAAAAGAAGCGCTTCCATTATACCCATCACGAATAGCGTTAAGTCCGTAAGACCCTGTGGCAGAGAAACGGAAACGGTTCGGGTTAGAGCGCGTAATTAAGTTTACAGAACCTCCAATCGCATCCCCTTCCATGTCAGGAGTAAGAGATTTGTTCACTTCAATGGTTTGTATCATATCAGAAGGGATAAGGTCCATCTGAACACGACGATTGTCTCCCTCAGCTGAAGGAATACGCTCTCCATTTAAGGTCACGGAGTTTAACCCTGGCGCAAAACCACGAATAATGATGTCTCGCGCTTCACCCTGATCGTTTTGCATGCTGATTCCTGGAACGCGACGTAAGGCATCACCAATATTGGCGTCTGGAAACTTTCCAATCTGATCTGAAGAGATAACATTGGTTACGTTAATGTCAGTGCGCTGTTTGTTCAGGGCCTTGTTGATCCCCGCTTGAAAACCTGAGACCACAACTTCATTAAGTTCATTCACTAAGGCGCTGAGGTTGAATTCAAGGTAGCTAGTCTGCCCCTCATTAACCGTAATGCTTTGCGTCTTGGACTCAAATCCTACATATGAGACCATGATCTGATCTTCACCAACAGGCACAGCGGTTAAGGTGAAATAACCGTCAAAATCAGAAATTGCTGCTACGCCGGAGTTTTGGGTCATAATGGTTGCTCCCGGAAGGGGAAAATTGTCTTGATCCAAAACACGTCCTTTTACTTGGCCCGATTGAGCCCAGGTGATACTGGTCAAAAGCACTAACACCGTAGATAAAATTGTTTTCATTTTTGCTTAGTTTTTTAGCTTATTGTTGAACACAAAAATAGCTTGAGTGCACTAAACCGAGTTTAACACAATGTTATTAAACCGTGAAACATTTGAGGCTTGGCAGTCAAATAAAACATCGGGCTAACCTTTTGCTAACACTATAGAAACAAATACGAAAAAAACGGAGGCAAAAACTGAACTAAGGGGTGACAAACAGAGCGAACATTGAAGAATTTTTCAAATAGGCCTTGACACCTTTCTTAGTTTGAAAAGACAAGCAAATTGGCGCCGATAGGCTGCTCAACGCCATCAACATAATGCTTTTTGAGGGTCAAATTTCCAAAAGCGGCGAAATAGGAAAACACGCTATGGGCCGCCCCATGGACATAAAATTGCCACTTGCAACTAAAATAAATAATAAAATTGTGTTCGTTTTCATAACTCTAAATTTAATGTTAATATTTTCGTTCAGAGCAAATCTAATTTAGACTTTCAATAATTTAGGTATAAAAGGGGTAGGAAAAAGGTATGAGTGAGGTATGAAATGTTGAAAACTACCGATTATTTTAATATTTGCTCGGTTTTATATTGGTGCACGATTTTTTTTTGCATTGCCGCTAACGGTTTGTGTATGGTTAGTTGCGTGTTTCAGGAACTAATTTAACAAATACAAACCGAATAGAAAATCCGCGAGGATTTTCGTAAGTAGGCGAGTACTAGCAATTAATTATACACGGTGTTGGCAAATCGTTTTTTTATATTTATACATCAATTTTAACGCCATTTTTATATTGCCATTCAAAATCTAATTCTCCATTATTTTTATATAACCTATAGTAGCCATGCTTTTTTCCATCTTCGTAGTGCTGTTCATAATTAAGTTATTGGATTTAGGACAAGTAGCCTCCTTGGTTCGAGCCCAAGTGGGACCACTTTAAACACTTATAAAGCCTTGATAATCGCATAGATTATTGAGGTTTTTTCTTTGAGTACTAAAGTATATGCTCGAACAAATCTTCTCTTAATACTTATTATCATTGACTTTTACAGGTATAATGTTTTGATTTACTAGTGAATTTCCACGTATATTTTACAATATTTAAACTACTAAAAATTTTAAAGACGAACCTAAGGCTGCGCGGAAAGAGCTAATTAAAAGCAAACAAATCATTGGTAATCCTATTCGTTTTATTGAGGTTAAATTAACATTGAGCAACAAATAAAAAACAGAAATTGATACTACATATTTAATAATAGTACTATATAGCGGAATGCTGAATTTACAATTTTTCAGCTGTAATGGTTACTTCGAACTTTTTTTCCATTTTATAGGACTGACATCATCGTGATTTATAACCCGAAGTTTGTCACGATTGATACTCATAATAAGGCCACAAGCCGGATCGGGACAGGTTACCCGCGAGTCGGTTTCCATCCAATCGGCTGGGTTGTTTTTACGCTGTTTGGTTGGGAGCAAAGGTATGGTCGACTGTAAGGCATAGAGACAAAAATCGCTTTTGTTGGGCATAGAGATTTTTCCTCCTTTTAAATAAAAGGTATCGCCGACGGTCATATTGCAAGTACAATTTCCATCGATTCGTTCTACGACAATTTCAAGGTCGTACAATTCAAATTGATCATCGCGAAGTTCGTTTTCCTTACTCATCTATTTCTTGTAGTTTTTTATTTTTACCGAATCCAAAAAAAATCGTTAACAGAGCCATAACCAATAAGCCCCATGACATAAAATTAAACAATCCCACTTCAAAAGGGCTAACTTGGGGTATACCGAACTCCTTTCCTGTTGCCGTCATATTCGCCATTAAAATCACAGGAATAAAGTAAGGCAACACAAATGGGAATATACAGGCAATCAAGCTCAATAAATTTGCTCTTCTGATTTTTGAAACTCCAAGTTTTTCGCCGGTTTTGTTCGTGAAATCGGTGACCATCAATATGGCGACAATACTATGGGTAGTCAACAGTACAGCCATGCTCATCACAGTAGCAATCCAACCTTCAGCCTGTTTTTCTGTTTTTGTGCGTAGAGCCGCAAAGTCTACTAACTTGGTCATAAGTCCACTTGCTTTTAGTGTGGCGACAAGACCCATTAATAAAATAGTAAAGATGCTCAGACCGACAGCTCGATTGATCCCATCGATAACAAAGCTTTTGGCAGCAAAATTTTCTAAGTCTAATGACATTAATTGCGCCATTGGCAAAAGCCCTGAGGCTAAACCTAAAACAGTTCCGAATAATAGTCCGAAAAGCAGACCATGTAGTAGATGTTTTCCTTTCAGAAAAAGATAAATGATAAGTGCTGGAACTAATAACATGATGAGACCCTTAGGTTTCCCTGTTAAAATGTTTTCATTTGTGTTACCTATATCATTGAACCAAAATGCCGTCAAAGTATAACAGACCAATGCCAGAAAAGCCGCAGGAATGATATATTTAATTCGACTTTTTACCGTCGCTCCGATTTTGGTTTTTTGACTCAAAGCACTAGCAATTGTTGTATCTGATATGGGCGCGATAAAATCTCCAAACGCAGCACCTCCTATTATGGCTCCTGCCAAAGAGGGTAAGTGAGCACCTAATATTCCACCTGTAGGGTAGAGTAACGGACTACAAATTAATATGGTCGCAAAACTTGAACCTGTTGACAAAGAAACGATACAACAGATAATAAAAGTGGCAATGACAAAACCGATGCCATTAAGATGGAGTTGATCTGAAATCCAAATAAGAGCTTCGACAAATCCGGTCAGGGTCATAAGCACTCCTATAATCGAGGCAAGTATCCAAGCCGTAATCATAATCATTACTATTTTTTGAGACATACCTGATATGACAATTTCTGAAAAAGCAGTCCTATCTTTTGCTAAAATCAACCCGATACCAATAGCTAATATCAAGATGGGCCAAAATCCTTTTTCATCAGGTGCTCCAGATAGGGCTATGAATACTACACCTACAATGAAAACCATGAATGGGAGCAACGCTCCAAAAATCCCTCCATGAAATTTGAGGGAACGATTATTTTCTTCTTGTAGATTGAGTTCCATAGGCATCAGATTTCGTTGAGGTTGTATTTCATGATGGCGCCATGCTTCCCTGTTTTGTCTCGCTCTAATTCATAGAAAGGTCCATTAGGCCCTTCACTATGGTTTGTTATTTCAGATATTTTGTTCAAGTCGTTTTCATCCAAGGAAAAACTGTCCAACTTTTGTAGACCGTTGAGGTGTTTGCTATTTCGGGCGCCGACGATAACTCCACCAACCATAGATTTTTGAAGGATATATTTGCTGGCGATTTCAGCAATACCAACTTCATGTTTATCCGCAACTTTGCGAAGTGTTCGAAGCATTTTTTGAAAGAGGTGATATCCACCAAATTCATCAATAATCAAGCGGTATTTTGTCAACGAGCGGTTTTCTAATGGTTGTATTGGATCTGGCGCTCCCAAATAACGGTCGCTTAAAAATCCGCCAGCCACAGTTCCATAACACAGAAATGGGATGTTATGCTTTTGCGCCAAGGCGGTCATATTTGTTTCAACACGACGATCAAGTATGGAGTACTGTACTTGATTTGCTGCAATTTCAACTCCAGCGTCGAGCATTTCCTCGATTCGAGGCGTATCGAAATTAGTGACGCCAATGTATCTTATCTTACCACTTTTTTGTAATTCAGAGAGATGTACTGCTGTTTCTAGATATCGTGGAAATTGATAATCCCACCAGGCAAATTGAACCAAATCGAGTCGTTCAACCTGTAAACGTTTAAGCGAACGATCAATAATTTTGACCGTGTCTTCTTTTTTTAAAGTTGCTAGAGCACCATAGTCAGGCACGTATTTGGTATGTACTTGAATGGAGGGTAGATCGCCTGCTCGAAATTCGGCGTGATATTTTTTTCGGAACTTACCAATCAGTTCTTCAACACCAGTATAAATATCGGCACAGTCAAAAGTGGTAATACCAGCCTTGACGAATTCATGCATATCTTCGAGAGCCTTATTTTCATCGATGCTACCGTGTCCTCCAGCAAGATGCCATCCGCCTTTGATAACTTTTGAAACAGTGTAGCCTGGTCTAATTTCATTACGTTTCATAACTTAATTTGGTGATGTTTTGGCAAATATGCCGTAGAATTCATCTATAGGAATGGGTCCGGTTTTCATAATCGTATCCATAAAAAATTTCAAATCGAATTTATCTCCAAGGCGCTCTTTTTCTGAGTGTAACAATATTGTGAATTGCCTTCCTCCTAAAAAGTAAGATGTTAATTGCATGGGAGAATTTATTATTCGACCCCAAAGACTTTTTGCAAATTGCCGAGCCAATAATGAGGTTTCTGTTGAAAATTTCAAAACTTGGTCTTGACTCCATCCATTGCAATGTACTTGCATTGAAGTGTATGACCGATTTGCATTTTCAAGCCGTTTACGTAAATGTGCCAATAGGGTAAGGTGATTATGTTTTTCCCACCCAGCATCGAGTAATACTTTTTCGGTAAAGGTGGCCCAACCTTCTGTGTATATACCATATGGGAACAATAAACGAATGGGGTGTGGTGTTTCCCTACTGATTTTTAGCTGCATATAATGACCAGGGAAAAGTTCATGAATCACAATCATTCGGTTGAATGGCTTATTAAACGATGCCCAAAAGTCTATCTGTTCTTGTTTGGGTAAAGTCTCAGGAATCGAAGGTAAATTCAAAGTCGTGATAGGGTTCGGATCAAATGGTGGAGCACTGGAGACCCAGCCGATTCTGGCTGCTGGGCCAGCACTTTCTGGCGCGGTTATTATTCGCAATGTTTGGTTTTTTGGTAAAGTTGCAATGTGATTTTCTTCAATAAATTTTACAGCAGCTTCCGATAGTTGATTCCAGAATTGAAGATAATCCGTCGCATTTAAAGGAGCATCCTTTTCCATATCCGCGAGGGCTTTTGATACAAGTTGTACGTAATTTTCTGGGATGAGACTGTTAGGATAAGCTGATTTCAAATATGTTTTTGAAACCTCGCCCATTAATCCTCGAACGATTTCTATTTCTTCCAAAGCCATTTCTGAAAGTTCTTCTGGTGACAGTTCACTATCGGTATATAACTTTAGCCTTCGAGCATATTCGTCATGCCCGAGAATCTTTTTTGACTGTTTACTATTAGCAATTAGTTCATTGTTCGCAAATGATAGCAATGCCTCTAAACTTTTAATCGCAGTCTCAATATTTTCCTTGAAGTTCGAACACATTGAAATTGATAATTCGTTTTCAAGGGTTTCGCTCAAGTCATTTTTATAAAACTCTAAAATCGAACCAAGTTGATTGATTCCGTTTTTTAGATCATCTTCGGTCACTGCCATAAGGTTGTTTTTTGCAGCATCACTGATATTCGCTACTTGAAGCAAACGTTGGCAAATAAGATCCGCTTTTTCGGATTTAATAAGATAATCAGCTTTTATGACAGGATCCAAGGCATTTGAAATGATTCTTCCATACAATGAAAGTGAACTCTTATGTAGTGAAAGTTTTTTCCATTTGTCAATTTCAGATTGCACTTTAACACTTAGCAGACGCCCATCTAGGGGATCTATGTTCTTTTCTTTTAATAGTTCTAGTAAGATTCGCTCATTGAAGTCGAGCCACTTTATGATTTTTTCTTCGGATAAATCTTCGAATTGAAAAATCGAAGCATGAATTCCCTCTGAAAGTGCCTTTGAAGGATAGAATTGTTTCCATTCATTGATATATGATTCACCAATATTTTGGGACCATATCGTGGTGCAGAAAAAAAAGATAAGTACGGAAAGTTTTTTTAACAAGGGATTCACTATCGTATTGTTTTTGATTTCGTTTCTAAAGATAGTAATTAATGGCGAATTCTAGAATAGAGGTTTGTAACTTTGTACGTGGAAAGTAGGAATATAAAAAACACCAAAACCAAATAACTTCGGAACGATTTTCAACTATTTTCCAACGGTTTGTGTATGAAATGTGGCGTGTAAAAAGACACTAACTTTTCCGTTAAACAAAGAGTTGAATTAAAAAGAGCTTAGTAACTCCTTATGACTCCATGTTACGAGATTATATATAGGTGCAAATGGGTCCACTTTTAATAGGTATAAAGCCTTAATAATCACACAGATTGTTGAGGCTTTTTTCTTTGATTGCGTAAGAATCATACTGTATTTTGGTAATTCATTCTAAAATAACCTGCTCGAGATCATCAAAAGGGTCAATTTGTTTTATTTTCTCTGTTTGAGTAAATAGACTATAAGACCGAATAAGAATGGTCCTTACTAAGATTGAGTCGGTGTAAAAAAAGAAATAGCGAAGGCACCATAAAATCCATGGTGCGTTATTGAAAATGAATCACTTTGCTCATTACCATTGTAAAATAACCTAGGCACACTATTTTTATCGTTCTTGATGTCTAAGGTTTTAATAGACACTTCCTTTAATTTCGAGAAGGCTTTTAGAAGCTTTTGTTTTGCTGTGTGGGATTGGGTTTTATAAGAGGTGTCTTCAGTTTTAAAACAATTGATTATTGTTATTTTCGGTTTTTCCAAATATGCCAAGGTATTTATAAAATCATCGCTTATTTCAGATTTGGTGACATATTGATTTCCATTAAAATCAACCAAACCTTCACGCTTGGAAACCAATTCACATCTTAATTTTTTAGGATTAAAAAATCGCCCTCCATATTGCTGAACATAAATTTTATATGCAGCCTCTTTCATGCTCCAAAGTAACCAAACCATTTGCGATTGGTTTTTAGAATTTAAGATAAGCAACTGTTCTTCATTTGAAAATACCTTATCTAAAAAGCGAGGTCTTTTCCAGTTAGATTCTAAGGAGGCTATTTTTAAATCAATAATATCGTTGCCAATCATTTTGCTGCCAATTTCTCATTCACAATATCCATAGCAGCTTTTACAGACAACATTTTTTCCATGTCCTCATTTTCAATTCTAATATCAAAGACGTCTTCAACATCTAAAATAACATCTACCAAATTAGCAGAATTAATTTTTAAATCTTTAACAAAGTCAGTGTTTTCAGATAAGTTTTTGAAAGCTTCTTCATCTTGAATGTAAGGTTTAACGATTGCTTTTAGTTTGGCAATTAAGGCTTCTTTTTCCATATAAATATTAGACTGAATAAGTTTTAAATATAATACATCCGTTTACATCACCAAAACCAAAACTTGCTTTTGCCGCAATATTAACTTTTGTTTTTAATAATTTTTTAGGTATTTTTTCTTCAGAAATTAAACTTGAAATTTCTGCGTGAACATCTTCACAATTAATATTTGGAAAGATGAATTGTTCTTTCAGCTGTAAAACAGTAGCGACACTTTCAATACTTCCAGCTGCAGCTAAACAATGCCCAACCATCCCTTTTAATGAATTGATATAGGGGAAATCTACTCCTTTTCTATGCAATGCTTTGGTCCAATTTTCAATTTCCAAGCTATCTTTTGATGTGGCTGTTAAGTGGCCGTTAATAGTATCAATTGAGTTAGCGGAAATGCCAGAATTTTTAATAGCTTCTTTTATACAACGCACTACGGCTTCAGCATTTGGAGCTGTCATGGTACCTCCTTTACGTTGTCCTCCAGAATTTAATGCACCACCTAAAACTTCAGCATATATGATTGCTTTACGCTCCAAAGCACTTTCTAATGATTCCAGAACCAATGCTCCGGAACCACTTCCAGGAACAAAGCCACTGGCAGTAATACTCATAGGTCTAGAGCCTTGTTCGGGTGTGTCATTATGCTTATACGTCATTACGCGCATGGCGTCAAAACCTCCCCAAATATAAGGACCATCATCACTGCAGCTGCCAACTAGCATACGTTTTGCCTTGCCAGACTGTATGCGATCGAAACCTAAAATAATAGCTTCAGTTCCCGTAGTACAAGCTGATGAATTGGTAGTCACTTGATTACCCAAACCTAACATTCCCCCTAAAAAAGCACTCACTCCACTTGCCATGGTTTGCACAACAACAGTGCTTCCTAATCGTTTTACTTCTTTATTATCAAGTTTATAAATGGCTTCTCTAAATTTTTCTACTCCGGAGGTTCCTGTGCCAAAAATGGTACCACTGTTGTAATCTAGTTTACTTTCAGAATCAAAAGAAAAACCAGCATCTTTCCAAGCATCTATGCCTGCCATGCAGCCATATAAAATGCCTGAACTATTAAATCCGCGCAATTGCAAAGGGGTAAAATAGTCTAGTTTTTTTTCATCTGAAACCTTGGGAATTCCGCCAATGCAGCATGAAAAATCTAAATCTTTCAAATTTTGATGATACGTTATTCCAGATGCTCCTTTTTTTATGGCGTTTGTAAATTCGGGCAATCCCACACCATTTGGTGCAACAACTCCCATCCCTGTAATAACAACTCTATGTTTCATAGGTCTCTATTATTTTTATGAACGGTCATATGCTGTTGGTTTTATCATTCCCGAAATTGTACCTCTACAAACCAATTCATGTTTTTCGTTTAACATCTTCACTTTACACTTTAATTTATTGAATCGATAAACTTCTTTTTCTGAAATAACGGTTACTTTCTCATTAGGAAATACAGGTAAAAAGAAATCAATTTGATTGGACGTTAAGGCTATTTGAAGATTCTTTTCATTAGACATGTTTTCTTTTAAAATATAAATTCCTAAACACACGACACCAATTTGCGCCATACATTCTGTGAGTATGACACCAGGCGTAATAGGATTGTCTTTAAAATGTCCTTTATAGAAATATTCGTTTGGTTTAAAAGTGTAAGTCCCTGTGATGCCTTCACTAGAAATCATGGTCAATTCATCAACAAATAGAAAAGGTTGTTGATAAGGTAATAGCTTTATTATTTGAGTTGATGTCATGCCAATTTTAATTTAAGAAATATGCTCACCTCCATCAACAGGAATAACGCTTCCATTAATCCAACCGGCTTCATCTTTACTCAATAAATAAACTACATTGGCAACATCTTCAGGAGTTGTTAGCCGCTGAAACGGATTTCGAAGTAAGGTATGTTTTTTAATTTTTTCATGACCTGGAATCATTTGTAATGATGCCGTATTGGTAACTCCAGCTTGGATACAATTGGCTCTAATGCCGTAAGGGGCAAACTCTAAAGCTATATTTCTAGTAAGTGCTTCTAATGCCACTTTTGCCGCAGAGACCGCTGCATAGTTTTTCCATGCTTTGGTATTTCCCTCACTCGTAAAACTGATGATTCTTGTATCTTTAGCAAATAGACTGGCTTCAAAAATAGCTTTTGTCCAATCGTATAAACTAATCGCCATAGCGTTTATGGTTAAATTAAAATCGTCATTTTTTAAAGGCGGTTTATCATCCTCAATCATCGGTTTTAAATTGCCTTTAGCGATGCTATGTACCAAAGTTCTAATTTTGCCTTTTTCGCCTAAAAAATGCTGTAATTCGAGAATTATGTCCTGACGTTTTTCATGATTTATGGCATCCATATTAAAAGATATAAACTGAATACCTTCAGCTTTTATTTTGTTAAATTCAAGCTTGATTTCAGCTTCTTGTAATCTTGAATTTCTATGAACTATACAAATATTCATGCCGTGAGCAGCTAGCTTTTTTGCAGTTGCTAATCCCAGCCCACTAGAGCCTCCTAAAATAAGTGCCCAGTAGTTTTTATGTTCAAACTCTTTTACCATTCTAATAAAATACGTTGTGCCGAAAACCCTGGCCCAAAACTTAACATTAAGCCTTTGTCTCCTTTAGGTAATTTTTTGTCCATAAAACGCTCTAAAACATACAGTACCGTAGCACTACTCATATTTCCATACAATTTAAGAACTTCTTTGGTGTCGTCTATGTTTTTCCCTAGGGACCCAAATAAATCTTCAATTGTTTGGACAATTTTTTTTCCTCCTGGATGAAAAATAAGATGATCTATATCTTGAATGTTTATTCCATTTCGTTCTAAAAAAGGGTGTACGATATTTGGAAAATGATCGGCAATGGTTTCGGGAACTGTAATATCCAAAATCATTTGCAAACCGGTATTTACCAATTTAAAACCCATCATATGTTCGGCATCATAAAAATGATACATGGCTTCATCTTTAATTTCAGGACCTTCTTCATTTTCATAGGAAGACAAAATAACACTGGCAGCGCCATCACCAAAAATAGCAGCACTAACAATATTTACCATTGAAAAATCGTCTAACTGGAAGGTCGCTGTTGGTGACTCCACTGCAATTACGACCGCTCTTTTGTTAGGATTTGCTTTTAAGAAATTTTTCGCATAAATAATGCCTGAAACACCTGCAGCACAACCCATCTCAGTAACTGGTAAACGCACGATATCTTGTTTCATCTTTAAGCGATTTATCAAATAGGCATCCAAAGACGGAATCATAATACCAGTACAACTCACTGTGATAATGTAGTCAATATCCTCAGGCTTGAGGTTTGCTTTTTCCAAGGATTTTAAAAGAGCACTTTCAGCTAGAGCAATAACTTCTCTAACGTAAATGTCGTTTTTTTCTTCAAATGAAGTGTTTAAAAAGACTTCTTCTGCATCCATTATTGAATAACGTCTATCAACACCAGCATTTTCAAAAAGCTTGAGAACCTTACG
>JBLIMR010000031.1:0-30500 GCA_047638815.1 Gammaproteobacteria bacterium
CTCTGGTTGTAGACGATGTTCTAAGAACAGAAAGATTTGAAATCGTAAGATAGATTTTAAAATTATTTCAATAATATTTGAAAAGCTGCTTTGCGAGAATCGTAGAGCAGCTTTTTTTGTTTATGGCGAAAATAATTATCAATATTCTCTTAAAAATAAAGAGCCTGGAATGTATTTAATGACTCTTTATTCAGATGAATTCAAGCTTAGCGATAGGTTTGTTCTTATAAAATAGATTGCTTTTTCGCAAGAAAATCGCTTTTCTAGTTTGGATTCAGGCGCAACTCATTTAAGTATAAATAAACTTCTCGAATATTAAATTGAACCATTCGTTTTTTGGCGTGTATCTATAAGCACAAACAAAAAAACGAATCGCATGGTTTGGCTCAAAAGTTTTCTTAAAGACGCTCGTCACTTCCAAATTCTATATCTCTCCATATTCATAGGATATGGTATGTTGAATCTAAATTGGCAGGATCACATAACTTATTTCTGGAGTGCAATATCAACAGCTCTTTTGACTCAGGCAATTTTTAGTTTATGGAAATTAAATGAAATTAAGGGGCTAAAGAGCGCAGCAATCACTGCGCTTGGAATATGCCTTTTACTGAGAACCAATAGTGAATTAGTTATGGCCTTTGCCGCTTTCATTGGTATTGCTGCCAAGTTTATGCTGAGGATAAATAATAAACATCTCTTTAATCCATCAAATATTGGAATAATCATTCTGCTTATAATAACAGATAGCGCATGGATTTCGCCAGGGCAGTGGGGTAATGATGTCGTCTTGCTTTTTATGGTTATTGCGACAGGATCCATTGTACTCCTTAAGGTTGGAAGGTTGGATGTGACATACATCTTTCTTGGCAGCTTGTTTGTGATGGAATATGTGCGAACGGTATTATTTCTTGGTTGGGGGATGGACGTCTTGCTCCACAAATTTACGAGTGGATCTCTCTTGCTCTTCGCCTTCTTTATGATTACCGATCCAAAGACAACACCTGATAATAAAAGCTATCGATACTTCTGGACATTACTATTAGCGATGCTAACTTTTGCTTTAAGTCAATGGTTCTATCTCTATACATCTTCAATATGGGCATTGTTCTTAATTACTCCATTCACGGTTTTAATCGATAAGTTCTTTCCAGCCAAGCGGTTTGTTTGGTATAAATCACAAGACAAGATCAATCCATTGCTTGGTCTCACTAATAAATCAACAATATAATTCTATGAAAAAAACAGTTCTAATATTGGCAATTGTATTGCTAATCGCGCAAACAGCTCAGCCATTTTGTGGCTTCTATGTAGCAAAGGCTTCATCTTCTTTGTTCAATAATAAATCTCAAGTTATCTTGGTTCGTGATGGGAACCTGAATACCATTACCATGAGTAATGATTTCAAAGGTGATGTAGATCAATTCGCTATGGTTGTTCCTGTTCCAGTTATTTTGGATAGGGAAGATATTAAGGTAGTTTCTAGAGGGCTCTTTGATCGACTCGATGCCTATTCTGCACCTCGTATGGTTGAGTACTACGACTCTAATCCATGTGAAGTAGCAGAGTACGAATTAATGGAAGATGCAGTTTCCATTGGATTTATGGATAATGTCGCACCCATAAGTAAATCTGCTGTTAGAAAGAATAAGGAATACGGAGTAACTATTGAGGCAAAGTACAATGTCGAAGAGTATGATATTCTAATTTTATCTGCGACAAAGTCTACTGGACTTCAAGAGTGGTTGGAGATCAATGGTTATAAGATACCTGAAAAAGCGCAAGAAGTCTTGAAGCCATATATCAAAAACAAGATGAAATTCTTCGTGGTAAAAGTTGATACGAAGAAAATCAAGGGCAATACCGAGTATTTGAGACCACTGCAAATTTCATATCACCATGATCGATTTATGCTTCCGATTAGATTGGGAATGGCAAATTCAACTGGAGAGCAGGATATGTTAGTCTACGCTATGAGTAAGAAGGGTAGAATAGAGTGTGCAAACTACAGAACAGTAAAAATGCCAACAGACAGGAACATCCCAAAATTTATTCTAGATCGCTCTCAGTTTGGAGATTTCTACAAAGATGCTTTTGAGAAGGCTTATGATAAGGAAGGGAAGAATGCAGTGTTCCTGGAATATGCTTGGAATGTAAGCCCACAATCCGGAATGATGAAGTGTGATCCCTGTGTAGCACCTGCTCCTCATTGGGTAGACTTTCAAGAATCTGGTGTCAAATGGATAAATCAGCGTAGTATGGGAGGTTCAGTTTATTTTACTCGTTTACATGTCAGGTACTCAAGAGATCAGTTTCCTCAAGATTTGCTTTTTCTGGAAACACCTAACAAAGAAAACTTCCAAGCTAGATATGTGATACATCATCCAGCATATGGAGATCTTTCCTGTGATGCAGGTCAAGATTATTTACAAGATTTGAAATCTCGAAGAAAGTTGGAGGTGGATGAATTAAGAGCATTGACAGGATGGGACAAAAAAAGCTATGGGTATTACGTGCATCAATATACCGTGGATATCGAGGATGAGAATGTTGTTCCAGTGTTCTGGAAAGGCGTTAGTGATGGACCAATGACAATGATATTAGCCTCCATCTTCATGTTGAGCTTATTGCTCACGGCCATTTGGTTTGTTAGGGTAAATCAGAGAAGGGAATTGGCTTAATTTTGATTGTTAAAACCTGGGATTCTTGTAGTCGGAATTCCGGGTTTTACTTTTTTATCCAAAAGACTTACTGACCATCTTTGAAAAAGTCCATCATGGTTTTGTGAATGAGATGCACATCGGTGTAATAAAATTGGAGAATCTCAGCATATTTATAACCTATACGGCTCATTTCCATTGCACCTTCTTGGCAAAGTCCTACACCATGACCATGACCTCGACCATTTAGTATTATCTCATCGCCTTTAATGGTGCTATCAAAAAATGTTGATTTCAAATCCCACTTGCTTCTTATTTCTTTACGTTCGATACGCGTTGAATTGAATTGTAGAAAACGTTCTCTACTGGTGGACTCAAATTGCAAGAGATCACTTCTTTCGAAATCCGTAATGCTCATGGCGTACTGCTTACTAAGATGATTTAACCACTTTTCTGAATCAATATGATGATCCCAAGAGTAGTGAACTCCTGATACACAGAAAGTGTCTGTAATACTTCTTAAATAGGGGAGAGACTTCGACCAAACATCTTCAGAGTTTGTTGTGATGCCTCCGCAGTTAGAGTGAAAAGATGCGGTGATTAAGTTTATCTCTGGATCAACGATCACTTCACCTGCGGTTTCTTCGGTTGCTAGCTTTATATCTGGATTGAATCGACTCACTCCATGATACACTTGGCAATGAACCTGATCACAGAGATTGAACCCTTCCGCTTCATGTCTTCTTGAGTTACTCATTGCAAACGTTCTGCTTATCGTTGCTTGAGCCTTATAGAACTCCTTGTTTTGCTCTTTTCCAGTTTCTGCCTCTACCACACCCGAGATATAATTATCTATGTCTTTGAAACAGTTAACAACCTGTAGGCCCAAAGTATCAGTATCCACTTCAATGAAACCATTGTAAATCTGCTCTGTTCTCGAAGGTTTCAGGGATAGTAAGTGGTAATTTCCCTCACTAATAGACCTAACAGTGTTGTATAGACCATAAACTTTCTCAGCTGTGCTCAATCTAATTTTACCATCCTTACTTGTAAAATACAATGTTTTATTGGCTGGGATTGTTATTTTACTATTATCGGCCATCCAAACGGATTCATCCAATGTCATGAAGTAAAATCTATCGGTTCTATTATTGTCTCTCCAGATACCAATCCTAACCGTTTGGGTACTTCCCATTAGAAAGCAGAAAACGAAGGATGTTAAAATCAGGTATTTATTCATGGAAATTATTGTGGCGTAAAAATATGCTTACCCTGTCGACTCTGAAGTCTTCAATTGAAGAGTTTTAAACACCGCTTCGGCTGCTTTTCGAGATGCACCAGCTCCACCCAAATGAGCTTCTAATCGATCAAAATCATTCAGCATGGTTTTTCTCGAGACTCCAGACTCTAGTTTTTTTAGTTCGTTAACAATGAGAGTTTTGTTGCAACTCTTTTGAATAAGTTCTTTAACTATAGATTCGTCCATGATTAGGTTTACTAATGATATGTACTTCACCTTCACTAATTTTTTGGCAATAAGATATGAGATGTAATTGCCCTTATAACAAACAACTTCTGGCACCTTTAATAACGCGCTTTCTAACGTTGCTGTTCCAGAGGTTACCAATGCCATATGTGAATTCTTCAGAAGTGGATACGTTCCTCCTCTGTGTATAGTGATTTGATCTGCACCGATAACACCATTGTAGAAATCATTTGGAATTCCTGGAGCGCCAGCGAGTATTGGTGTGAAATCTGGGAATTCTTTAGCGCTATCTAACATAATAGGTAGCATTTTACTAATCTCTTGTTTTCTACTACCAGGCAAAAGGGCTAAAATTTTATCTGAAGCTTTATCTGATTCATCATGCTTATTGGCATCATTTGTTATCGCATCAATCAAAGGGTGCCCAACAAAGTCAACGTCAACGCCAAACTTCTTGTAAAAATCCTTTTCGAACGGCAGAATTACCAGCATTTTGTCAACGAGGGCTTTAATCTGATGAATTCTACTTTGTTTCCAAGCCCATATTTGGGGCGAGATATAATAAACTATAGGAATATTCTTCTTTTTTATAAATGGCGCAAGGCGAAGGTTAAACCCGGGGTAATCTATCATTAAAACCACATCGGGTTGATACTCCTCAATGTCCTTTCTGCATTTCTTGAAATTTGCTTTAATTGTACGAATGTTTAGCACAACTTCTACAAACCCCATAAAGGCTAATTCCTCATAGTGTTTTAATATGTCAGCGCCAGCTTTCTGCATCAAGTCACCTCCCCAAGCTTTTATGTCAATATTCTGATTGAGTTGTTTTAATTCAAGGATTAAATTGGAACCATGTAGGTCCCCTGAAGCTTCACCTGCTATGATAAATAATTTCATGTCAGGATGTTAAGGAAAAGATTACAACCAATATGCATACGATCATAACGCCTTGGGAATGCATATATTTCTCTTTGCGCATAAAGAAATAGAAAAGTATGAAATTTATAAGTAGGCACCCCGTGGCCATTTGCATTGGGCTGCTGTTCCATATCAAATCGTAGTTTTTCTTAATAAAACTAATGTTTACATGTGTCAATGACATATATAGTACAACCATTAGGGCCACCCCAAGGGCAAGACCAATAATACCTAGAAGAATTCCGGTAAAAATATTTTTTACGTTATTATTCAATCTCTATTTTTCTAATTCCCAATTATTTATGCCCGCTATAGCTTGATGGGCTGTCATGTCATACTGCACAGGAACTACTGATACATAGCCATTTTCGATCGCCCAAATATCAGTATCCTCGCCTTTATCTAAATTCTGAAATTTACCTGCCAGCCAATAATAAGGAAGACCTGAAGGATCTCGGAGATCTTCAAAGTTATCTTCCCAGTTACCCATCCCTTGTCGACATACTTTTATCCCTTTGATCTGGTCATATTTTAAGGCTGGTATGTTCACATTAAGACAGATGTTTTCTGCCAATTTATTTTTAAGGGCCTTGCCAACAACGGCCCTCACTATTCTTTTAGATGCTTCGAAGTCAGCCTCTAGCGAGTGATCATTTAAAGAAAAACCTATACTTGGAACGCCTTCAATTGCTCCCTCAACAGCAGCGGACATTGTTCCAGAATATAAAACACTTATTGAGTAATTTCCACCGTGATTTATACCAGATACGATAAGATCTGGCTTCCTTTTCAGAACAGTATATATGGCAAGTTTAACACAATCAACTGGGGTGCCAGAACATGAATACGCCTCTATATTACCAAAATCAGAAATCTTGGTGAGGCGTAATATGTCACTTACGGTTATGGCGTGACCCATGCCGGATTGGGGTTTAGCTGGGCTAACCACCAAAACTTCTCCGAAATCTGATATTACTTCTACGAGACTTTTTATTCCTTTAGCATGGTAACCATCATCATTGACAACCAGTATCAGCGGTTTTTTTTCTTTTGTCATTGGTGCAAAAGTATCTATTTTGGAACTTAAAGAGTTTATATGTTTAACTTTCTATTCTAAGAACATCGTTAATATTTGGCATCATGCTATAGCTCTGATAACATTGCCTATAATCCTTCAGGAATAACTTTTTATGGGTTTATACGTACGCGTATGTATAAGTCCGTTCTATGAGATTTTTAGTTAAAAAGTATTCCGTTGTTTTCCAGTTCCTAGTTATGATGACCTTCTTTGTGTTATCAGCTAATTCTCAATCTGTTATGTCACCAAAAAAGTTGAGTGAATACCGGTGTTTGTACGCTATTGGCGAATATGAGAGAATATTGGGGGATCTACAAGCAAATGATTTCAAGGTTGATTTTGATTTGCTTTTACTCAGCGGAAACATTTTTCATAAAATGGGGGACTATGAAAATGCCATACAAGCGTATAGTCAAGCCATGCAGTTGCAAGATAATGCTGAATTGCTAGCATTGAGAGCAGCGGCTTATCTCGATTTGGGTGTAATGGACTTGTGTATAGAGGACCTTAATGAAGCAAAAAGAAAATTACCTGATGATCCATATCTATATTTTACCATGGGTAATTATAGTTTGGACATGGGTGATATGAAGAATGCATTGAAAAATTATAAAAAGTCTATAGCACTTAACCCGGATGATGAGAAGGTTTATTTCATGATGGCCGTGACGTATAACGAAATGGGGAATTTTAAAAGATCAATAGAGTTGTTCGAATCACTTTCTAATAATTTCCCTCAGGCTAAATACAATATCGCAATATCCTATTTGCAAAATGATCAGCCACAAGTGGCTAATGAGCTGCTTGATCAACTCTCTACTGTATATAAGGATGATAGCGATTTCTTTTTCTTCAGAGCAGAGAGCAAGTTTTTCCAACAAGACAAATCTGGAGCGTGTTTAGATTATAAGACCGCGGCTGATCTTGGGGATGAAGAAGCGTCCAGTATTTATGACAAGTACTGTTTGCAAAATAAAAAGAAAGCCAAAAGTAGTCGAATCAACTCGGGTGCTGTCCAATTCTAATATATATAGTTCTTAGAGCTATTTCCAACTTCTTCAAAATTCATGTCCATTGAATGTTTCTCAATATTCACTGTAATTCATATATTATATCTTTAAGCCAGCTCAATTAATATTGAGAGGCAAAATATACAATTTGACACAAGATATTTTTAATTTATAGGCTTTTCTCGCGCATGAAACTACTAAAAATAATCGATTAAACCGCCATTTTCATCGATAAAACATCTCTCAAAAGTCAAAAATCACACCCTGTCATTAATTAAGTAGTCTGATAGTCAATACTTAAGCGTAGCGCAAGAGGGTTGTTTAGTCTAAAATTGTTGACATCCGCTATCACATCCTCTAAATTTCACAATTCGAAAAGCGAGCCATGTTGCCTGCTTCGATTTTAAATATATAATGAAAACATTTATATACTATGAAAACATTTTTAGCTATTATTTTTTTGCTTACCATCTCAATGAGCTTTCAAGCGCAAACATTTTGTTTGCAGTTAGAGGAAGTGTCGAATGATGGGGCCAATCTTGTTATGTCTTTGGAATCTCAAGGAAGCGAGGTATCCAATTTGGGATCGGCCAATTTGCAGTTTATTACGAGTGAAGGCGCATTTGGTGCACCAACTATTGAAAGTATGTTCCCAGCTATACCTACATACTTTAATCCTTCGCTAACACAACCGACTGCAGATTCATATTCCTTGAATATTGAATTAGTGTTTCCAGATTTTGGATTAGAAATCGGTGCCACACCAGGTTTTACCAATCTAGCTAACCTAAATAATAAAGAGAGTGATGTTGTTATTCGCGTAACTGATATGATCGGTAAAATGATAATGAGCGAACATGTGACTTCTAAAGGTAATTCTTTTAACCATGAATTAAAACTGAATCAAAACCTTCCATTTGGAATGTATATGGTTCAAATACAAATAGGCAACCAATTTTTAGTGGAAAAGCTAATAATTGGGTAAATATTTTTAACCAAGCTATAAAGAGCCCTCTTGTTAAATCAAGAGGGCTTTTTTTGTATTTGAGTGAGGTTATTTTCATTCAGCCAATAATCGTCTAATGCCTTGATATTTAGGCGTTGAAAAAAGGCTTTTCTAGTCAAGTATTTATTCATATATTGGGGTTTTAAAATTAAACGAAATTCTGGAGCCTAACATAATCTAAAATGAAAACAATTCTACTTGCTTCGAAGTTGAAGCTAAACCACTTATTAGACCAAAAACCCTTATTGCTGCTTTCTGTAGCTCTCTTATTGTCAGGTCTTTGCAATGCGCAATGGCTCGATTGGCAAGATGAAACCGCCAGTCGACTTGTGCTGACTTCAGTAGCGAACAGTGATGGTGAAGAAAAAGATATTTCAGTTGGAGATTTGAATAATGATGGCTGGGATGACGTAATTGTAGTTCGAAAAGAGCCATTTTCAGTGCAAAACACCGGTGAAAAGACCGACCTTCTGTTGATCAACGTAAATGGTGTTTTAACGGATCAAACAGCAACAATGGCACCAGAATTCATCTCTAATCCAAGCTTTGCACGTGATGTTATCATAGCGGATTTGGATCAAGATGGCTGGTTGGATGTAATTGTAGCAAATACTTTTAACCAACAACCAATATATTACGCAAATTTAGGTGAAGATGGTTCTGGTAATTGGTTGGGATTGGCCGATCAATCTGCTTCGCATTTCCCTTTCTTAAATGATGATGCTCCATTGATTTGTGCAGTTTGGAGTGGTGATATTACAGGAGATGGTGATGGATTTGATGACTTGTACTTTTGTAATTATAAAGTAAACGGAAGTGGGGGTACAGCTTTAGATTTCCTTCTTATTAATGATGGAACGGGTGTTTTTACCAATGAAAGTCAAGCCAGATTAGGTGACTTAAGGAATTCTGCATTTGGTACAGCTGTTCAAATAGAGGATTACGATAATGATGGTGATAATGATATTCTTAAAGTATCAACGCTATTTAGTGTGGCTCCATGGAATAATGGAGGATTGATGATACTTTTTAATGATGGGACTGGAAATTTCACCAATTGGCAAAATTTAGCTCCGTTTTCACCATATATGTTTGAGGTCTATGATTACAATGATGATGGCATGTTAGATGTATTTGTAATTGATGATGGGAATGATTATGTCTTACAAACAACGGCTATTAACCCTGATACTTCCATAACCGTTACAAAGATTGATGTTGTGAACGGTTCTGGAGGATTTGGAGGAAATGTACATAAGGCTGATTTTGATTTGGATGGAGATATGGACATTATTACTTCTGATGTAGATGTGGATATACCTCCTTGTGATTCGAGTAGAGAATTGAAAATTTTGGAAAATGTCAACGGAACCTTGACTTCTACTTATGTTGGTGCTCAACCATGGGAGATCAATAGTTATGATACCGGTATTCTTGATATTAATAATGACGGACTTATGGATTTTATTACTGGTGGATGTGCCGGATATAATATTTTCATGAATGATAACTGCGCGATAGCTGGTGGTGGAGATCTTGATGGAGATGGCTTAGCCGATGCTTGTGATCCATGCCCAGATAATCCGGATTTGACATGTGCAGAACCTCTTGGATTTCCTACAGTAGATACAACGCATACTATTGCTAGACAATGGAATGATATGTTGCTAGAATCAATAAGAAGAGATTTTGCTAGGCCGACAGTACACGCAAGAAATTTATTCCATACTTCTATCGGAATGTGGGATGCTTGGGCTGCATATGAGCCAAATGGTTGTACTTATATGTTGGGTAAAACAGTCAGTGGATATACCTGTAGCTTTAATGGTATTCCTGCGCCAGCGGATATTGATGCGGCAAGAGATGAAGCTATTTCATACATGGCCTTTAGATTACTTAATCATAGATTTCAAACTTCACCGGGTGCAGGAGAGCTACTTCAAGCATATGATTATCATATGAACACAATTTTGGGTTATAGTACTGCTGTAACTAGTCAAGATTATTCAACGGGATCACCTGCAGCTTTAGGAAATTATATCGCTCAATGTTTGATCAGTTTTGGTTTTCAAGATAACGCCAATGAACAAGGAAGTTATGATAATAATTTTTATCAGCCGGTAAATCCACCTTTAGTGTTGGATAATGGAGGTAACACAACCATTGTTGATTTCAATAGATGGCAGCCATTAACTCTGGATGTATTTATTGATCAAGGTGGAAACCAAATTCCTGGAGCAACTCCAGATTTCTTGGGCCCTGAATGGGGAGTGGTAAGTAACTTTGCTTTATCTGATGATGATTTGGTTACTTATAATCGAGATGGATTTGACTATAAGGTATACCATGATCCTGGCGTTCCTCCATTGATTGCGATGGACGGATCAGGAGCTTCAGCAGATTATCAATGGGGATATGAGACAACGCTTATGTGGTCGTCACATCTAGGTACAGCTGATGGAGTAATGATGGATATTTCTCCTGCAGCGCTTGGGAATAGTATACTTCCGCAAACAGTGGCAGACTATCCTGCTTTTTACGATCAAATGAATGGTGGAACGACTGCTAATGGACATGCTGTAAATCCTTCTACAGGATTGCCATATGCATCTAACATGGTTCTAAGAGCAGATTATGCAAGGGTTCTTGCTGAATTTTGGGCTGATGGTCCGGAATCTGAAACTCCTCCGGGTCATTGGTTTACATTATTGAATTATATAGATGATCATCCAGACTTAATTAGAAAGTTTAAAGGAGTGGGTCCCGATGTAGATCAGATGGAGTGGGAGGTAAAAGCTTACTTTGTAATGGGTGGTGCTATGCATGATGCTGCTGTTACTGCATGGGGTTGTAAAGGTTGGTATGATTATGGAAGACCAATTTCCGCAATTAGAGGAATGGCCGAGTTAGGACAAAGAACAGATCCTGGAGCCAGTAATTATCACCCAGCAGGTTTAAAATTATTGCCTGGTTATATTGAAACAGTGGAGTTGGGTGATCCTTTGGCCGGAGCTCTTAATGAAAATGTTGGAAAATTGAAGGTGTTCGCATGGAGAGGAAATGGTGTGATCAATAATGTTGATACAGATGTTGCTGGAGTTGATTGGGTCTTGGCTGCTAATTGGGAGACTTATCAAAGAGCATCATTTGTTACGCCACCATTTGCAGGATATGTATCTGGTCACTCTACATTTTCTAGAGCGGCTGCTGAGGTTCTAGGTGCATTTACTGGAGATGAATACTTCCCAGGTGGAATGGGTGTCTTTGTTGCGGAACAAAATGAGTTTTTAGTTTTTGAAGATGGCCCTAGTCAAGAAATCACTTTACAATGGGCAACATATAAAGATGCCGCAGATGAGTCTGGATTGTCAAGAATTTGGGGAGGGATTCACCCACCAGCAGATGATGTCCCAGGAAGATTTATGGGAGAGCAAATTGGATTGAATGCTTTTGCATTGGCTGAGCAATATTTCAATGGTCCTGATGGGTGTACAGATGCAACGGCATGTAATTATGATGCAAGTGCTTTGTGTGATGATGGTTCTTGTATTTATCTGCCAAACTGTTTTGTTGATCTAAATTTGACATCCTTTTTACAAGGTCCTTATGATGATTTAACTGGTTTAATGAACGATGGACTGCGCTCGACTGGTAATATTCCTTTGGATGAGCCTTATAAAGATCTAGGTTATGCGGTTCCTGACGTTTCAACTGATATAATTTTATTAGGGCAAACAGGTAATGACGCAATAGTTGATTGGGTTTTGGTAGAATTAAGAGATCCAGCAGATCCAACATTGGTTATCGCATTGCAATCGGCTTTACTTCAAAGAGATGGTGATATAGTAGCCGCTGATGGTACGCAGTTACAGATAAATGCTCAAGGTAATACAGATATTTATGTGGCTTTAAGGCACAGAAATCACTTTGGTGTTAGAACCGCTAATGTCATATCTACAGCTGCACCAATTGTAATTGATTTCACTGATCCACTAACAGCGCTGTTTGGCAACAGTGCAATGAATCTAGTTGGAGCAAGTAATGTAATGGTTTCTGGAGATGCGAATAGCGATGGTCAGGTGAACTCTATTGACAAGAATCTTTTCTGGAGAGTTCAGAATGCTCAGCTGTTTATCTATGAATCTTCAACATCTGACTTTAACTTAGATGGAACGGTCAACTCCGTAGATAAGAATAATCACTGGAGGTTGAACAATTCAAGAATTGAACAGTTGGATTAATCCTTAATTTCTATAATATTTGTTGGCGAGTATAATACTCAAAGACAGTTGAAATAAATAGCCACTTCAATATTGAAGTGGCTATTTTTATATATTTTTCAGATTGATTAAGGTCTTAGTAATTCTTTGTCTGATCTATTCTTTTGATGAATAATGGTTATTTAATTTCTTCAGAATATCTTTCATATGGTCAATGCTTACAAGGCCTGTGATTTCCTTGATGGTCTCGTCTATGACTGTATTGCCTGACTGGTTGTTGAGCTTGAGATATGTTTTGAAAATATTTAGCAAAAGGCTACTATATTATTCAAATAAATACAATTTAACTATGCCTGCATACTACATCAATATGTAGTATTTAATATATTACCCTTAATTGATCTTTTCGTATTCGGAAATAAGCATTTCCAGAGCTTATAGAGATTAAGATTTTCTTGCTATGTCTGAGTTGCATAATTTCAGTGAGGCTTTTTAACGTTTCAATGTTAATAAGCCTAAAATTGAGTAATGGCTTTAATTAATTTTCGGAGCAAAATACAGAAACATAATCATCTATGTATTTGTTAATGAAATGCTTATGTGCCATATAGAGCTTTGTGAGTTATTGCATGCTTTCTAAGATAAAAAAGGATATTTCTCTTAAATTTGTGATGCACATGAGTTTATTTCTTAGCACTAAATATTAAATCTATTTCCATGAAAAGAACCGTAACAACTTTATCCATGTTAATTATAGGTTTGGCCACTTTTGCACAAACTTTCTGTTTGCAGCTATCTGAGGTTTCAAATGATGGCAACAACTATGTTGTTAAAATAGAAATGCAAGGATCTGTTCCCTTTCAATTAGGGTCGGGAAACCTGCAATTTAGTTTTCCTGAGAGCGCTTTTGAAGCCCCAACACTGTTTTCAACAACAATGGTGCCGCCACAGTATTTCAACCCTAGTGTTACATCGTCTCAGCCTGGTCAGGCGTCTTTAAATATCGAATTGGTATTTCCTGATACTGGTATGGAAATAGCAATTGCTCCAAATTGGACAGAGCTGGCTCAAATAAGTTTTCCTATTGAGAATGCCGGAGCCATTACGCCATTGGAGTGGTCATATAATGGTGGAACTACTCAGACCGTTGTATTTGCTGATGATGAGGCCACACAACTTTTTGCCACAAGCCTAGAATGTTTGGGTTTTGCTACTGCAGAGGTAGATATAATAAGGTTAACGAAAGTAGATCCCACTGCCAATGAAATCACCATTTCTAATTTAGGAGCTACAACAGTTGATATCTCAGATTGGAGATTGTGTTCAAATTTCAATTATACATTCACGGGAATGGATGGGGATGCTGCTGTGGCAGTTGTTTCTGGAGATTTCAATCTTTCACCAGATGAAGTAATTACGCTTACATGGGCGCCAGCCACTGGATTTAGAGATGCAGGTGATGATATAGGACTTTATTTTCCTGTAGGAGGATTTGCATTAGCAACCTCAATGGCTGATTTTGTTCAATATTTGTCTGCTGGAAATGGACGTGAATCTGTTGCTGTTTCAAAAGGGATTTGGACGACAGGTGCATTTGTTGAAGGTGATGCGCCATATAACTTTGATGGTGGGGCGACTGATTTTGGTGTTGAATTTTGGCAAGGCCAAGTGGTTGATGTGCTTGGTTGTATGGATGAAACTGCATGTAATTATAATGAGGAAGCAGCTACTGATGATGGTTCATGCATCTCTGCAACAGCTTGTGATACTTGTTCTGGCGAAACTGATGGTTCAGGTGTTGTAATTGATAATCCTGAAGTGGGTGATTCGTGTGATGATGGAGACGAACATACATTTGATGATGCGATAGTTTCTTGCGGCTTGTGTTCTGGGCAATTGTGTGATGTTGAGGTGGCTATTTTGGAAGCAACTTCAACAACCGTGTTTTGTACCGATGATGAGATTGACGATACATTTACTTTTAATCTGATCGGAGGTTCTGGAGAAAGTTCTTTGTTATTCGCAACAGAACTTGACGGAACTGTTTTGGCTGCATTAGATGTTGAGCCAATAGATTTTAATCTATCCAACGATGGAGAATATTTAGTTTACTACATGTCTTATGATGGTTCCCCAGTGTTGGTTGATGGTGATAATATTGCTGATTTTGTTGGCTGTTTTGAATTGTCTGAACCGATTGTAATTTCTGTTATGTCAGGAGATGATTGTCCTTTTATTTGTGAAGCTTCTGCTGTTATTAGTGGAGAAGCTAGTCTTTGTGAGGGTGAATTCGGTGATATTGTAATTGATTTCGAAGGAATCGAACCATGGTCTTTTGAATATACTATTAATGGGAGTTCCTCAATTACCATTAACACTTTTGATAATCCTTATATCTTCATTACTAATACTGCGGGGTCATATACTTTGACGTCTATGACTGACGCAACAGGTTGTCTTGGAACTGTTTCAGGTAAAGCAACAATTACAGAGTCTGGTGGTCCGAACATCATTAATTTAGTGGAAACCTGTTCCGCTGATCTATTGACTTACGTTGTTACATTTGAAATTTTGGGTGGTGATCCAGGAACATATTCAATCATAGGTAATCCAGGATCCATAACTGGAAACACGTTCACTTCTGACCCTATTCCTAGCGATAATCCTTATGATTTTACCGTGAGTGATATTAATAATTGTACTGATAACGCAAATGGAATATTTGGTTGTACCTGTCCGGCTACAGCAAATATCTCTGGTGATATCAGTGTATGTTCTGGCGAAACTGGCTGTCTTCAATTGGTTTTTACTGGGATCGGTCCTTGGGCTTTCATCTGTGCGATTGATGGAGTTGACCAACCACCAATAACTACTATTGATAATCCTTATTGTCTGTCCACTTCCGTGGTAGGAACATATACACTGACATCTGTATCTGATGCTAATTGTGTTGGGACTGTATTAGGTGCAGCGACAGTTACGGAGTCGGATGGCCCAATTATCAGTAATGTAGTGGAAACTTGTGCTATTGAGCTTTTGACCTATACTGTGACATTCGATATTACGGGTGGTGACCCAGCATCTTATGATGTCACGGGTGATTCAGGAAGCATAACGGGTTCTACTTTCACTTCTGATCCGATTGTCGATGGTGATAGTTATAGTTTTACAGTTAGCGATAATAGCAATTGTGGTAGCGATAATGTTAGTGGAGTATTAAACTGTACTTGTCCGGCATCTGCAGTAATCTCTGGCGACATAGCTATATGTTCTGGAGAATGTGGTGATCTAGTAATAAGTTTTGTAGGAGCTGCGCCATGGACTTTTGAATTGTATATTGACGGGATTAGTCAGTTACCACCAATAACTACAAGTGATAATCCTATTTTTCTGTGCGCTTCAGTAGTGGGAGTATATAATTTGACGTCTATGGCTGACGGAACTGGTTGTTTTGGATCTTTTTCGGGTATAGCGACAGTTACAGAGTTTGGTAGTCCAGTAATAAGTAATGTAGTAGAAACAATTTCGCCAGATCTGATGAGTTATACTGTGACATTTGATGTTACTGGGGGAGATATAGCTTCTTACGTCAATATAGGAACTTCGCCAGGTTCGTTTGTTGGCAATACTTTCACTTCTGATCTGATGCTCTGTGGTGTTCCTTATGTCTATGCTATTTCTGATATCAACGATTGTAACCCTGCTTCTGTAACAGGATTTGTTGACTGCTCTGAAATAGTTGATTGTCCAGAGCTCGGATTGAACATAGGAGATGAGTGTGATGATGGTAATGATGATTTAATACCTGGAATAGTCAATGAAAATTGCGAATGTGTTTCTGTTGAGGTTGATTGTCCAGAGCTCGGATTGAATATCGAAGACGCTTGCGATGATAATAACCCAAATACCATTGAAGATGTGGTAAATGATGATTGTATCTGTGAAGGTGAAGAATTAGTGTTAGGTTGTATGGATACGGCAGCTTGTAATTTCGATGCAGATGCAAACATGGATGATGGATCTTGCATAAATATTGGTGACGCTTGTGATGACAATGATCCAGAGACTGAAGGAGATGTAATAAATAATGATTGTATCTGTGAAGGAACTGTTGGTATTGTAGATCTTTCTGATAATGAAAGCGCGTTAATTATCTACCCTAATCCTGTCCAAAATGAACTGTTTTTAAATTTCCAATTAAAAGAAGCTGGACAGTTAACATTCGAAATCTTTGATGTTTTAGGAAATCAAGTGAAAAGTACAGTTAAAAAATTAAATAGTGGAGAAGTGACTCATTCACTAAATACTGAATCCTTTGCAGCTGGCATGTATTTTCTTAGAATATCAAATAGTGAATATGCTGCTGCACAAAAATTCTTAATTGTTAGGTAATTATTAATGATTTGAGTCTTTTGAAATAACAATTGACGCTTTTAGCTATTACTAAATCCTTCTTGCCGTAGTGGAAAGAAGGTTTTTTGTTGCTATTTGATTCTGGGTTTATCAGGTGAGTTGTTCCTAAATTATCGTTGCAATAATATTAGTAGTATTACGACACAAGCGGTCATCAAATTTTGTGTTTTCTCCCAATCCCATATTCTTTGCCCCATGAAAAATCAACCGATATGGTTTCAGAAACGAAATATAATGTTTGCATAGTTTACAACTAGATAATTTGAGTCGCAATGACATAAAACAGTGCTCTCCGGGGCTGATCACAACAGAACTTGTCAAGAGGCATCTATCTCATTGGCATTGTGTCAAATGGGTAATCTGTGGTTAGAAGAATGATTGTTCAATAGATTTTTTAGATAATTATTTATTTAGCCTCCACAGCGTAAGTTGTGGAGGCTCTTTTATTATTTAAGAATACTTTCTTATCAATAAACATGTTGGTATAATAGGGAATATCGCTTTGTGTCGTCAAGCTGACACCATGTGTATTTAAATGATAATCTGTCAATTTGGAGAAGCGTTTGGAAAAATGGCTGCATCTAGAGGGTGTAAATGAAAGCCAGTTGTATTCAAATCTCCCTATGAATGCAATACACGTAGCCGATGTCTTAAACAACCTAATATTCTTACCCGCAGGGAGCGGCCATTAATCTAATTATTTACTTAAAATATATCTTATGTTTAAAAACTATATAAATTACATTTTAGTGATTTGTGCTTTGTTCATTGGTGTCTCTGCATCAACTCAAACGACAGATTGCACACCAGTTGACCCAACCATTTGGGGGACAGGACCATGGATCTCAGGTGGATCCAATTATTCTTTTGTAGCTGAATCTGGAAACGATGCTATCCTCGCTACTGGATCTGCAGATTTGTCCATTGAAGTTTTCGCTGGAGAATGTGGAGGCGAATCTTTAGGGATTTATAATACTGTTGGTGCTGGGGATATCGAAAGAATCGTGCTTGGTGATTTAACAACAGGTAGCATTCTCATACACTATTTCGGGTGGAGGTGATGATGTTCAGTCTAAAGTTAAAACCTATGCCGATTCGAGATTAGAAGACTTCGATTGCAATGTCAACCAGGATCTCATTGATCAAATTTACGCTTTGAGAGAAGAGTCAATGTATATTAACCCTGCTGTTCAAGTGACTGGTTTTGCATTCCGATTTGTCAATGTTTCAACCACAGAAACGATAGAGTTAGTGGATGCTACCGTTGATGGTTTCTATCAACAGCTTTCTACAATATCGGGATTGGAAACTGGAGAGACTTATGCTATTTCTGTAAGTCATCAAGTGTTGCAAGTTGCAAATGGAGAAGTTTCCAATTTGTGGAGTGATTATGGAACTTCGTGCAATGTAACGATTAACTCAGGGGATGATTGCGCAGCAACAGCAGCGGTTATCTCAACAGGTTCGGAGACGACATTCTGTACGGATGATTCAACTGAGGATTTGGTAACAGTAATGATGGATTCTCCTGGAGCAGGAAGTAATTCTGCATGGGTTATCACTTCAGATGCATTAGAGATTTTGGGATTGCCAGCAGGACCAACGTTCAACTTCGAAGGTGTGCCCGCAGGAATATGTTTGATATGGTATGTAACATATGAAGATTACTTTACTGGAGCGGAGGTTGGCGCAAATGCAGCGGACTTAGGTGGATGTTTTGCATTATCAAATTCTATTGGTGTAACGAGATTAGTTGGTGGTGATTGTCCTTCAGCAGTAAATGCAACTTCAAGTTTAACTTCTTTGTCATTCATTGAAGAAATTAAAGCAGTTGTTTATCCAAATCCAAATAGTGGAGAGCAGGTTTTTATTGAGATTCAAAACTTGAATGAGATTGATGAAAGTGTAGTTATTGAAGTGATGGATTTGTTCGGAAAGAAAGTTTATTCTGAGCAATTTACGATCTATGGGTCAAGAATGACACAGCAATTGAGTCTCAATAGTGACTTAGCGTCTGGATTATACCTGGTGCAGATTATCGCAAATGACAAATCTGCCGTTCAGAAGTTAACGATAAAACAGTAGATTTCTAGTTGGTTAATTAATAGTTAAAAGCCTTGCTGCATTTTTAGCAAGGCTTTTTTATTTATGCAATTTGAGCTGAGTATTAGATTGTGTAATAGTCTGAGGCACTATAAGTGTTGTGTAATGTATTTGACTATTTGTAGTACATGAATCTTAATGTTAATATGAAAATTGAGCAGTCAAATGATTAATAAACCATTTTAATAAAATTGCTAGGAATGAATAAAGTCAATTCACAAATTGATAATTGAAAAATGTAAATGCTGTTCCTGTAAGTTTAAAGAGGTCAAGTGAGAGTAGCAATTAATCTCTAGAATAAATTATTTAACTGATGTCATGTGTGAATGTCAATCAGCATTAAGCGCTAAAAATTAAAAGTCTTGTGATCCAAAAACCCTAGCCCCAATCAATCTTTGATAATCGTCTGAGATGTCTTTAAAATAAACGAGAATGTCATAACCATTCTCAGTGGCAAAGTGAGAGCCTTCAATATGAGTAGCGTTAATTTGGCTGTCCCCGTCTTTAAGCATCACATATTGATAATCGTAATACCCTTGTTTTAGTATTATTTCAGTTTCATACTGATTTAATTGCTCATTGTAAAATAGCTGATTCCCCTTATGTGTTTGCCTGTCACTGAATCCACCCATTACATAGAGGTTTGCGTCTAGTTCTGGCTCGTCATAGGGCAGGGTGAAGTGTACTTTGACATAGTCAGCCTCTACCTTAGAGTCAAAAGCGTCAGTTGTCTTTATCTCATAACGCCCGTTGATGTCAAAACGGGTGGTGTATACTGAGAATCTTCTTTTGCCATATGGTGTTAGCCAAGCATGAAAGCCATCTTCTTCTTGTACAATGCTCTGTACCTGTTCTGTTTGATAACGAATACTTCTTAAGTTAAAAAACCTGTACTCGTTCCCTCCAGCAAAGGAATATTTATTTTGCGATTCATAGATCAATCTTTTGTCCTTTATGTAAATAGGCTTCAGATCATACAATGCATTGTCCCATCTTTCATTTTGCCTTACAACAACTTCCAAGTCTCTGTATGGATTTACAATAGGAAACGATGCGTGTTGTATTTCGAATTCGACCAACTGCTTGTAGTTTCTGTCAGCATTGGATGGCGCTCGTCTTACCTTAGGTACAATTGCTACGCTGTTTTCTACCAACATAAATCGCTTGGACAAGACAGGCTGATCTTCTTCATTGTCTCTCATGACCAGAATGATATAATTACCAGATATTTTGGCGCTCATATTTCTATTCGGAAATTGTAATTCGTAATGGACGTATTGGATCAGAGTGTTGAACGAGAAATCGTAATCTGTTATTACGTCTGAGAAGAAACCTTCAATATATTGATTCTCAAGTAAGTCAGTTGGGTTCCATTTAGCGTCACAATGTATGATCTTGTAGTAATAGTCTTCAACATCAGTGCCTAGGTCATCAAAGCTTAGTGTTAGCGTTTCACCACTTGTCAATCTCGCAATAGGACTGCTAAGTGGGTATCCGGTCAGGTGCATTTGATCCGTTTTTATATTCTCATTGTAAACATGATCTTCATACCGTATTGCATTATCATCGAAATAGGGGCTGTCTTCTTGCTCTTTTTCAACATACTCATTTTTTTCTTCCTCCGTATAGTCAAATTCTGAGATTTTATTAGTCTCAGAACAAGACATTAAAGTCAATAAAATCACGATTTTTAACGCTTGTAGATTATTCAATTTCATTTGTTAAATACTATAGCAAATAATTCGAAAAAGGTATTTGCTTTTATAAAATCACCTTTATATTTGCCCTTTGAAACAAACGCGAAATTAACTTAAATATTCGCAGGTATAATATAAGACAAAAGCTTCAATGTCTAAGACCATAAAGATCAAAAAAGGCAAGGATATCAAACTTGTCGGTGTTCCCGAGAAAATAACGACTAACGCTCAGTATTCTGATTATCATACGATAAAGCCTGTGGATTTCACTGGTTTGACTCCTAAGATGGTCTTGAAAGAAGGAGCCGTGGTTAAAGCCGGGACAGTGTTGTTCTATGATAAGAACAACGAGAAAATAAAATTCGTATCCCCCGTTAGTGGCACCCTTGAAGAGATTCAACGTGGCGCTAAAAGGAAGATCCTCGGAGTGAAAATCAAAGCAGATAAGGAAATTTCTTACGAAAAGAATGCTGTGATTGATCCCAATAGTCTTTCAAGAGAGGAGCTTATCGATAAAATGCTGGAGGTTGGACTGTGGCCAATGATTAGAAGAAGACCATTCTCAACGGTGGCCGATCCATTCGAAATGCCACGTGACATTTATATATCTTGTCTAGATTCTGCACCATTGGCACCTTCTATGGGGTATTTGGTTAAAGGTAATGAAGCGATCTTTCAGGCTGGATTGGATGCATTGGTTAAATTGACCAATGGAAAAGTTTATTTAGGTGTGGACGATTCTGATAGAGATAATCCTTTTACTCAATTCAAAGGGGTAGAGTTTTTAAATATTTCGGGACCACATCCTGCAGGAAACGTTGGTGTGCAAGTGCATCATCACAAGCCAATCAATCAAGGAGAAGCAATATGGTATACATATGCTCAAGAGATTTTAACCATTGGTAAGTACTTTATTTCAGGTCAATATGATGCGACAAGAGTTATAGCACTAACTGGATCCGGTGTGACATCTCCAAAGTATTACAAAACGGTTCTGGGTGCTAAAATTAGCTCGATTACAGACGGGCAACTGAAAGATGGAAACTATCGTGTTATATCTGGAAATGTGTTAACAGGTCAGAAAGTGAATACTGATGAATCTGTCGGATTTTTCGATAATCAAATTACCGTTATTCCAGAAGGAGACCAGCTTAAGTTCTTCTTAACTGATGGATGGTTAAGTCCTGGATTGAAAAAATTCAGTATGTCCAGATCGTATCCATCTTGGTTAATGCCAAATAAGACATACGACTTGGATACCAATCTTAATGGTGAAATAAGAGGATTCGTAATGACAGGTGAATTGGAAAAAGTATTTCCATTTGACATCTATCCAATGCAATTGGTCAAGTCAATTATGGCAAATGACATAGAGGCAATGGAGCAACTCGGTATTTATGAAGTTGACTCTGAAGACTTCGCTTTGCCAGAAGTTGTGTGTACGTCCAAAATCAATATTCAAGAGATCGTTAAGAATGGCCTTGAAGACTTGAGAAAAGAATTAATGTAAAATAATTAAAGACACTCATGAAGTTTCTTGAAAATATAGTAAAAAACCTTAAGCCAAAGTTTGAGGAAGGGGGGAAGTTAAATAAGTACTTATCGGTTTACGATTCCTTAGAAACTTTTCTTTTTACACCTGATCATACCACAAAGTCAGGATCGCATATTCGTGATGGGATCGATCTGAAGAGAACGATGATGATGGTGATCATGGCCATGATTCCAGCATTGATATTTGGAATGTGGAACATTGGACATTTCCATTATTTGAGTACTGGAGAATCTATGGACCTTATGGGTAAGTTCCTTTACGGAGCATTCAAAGTGATTCCAATGATTGCCGTGAGTTATGGTGTAGGACTTGGCGTTGAATTCATTTTTGCTTTCAAAGCAAAACATGGTTTGCACGAAGGATATTTAGTGTCAGGAATGTTAATTCCACTGTGTATGCCGCCAGAGATACCGCTATGGATGTTGGCAATTGCAATTGTATTTGCAGTGCTCGTTGGTAAGGAGGTGTTCGGTGGAACTGGAATGAACATTATGAATATTGCCCTTTTGGCAAGAGCATTTGTGTTCTTTGCGTACCCAACGAAAATAGCTGGAGAGATATGGGTTGCTGAGCCAGGAACAGTTGATGGATACACTGGAGCTACCGCAATGGGTGATTTGTCTACCACTGTAGGTAAGGCTATGGACTCCCCTGAAGTGATGGCAGTTATGACTAAATTTCAGGATGGAATGTACAGCATGTCAAATGCTTTTTATGGAACCATTCCTGGTTCTGTTGGAGAGACTTCAGCGGTTGCCATTCTTATTGGTGCAGCCTTGTTGCTCTTTACAGGAATTGCAAGTTGGAGGGTTATGTTGTCATTTTTAGGTGGTGGATTGGCCATGGGTGCAATCTTTAACTTGGCTGGAGCAAATGCATTTATGACCGTTAGTCCAGTGCATCAAATCTTATTGGGAGGATTCATGTTCGGTATGGTCTTCATGGCAACTGATCCTGTAACTTCAGCACAAACAAATACAGGGAAATGGATTTACGGATTCTTCGCAGGATTCTTTGGAATCATGTTTAGAGTTTTCAATCCTGCGTATCCAGAAGGAATAATGTTGGCGATACTCTTTATGAATATCATGGCACCTATGATTGATCATTATGTCATCCAAGGCAACATCAAAAAACGACTTAAAAGACTTAAAACAGCGTAACTATGGCAGTGAATAAAGAAGGAAGCGCGTACACGTTTATGTTCGCCATTATTCTGGTAATCTTGGTTGGATCAACACTAGCATTTACTTCTATGGCATTGAAAGATACCATAAAGAAGAATGTGAATGATAAAAAGATGATGAACATCTTATCATCAATGGGAGTGGAGTCAACAAGAGCGAATGCATCGGTGGAATTTGAAAAGTACATTACGGATAGAATCCTTTTGGATGTCGATGGTAAGGTTCTTAATACTAATGAAGGAGCAATTGATCCCTTGAATAAGGAAGATGCTTTTAACCTAGATGTAAAAAAGGAGTACAAAGGCAAGATTGCAAAGTTGGTTCAGAAATTGAAAAACAATAAGGAGGAGCTGATGACTGAAGTTGCTGCTGCTGGAACGCAATATCCATTGTTCATTGGTGAAAAGGATGGTAAGCAATTATACATTATGCCTATGGTTGGTACAGGTCTTTGGGGACCAATATGGGGTTATGTTTCAGTTGAAGATGATTTCAATACAATATTTGGTGCCGCTTTCGATCACAAAACTGAAACACCAGGTCTTGGCGCAGAAATTAAGGAGCCGTTTTTCGAAAAACCTTTTGAGGGCCTGAAATTATATGATGATGGTGGCAAATATGTTTCGATCACAGCGAGAAAAGGAGGGAAGATCCAAGGTAATCCTCATCAAGTTGACGGTATTACAGGAGGAACAATTACAAGTAACGGAGTTAACGAAATGTTGTACCGCTCGATACTTATATATACAAGATACTTCAAAACATTATAAGCTATGAGTGAAACAGCAGTAGTAGAAGTAAAGAAAAAGCCAGAAGCTTTATTCTCCAAGAAGAATAAGAAGCTTATCACGGATCCATTGAATGATAACAACCCGATAACCATTCAGGTTTTAGGGATTTGTTCAGCTTTAGCAATTACCGTGCAGGTTGAGCAGGCACTCATCATGAGTATTTCAGTATTCGCGGTTTTGATTTTGGGAAACCTTATCATCTCTTCGATTCGAAAGCTTGTTCCAAGTAGAATTAGAATTATTGTTCAATTGGTAATCGTTGCTTTCTTGGTAACATTGGTTGATTTGACCCTTAAAGCATTTGTGCCTGACGTGAGTGAAAAATTATCCGTATTCGTTGGATTGATCATTACCAACTGTATTATCATGGGTCGTTTGGAAGCCTTTGCCATGGCAAACAAGCCTTGGCCTTCTATCCTTGATGGTTTTGGAAATGGACTTGGTTATGCTTGGATTTTAATAGTTGTGGCGCTTGTGAGAGAGGTGTTTGGGTCTGGTAAATTCATGGGAATGGAGCTTTTTGGAACGGCAACATCTGGTGCTGAAACAGGAATGTATGCCATGGGATACATGAATAACAATATGATGATTTTACCTCCGATGGCATTGATTACCGTTGGAGTCATCATATGGATTCAGAGATCGAAAAATAGAAAACTTATAGAAACGCACTAAGCAGAGTAGACATGTTAGAAGCAGTAAATATATTTTTTAAAGGCGTGTTCATTGAGAATATGATTTTCGCATATTTCTTAGGGATGTGTTCATATTTGGCCGTATCTAAAACGGTAAAAACAGCTTTCGGATTGGGAATGGCCGTGATATTCGTTTTGGGAATCACCGTGCCTATTAACTACTTATTGGAAAACTATCTTTTGAAAGAAGGGGCACTTACGTGGTTGGATCCTTCTTTCGCTGAGATAGATCTTAGTTTCCTAAGTTTCATCCTCTTCATTGCAGTTATTGCATCCATGGTACAGTTGGTCGAAATGATAGTGGAGAAATTCTCTCCGGCATTATACGGATCACTGGGAATCTTTTTGCCATTGATAGCCGTAAACTGTTCCATCCTTGGAGGAGCATTATTCATGCAAGAAAGACAATACTCAACGATTGGTCACGCCACAGCTTTTGGACTTGGTTCAGGTCTGGGATGGTTATTGGCCATTGTTGCCCTTGCAGCGATTAGAGAGAAATTGAGATATTCCAATGTGCCTGCTCCATTGAGAGGACTGGGAATTACGTTCATCGTTACAGGACTTATGGGCATTGCCTTTATGTCTTTTATGGGAATAGAATTATAAAAAATTAAAATCACTTTATATTATGGGAACTACTATCATTAGTGCCATTGCCGTCTTTTTAGTCATTGTTTTGTTGCTTGTAAGTCTATTGCTTTTCGCAAAGAATAAACTATCTCCCTCTGGAACAATTAAGATTCTTGTGAATGGTGAAAAGACCTTAGAGGTAAACGGTGGAGATACATTGCTATCTACTCTGTCCAACAATGGAATTTTCCTTCCATCTGCCTGTGGTGGTGGTGGAACTTGTATCCAATGTGAATGCCAAGTGAGTAGTGGAGGTGGATCAATTTTACCAACAGAAGCACCTCACTTTACTAGAAAACAAATTGCCACCAACCATAGATTGAGTTGTCAGGTGAAGGTGAAAGAAGATATGGAAATTCAAATTCCAGAAGAAATCTTCGGAATTAAGAAGTGGCAAGCGAAAGTAGTTTCTAATTATAATGTAGCTTCATTCATTAAGGAATTCATTGTTGAGATTCCAGAGGAGATGGGTTACAAGGCTGGTGGTTATATCCAGATTGAAATTCCAGATGTGGTGACCAAGTTTGAGGATATGGATATCACTGCACACCCTGAGGATCACCCAGGTGAGCCAGATAAATTTAAAGCAGAGTGGGACAAGTTCGGACTATGGCCTTTGGTTATGAAAAATAACGAAGAGGTAGTAAGAGCATATTCTATGGCCAGTTACCCAGCAGAAGGAAGACGTATCATGTTAAACGTACGTATTGCTACGCCACCTTGGGACAGAGCTAAGAACCAATGGATGGACGTTAACCCAGGGGTTGCTTCATCATATATCTTCAATCAGAAACCTGGAGACATGGTAACCATATCAGGTCCTTATGGTGAGTTTTTCATTAAGGAGAACGAAAGTGAAATGTTGTACATAGGTGGTGGTGCTGGTATGGCCCCAATGAGATCTCATCTTTATGAGTTGTTCAAGACCTTGAAAACAGGTAGAAAGGTGACGTATTGGTATGGAGGTCGTTCTAGAAGAGAGTTATTCTACTTGGAGCATTTCAGATCTTTGGAAAGAGACTTTCCAAATTTCAAATTCTATCTCGTACTTTCTGAGCCTATGCCAGAAGACAATTGGGTACCAAAGAAAGATATGCAAGACGATGCAGGAGACGGTTTCTTAGGTTTCGTTCACCAAGCTGTGATCGATCAATACCTAAGCAAGCACGACTCACCAGAAGACATTGAATTCTACTTCTGTGGACCACCATTGATGAACCAAGCTGTCCTCAAAATGTGTGACGATTGGGGTGTGCCTGATGAGAATGTAGCATTCGATGACTTTGGTGGGTAATCAACATCACAAAAAAAACTTAAAGCCTGTTTCATTTATTTGGAGCAGGCTTTTTTTTGTTTGAAACTCGGAAGGTGAATAAATGAGCCTACGTATATCAAAGGATGAATTCAAAAGATCCCGATTGTAAATGATACTAATTTAGTAACGGGCAATTACAACGGTCAATATTTTTGGGTAAATTCGTCAGTAAATTGACTAATGATGCAAAACACAACTTACTTAGGATTATTGAAATTGGCGTTGCTCTCATTTTCGTTGATAATATTTTCCGATCAATTACATTCTCAATCGATAAACGGGCCAGGTGGAGATAAGCGATCAATACTTGCTGATGGTCAAAATTGTGACCACCAACCACGAGCAATGCTGGATACCTTGAACTGTCAAGATTTTCCGTTTAGAACTTTTGACGGAACATGTAACAATATTTCGGAAGGTGAAAGAATGGTGTGGGGTTCATCTGATGTTCGATTCAAGAGACATATACCTGCCGAGTTTGGCTCTACTGATACTTTACATGCAATGGGAGGGGAAAACAGAATGTCAGCAAGAGATGTGTCAAATAGAGTAATCGAACAACCTGAAATTATATTTAATGAATTTAATCTGAGTGCCATGGTATATACTTGGGGACAATTTCTGGATCATGATATTACTTTAACACCCGAATCGGGTTTAGAATCAGAACCTATTATTCTGCCATTAGACGAGCCTTTGTTCACTGTTGACATTCCCTTCCATCGATCGGAGTATTATTTTGAGCCAATTGATCAGTTGCCACGCGAGCAATTTAATATTATAACCGCATGGGTAGATGGCTCACAAGTTTATGGGATTACTCCTGAAAGAGTGGCTTGGCTCCGATCCAATGCAGAAGGTAAATTAAAGGTTTCTGCAGGTGATCTACTACCATTTAATACAACAGATGGAGAATGGGATTCCGCTATTGATCCACTCGCTCCATCAACTGCTGGATCTGGACCAGATGTTAAAATGTGGGTAGCAGGTGATGTTAGGGCTGGTGAACAATCAGGATTGACTGCGCTACATACGTTATTCGTTCGAGAACACAATCGAATTTGTGATGAATTGATATTAGAGGGGATGACTGATGATGAGGAAATATACCTCAACGCGCGAAAGAAGGTAATTGCCATTTTACAAAAAATCACATTCAAGGAGTTTATGCCTTCATTGGGATTAGACATTGGAATATACAATGGATATGATGAAGAAATTCAGCCAGACATAACGAATGTCTTCGCAGCTGCGGCCTATCGGATTGGGCACACCATGGTAGTCGATAGCTTAAGATTATTGGATAATGAATGTAATCCTATTGGAGATAGCAGTTTATCTTTAATGGAAGCTTATTTCAATCCTGATGTTATTATGGATTATGATATTGATCCTTTTTTGAAAGGACTTTCCGTGCAGCTACAATGTGATGTTGACCCATACATTGTTGATGAGCTAAGAGATTTTTTATTTACACCTTCCACGACTCCTTTGGTGGCAGGAATTGATTTGGCGTCACTTAATATTCAAAGAGGTCGTGACCACGGAATTCCCGATTACAATACAGTTCGAGAATATTATATTGGAAGCACCGCTACTTCTTATGACGATGTTTCGTCTGATCCAATGATTGCTGCTAATCTAGAGTCAGCTTATTCAGATATAAATGATATGGATGCATGGGTAGCGCTGCTTTGTGAAGATAAGGTGATTGGAACATCATTTGGAATGACAATGCATGAAATATTAGGCGATCAATTTCAGCGATTGCGAGATGGTGATCGATATTACTATGAAAATCTAGGTCAGTTGACCGATGACGAACTGACAGAAGTAAATAACACTACTTTGGCTGATGTTATCATGAGAAATACCGCACTAACAGGAATGATGGACAATGTTATGTTTGCAGAAGATTGTATGACAACCGGGGTTTCTAATGTAACACCTGTAGCACATCAAATTACTATTGCGCCAAATCCAAGTCAAGGTGTTTTTAATATTGGCTTCCCAGAACGACAGTTGAATGTTCATTCTATCTCGGTATACAATAGTATTGGTGAAAGAGTATTTGCCAGTACTGCGTTAATTAACAAAATTGATTTATCACGGTTTACAACTGGGATTTATTTTATCCATTTTAAGACCAGTGAGGGAATGTTGATCAAGAAAATAAGTGTGGTGAAATAAAAATCAATTGTAAGGAAAGTAGCATTTGCTGATTAAGACCTTCTCAATAAATTATTCAAGACCTATTTCATTTGTTGGAGCAGGCTTTTTTAGTTCCTATGGAATTTGGTGAATAGTGAAGGGAATGTTCCCATTGCTTCGACTGAGCTCAGCACATCGCTTGAGAACGGATTAAGGGGTGTGTTGCAAAATACTTGATGCTACATTTTGAAAACGCTCGGAGTTCTTCAAAAAGCACTTAAACAAGCGCCAGAAAAAGTTGGGTAAAATTGATCTATAGAAATTATTATTATCCCTCCCTTTCAATTGAGGTTAGGTGGATTCAGAGAAACATAGGTGAAACCTAGGGTTCCTCTATAAAAAAAGCCTCATTCAATTTATTGAATGAGGCTTTTTTTGTTGGAGGTCTGGACGAGACTCGAACTCGCGACCCCCTGCGTGACAGGCAGGTGTTTGTTGTGTTCACTCGAATTTATGCAAAACTAAATAGCTAATAATCAGTAATATAATTTATATGGATTCATTTGCGTTCATATAAATTCGTATATCTTTCGCAAATGGTTCGCAAATGAATTACGCATAATGAATAGAGAAATTTCAAATGAAAACAAGTTTAACTGTTCGTCTTGATAAAAGACGTAAAAAGAATGGAGGAGAATATCCGCTAGTATTAGCAATCGGTCATAAACGAAGTGGCACTAGCATCGCGCTTGGTTATGATATCCCAGAAAAGGATTGTGATAGTAAAAAGAGAGAAGTAAAAACTTCCTATAAAGGCACTAATTCTGTTGTCGCTCTCAATAATTTGTTGATTTCAAAAAGGGCCATTGATAAGGAATCCATAATGAGAATTATCAATTTGGAATTAGACCCAGATTCAAAGCTGAATTTAAATCAAGATATATTTACCGCTTCATTTTGTATGATGGGAATGAACTATGCTGATCTGTGCTTATTGAAAGTGAAAGATATAGTAGGCGGTATAATAAAATATCAACGAGAAAAAACCGATCAAGAGTTTAATGTTAAAGTTAATGGCAGGCTGCAAATCATTCTTAATAAATACATCAAAGGCAAAGGGCGAAATGATTACATTTTTCCTATCGTAAAACGGACTTCACCGGTTGATATTTATAAGGATATAGAGTGGGCTAGAGGTAGACAAAATAAACGATTAAAGGAACTAGCCAAACTTGCCAAAGTTGACGAAAACTCAACCACATATGTCGCCAGATATTCATTCGCGACCATTGCTAAAAACCAAGGAATCCCTAGAGCGGCCCTTCCAATTATTGTTTTAACATCCACAACTGTTTGAAAGATGGTTCCTATGGTGTGAGAACAAATCCCGTTGATAATATTCGTGCGATTTAAATAGATAACATTAAAGTCCTCTCGAAGTTCAATAATATTTTCATGATCTTTTAACATGGGGTATTTTTTTGAATTAAACATGCCAGGTCGCCAAGAATAAAAAATAAAATCCGCATCGTTATTTCGAAGGGGACAGTTGTCATTGAAGATAATAGCTTCTATCAAAAGC
>JBLIMR010000032.1:0-30416 GCA_047638815.1 Gammaproteobacteria bacterium
ATAATATAGTTGGACTTAACAACTGTTATAGTTAAGAAAAATACAGCTTCTTTTTTGATTGCATGTTTTACTCCCCGCTTGATTTTGTCAAGGTAATATTTATGTATCTCCGCTCCGCAGCATTTGAAATGCTGCGGTCATCTTGATTCATCAAAATCTTCAACCAAACCGGTAAAATTTAAACAGCTTTTTTTACAAATGAAATATGAATTGAATACAGTTCCCTGCGCCTTTCATAAAACGATTCCGCAGCATTGCAAATGCCGCGGAGCTAGATTCCCCAGTTTGATATACCAATATTCCTTGTGGGTTGAGCCTGTTCATTTCGTTCAACATAACCAGTTATTATTGGCGTTTCGAAACTCGGTAACCTAATGCTTTCTTCCTGCTTTGAACAACCTAACATCAAACCTAAAATTACTACGGATACTATTATTCTCATTCTATATTTTTCGTTGCTCATGATTAATTAATCCAATGCCTTTACAATCATATCATAGTCAAATTGTTTTGAAAAAATCTATATATCTCGTTTGAGGGAATAGATCACTGCTTATTTGATTGTAAGTTTAAGCCTTACACGATGTTTGAAGGTAATAATTTTCCTTCACTTTTCAGGCATGATTCTGCGAGCAATATTATCCTTTTCTGTTGCTGTTACCAGAAGCTTAAAAACTTAAATTATCAACAAAATACAGGTTAGATATATCGAAATTACGGTCTATGTTAATTGATATTATATCGAAATTGGCCTATCAAGATATAAATAATCTCAATGGCCAAATACAAGAAAAGTGACGCACTACTATACCACTCTGAAGGCAGACCTGGTAAGATTGAAGTCATCCCAACTACCCCAACATCAACTTATACCGATCTTTCTTTGGCATATTCCCCTGGAGTTGCAGAGCCATGTCTTGAAATTGCAAAAAACAAGGATGACGTGTACAAATACACAGCAAAGGGTAATCTTGTTGCTGTGATTAGCAATGGAACTGCTGTTCTTGGTTTAGGTGACATCGGTCCTGAGGCGAGTAAACCAGTTATGGAAGGAAAAGGCGTCCTATTCAAGATTTTCGCAGATATTGATGTTTTCGACATTGAAGTTGATGCTTCAGATGTAGAGACTTTTGTCACAACAGTAAAAGCAATAGCGCCAACATTTGGTGGAATTAATCTTGAAGATATTTCTGCACCTGAAGCTTTTGAGATTGAAGAACGATTGAAAGCTGAATTGGATATCCCCGTCATGCATGACGATCAACACGGTACGGCCATTATCTCTAGTGCAGCATTGATAAATGCACTAGAACTCACAAATAAAAAAATAGAAGACATTCGATTGGTCGTGAGTGGCGCTGGTGCTGCAGCTCAATCTTGCATTAATCTTATTAAAAAACTAGGATTAGACAAAAGGAATCTTGCTGTTTTTGATAGCAAAGGACTTATTTCTACTAAAAGAACAGATCTTAGTGAGAGGAAAAAGAAATTGGCCTCTGACAAAGATTATAAAAACCTTGATGAAGCAATGGAAGGGGCAGACGTATTTCTTGGTCTATCTGTCGCTGATATGGTTAGTAAATCAATGATAAGAAGTATGGCTAAGGATCCTATCGTCTTTGCACTTGCGAATCCCAATCCGGAAATCTCCTATGCCGATGCGGTATCTGTAAGAAAAGATATCATTATGGCTACAGGTCGGAGTGATCATCCTAACCAAGTGAACAATGTCCTAGGGTTTCCATACATATTTAGAGGAGCCTTGGATGTTCGGGCAACGGCCATCAATGACGAAATGAAACTGGCTGCTGTTCATGCAATCTCAACATTGGCCAAAGAACCTGTACCAGAAGAAGTGAATCAAGCCTACGATAGTAAAAACATCACATATGGGCGAGATATGATTATCCCAAAACCCTTGGATTATCGTTTGTTAACTTTTATCTCGACAGCAGTAGCCAAAGCTGCCATGGATAGTGGAGTCGCAAAAAAACCAATTCTTGACTGGGCGGCATACGAACTTGAATTGAACAAGAGACTGGGGAATGACAGTGGTTTGGTTCGAAGAATTTCAGAGCGAGCAAGAAGAAATCCAAAGCGAATAGTTTTTGCTGAAGCTGAAAACTACAAAATTTTAAAGGCGGCAGAAACCACTTCTATGGAAGGCTCGGCCTACCCTATATTACTCGGAGACAAACAAATTATTGAGAACATGATTAAAGAAAATAATCTGGAATTAACAGATTATGAAATCATAAATAATAGAGATAAATCCAATAAAAAGAAAAGAGAAGAGTTTGGTAAGCTACTCTTTGAAAAAAGAAAGAGAAAAGGAATTTCAATGTTTGAAGCGACCAAACTAATGCGGGATAGAAATTACTTTGGACTCATGTTAATTGAAACTGGATATGCCGATGCATTTATTTCCGGATTAACAAGAAATTACGGACACGCGATAAAACCTGTTCTACAAATTATAGGTACATCAGATCGATCAAACATGATCGCGGGCATGTACATCGTCCAGACCAAAAAAGGACCTTTCTTTTTTGCTGACACTACAATGATTGAGGATCCAACGGCAGAGGAACTTGTTGAGATTGCTTTACTTACTTCCAGAGCCGTGAAACAGTTTAATCTCAAGCCAAACATTGCCATGTTGTCTTATTCAAACTTTGGTTCTGCTCAAGGCAAGGATGCTAAAAAAGTTAGGAAGGCCGTTAAGATCATGCACGATAATCATCCCGAGGTATCAGTTGATGGAGATATACAAGCGAATTTTGCCCTTAACAACGAATTAAGCAGTAGACTTTTTCCATTTTCAGAATTGGTGAATAAGAATGTTAATGTCTTAATTTTCCCTAATCTTTCCGCTGGTAATATCGCCTATAAACTCATGCAAGAAATGGGAGAAAAGGAAACCATCGGCCCAATTCTTATGGGGCTAAAAAAACCTTTCCATGTGCTTCAAATGGGATCAACTGTAAGAGATATCGTGAACATGATTCGAATTGCAGTTGTAGATGCTCAATTACAAGAAAAAAGAAAAAAATAATGGCATGATTACCCCGATTTCATCAGATCGTTTTATAGGAGCTATAAAGCTAGCCATGCTTGTTTTATACTTAGTTCCATTGACTATTTACAGCCAGAATATTCTACATCAAAAGGTTGATTTTATTATCGAGGATTTAAGTATTCCTGAAGCGCTAATGATTTTGAGTGAAGCTTCTGAAATAGAAATTTCTTTTGACCCTGCACTGCTAGATCGAAATACGATGATCGATATACACGAAATCGATGTGCAAATATTCATTATCCTTGAAAAATGCCTGAAAGATCAAGATGTCGAATATGTCATTATCAACAACAAAATTATTGTGCGAAGCGCAACATTCGATCCATATTATGTGAGTGGATTTATAAAAGATGAAATTAGCGGAGAAAGCATCTCGGGAGCCAGCGTTCAAAATCTCATACATGAAGATCTCGTAAAGAGCAACGCCTACGGATACTACAGCATGCCCATTAGAGATGCCAGTTCTATCCTTCTAGTAACTCACCCAAAGTTTGCCTCCTCCAGTATTATCATTGCCCTACCTAAACCAAAGTTGGATATTAAATTAAATTCTGATTTAAAAAAGGACAGCCTGCTTGTCGTTGAAAGATTGGACTATCAAGCATTGGAACTGTATTTGTCAAATGAAGGCTATTCAAGATCTAGTTTTCAAAATTCTGCAGAGCCAGATGTTCTGCAAAATTTCGATTGGAGATCATCCAGTATAGGCAATAATGAAGGACAAGAACCTAATTCTTATTGGGGAGGATCTCCTCAACACACCAGTGTTTTTTTGGATGGTGTCCGATTATATCGTGGACGCCAAGCTTTTGGGATGTTTTCCGGTGTCAATGCTCGTTTGATAAAAAATCAATCAAATCATCAACACCTCATCCCTGCGAAATACTCTGGCAACTTAAGTGCCGTTCAGGCCTTGGAAACCAATGTTGGCAATGTGGAGTTTCCTAGTATTGATGTTGGTCTCAATTCTCTAATTGCCAACATTACAATCGATGCTCCTATAGTAAAGAATAACGCCAATTTCATTATCTCTTATCGTCAAAACATATCCGACATTTGGAATCAAGGATGGGTAGATTTGGCTTCAAACAGAACTTCTCCTAAAAATAATTTAACCCAAAATTTCGGAGAACTATACGCCAAAATCAATATAAAAATAAAAAAGAAACATGTTCTTAGTCTATGGCATCTACAAAGTGAGGAACGGCTAAGCAATTTTTCATCTCATGAATACACCGAAATCCATGGCCCATTTGACGAGGAAATTTTATTGGAATCAATGGATTCTAGTCTATTCGATTACAATCAACAGACAACTGCTCTCAATTGGCAATATGCAGCCAATCCAAAAATGATATTGAATGCAACTTTCTCATATAGCGCTTTGAATGATAATAAACACACTGGATTATGGGGGACAGAGCAACTCAATACCAATCCTCTTCTTGTGTCCTCTAGAATCTCTCAAAGATCTATGCTAAGCCAGATGGAGGGCAAAATGTCATTCGATTACTTTCACAACGAGAGTCATTACATGCAGTTTGGACTACAAACTGATCTTCGAAAATTTTCTCCAGGTATTTTCATTGCAAACAACCCCCTTTCGACTATTGTAAATAACTTCAATGATTTCACTTTCAATGATGATATATTTGACAAAAACACCGAGATTAGAATGTTCTTTCAAGATAAAATCACCCTCAAAAAGATTAATGCGAATGTTGGTATCACAGCTGGTACAATTGGGACAACTGATCGAAATTACTTTTTTGCGGAACCTAGAATGTCATTCACTTACAAGGCCAATAAAAAATCCGAATATAGTATTAACACATACCGCGCTAATCAATTTCATCAATCACCAAATCTGATAGAATCGAATCTTCCTTTTGACTTTCTGATAAGCACAAATTTCAACAATACACCAGAAAAGAGTTGGCATGTTCATGTAGGCCATCTCAGAAAAATTACCAGATATTCGACAATTGCCATTGATGTTTTCAATAAGCTGTATTCAGACATCACTAAATGGGATAATCATAATATCCTAAATAGCGAATCAGTTTATATAAGAACTGACAACTTCCATAATTTCACCAGTAAGTACAGTAATGCAGTACAGGGAGTAGATATGAAATTGATCAGTAAAATAAGCCGCTACAGAATTACTGGGAGATATGGATTGCTTCAAAGTAATCTATCTCATGAGGCGCAATCATTCTCAAGTAATTTCAACCCAAAAACCTTAAGTCAGCAGCTCAACATTAATGTCAATGTGAATCTATCAGATAAATTTCATTTTGGTCTGGCTTGGACCTTCAAACAAGATTCAGACAAAAATGAGCTTCCTTATTATCCCGGTTTTGGTTCATTAGCATTTTCCGAATTTGAAACAACTAAACAAACAAGTGAAAACTTCCTTTCATATCATCGACTGGATGCATTTGCTGAATATTTTTTTAAAAAGGATAATGGCGTTCACAACATTTACCTAAAAATATTTAATGCTTATGACCAAGATAATGTAGTGCAATATTACACTGGAGACTTAAACTATGTCGTTTATGGACAAGGCCTCACTCCTTCTCTTGGCTATCAATACACATGGAGAAAAAGAAAAGTGACTACTCTGGCATTAAATTGAGATCTTTAAGATCCTTAAGGAGTCTTTCATTAAAAATGTTCACTCCAGATTGATTCAAATGTGAATGATCATAAAAATGGTCTTTCGAATCCAATGGCAAGCTAAAAGTATAATCAAGATATGTTACCCCATAATCCTCAGCATGCGTTTTAATGACATTATGAAACTCAGCAAATATAGTGTGATCTGTTTCAATGGGTAATGGCTGTGTCACCAATAACAAATTGATTTTTCTTTCTTTTGCTTTCGAAACGATGTTGATCAATGCATCAACATATTCTTCTTTAGGAGAATAATTCTTAAAAGTACTGTATGTGATATCTGAATTTAAAGAATCAAATTTTTCGCAATAGCCATTCCCTATATAATCACTTGACTCAAACAATGGTTTGTCCTCCAACTTTCTAAACAATCTTTGCGTGTACAGATTAAAACCCTTCATATCCGCCCTGTTCCTAACCAACTTGAAGGCAATGTCATCATTGGGAATGTTGGCCACTAGGTATGCAGTAGATTCATAACTGTCACCAGAAAATGACATCGGAGAAATCTCAAGAATAACCAATTTCACATGTTCTTTATTCACCAATTCATCAAACAATATTTCTGTATCTATTAGAGATTGGGAACTGGATCCTAGATTAAACATCTCCTGGTCTTCCTTCTTGAAAATTCTCGGATCGAATCCTCTATAAGCATGTGAACTGCCCATCACCAACACATCAAAATCACGACTTTCATCAAATTCACGAAATCGGTCATAAGAATTACCCCCTTCCCATACTAAGTCATAATTCAATGAATAGATGAGAGGTTTCTCAGAAACCGTAATCTTATTAAGTGTAAAAAATATTCCAAGATAAAATACCATGGAGAGTAAAAATAATATGAGGGCTCCTTTTATAAATTTCATCGCATTAAAATTGAAAATAAATAAAACTGACCTCTCCAAAACGACCTGCAAGAACCAACAACGCAAGAACGAATGCGTATATAACGTATTGACTTTTTACTAATATTGGATTCAATTTCTTCATCATATGAATTTTGTCCATGCTACTATCGATGAGAACTAAAAATGCTACGAGTGTCAAGGAGAAAAATGTTTTTCCATAACCTAAGTCTCTAATGAAATTAATTCCCTCAGAAACATCCAAATCTAAACTTAAGATAGTCTTGCAAATATGAAATGCATCCTCGATGTTATTTGCCCTAAAAAATATCCATGCAAAAGCAGCGAGATGGAAAGTGATGAAAATATTAATCCATTTTTGGATTCTCTGATTTTTAACGATGCCGAATACAGTACTAATACTTTTGTTCAATTTACCAAACCAAATAGCCCCAATAAGATAAGCACCATGTAGAAACCCCCACATCAAAAAAGTCCAATTCGCACCATGCCAAAACCCGCTAACCACGAAAACAATTATTAAATTTCGGTACCACTTCCACTTTGCCACCCTATTTCCACCTAAGGGTATGTACAGGTAATCTCTGAACCAAGTTGAAAGGGAGATATGCCATCTCTGCCAAAACTCAGAAATAGATTGAGAAAAATATGGCGTCTTAAAGTTATCCATCAACTTTATTCCCAATATTCGAGAAGCGCCAATGGCAATATCAGAATAGCCGGAGAAGTCACAATAGATTTGAAAAGCAAAAAGATATGTCCCCAAAGCCAATATAATCCCGGGGCTTTCCGTGGGCGAATTGTATATCTGATCAACAACTACAGCCAATCTATCCGCAATAACTACTTTTTTAAATAACCCCCAAAGCATTTGTTTGAGGCCAAGAACTACATTGTCGTATTTAAAGTTGAACTTTTGCCTGAACTGATGAAGTAAATTCTCTGCCCTTTCAATTGGTCCTGCTACTAATTGAGGGAAATAGGTCACATATAGAGCAAAGTATCCCAAATGAGATTCATGTTTTATTTTACCATTATATACGTCTACACTGTAGGCCATAGTTTGGAAGGTGTAAAAGGAGATCCCCATGGGAAGTATGAACTTTAATGCTCCGATGCTTCCTGTACTACCTAATTGGCTTAATAGATCATTGATATTGTCAATAAAAAAGTTGGCGTATTTGAATGTCATCAAAATACCAAGGTTGGTGCATATAGATAATATCAACCATGGTTTTCGTTTTGATTTCTCCGAATGCTTGGACATTTGAATTCCAGCAGCGTAATCAATAAGAGTAGAAATAACAATAAGGATAATATATTCGGCTTTCCAAGCCATATAAAAGTAATAGCTCGCTGCCAACAGTAAAGCCCACCTGAACTTTTGCGGTATGATGTAATACATCAGAACTACTAATGGGAAAAAGACAAAAAATTCGAAAGAATTAAATAACATATTATCCTCTTATATTTTCACCGAAAACTTTATAATTTTCTTTAGCAGAAAAATTCTTTGACCAAAACTCTCGAATCTCATCCTTACTAAATGAAGCTTTTCGACCCACCAAATTCTCAATTTCTAGTGCCAATAATTCATCCGTGAAATCTGCAGCAAGCAATGTCCCTGTTTGATTGGTCACTATTTCCCTTACACCGCCAACGTCTGTCGCCAATATAGGAATACCAAAACTTATTGCTTCCATCATAGAAACAGGCAGCCCCTCTGTTGTACTAACATTAATAAAGCAATCTACTGTATTATTTTTATAGTGGTTCATTACCTCATCATGTGAAATTGAACCTAGAAATTCATGTGTGACATTAGGTGGTAAGTTTTCAGCTAGCTTTTTAACAGCAACTATTTCACCTCCTGTTCCTATGTGAGTCCATTGGATTTTTGCTTTCGTTATTGCCAAGGCTTTCACGATTCGGTCAACTCTTTTTAACGGAATAACATTAGAGCAAGAAACAAGGTGAAATGATTCGTTGTTAACCAAATTGGATCTGCCATAGTCAGCCGATCCCAAATATGAATGCGTGAATTTTTTTTTGTGATTAGGATACAACTCATTGAGATACTCTGCACCCATTCTCGAAACGGTATATACCTTAGTTATATTTCCAAGCACAAATTGTCTCCACGGTCTATAACCCAATTTTGCTCGTTCTTCATATAAGTCAAAACCATGTGCACGTGAAATGAAACCATCTATTCTTCCCCTGTTTTTCACCAATGAAAGAATTGTAGCCCATTCATCCATCCAATAGGAATAATGCACTCCTTCCTTATTTTTTAAAAAATTGAAAAGCATATCACTCTTGACCATGATTTGCTTAAAGTTTTGCCATTGGTAACGGATATCCATTAAAAAAGACAACTTCATTTTAGCTTTAAAAAAGTATGACAAAGCACCTCTAGCTGTACCTTCAATTTCAGATAGGTTTATGACATTTACATTTTTCGGTAATTTTCGTTCATCTCCACCAAAATTTAATGGAATGATATCAATATTTCTAAAGGTACTTGCTAGAATATTTATTTCTGCCTCCAAAAAAGCTTCCCCATTACCGAATGGAAATTGCATTGTATATAGAAATAACCTATCAGCCATTAGTAATTATATGAGCATTAAGATACTTCCAAACTTCAGCGGCCTTCGTCAAATCCCAAGAGTCATCTTTATAGTTTTGATCTATTTGGTTTGATAGAACATTTCCATCCCATAAACTGGACTGCATAAACGATTGGTCATGAGAAATATCCTGTACCAATTCTTTGATGTGGTCTTGAAACCAATTATTAGTAGGTGCGCCAAGTCCAACCTTGAAGGTTCTAATTCGATTGGCCTCAGGCATTATGCCTTTCATTGAGTCTCGCACAATTCTTTTTGTAAATCCACCCCCAATCTTACTCAAGAAGGGTAAAGAGAATGCATACTCCACCAATCGGTGATCCATGAAAGGCATTCTAATTTCCACATGATTAAGCATAGATGCTTTGTCGAAATTTCTGAGAAGAGTCGGCAGTGTAGCTTGAAAAAACTCTCTGTACACACTACCTTGGAACGGATCCATGTCTGAGAAATCATAAGGCTTATCCGACAATTCAGGTAAATTATGAATTATCCCAGTATCAATCATAACCTCATTCGATCTGAAAATATTTTTGATCTTAGTTGCGATTTTATTTCTTTGGATAAAAGCAGATTTTATATCCGTATCAAATCGTTCTCTCTTTGCCGACCTTTGATCCTCCCCATAAAGTCCTATAAGTACTTCCTTTAAGGCATGGCTTTGGTCAGGATGACCATTCCATTTATAATGTTCGAAACCATCATATATCATTTTACCATAGCCGTATAGCATTTCATCCACTCCATGTCCATCAAGAGAAACTGTGATGTTAGCATCGTGCATGCCTTTATACACATTTGTTAAAGCTAAAAGTGGCGTTGAACTGATACTATCAAATGCTTTTGTGGTTCGAAGAATATCCTCCGTTAGATTACTATAATTTGGCTCTAGATAATTGGCTTCGCCACCAGTAAATTCGATCGCTTTCTCAGCAAATCTTCTTTCATCTTTGTCCGTCCCAGGAAAAACGGCAATGAAAGCCTTTTGCCAATCATTAGGGATACGTTGATGGCTATTACCATTTTTCATAAGATCATAGACCATACTATAAACGGCCGTTGAATCCACCCCACCGCTGAGTGCTGTTGCCAATGGCACATCAGATCTCATTCTTATTTTTACACTTTCTCTAAAAATATCTTGAAACTCCTGAACTTGTTCCTCATAACTATCTGGCACCTCATGCACATGATCATGGATACTGTACCATCTTTTTTGCTTTACTGCTTCCCCAGCTCTCAACTGGATATAGTGACCTGGTAATAGCTGGTAGATGTCTTTAAAAAGAGAATGACCTGACCCAACAAGTTGATAGGTATTGTCTATTCCAATTTTAAAATTTTTCGGGTTTATTTCTTTCTTGTAACCACTAAGTTTATCGAAGGCATTCGTTTCTGAGGCAAAAGCGAATTGCTCATTCGGTCGATCCAAATAATACAAGGGTTTTATTCCATATCGATCTCTACAGAGTGTCAACGTTTTTTCTTCTTGATCCCAAAGTGCAAGAGCCCACATACCGTTGAAACGATGGAATGCTTCCAACCCCCATTGGTTATAAGCAGCGATAACTACTTCAGTGTCTGTATCTGAATTGAACTTGTGGCCAAGCTCGATCAACTCTTCTCTTAATTCTAAGAAATTAAATACCTCACCATTGAAAGTAATCCAATAACGTTCGTTACCTGTGGTCATGGGCTGTAATCCATCATCACTCAGATCGAGTATGGATAATCTTCTTTGGGCTAAGCCTAAGTTATCTTCTTCAAAGATTCTTTGACCTTCTCCATCGGGTCCTCGATGGATCATTGTATCGTTGAATTCTTTTAGCTCTTCCTTGTTAAGCGCTCCACCTTTCCATCGCCATATGCCTGAAATTCCGCACATAATTATTGATTCTCAGATTTTACGTATTTTGCCAATTCCTGATAAGTCCCTGTATTTGAAATCTCACCATTTTTAAGCTCAATAATTCGATCACAATATTTCAATGTACTATAACGATGTGCAATAATCAACATTGTTAAGTTCTCCTCTACCAATCTGTTTATCGCCTCTGTAATTTCATTTTCTGTTTGCTGATCAAGAGCCGAAGTAGCTTCATCGAATAACAAAACACTGGCTCCAGAGTATAATGCTCTTGCAATCCCCACACGTTGTTTTTGACCGCCTGATAATAAAGCTCCTCGTTCACCTACCTGAGTATTGGCATGAAGAGGTAATCTATCCACCAACTCTTTCAAACTTGCTTTTTCTATGACCTCATTCAATTTCTTTTCATCGACATTTGGGTAACCCATTGCAATGTTTTCAGCGATAGTACCATCCAACAGAAAAACTTCCTGTTGCACGTAGCCAATGTAGTTTCTCCATGCATATAAATGCTCCTCGTCCAATGGTACGTTGTCAATTTTAAGCCCTCCGTCTTCTACCGGTAAAAATCCGAGCAAAATATTTATAAGGGTGGTCTTTCCAGATCCAGAACGACCAATAATACCAATACTCTCTCCTTTTTTAACCGTGAAATTGATATCTTTCAAAACCTTCTCTTCAGATCCTGGGTATGTAAATGAAAGGTTGTTAAAGGCAATATCTTTTTTGAAATCAAGTGGCTTTTTAATTACTTTTTCTTCCTTAAGATCCTTGACATATTCCATAACATCAAGAGAATATTCATATGTTTTGAGATTCATAAGAGCCACCATCATTCTATTGATGGAAGGTGAGATTCGAAAAACTGCAATGGCTAGAAAACCAAGTAAGATGACCAGTTCCTCACGACCTAAATCGAAGAATCCATAGAGTACTACCGTCAGAATGGACATGATCATGGCGCTCTCAATCACCTTAGTAGGCATAAGGTTAAAAACATATTGTTTTGCCCTCAAGTTGGACATGTCACGAGTGTTTTCTTTGTAAGATTTAAAAAAGTAATCTTGAGTGTTATTGACATTTACATCGACATATCCGAAAATGGATTGAAATAATGTCTTTCCAGTTTCAGCACTCAACACATGTGCCTCTTCTGCCATATTCGCTATTTTATTTTTTACAGAATTGTAGAAAAAGACAAATACTGGCATGACCATCAGCGCCAATATTCCTATTACAGCGGGATAGAACCAAAGCAAAATGCATACGATAACAATAAGTATAAATATCTCTGTGAGAAAGCTCAATAATGGAAGTACTAAACCTTGTGCAAAAACAAATGACACTTGATTGACATCTCTTACGATGTGATTCGAGTTTGCTGATTTAAAATAAATAAAACCTTTTTGATAAAAATATTTTTGCAACTGTGAAGAGAAATGTTGATAGAGACGAAATGCATATTTCGATTGATAAAATGATATCCCCAGACTGGCAATATTTTTTAAAACAACAAAGACGAAAACCATTATGCATAGAAACATAACAAATTTATTTTCACTGGAGATTCCAGAAAACTCATAGATCATTTTTAGCTTACCACTTTCAAAGGCATCTTCTTGAAGGATTACTAAAAAGATAGGTATCAGAACACCTACTCCTGCCAACTCCAAAATAGAGTTCACTAACAACATACCCATAGCAGCAAACCCTTCCTTTTGAAATCGTTTGGGCAACAAAGATTTGAGTCTTGAAAAAATGGAAATAATTAGAAGCTTTTTCTTCAAAACAGGTGATTTTAACCAAAATTAACGGTACAAAGGTAGCCTTTGATGAGTCCATATCTCAATGAATTAAACCATCTTTTAAACAATCTTTTCCAATCCGAAACCCTGATTAATTTTATCGATAACTCTACTTACTTTGGCGGATAAATCTGTGTGATTGAGGGCGAGAGATCTAATCTTGTCAGAATGCTTTTCATCCTTCAGTAAATTTTCTGCGAAAGACACGATTTCATCAAAATTTAAAGGAGTCTCATCCGCTGGAGCGGTGAAAATATATGGTTTGTACTCTGGGCAACCTTTAAGCTCCATATCATCATAGGCTAATGCAACAGGAATGCCACGACTCAAAGAATCATTGACTTTCATTACGGACCCCTCTTTCATATCAATTCTATGAAGACCCATGGAACCTAAACTTAGATGAATTTTGTCAAAAAAATCATTCAAACCTTCGCTGTTCAATTCCCCCAAAATCTCGATACTTTTCAGCTTATCCAGGTCCTTCCTTAGATTCACTTCCTTAGCAAAAATCTTTCCTACACAAAAAAGCTTTATCTCAACATCACCTTTATAATTCAGCAATCCATTAATTATTCTGTCTACGCCTAAATAAGGAGCTGCTGTATTGGCTCCGCTTATAAGCGCCACATTGAGTTGACCATTTTCATATGGAACAAATTTTCTGTGCTTCACGCTTGCAACTTGTATCCCATTAGGACTTGTGTCACAGTTATAGTTACCTTTTGCCCTTTTCCTTTCATAGGCCGCAATATCATCCGTCACCGCCAAACCCATTTTGGCCAATGGCAATATTTTACTTGCCCATTTTTTTTCATTGGCATACATCAATTTCTTGTTCTGATACCAAGTAAGAAATTTTGATGGGTTTAATCCAAATTTACTACTTCGGTTAAGTAACTCTAGCTCATTTAACTCTTTTGAATTATGCTCAAATACGATCTTATCCCCATACTTTTGCATCCCTTTAAATAGTGTCTCATTCGCACCGGGATATCTAAAGTAGATCACATCATAGTCTTTTTCCACTGAGGAAATAAATTCAAATACTGTTTCAATGCTAACTTTATGTTGATGATAGGATTTGAAATATTTTACTGAAACCTTAGGAACAGGAATTAGCTCCACAAACTCATTTAATGTCTCGGGGTTCTCCACTTCATTTGTGAAAAATCTACCATGTGTATTCACTCCCAATTTATTGAATTGATCAATAATCTGGATAATTTTATCCTTTACAGAAGAATTTCTCTTCCCTGCACCGATATAGATGTAAAGCAATTTGATCATTAAATAAAACACATTCGGTTAAAAAAATGTGATGCAATTTAGATTAAAAATAACTTCAATCCTAATAAGATTAAACAGTTATCAACCTCCGCGATTGGCCGGGACCTTTCTTAAAAATTGTCTGAAATTTTCTGTTGTCTTATATCCCACAACCCTGGACATTGTAGAAAACCACTTGGGTGTGAACTTGTTATCACTAACAACAACATCTTTTGGCATTATTTTATCATAAAAATAAGCGTAATCCGGAAAGCCATTTATCGCTGACAAACGTATTCTTACAAACATTTTCTGAAAGAATTCTTCATCAATTTGATTGTAAATTTCTTTCTTAGAGCTTGACAGGTAGTCAACAATTCTAGCTATCAAATGCAAATATCTGTGTTGATTTCCTAAAACATCGCTTGTATTTATACTCCCCTCACGTGCTTGAACAATTGTATCAACTTGCGAGCACCTTGCGATATTATCATTTCTTCTTAACATTCGAAACATTAAATCATATTCCTGGCTACTTTTTAAGTCGTCATTCCAACCTCCCACTTCAGTTAAAGCAGATCTATTAAAAAGATTAGTTGTTGTTTGGCCCAACCTATTATAGATAATCCCTTTCCATGGATCGTATATAGCATCTATTTGTTGCTCAACATTTTTAATAAGATCTTTTCTTAAGTACGTTCCTACCAAGAATGGTGTATCAGCAGGCATATCTTCTAACACCGCCATCTGATTTGAAATTTTATTCGGCAATAGAATATCGTCTGAATCTAGAAACTGAAGCCATTCACCTCTGCTTAAAGTCAATCCTTTATTTCTAGCAGCACATGCATTCTGCTTTGTTTCTTTAGCTAGAATCATTGAAGGAAACTCATCTTTTAGCTCTTCGAGAATTTCCCAAGTATTATCCGTTGAGTTATTATCAACCACTATCACTTCCAAACTTGTATAATTCTGGTTAAACGCAGAACGTACAGTTTCTGATATAAAATCAGCTGAATTATATGTCGGAATTATTATCGATACTAATTTACTCATCACCTATCGCTTTTATCACCAATCCATCTAACACTTCAATACTTTTTTCTTGCGTAAAGTTTTTGGACACATATGCCCTTGAAGCTTTACCCATCATAGCTGCCTTACTTGGGTCGTCCAACATCTCAATGATGCAATTCGCCATCGCACTTACATCGCCCTCCTCTACCAAGCAACCTGTTTCTCCCTCTACTATCACATCTTTAATCCCAGCATGTCTTGTTGAGACAATTGGCATTCCAGCAGCCGCAGCCTCCATTATAGCCACTGGGGTACCTTCTGAGTCCCCATTTTCGGCAGTTATGGAATGTTGAACATAGCAAAAACTGCTAGCCATCAAGCTTTTAACTTCCTTATGTTTTAGTTTACCTGGAAAAAAGATCAGTTCGTCTAAATTGGATATGCGAGCGAAGTTAAGAGTTTTATCAAATAAAGGGCCGTCACCAACCATAATTAATTTTACCCCTTTATGACGTTTTTCAACCTCCATAAATGCTTCAACTAGCTTCATAGGCCCTTTCTTTTCCACAAATCTTCCAACAAACAAAAAAGTCTGATTTTCAACGACTTCACCCCTATTTATGTGAAAAAAATCTGGATTTGGAGAACATGGATTCACATGCACTTTATATTTAGGTGCTCCTAAATTTATTAAGGCATCCCTCATGTGATTAGACACCGCCACTATCGATGATGCATAATTAAAGGCTTCCTTATATTTAGTCGAATTTTGCTTGACAACATCATTTTGATGTGCATCGAAACCGTGAAAATGAACTATTAATGGAAGATCAAGTGCTTTAATAACATCAAGACATCTTGCCGCTGTTGTGCCGAATTCTGCCAAAACAACCTCTATTTTGTTTATTTTCAATGATCGATACAGCGCTTTTTCTGTATCATTGAGAGTCTTTGGTCCTAATCCAATGTCCAAGCGTCTTCTTGCTCTATCTTCAAAACCAAATCTGAGAATTTCTCCTTCGCCTTCGAGAACTGTAGGAACAGTACCATTATAATAGAAATATACTTCTGCATTAATTTTCTCTTTATGATCTTTGATAAAGGTTTCAGAAAAATTATTATCTGACGGGGACAATATGGCCAACTTCACTTTCTTCATCACAATCTATCCAAATGTAAATATAGACTATTCATCAGCCGTTGTCAATGTTTTATCGATAATATTTAGCCGTTTGTCGATACTTTTGACCATTCCAAAATACTCTATTGCATGTGCAAATGCCTGTTTTTGATACAATTGGAATTTATTAACCTCAGAGATCATCTTAATCTGTTCCCAGCATTCTATTCCAGTTTCTGCAAAGAGTATTTCGTTTTCGCCAGCTCCTAAGCCTTGTGAAGCAAATTTTGTAGCAATTACAGGTGTTGACATGGCCATAGCTTCCATAATTTTTGTTCTGAGCCCAGCACCACTCCTTATTGGCGCCAATAAGGCACTATTTCTAAACCATGGTGCCAGAGAATCCACAAATCCTTCAAAATGAACACTTTCACTAGTAAATTTCAATTTATTTTCATCACTCCACTTTCCTATGATATGTATTGGAAGATTATATTCCTTAGGAAAATCCACCATCCATTCCTGAATAAACCATTGAATGGCATCCAAATTGGGCTCATGCTCATCTGATCCAATAAATATCAGACGCTCCAAGGATTCATTATCCTGTGGCTTAATGAACTGACTATCAGCTAATGCAAAAGGACATACGTAAATCGGCCGCTCCAATTTATCTTTAAGTAATTCCTTATCCTCAGGGCTAAAAACTTGTACCGCATCAAAGGATTCTAGAAGTTCTAATTCAACCTTCTCTACACTCCTCTGTAATTCCAGTAAATCCTCAAAATTCTCTTCATCGCCAATCAATGATGTAGCAATTCGCTGAAACTTAACCTCATGATGTACAAAAAGGGTTTTTGCTCTTCCGGCAACAACCGATGCCAAACCCATGTTAATGGGGAGGTCAAATTGTACCAGGTCAAAATCTTGACTGTCTAAAAGCTCCCGCAAGCCATTTACCATCCAGCTTGGAGATGGCAGCATTATATTTTCAATATTGTAATGAATTTGCTGATATTTCTGAGATCGTTCCACCAATTCATCTCTCTTCTCATAACCTATCATCGAATTTAGTTTATTAACTATTCTTCTGCCAATTGAAGGTATAACTGTTATTGATGGAGAGTCTGACCAATAGTGAAATGTAACATTAGGCCACTTTCTTTCCAATACCACCCTATCAGCCTCATGTACATTGATAGAACTTAGTAATACACTAAGCTGAACATGATCTCTGATGGCATCAATGAAATTATATTGCGCCACTCCTGCGCCCGTTTCATATGGGAAAAGTTTATATCCAGGAACTATTAAAACTTTGGGTTTCTCAGTCATTTTATTGAAATGGATTCCAAAGTTAGCCAATAGGTTTATGACTTTATTGAATTGTTGAAAGATCGCTTTGCAAATCAAAAAATGTTGATAATTCGTATTTCCCATGCACCATTAGGCTCACAACTATAATTTCTTTGAAATAAAACACTGTTAGTCTGATAATTGAAACCCATAACAACTATTGCACGTATTAATAATTCAAAAATCATGTAGCGTTAGATTCAAGTGGATGTGTTGGGGATTTCAGAAATGGTGTGTACCATGAATGAAAAAATATAGCAGTTTAGTCAAACTGCTATTCGTAGAAAGGTTTAAATGTGAAACTAAGCTCCAATATATAGTATTATGATTAATTTCAAACCGAAGAATAAGTTCAAGCCAGCAAAAGGAAGATTATTAATTTCCGAACCATTTCTGCAAGATCCTTATTTCAAAAGAACCGTTGTTTTATTGTGTGAACATAATGATCAAGGATCCTATGGATTTGTATTAAACAAATATATTGACCTTGACATAGATGAAGTTATCGATGAATTCCCACATTTGGAAACTAGAATTAGCTTAGGAGGTCCGGTTCAGGACACTCGATTATTCTATATCCATACTTTAGGTTCACAAATAGAAGGTAGCATTGAAATCACCGATGGAATATATATAGGAGGTGAATTTGACGTTCTAAAAGAACTTATTGAATCGAATCAAATTGATCAACAATACATCCGTTTCTTTATTGGATATGCAGGTTGGTCTGAAAATCAACTTCAAGAGGAATTAGAAGAAGATGCATGGCTTGTTGCTCCGGGTGAGGGCTTAAATTTAATGGATACTTCAGAAGAAAAACTTTGGTCACATGTACTTAGCTCGTTAGGAAAGGAATACGCGAATCTCGCTCATTTTCCGGAAGATCCTAGCTTGAATTAGATAGGTACTTCCTTCTACAATTTAACATTTCTTTATTATAAACTAAGGTTAGAAAAGCACTTGCTCTTCATGATTCGCGGTACGCGCAAAAACCTATCTTTGATCACTCAAAGCGAATAGGGTATGAAGCAAATTGTATTAATTACGGGAGGCACAGCAGGGCTAGGTCAATCATGTGCACGATTTTTAATTCAAAAAGAATATACCGTATACGGTACTGGACGTTCAGTCAATTCTGGTGATGTTTCGGAAAATATCAATCTTGTTCAATGTGATGTCCTAGACATAGAATCAGTCAAAAAAGCTGTTGACTATGTCATAGGCAAAGAAGGAAAAATTGATATCCTAATTAATAATGCCGGAAGAGGCATGATAGGATCTGCAGAAGATGCCACAATAGAAGAAAGCAAAGCCCTTTTTGATATAAATTTTCACGGTGTGCAACGAATGTGTCAGGTTGTACTTCCACATATGAGGAATGCCAGGTTTGGGAAAATAATAAATGTAAGTTCCCTCGCAGGCATCATGGGTTTACCCTATCGCAGCTATTATAGCGCCTCTAAATATGCATTAGAAGGATGGTCTGAGTCAATTCGAATGGAAGTAAAACAATTCGGTATTCATGTATCCATTGTTTCTCCTGGAGATTTTAAATCAAATATCAGTGCTAGTAGAATTATCAGTAAACAATCGCGTGAGTCGGTATATAAAAATCAGTTTAGCGTTATCGAGAAAAAAATTGATGACCATGTAGATGAAGGCCCAGATCCACAATTAATAGTAAAAGCAGTATACAGAGCCGTTGCAAGTAATAAACCCAGACTCAGATACATTGCTGCCTCTCCTTTTCAAAAGTTAGCAGTCCATTTGCATTATTTATTACCTGATTCATTGTTCGAAAAAATGATGTTGAAGCAATTTAATATGTAATCATCCAATTAACGGATCAAGGATAATTTCTACACAATTTTAACCGAGAACAGTCGCATCTTGGTTAATAACTCACACTTTATTCTGTTTCCGACTAAAGTCCTACTTTGACAATCTGATTAATTTCGCAGTATAGATAAAACCCAACACATGAAATTTTTTATAGATACTGCCAACCTTGATCAAATAAAAGAAGCTGCAGATTTAGGCATCCTTGATGGTTGTACAACCAATCCATCACTAATGGCTAAAGAAGGCATTGCTGGTGACGCTAAAATCAAACAGCATTACATTGATATTTGCAATATTGTTCAAGGACCTGTTAGTGCAGAGGTGATCTCTACGGACTTTGAAGGAATGGTGCGAGAAGGTGAAGAACTGGCGGCATTGAACGAACATATTGTCGTGAAAATACCGATGATAAAAGAAGGTATCAAAGCAATAAAATATTTTAGCGAGAAAGGTATTAAGACTAATTGCACTTTAGTTTTTTCAGCAGGACAAGCGATTCTTGCGGCTAAAGCTGGGGCAACATATCTATCCCCATTTGTTGGTAGATTAGACGATGTGTCAACAGACGGTATGGATCTCATAGCTCAAATTAGATTAATCTATGACAACTATATGTTCGACACTGAAATTCTTGCAGCTTCAGTAAGACATACAATGCACATTATTAAGTGTGCTGAGATTGGTGCTGATGTTATGACTGGACCACTTAGTTCTATTTTAGGATTGTTGAATCATCCTTTGACGGACATTGGTCTAGCCAAGTTTCTGGCAGATTTTAAAAAAGTCAATGGCTAGTGGACAGTGAAAATGTATTTCAGGATTGATTAATCTTGATACCTGGCTTAAAACTTATTATTATGATTCTTAAGGTTTACGAACAAAATCCCAACGTGGATAAGGCAGTAAAAGTCCTTAGGGATGGAGGTATCGTAATATTTCCGACAGACACTATATATGCCATTGGATGCGATAGCACGAATTCTAAAGCCCTAGAAAAATTGGCTAAGATAAAGGGGGTAAAACTACAGAAATCTAATTTTTCTTTGTTGTGCGCTGATCTTAGTCATTTATCCAAATATACTAGTCCGATCAATAACTCCATCTTCAAACTAATGAAGAAGGTACTTCCTGGCCCTTTCACATTCATTCTTCCAGCCGGACGTGATATACCGAATCTCTTTTTGAGAAAGAAGAAAACGGTGGGAATAAGGGTTCCTGACAACAGCATAGTCAATAAATTGATCTTGGAACTAGGAAAGCCATTGGTCTCTACCTCGGTACATGATGATGATGAGGTTCTTGAGTACACAACTGACCCCGAGTTGATACATGAAAAGTACGAACACCAAGTTCAAATGGTTATTGATGGAGGCTATGGCCAGAATGTGCCCTCTACTGTTCTGGATTGCACCTCATCAGAGCCTGTCCTAGTTAGACAAGGAGCAGGGGTCTTGGCTTAATTGAAATCTTCACATTTAAGATCCTTATTGAATCTATTTATTCTAGGTTAAGAATAAGCAGTAACTATTTTTTAGGTACAAACTTTACTTCGAACAACTTAGGCCAAAACTTTCCGGTCACATAAAAGCTCTCTCTTTCAGGATGATATGCAATACCATTTAGCACATCTATTCTTGATGTGACATCTTTTGGATTAAGAATCCCAGTCATATCAATTCTTTCAAGAACTTTCCCAGATTTAGGATCAATTTTAACTATAAAATTCTGTTGATATATATTGGCATAGATGAATCCATTGACATATTCCAACTCGTTCAAACTATCAACTTTAGAAATATTATCATAAACGTACATGTTTTTAATAATTTCGAATGTATAAGGATCTCGATAAATCAATTCATTGCTACCATTAGTCATGACAAGGTTTTGGCCATCATTGCACAAACCCCATCCCATTCCCTTGTAATTATACTCTTTTAACTTCTCAAAGGTCTCCAAATCATAAATCAAAGCCTTTTGCCTTCTGTAAGTCAACTGAAAAATCTTGTCTTCAAAAATGGTAATTCCCTCTCCAAATAAATCCTTAGAGAGGTCCACTCTAGAAACACTTTTCTGATCAAACAAGTTATAATTATGAATGTATGAAAAACCATACTGTCCTGTACCTTCATATATCAAACCATTATGGAATTCAAGCCCTTGAGTATAGCTCATATTGTCATGGGGATATGAGTTTAAAACTTCGTATCCCATTTGTTCAGGCATAAAATCTGAAACGACTTCAATAAAAAGATATTTAGAACATGATTTGCCATCTGCGAATGTAGCTTCACTAGATAATTTATGCTTCCCCAATGTCAAGCCTGAAATCTCAAAATCTTTTTTATATTCTATTATTTCTCCATCTATAGCAAACACTTTAGAGATTATTGCTTGTTCTTTACTGGATATATCGAAATGAATGGTGTCACCGTTGATCAACTTATTCTTATCAAGCGTCATTCTACAATCCACCTTACCTTTAGTTGACTTAGGTTTGTCAGGCTTACATCCTGAGCAAGAATATATAAGTAGCACAAGAAAAAGAAAAGTCAATCGTCTCATTTAATATAATTGATGTGTGAAATTAATATGAATTTTTGGTTTGAAGAATGAGAAAACTACTTAAATAAAAAAAGCCCCCTACCGAGTCGGCAGAGGGCTTTTAAATTTATTTAATCTCCTACTAAAAGTGAAGCATCAATCTCAATGAGAATGAACCATTAAGACCAGTATCAATACCGAAGCTACTAGATGAAGTAGGACCGTCAACTGTTTCAGTGTCAATGTCAATGTCACCATTTACATTAAGAACAGCTGTTTCAGATTCAACACTACCAGCACCGGTGCTAGTTACCATTAATCCCCAGTTATACTCACCACCAATAGACATTTTTGGAGCGATAAAATACTCAGCTCCAATAAAAGCACCAAGACCAAAAGATGTCATTCCACCAGACTTAGATTCTAAGATTCTACTAAAACCTATACCTAATTCATCTTCTGCATCATTTCCGTATTCGTTAGTCGTTTTAGATGAGCTCAGGCCTATTTGTGCTTGTGCACCATAGACTCCTTGTAATCTAGAGTTTCCTTTTCTTTTTTCGATACCACCACCTAATACGATGTTAGTCCCTCCAACTTTCGATTCGTTTTCAACCATGTCACCTAGATTTGCATTTATATCTGCATCTCCGACCATTGTAGTTGTTTTAGTGCTACCGAATCCTAATCTCACTTTTCCTCTATAAGCTGTATTAGCATCGATAAACATCTTACCGAATAATGTCACGCCTGGTATTACATTATCTTCACCATGAGTAGTAAAAGTTGGTGCTGTATTTAATCCATCACCTCCGATAAAATTCCCTATATAGTTTAGAAAAGGGTCTGCATCAATTCCAATAGCCCATTCTCCGGCTTCTGGTAAATATGCTTCTCCCTTTTTAGATGTCAAGTCCTGCGCAAAGGTTGTTACACCTGCGAAAACTAGTGCTATAATTAATGTTGTCTTCTTCATGATATAATATTTAGTTAAGTCGGCAAAATTAGAGCATTTAGTATATCTAACAAGGATTTTAACAAATATCAACATGTTATTTATCCCTATCGACATGTTACAAACTACTCAATCTTTTGACCAACAACCTACTACAAGCTGTTAATTGGATTGTTTTTATCCTTCAACATTGGGACAAAACTGAACATTCCATATTCTTTTACCTTGAAATTCGTTTCATCAACACGGGTTATTTTCTTCATTATTTGATCTTTACCATCTCCCACCGGAATAATCATTAAGCCACCAACCTTCAATTGAGCCAGTAAATCCTGAGGTACAAATGGTGCTCCACAGGTAATAATAATCTTATCGAATGGCCCATATTCCTTCTTCCCCTTATAACCATCTCCATAAAAACACATAAGCTTATATCCCAATTTACGCAAAAGCGCTTTACTTTTCTGATGCAAAACCTTTTGTCTTTCAATACTATAAACCTTTGTGGCTATCTCGCATAAGACAGCTGATTGATATCCCGAACCTGTTCCAATTTCTAAAACCCTATCTTCTTTCTTAAGGTCAAGAAGTTCTGTTTGAAAAGCGACAGTAAAAGGCTGGGAGATGGTTTGATCCTCTCCAATTGGAAAAGCTTTATCCTCATAAGCATACTGCAAAAATGCGGTATCCATAAAGTAATGCCTTGGGATTGAATTAATTGCTTCAAGAACTCTTTCATTAACGATTCCCTTTCCTCTTAATTCTTCCACCAATTTCAGGCGCATCCCCTTATGCTTGAAGCTATCTATCATTTTACTTTTACTCGTTTTAATCATTAGAGAGTAACTCTTATTACTTATCATGAAGAGTACTATCCAAATGAACACAAATACCCGTATCTCAATCATAAAAAGTTTAAATGATTTTAATAGTATGATGTGAAAATCTGTTTCTTTGCTCTACATAATTTTAATTATCATATATGCTGAAAATTGCAGTTATCGGAGCTGGTCATCTTGGGAAAATACACCTTAAAATACTTGCCAATATGCCCGAGTTTGAACTTGTGGGATTTTATGATGCCAATGAGGAAGTGGTTAAAACTGTCGAGAAAGAGATGGACATTAGATCTTTTGGATCAATACCTGAACTAATAGATGCTGCGGATGTTGTGGATGTTGTAACACCAACGCTATCACATTTCGATTGTGCTCAAAAGGCGCTAACCAAGAACAAGCATGTGTTCATTGAAAAGCCTTTGACAAAAACAGTTGGAGAAGCAGAGGAATTAATAAAGCTAAACAAGAATAGCTCGGTAAAAGTGCAGGTTGGCCATGTCGAAAGATTCAACCCGGCATTTACTTCAGTAGTAAATGAATTGGGATCTCCTATGTTTATTGAAACACATAGATTAGCTCAATTTAACCCAAGAGGGACGGACGTATCTGTAGTTTTGGACTTGATGATCCATGATTTAGACATTATACTTAGCGTTGTTAAAAATAAGGTATCAAAAGTTAGTGCTAGTGGAGTTGCTGTTCTTAGTGATACTCCTGACATTGCTAATGCTAGAATTGAATTCGAAAATGGTTGTGTCGCGAATCTTACTGCAAGCAGAATCTCAATGAAAAACATGCGTAAATCGAGATTCTTTCAAGGCAATGCATACATCAGCGTGGACTTTCTTGAACGAAAAAGCGAAGTTGTTTCGATGAAAGATGTCGTGGGCGAGCCTGATCCATTTGCAATAACTATTGAACCTGGTAATGGCAAGCCCGCCAAGGAAATAAGTTTTTCTAAACCAAAGATCGAAGCCAACAATGCCATCGAAGATGAATTGCGAGCATTTCATGAAGCAATAACCAAGGACACAACTCCAATAGTGTCAATTACAGATGGTTTTGAAGCACTAAAATTGGCACATGAAATTGTAAAACTTATTGAACAATAATAAAAATACTGAACAAACAATAAGTGAAGTCGACAATACGTTATTCCATGGAGAAGGTGTATCATCCTCCCCTACTCAGATCATCAATTCTTTTGTGTGATTTGATTAAATTGGTCTACTTTCACTCCCTCTTAAAATTGATGATATGAAATTTTTGCGGTTTCACATATTTCTTCTGCTTGCGTTAACTTCATGCAATACTATTAATAAGGATGAGGAAATACCTTCGTTTATAAAAATAGAATCAACAGACATTATACCGGACTTCCTTCTAGGTTCTTCCCACCACAACATAACAGATGTGTGGGTTTCCGTGGACGGTTCCTTTATTGGTGTCTTCGAGGTTCCAACTACAATTCCCGTTTTTTCTCAAGGCGACTCTGAAATTCAAATAAGGGCAGGAATTCAAAATAATGGTATGTCAACCGAAAGAATAACATACCCTATAACCAAAAATTTTGTGACCACGGTGAATCTCGTACCTTCTGAAGTAGTAATGGTGGAACCCGAGTTCGCCTATTTTGACGATCTCGAACTTCACGAATCCAGTGAAGACTTTGGTGGTCTTGGATACCTAATCACTGTTGACTCTGGCGAACTTGCCCAAGAAGATGACATAAGTCTTGATAGCAGTCCATTAATGGATATTAAGGTTGCTAAATTAACGACAAGCCCTGATGATGGTTTTGAAATTTCTATTACCTCACAAGAGATACAAACTACACAAGAAGGACCTACTATGCTGGAATTCAACTACAAGGCAGACCAAACATTTGTTGTTGGAATAAAGTACATAATCGGTGGAGATTTGGTTGAGCCTATACTCATTGGCATGACAACGTCTGAAAATGAAGCGGGGACGCTTGAGTGGCGGAAGATTTACATAGATTTAGCTGCGCAAATGAATTTTCTTCATTCGCAAGGTGTTAATTCATATAGATATTATTTTGCAACAGAGACCTCCACTTTAAGCCCTCAGATATCACTAGACAATATTAAAATTATTCATTTACCTGAATAACTTGGAATTAAACTCGATCATTAATTGCACGACCATTGAATACTAAGAAACAAGTCTTTAAGTATGTCTTCTTTGATTGGATTTGCACCATGACAGCATGGACTTTGTTCTTTATTTACCGTAAGATTTATTTGGAACCAAAGAAATTTGGTTTTCAAGACACGATTGATTTTGACACTAACTTTTATCTTGGCTTATTTCTTATTCCCCTGGCATGGATAGCCCTGTATGGATTGAGCGGGCATTATCAAAGAATATTCAAAAAGTACAGACTTAAGGAATTGGGGCAGATATTTTTTGCTAGTATTTTCGGCACCCTGATTATCTTTTTTGTACTTATTCTTGATGACCAAATTGCAACATATAAGGACTACTATAGCGCCTTTGGTATTTTCTTTTCCTTGCACTTTTTTCTTGGACTCATACCTAGAATTATATTAACGACTCAAACAGTAAAGAAAATTCATACCAGAAAATTTGGTTTCAAGACCATTCTTATTGGGGGTGGCTCCAAAGCACTTGAAATCTTCCACGAGGTCAATTCCTTAAAAAAATATCCCGGTTTTGATTTCAAAGGATTCATAAGTTTAAATGGAGCCCATAACGAATTGAATAAATCAGGCTTGCAACTACTCGGCTTTCATGACAAAATAGAAGAAGTGATCGTTGAACACGGCATTCAAGAAGCTATAATTGCCGTTGAACCAACGGAACATGAAAATATAAGCAACATAATAACTCAACTAGAAGGACACGATTTGACGGTCAACATTATCCCGGACATCTACAACATACTTTCTGGCTCCGTGAAGATGACCAGTATATTTGGCACACCATTAATTGAAGTATCAAGGGATATAATGCCGTCTTGGCAAAAATCCTTTAAAAGATTTATGGACATTAGTGTTTCACTCTTTGCCCTTATTGTACTCTCACCACTATATCTCATGATAACTATTTTGGTGGCCATGAGTTCTAAAGGCCCAATATTTTTCAAACAGGAGAGAATTGGAATACATGGTAAGCCATTCAATATTTTCAAATTTAGAACCATGTATGTGGATGCCGAAAAGTCGGGCCCTGCCCTATCCAGCACGAACGATCCTAGAGTCACTCCAATTGGGAGAACGCTAAGAAAGGTTAGATTGGACGAATTTCCTCAATTTTACAATGTCCTTATTAGTGATATGTCCTTGGTTGGTCCGAGACCAGAAAGAGCCTTTTTTATTGATAAGATCACGAAAGTGGCGCCTCATTATAAACATTTGCAAAAGGTCAAACCAGGCATAACTTCTTGGGGACAGGTTAAATATGGCTATGCTGAAAATGTTGACCAAATGGTTCAAAGACTAAAATACGATGTCCTATACATAGAAAACATGAGCCTCGCTGTTGATTTCAAAATTTTGGGTTACACTGTCTTGATTGTTCTCCGCGGTGCTGGTAAATAAGGCATTACAACATTTCGCTGTACTTCTCAACACATCGATAATCGGCAAGTGTAAACCATTGGATTCTCACATTATAGGTTTATGACAAATGTTCTTAATTATGTCCATTTAAACCTTTATAGTTTTGTCATTATTATAAATTTGCGAATTGATAAATTAAAAAGATGAAGACCGTTAAGACACTAGTACTACTCAGCCTATCGCTAATTCTTTTTAGCAATCTCTCAAGTCAGGTATTCTTTCAAGAATCTTTTGAAAGCGAAGCTGGATGGTCACTAAGTCATTCTTTTGATAATGGGGACAATAAATTTATCAAAAGGGACTCGGACGGTAACTTTCCAGGCTTTACATTCTTTCTTTTTGGTCAAGATGGCGATATGTTAATTGGCGCGGAAAATACAAATGCGAATGAAACTGGAGCTCCGGAAAATGGAATTGTCATTCTAAGTTTTGACGATATCGACATTTCTGGTAAAACCAATATTGAATGCATAGTTTCATTGGCCTGTAATAATGAGGATCAAAGTTATGACGACAGAACCTTTGCCGAAGGTGATTTTTTAGACTTTGAAGTTAGCGTTGATAATTCCATTTGGACGAATATTGGGTCTTTTAATGCCGCACAAGGAAGTGATGGAAACTCTGGACTATATCATGACGCCAATACTAATAACAATGGTGGCGAAATAGGCGAAGCTTTGGTCAACAATTCATTTATTGACTATGTCCTGCCAGTTACCATGACAGGCAATAATCTTCAATTAAGAGCAAGATTTATAATGACTCAAAGTACCGAGGAAATTGCGTTTGACAATGTTAGGCTAAGAGAAAATACTGAAGATGACGTTGCCCCAACGATCAATAATGTAACACTTCTTGGCAATCAGACGATAAAAGTTTTTTTCAATGAAGCTATGGCTGACAATTCAACAAACACATCCTTTTACACAGGTATATCTAACCTATCGAACGTTACACTTGCCAATGGTAACCTTGAAGCAACATTAAATTACTCTCAACCACTTGAAATCGGAACGGTTTATAACCTAGTTATTTTTGGTCTCGCTGATGATGCTGGAAATTCTATGTCAACACCCTATTTAAATAGCTTTTACTATAACCCTACCACCCCGGATCTTGTGATCACAGAAATCATGTACAATGACCCCAATCAGGCTGACACAATTGAATTTATTGAGGTCTACAATAATGACACCGAAGTAGTCCAAATGGGTGGAATAATCATTGTTGGCGCTGTAGATTTCACTTTTCCTAATGGCATATTGAATCCAGGTGAATACTCTTTGGTTGCTCGTAAGCCAAATGCAGCAGCTGCCTTTTATTCTCAACCTTTTGGGAACTATAGCGGAAGCCTACCTAACACAGGTGGGACAATAATTTTAAGAAACACTTTAGGGCAGAATTTAGATCTTGTTGGATACGACAATAATTTGCCTTGGCCTCCAGAAGGTGATGGTTCTGGTGCCTCTATTGCTTTGGTTGACTATGATAGTGAAAACAATAATGGTAACAATTGGGTTGGATCAACAAATGGCTTTGGATTTCTCAACGGTGAAGCAATATTTGCGACCCCAGGAGCTGGACCGAATAGCACGCTACCTGTTATTCAATTTTTGCAAACTGAGTATGCAGTAAATGAAACAGATGGAACAGTTGAAATAGGATTGAATATTTCTGCTAGCAACACAACAATGTCCTCTGTATCTCTAATGTATGACTTAAGTTCAAGTGGCAGTGAGAGTGATGTCAGCTTGAGTGGTAATGAATCAGTGGTATTTAACCCTTCATTGAATGGGGTTGTGAATATAACATTACCTATAACTGATGATGGTGATCTCGAGGGGTTTGAATTCTTGACAATTAATCTTTTCAATCCGTCCAATACAAATCTGGGTATAAACTCATCTACTAGTATTTTAATAAATGATGACGAGTTTGTGCCTCCGACACTATACATTAATGAGTTACAATCTAATAATCAAGCAGACTACAGTGATGAGTTGGGCGAATTTGATGATTGGTTTGAAATCTATAATCCCAATACGTTTGCTGTCGACCTTGCTGGATATTACCTAACGGATAATGCAACGATTCCATTGAAAGATCGTGTTCCCTTTGGTCAAGCATCGCAAACAACTGTTGAGCCAATGTCATGGTTGGTATTTTGGGCAGATGAGAGCGGCCAAGAAGGTCCACGACACCTTAATTTTAAATTGAGCTCTCAGGGAGAGTATTTAGCGCTTAAGTCCCCTGATGGAAATACCCTTGTTGATCAAATAGTGTTCAACGTATTAAATATCGATGAGTCATACGGCAGAGAAACGGATGGCAATAGCAATTGGATTGTTTTTTCGAACACTACTCCAAACGGGAACAACGACCCAAATGGTATAGAGGAAGTGTACATTAATAATTTCAAAGTATCACCAAATCCCACGAAAAGTTTAATCTCCTGGGACGAATTTTATAACGTTGAACTAATGGATATCAATGGTCAGATACTGACGACTAGAATGAGGACAAAGTCAATGGATCTTTCAGTATATCCGAATGGCTTGTATCTCTTAAAATTCAATGGTGAAGTAACTTTTACGAAAAAGATCATACTGCATAAATAAAACGACAAAATAATACAAATCAGGAATTCGATAATGTCCCATTTTTTAGCTTTTAGTTTCCTGCAATTGGAGCTATATTAGCCCTATAATATAACCCACATGAGAAAACTATCACTAATCGCAATATTTACCTTCAGTTTACTCTCCGGCAATGACTTGCTTAGTCAGTTGGTTATCAATGAGGTATGCGCTGCTAATTATGATGACTACACAGGAACTGCAGGTGATTATGAAGATTGGTTTGAGATCTATAATCCAACCGGTGGAGACATCGATATTGATAGTTATTACATCAGTGACGATATTT
>JBLIMR010000033.1:0-28984 GCA_047638815.1 Gammaproteobacteria bacterium
TGAGTGTTGAACTATTTCGTTATTCCTCACCTTCAACTTCCCGTCTCTTTTAACATCACTCGCAAAGGAGTGCGCCCCTTCCATGGAATTGATAATGCAGATATTATCTTTATTCTTGTTTCGCTCTGCTTCTATGGCTTTGTAGTTTTTTACTAAAATGTATTTGGAGTTTACCGATGGATGAAATTTCTTGTTGTGGTTTGCCAGTAGATTCTTATAGATCCGTTGTAGATGATAGAAATAAGAAATCTTATCCCCCTTGATCTACTTGACTCTAGACAGGGAATGTCCCGTGAGGTTGGCAATATCCTTTGTGACAAAAAACTGCGTAAACTCTTTCTCCAAAGGATAAAAGGAATTGCAAATATTCTTAATTGGCCTTCAGAGGCTGCCTCTCCATGAACCTGAGATGTCTTTAGTACTCCTTTGATCATGTTGGTCAATGAAATTCCCAATTCATTCTTAGTTCTAAATCTTTCAAAATAATGATCGGGATCGGGCATCTTTCCAGATTTGAAGTTTTTAGAGTTTGCCGGTTTGAAGCTAAAGTGCGCGAGAAAATCGAATATTGGGTTGGGCATGGCTTATGGCTTAATTTGTTTAACGTTTCAAAATTAGATATGGTGTCTGTAACCTATTTACATTGATAAATATTTATTTTAATATTTAGTTTATTGAAAAGGCTTTATAAGAAATTGTTCTTATTCAATCGGTGGGTGAATCCACCCAGAATTAATTACGCATTACGAATTGTTTTTTCTTGTTATCATTCAGAGCGCAATGCATTCAACCAAAGTAGATCCCTGAGGCACTCGAAGGGTCGGCCCTTCGAGTGCCTCAGGGATCTTTATTTTCTACTGCAGGGGAACGATTACTTTATTGTAGTAACTCGATTACCATTGGATAATTGGAAATTGAAATTCAATCTAGAACCGCGCGCAGACATCACTTTAGGGACCAAGGGCGGGCGTTAACTTTATCGCTTCACCAGAAACCACAACCTCCACCCCATCAGAATAAACAACTTTTCCATTGGATCCATTGATTGCAAAAACTTTAAAGTATGGATGAAATAGCTCTTCAATTCTAACCACTCCATTTTCATCCCATCGCTTTATTTTCACTTGCTTAGTTAGCACAACTTTTTTACTAGTTCCTTGATGGCGAACCATGAGTTCATCTTTTTCTTCTTTCACTGGATACGTAGTCAAATATGTTTTTCCACTATTCTCTACAAACAATGAGTCATAAGATATTGGGTTAAATGTCACAGAATCTTCTGCAGAAACAATCAAATAACCATCTGCTTCTCCATCAAAAGTAAAAATAAGACTATCCTCTCTTTCCTCCACCGTTAAATCTAATATTGCCTCGGGATTTTGAGGATCTTCAGGAACGAAATATTTTTCAAAAGGATATTTCAGGATGTATTTTCTTTCCTCAGGTTTATATATGTCTCCAGCTTTGGCTCTATAATAAGTTCGAAATATCCGCGCATCTTCAATGATCAATTTATGGGAGATAAGTGTGTCTGAACCATTGACAAATTCCCATATCGATCCATGTGGATGCATTCCCGCTAGAATGATATCATGGTGACCATGATGCTTTGTCAGGTTGCCAATATTCATGATGAACGTTTCATTAATCTTAGCATAATGATCATTATTAACTGATCTTGGAAACTCCTCATTTTCTCCAGTAAACACTGGATCTCGATGATAGTTTATTGGCGCATGCGTATGGGTATTTGCACATCCTACGGCAAGTTGTTCCCATTGATTAAACATCGTACGAAAAATACTATCATTCACATCGATATTGTAATCACCTTTTTTATTTTTCCCCGGACCTATAAGTGCTCCAATGGTTCCCTTCCATTGCTTCGTTTCTGATGGCAAATCATTGTGCCCACGCCATCCATTAATTTTTGTTGAAGTACCTACAACTGTATTTGGCAATCCCTGGTGAGTATGTAGGAAAATGTTTTTATCAGAATGTTTGATGGCAACATCATTGAAAAATTCCAAACTTGTTTTTTTTATGGAACCTGCCGGATGCCCTCCAATCATTGGCTTGCCATTTTCATCCAGGCTATTCTTTTTTCCCCAAGGTGACCCGAGATCATTTCTGTCACTCAAAAAAAAGAACAAATTATTTCCGACAATGTAAAAATATGTCTCCCAATCGAAGTCATTTTCCGTGCCCCGTATTTCATCATATTTTCTCTCTCCCAACAAGCTATCAAGTGTGGACTGCACCGCTGAACCATAAAGTCCGTATGACTCTATTGAATCCTTATCGCTTATATTTTTATTGATGTGATTTCCCGCCATAGATTTAACATCAAAAATCATTTCAGGAACCGTATCAAACGTATTTTTTGCGCTGGTAATATCCAATTTTATTGCAGTAGCCAGTCTTCCTTCGTCCTCTGAATTCACCGACTGTTGACCAGACCAATCGCCCAACACATGATAAACATCACATGCTTTACCCGCAGCAATAGTAGCTTGTACCGCCCTATCAAAAGGTAATCGCGGTTTCCATTTATAGTTGAGGTTATCAAGCGCATTCATATCCTTATCCGTATGTGGGCAACCGAATTGTGCGACCAAGAAGTATGATGGAACTTGAGAACTGTCAATCATTACTTGCGTGCTATCCAATACTAATTGCGTACTATCTACTAAAGCTAAAGTATCGACTTGAGAATACAAGTTTATCGAGAGTAAGCCAAAAAGACAAAAGAGTGATCTGAATATAATTTTCATTCTGAGGTAAAGGTCAAAATTAGGGAAAATTGGTTAAAGAATTGAGCCCAATAATCTTGACGAGATTCTTCACTACGCTACGCTTCGTTCTGAATGACGTCCGTTGATTGACGTTTCATGACACAATACGCAAATCATTTGACGTCATTCAGAGGGAGGAACGTTCGTCCCGATTTCTCGGGAACCGAAGAATATCGTCTAGATTATCGGGCTCTAATGTTAAGCAACCAATCACAAAACATCATCATTCAAAAATTTCCATTCCTGGTTGACGCTTTCTATTAACAATTCCTTTTTACCCCTTGACCAACCTTTAATTTCCTTTTCCCGTTTAATGGCAATTGCCATACCGAACACCTTCTCAAAATACACAAGGTGTTGCACGCTATATCTCCTCACAAAGCCTTTGGGTTCGTTAACGTGCTCTCCTAATCTTCTTTTTAAGTTATTCGTAACTCCAACATATAAAACCATTTTTCTTTTGTTGGTTAGGATTTAGACATATCCTGTTTTGCTCATAGTGCATGAATGTACGTAAAGAAATCCTTGGTGTCATTTCATTGAACCCGATAAATAAGTCTAAGATTCTTCACTGCGCTATGCTTCGTTTTGAATGACGTATGTTAACTCACGTTTAATTATTATTCAGATCATGTGCCACCGAAGGGCCGGACACCATTCACTCCCCCATTCCCCATACCCATAATTACCATTCAACATCAAAATTCGATGATTGGAACTATTCTATTTTAAAAAACTTCAATCTATCCTCACCTTTGCACTACAATCTAAACAGATTATCATGAAAATATTATCTCTAATTATCGTCACAATCTTGTCTCTAGGACTACGAGCAGGTAACATTGCAGGAGTTGTTGTTGATGACAGTAATATTGGGGTGCCATTCTCCACTGTAACGCTTAACAATGCTTCTGACAGCTCTTTAGTCAAAGTGGCAACTACAAACGAATCTGGTGCATTCACAATGCGTAATATGAATGCTGGAGATTACCTTGTTATTATTAAAAGTTTTGGCTTCGAAGATTTTTACAAATCTATTTCTCTAACTTCTGATGATTTAGACATAGGAACATTATCAATGACTACTTCATTATCAGCACTTGATGAAGTCACAGTTATTGCTGAAAAACCAATGGTGCAAATACTGGCGGATAAAACCGTTTTCAATGTAAATAACACCATCAATGCGACAGGAACAAGTGCCTTTGAATTGTTGAGAAAGGCGCCAGGTGTAATCATAGATAATGATGGAGGGATCATTGTAGAAGGTAAATCGGGTGTTCAGATATATATTGATGGAAAACCTTCTGTTCTTCAGGGATCAGATCTACAAGGTTTTCTAGAAAGTCTTCAGGCCAGTGATATTGAATCTATTGAAATAATTACTCAACCTTCTTCAAAGTATGATGCTGCTGGATCTGCGGGTATCGTAAACATTGTTTTGAAAAAAGATAAAAGTATTGGGACTAATGGATCTGTTACTCTTGGTCTAACCCAAGGGCAAAAAACAAGATACAACAGTAGCGTTTCATTCAACAGCCGAGGTCAAAAAGGAAACTTATATGGAACGTATAGCAATCGATTTGGTGAAAACTTTAATGAACTAAATTTTTTTAGAGAACAAAGTGGAACTGCTTTTGATTCAGAGACTACGGTCATAAGTAATACAAATAGCAATAATATTAAAGTTGGGTATGACCTCTACGCAACGCCAAAAAGTACTTTCGGGGTCATTTTAAGCGGTAATCTCAATGACGATGACAGTGATAGTGATGCAAGAACTACTATAAGAGAACTAGATGCAGGTTCAACTGATAGCACCCTTCTTGCTCAGAACGTAATACTAAGTAATTCGAGCAATTTTAATGGAAACTTAAATTATCGATATGCTGACACTTCTGGAACATCTATCAATATGGATATTGATTATGGTGAATATAGCAGCGAGGGAAATACCTACCAGCCAAATTTCTACTTGAATGGGTCTAGCTCGGAAGTCATCAACCAAGTTATCAATAGACAGATAACAGAAACTGATATTGACATTTTCACTTTCAAAGTTGACTACGAGCAAAAATTACTCAAAGGTATAATTGGTGTTGGGGTAAAGTATTCTGATGTTGGTACAGAAAACATTTTTGACCTATTCGATGTTGAATCAGGGCAAGAAATTTTGGATACGACCCAAAGTAATCTATTTGATTATTCTGAAAATGTTAATGCAGCCTACATTAACTACAATAAGAAATGGAATAAGTGGAATGCTCAAGCAGGATTGAGAGTTGAAAACACAGAATCAGATGGTGTATTAACAAGTACTCAAGAAGCCAATAACGATCGCGTTGAAAGATCATATACAGATCTGTTCCCATCTGGAGGATTGACATACCAGCACAATCAAAAAAATCAGTTTGGCTTGACATATTCGTCAAGAATTACACGTCCCAATTATCAGATATTAAATCCGTTTGAATTCAGACTTGACGAGCTTTCATTTCAAAAAGGGAATCCTCAATTACAACCCCAATACACGGATAATGTAAAGCTATCACACACTTTCAACTATCGTTTAAATACAAGTATTAGCTATAGTTATGTTAAGGATTTCTTTGCCCGTTTCACTACCACAGCAGGAGAGAATACAACATTCTTAACCACAGATAATGTGGCAAATCATGAGGTAATAAATTTGACAGTTTCGTATCCCACGAAAATCAATGACTGGTGGAGTACCTTTGTCAATTTGAGTGCTTTCCAGAGCAAGTACAAACCAAAAGAAAACAACGATCAGTTTTCTGGCATAACACTTTCGACATTGAGTCTATTTGCTCAAAACACCTTCTCCTTACCTAAAGATTATAAAATGGAAGTCTCCGGTTGGTATAGTTCACCATCTGTTTGGGGAGGAACTTTTTTAACCAAATCGCTAGGTGCATTGAATATTGCTTTCCAAAAGTCATTCATGGATAGAAAATTTAACGCAAAGCTTTCGTTCAACGATATTCTTTATAGTTCTCCATGGAGGGCAAACACAGAATATGGAGGCCTCAAACTGCGAGGTTCGGGTGCCTACGATAGTCGAAATGTTGTCCTAAGTATTTCCTTCAAATTCGGAAGCAACGAGATCAAGAAAGCCAGAGACAGAAAGACAGGTCTTGAAGACGAGAAGAGTAGAATTGGTGATGGCCAAGGAAACTAAAAAGTGGAGAGTGATGATTGTGCTGAGTTTTGAGTGTTGAAGTTATCTTCAATTTCGTCATATCGGCCCTTCGGTGGAGACATGCTCCAAATGCTCAGGAACCTTTTATTCTAGCTATTTTCATGTCAGCTATTACAAGTTGCAATTTAATGACAATCGAAAGGTTCCTGAGGCACTCGAAGGGCCGGGTTTCATTAACCTATCATTCTAATTAATCACATCATACACAATGTCAAACAAAAAAAGCCCATCATAAAAATGATGGGCTTTTTTGATTCCTTCTCCCTAGCGATATTAGTCCACTAGAAATTTAAAATTCTCTATTCCAATATCAATTTCTTCGTTACATTATTCCCCTCAGAGAATAAAGTAATAGCGTAAACACCATTCGTAAATTCAGTAAGATCCAATTGCGTGATTTTTCTTTCTGTTATATTTTTATTTACAACTTCTTTACCGAGAATATCTCGTACGATGATTTGTTCAATATTTCTCTCCGTATTTATTTTGAATATTCCTGTACTTGGGTTCGGGTATATATTAAATTCATCCGCTGATAGTTCCTCAACTGAAACAGGTTCCCCATCAAAAACAAGATCATCGATATAGTATCTATTCGTTGCATCTGTTGAGAAGAAATTTATAGACCCTATATTTCCAGCATACGCAAAATCATTAAACACCTCAACACCATCAATGCTTAGGGTTAGCAAATCGTTTTCTAGATCAATCGTTTGAATTACTTCGAACCACTCCCCTTCTGGATAACTGAAAGTTGCAGCATTTCCCACAATAGTTCCGACACCAGGGGCACCACCATCTTGATTGAAAAAGACTTCCATATTCCATGCGACCGCAGGCGTTTCACTTTCCTGAATGTTGTAATAAGCGGTTGCACTCTCAGGAATAAACTCCATCCAACTAATGGTCCATTCACCAGAACTTTGGTTACCCAATAGTAGAATAACATCTTGAATTGATCCTTCAGCAATAAGCATACTCCTATTGTTACTAAAGGCTTGTTGACTAGACACAATTCCGTCTTCAGCACCGCCAAGTGTCCCACTCCAGGTACTCCAGTGCGCTCCTTCTCCATTGATTGGACCCAAACCGTAACTGTCAAAATTATCACATATGATTGCACTAGCAACCGGACATTCATCAAGAGGTCCACATTCAGTACATGCACCATAGATGTCTTCAACATCCAAGGCACCAACGATTGTAATTAGTCGATTGGCAAATGTGTCAAAATCAGTGATAGGGGCACAATCCCCTCCATCGATCATATCATCAATCAAATTTTCTTGATTTGCAAAATTGTCTACTTCGTATTTATACTCCAAATCACCAAGTCCAAAAACGTATGTTCCTTCCCAAACACCATCTAAATCATCATCGGCCAATGGGAAACAATCTCCACACCAACTTGTAAATGGTCCAGATATGTATACGGTGGTGAACGATACTGTGTCACAATTCATGTCTACAGAAAAATTCACTTCATAATTACATGAACCATCATCTTCTATTGCCGTTGGAGAATAATTCACCGCATCAGGATCAGTACATCCAACCACAGCGTTACAAGCTGTACAGGATCCATAAGAATCAGAAGTATTCATGATACCTAGAACTTCTATTGATCTATTAGCAAAAGAACTAAAATCAGTAATTGGTGCACAATCGCCTCCAGCAATCATATCATCGATCAAATCTTCCTGAGAAGCAAAATTATCAACGGCATATTTGTATTCGAGAATACCTCCATTACTTATATAATTCAAGGTCCAAATCCCATCAAAGTCATTATCTGACATTGGATTACAGTCTCCGCACCATCCGTTGAATGGACCAGTAACATATACTGTGTTGAAGTCTGCAGTATCACAGTTCATATCCACACTAAAATAAACATCAAACAAGCAAGAGAAATCATTTTCTGTCGCTAGAGGATTATAATTAATCGCTTCAGGATTCGTGCAACCCAAAACAGGATTTGCAGAACAAGGCAAACAAGAATCGTAAACATCAGCCGTCACTACTTCACCATCCACAGTGAATGCTCTATTGGCATAAGAATCAAAATCAGTTATTGGTGCACATGTGCCACCATTTATCATATCCTCAATCAAATCTTCCTGCGCGGTCCAATTGTCCAATTCATAAATAAATTCATAATCTCCAGCCAGGAAAGGATAGTCTCCCGTCCATATTCCATCACTATCATCATCTGTTAATGGGAAACAATTGCCACACCATGAAGTAAAAGGTCCTGAGACAAAAACGGTTATAAACATTGATTCGTAGCAATTCATATCGACATTAAATGAAACATTGAAAAGACAAGATCCATCATCGATTGTTGCGTCCATATCGTAATTAAGTGCTTCAAGATCTGTACAACCCTCGCCAGCCACACAAGCTGAACATTGACCGAATACATCATCAGCGGATGCGGCTCCATCGACAGCCAATAAACGGTTAGCATATCCAAAGAAATCAGTTATTGGAGCACAACTTCCACCCGCAACCATATCATCAACCAAATCCTCTTGATCATTCCAATTATCAACTTGATACTTATACTCTAAATCACCAGTTTCCACGGAGTAAGTTCCGGTCCAAATACCGTCTAAATCATCATCAGACAATGGGCTACAATCACCACACCAACCAAAAAAGGGTCCCGTGACATATACGGTATCGAATGTACTATCATAGCAATTCATATCCACATTAAAGGTGACGTCATTTTGTGCAAAACTGCCGATTGACAGCATTAGGAAAAATAAGAGTATTGATTTTTTCATGATCGTGATTTTAGTATTATTAAATGTGATTTTATTCTAGTTTTTACAAGGGTGTATAATCGAAAGATCGAACGATAAATTCTTGTGTTTCACCACCACTTGGTCCTGGACTGATGTATGTCAATAACCAAAAATTTATTCTTGCATTTGTTGTGCTTCCTGGTGCAGGAATTATAATAGGTTGAGACGACTGACCACCCTCAACTTTTACTCTAGCAGGATTGGTCAAATCAAATGACCATTCATTAAATTTATTCGCCTCAATTTGTGCATCTCCAGTGTAGCTTTCCCAAGTTATAAGGGTATCTGTCCAGTGAAAGAGATGAGTACTAACACCTGCAATTTCGCTTACATTGTCAGGATTATAAACTCTTTCCGCAAAGTAATCACCACTAAAAGCAATTGGCTGAACACCATATTGCAAAGTGTTTTCTTTATCTGCCCCCCACTTCGAAAATTCGATATCTACTTCACTATTGGCTTCTTCTAAAAAAGTATTATTATCCCAGGTAAATAAACCCACGACAACGTTGTCGGGCAATGTTGTAAAATCTCCTTCTACAGTAAATGAATAAGTACCATATCCCATCGTATCTTGAGAAATAACTTCACTAGAATACCAACGGTCACCATGCTCCGCTATTTTCATATGCAGATATCCGTTATCATCTACATAAACATCTTCATGGAAACCACTAAAAAAATTATTTCCAGGACCAATAGTATTCTCACTAGTTTTCACATCCCAATTAAGGCCAGAAAATTTTACGACATCTCCAAATCTTCCAAAATCTGGCGGATCAGATTGCTCACAAGCCATTCCTAAAATTACAATTGCCGATAAAATGATGTAATGTAAATTCGATTTCATTATTTTTTTAAATAAATGGTTTTCTTCAAATTTTCTATCTGCACTACAAAAGTGCCTTCCTCCAATATCCACTTGTTCTCTATTCCGACAAATTTCAATTCTTCCATTGGAATGGAGAAGGAAACAGTTTTAGATTCATTGACTTTTATCCCTTCCTTCTTAAAAGCTCTTAGCCTCTTGACTGAAGGTGTAATGGATGCTATTTCATCTGCTACATAAACTAATACACTTTCCTTGGCATCATAAGGACCTTCATTTTTCACAGCCACCGAAATCTCAATGTTTTGATCCTCCATCAGTGTATCACTGATAATTTCCATGTCAGAATAAACAAGGTTAGAGTAACTCAACCCATGCCCAAACTCCCATTGAGGGTTAAAGGCATTCCAACCAAAACCTTGATCTAATCTATCCGTATATTTATGATCATAAGGCAAAAGAGAATTAACAAATCTTGGATAGGTTATCGGCAGTCGACCACTAGGATTTATCTTTCCTACCAGGATATCAGCCACTGCCCTTCCTCCTTCATCACCTGGTAAGTATGCCATTATAACCGCATCACAAAACGATTCAATCCCAGATACAATTCTGGGTCTGTTTTCAACCAATACACAAATAATGGGTTTTCCCAATTTCGCAAAGTTTTTCACGTACTCTATCTGCTTTTTATTAATAGTCAGATTATCTATATCTCCTGGCTTTTCCGTACTTGGTAATTCACCAAGACATAATATTATCACGTCTGACTGAGAAGCATTCAAAATACTCTCTGCAGGATCCATGGCTTCATCTTCTATTTTGGCGTCATTAAACGTTATTGATGTAAAGTTCTTTTGCATTCCTTCCAGTATGGTTTGCTTTGAGGCATCGTCCCATTCACTTTCCATTCCTTGCCAAGTTCTTGACCATGCACCATTAAGCATAGTCATAGAGTTGGTTGCTGGACCGCCAATAAACACTTTCGTACCTGCAGACAAGGGTAAAGTTCCATTCTCATTCTTTAAAAGAGTTATTGACTCACAGGCCATCTCATAGCTTTTATCAGAAAATTCTTTTGATCCAACTTTGTCATAAGTATGATTGTCAGGCGTAAATGGATTCTTAAAAAGATCCAAATTCTTTTTCATTTTCAGGATACGATAAACAGATTCATCCAACCTACTTTCAGGTACTTCACCTTCTATTACCAACTCTATCAGTAAATCGGTGAAGCCATAATTGTTTGGTGTCATGCTTAAATCTATGCCAGCCATAACCGCCATTTTAACAGCATCCTTGAGTGTCGCTGCAACTTTATGATTGTCTTGTAGTTTCATGATATCCTCCCAGTCTGTGACTGCCACACCTTCAAATCCAAGTTCAGTTCTTAATAAATCAGTTAAAATGGCTTTATCTGCATGCACCGGAATACCATTCAACTCCCCAGAATTAATCATTACACTCAGTGCACCTTCATCAATAGCTGCTTGAAACGTTGGCAAAAAATATTCTCGTAATTGTCTCTCGTGAATAAAAACAGGTGTTCGATCTTTTCCTGTCCAAGGCATACTGTATCCCAAAAAGTGTTTCATACATGCCGAAACCCTTTCAGGGTCTCCTGCATTATCTCCTTGATAGCCCTTTACACAGGCAGCTCCCATGATCTTCGCTAAATAAACATCTTCTCCATACGTTTCAAAAACTCTAGACCATAATGGCTGTCTCGCGACATCAAGCACGGGAGAGAAGTTCCAAGGCACACCAGTTGCTCTTGTTTCATAAGCAGCAATAACAGCACACTCTTCTACGAGTGAAGTATTAAATGTCGCTGCCTGTGCTAGAGGTTGAGGGAATAAAGTACTGCCCATAAGATAGTTTGCACCATGAATAGCATCTATACCGTATAACACTGGAATTTTTAATCGGCTATCCTCAGTGGCCATTTCCTGAATCTCACCAACAATTTTTTGCCAATGTTCAAGATCATAAGCATGTCCTCCTACATTCAAAATAGATCCTACATGCTTATCAACGATCGCATTCTTCAGCTTTTTTAGATCAAGTTCATGAGGCTCTTTTAAGTTGAAAACCTCTCCCACAGAAACAACATCAATATTAAGCTGGGTCATCTGACCGACCTTCTCTTCTATCGTCATTTGCTCGATTAATTTGACCAGGTCTGCGTCTCTTTCTAACTTAGCTTTTTTATCCTTAGTATTGTCTGCAGTCCATGATGTTAGCACCACAAACAACAATATATATGAAATTACTTTCTTCAATTTTGTATAATTTTTTGAATTAACATTTCACCCCACAGGGATGGGTCTTTATAGAAACCATCTTGATCAGGGCTATTCCACCTGAGCTGCATTTGTCTTCCGCTAGAAGTTCCTGAATCAATAGCAACCTCTAATCCATAAGTACTTCCTTCTTGAAACCCTTTGATCCCAAAATGAGACAATGGAATGACCGCATCAATTACATAACCTGTTTCAGTCCTTTTTGTATTTACAACAGCATCCTTTATTTGCACGTGTTTTTTCCAATCCCAGACCATTGGATTTTCTGATGCTTTGATTCCTATTTGTTGATCTGAAACTAAAAACGCCCTTCTTCTATTGCCCGCCTCCGCATTCGTTGAAAATGCAACTTCTAATCCATCGCCATCCCAAATTTTATCGCCTTCACCAGTATTCTCTAAAGGCGTTTCATCTATTACAAAAGCGTTGATATACATGAAGTTTTCATCCACTTCAACAAATACTTTACTCTTCTCGATGAGTATTACTGTTTCATCTGAATTATCCACTGTGAAATTTGTTCTACCGAGTTCGCGATTCTCACTGATATTAACTACCGCTTGCTTTTTCAAACTGCCTTTATGTTCCACAATCTTCACATCATCAATATAAACATCTCCTGCTGCTTCAAACTGAATCATCAATTGTTTCACATTAGTAATGTCCGCTTCAAACTCTTCCCAGTTGAAAGACAAAATAGGAATTGTCATAGTACTCCATTCGTCTGAGATGGTTTCTGTATCCAACATCTTTCTGCTAAAGCCTGTCCAAGCTTGAAGGTTACTATAATCTTCCATACAAAAAGCAACCGGTAAAGATTTCATCGGTTCCCCACCAGATCTGATTTTAAATTGAATGGCAGAAGTCTCGTATATTTTTGATAAATTCTTTCCAGACCATCCGTCCCATCCAAATCCCATACCAAGCCATGGACAATCTCCACTGATCTTATCCCATTTTAAGTGCACAGAACCTGAGCCAGAATATGTGATCGAATCTTCTTGAGTAACGACCAAGCAATCACCTTCTTTCGAAGACCAAATTTCATCGCTCATTCTGTCTGAAAAAATGTCGGTGCTGTGAAAATTCCCTATGCTGTTTTTGCTATCGACAAAACTCTCTTGGTCAAATACGTCCATATGAACGGTACAACCCGCGAAGACCAATAGCCCAAGAAAGCTAAGTCCATATTTTATATTTACGATCATGGGTTCAATGGTCCGTTTTCAGTAAAAATTAGGTAGTCCATCAAAGTTTGAGAATAACCTGATGATGGATTAGCAAGGAATAGCACCGAAATCTTAGATAATTTGTTTGGCTCATAGAGACCATTTCCTAAAGGTGCAGCTGGTGCTCCATTAACCAACGTTTGCAGGTCTGCATAACGCACACTTATCAATTGCCATCCAGGCTCTAAGTCATTGTTCAATTCAATAGAAAACATATCCTCCACATTCTCCGTGTAAAACCCATCACCGTTATCGTCTTCTCTAAACTGAAATAAAACAAGTTCGTTATTGATGTTTGGCGGAAGATATAACATAACATTAAAGTATACTGCACCAGGATTTGGGTTTAAATCAAAAGCATCAGCTCCATAGGCAGTTGCTGGAAAATCGATAAGTCCAATCAACCAATCCCAATCGACTTCACCTCCCATATCATAGTATTTGTTTCCTTGACCCGGAACCACATCATCGGTGATATTAAAACTCATGTCTGCACCAGATTGAACGAATCCAGTCCATCCTGCGTTAATCATTCCATCTTCAAAGTCAGCGATGATAAAACCATCCGCAACCCTATTGCTTATTACTTCAAGGGTATCTAATATTAGAATCGTATCACTCGGTATTCTAAGTTCCACCGCACAAGTTTCAATGTTAAACAATGGCAAACTGGTAGTCGTTCCATTCCAAAGAGCATTACTCGCATCAAGTACAGAACCAAATCCAGCAATAGATTTAACTCCTCCGGTTTCCAAACCAGTAATATGCACCTCCCAATCAACTTCTTTGGAAAAAATGGCGGTAAAAGTTGTTGACTCACCACCTAAGAAATCAACTTGCCTATCCGTAATGTCGAAATCCTCTAGAACATCAAATGGCCCGAAAACATTGGCCAAAGATGGACCGATAAATTCCGGATCATCCCTTTTACAAGAAATTAAAACCAATAGACCTAATAAACTTAAAAGTGATAGTTTTCTCATAATTTAAAATTTTATTTGATAAATAACAGACCAATTTGATAATGTGTAATCCTCCGACACTTCCAACTTATCATCCGCATCATAACTCATCCATTGCAGATTAAGCATTGATTTATCCGAAAAGTTATATCGTAAACCAGTTGAAATAACTTGCTCTGAAAAATCAAGTTCATAAGGAGTAAAGGTGATTAACTCACCCACCAAAGTTTTTCTTTGAGAATACTCATTTCCCACTGAATTCAAAGATCTAAACCCAAAAAGCAATTCAAATTCATTCCATAATCCAATGTTGACACCAACACTTAACATGTCATTCGCTAAATTTACATTTTCAAACTCACTTTCTCCCGATCGCTCAGTACTTTCTCCCCAATATTCCACTTGAAGATCAATGTCTTTTTTGATATTATCAAATAACTCATCAACATGGAATTCTACTTTGGCATTGATAGTATTAAAGTCTCGTAGCTCAGTGGTTCCTTCTCCCACTACTTCCGTACCCATAATAAGTTTTGCTTTCAAACCAATAAATTCATTTTCATCAGACCATCCAGCATCAACAGCCATACTTCTTCTATTGGGTGTTGCTTTACCATATGGTTGGAAATTACCGTAGGCGGGGTTATATGCCATTAGTGTTGTACTCAACCGCGAATTGTATAATGACGCATCTCTCAACATATCCAAGAATCCGATGGTCCTAACATTTTGCTCGTTTCCATATCTTGAATATGCTCTGGGACTGGCTCCAAAATTAATTCTTTTTGTCTGTGCTCCAATACTTCTAAATCCAGAACCTACATCTTGAAATGAAATATTCACATCCAATCTATTTTCCTTGTTGTTAACGTTTAAGGAAACATCAGAAAAGTGATCCTCTAAAATCAATTCATCATCTGAAAGAACATTTTCCCATTTCGATTGACCAAATTCTGATCTTACAGATGCTTTCCAATTTTCGAAATCTTGGTGTAATCCAACTCCTCCCGACAGAACGTTATTACCAAAACTATCTTCGGTAGTACCGGTACCTTCGATTTCAAAAGTCTCTACATAAGTCAACTGTGCATCAATATGTTTACTTTGTTTTAAATTTATTGAAGCTCCAGCAAAAAGTCTTTCGGGTGACCCTCCTCCTTCTGTAGCCAACAATCTTGTGGTAAACATATTAAAGTCCATTGTCTTGATATACTTTTTGAATGTCAAACCAAATTCACCAGTGGCTCCTTGTTGCCTCCAAGTATTATCTTTTGTATAAAATAGATCATGCCTGTTCATCTCTCGTTGGATTCCAAATATTTTTGGCTCAGAAGAACTAAACTCCTCATCAGCGTTAAAAAAAGTATAAGGTGTTAATTTGTAATTGACATCTCCAATTTGATATCTAAAAGCATTGGAAACAACACCTCTTAAATACAAGTTTCTAAGATCAAAGGAAACTCCAGATCCCCAGAATCCACCATGATCATTTCTAACTCGAATTTCTCCATGTATAAAAACATCCTTGTTTGTCTTCATGTTTAATCCCAAATCCAAAAGTGTGTGACCACTATATATCTTTTTAGCGCTTATCGTATCTGCCTCGGATTGATTTTCATAATCATCATTGAGCAAAATACTTCGAGCATAACCAGATACCCAGGTTTTTTTATCCGTCAACTCTTGGGCGACCAATGCACCATGAAATAGAAAAACGATTATTGAACTATATATTATCTTTTTTACCATTAGAAAAATACTTTTATTTCAGCCAAAGACTCAGAGCCCTTAAACTGATCTAACTTAAAACTAAAATCTTGAAATGCGAATACTCTGTGTCTAAAAATGAAAACCGAATTTTTACCTAGGGACAATTCGAAGCCACTGCCTAGACCAACTCCTTCTTGATTACGTGGTCTGCCCGAACCTGCTACTAAATCATTGTCAGTATCCGTATTATAATTCCCTAGGACTCTTTCATATCCAAAATAATTGGAGAACATGAATTTTGAGTTCAATCGATAGTAAATCTCAAACTCAGATGAATACTGACGCAAATAAGCATCCTCATTTGTAACTAGAATCGGTGAAAATTTTGGTTGCACAGAATAGTATCTTCCCAAAAACATCATGTAAATGTCTTTATTGAACAATTTCGATTTGTATTTAGCTTGAATTTCCGCACTAGAAAAATGATTCCTACTAATAAGAGTGCTACCGTTATCATCGCTCAAGTTAACTGTTTCATATGCATCTCTGTACACCACAGAATATCTATTATATGGACCAACATTAGGAGTGAAATTCCAACGCCAAAACCGCGATCTAGTCAGTCGGTTCACAGTATGACTGAATGTAATCGAGTTAGACAAAGCTTTTATTTCCGAAGAAAATCCCAAACCTCCAGCCAATTTTAACTTACCAAGGGTTTTTTCCGCATTGAGATTAAGACCCGTTCGATTATTGGTCATCAATCCAATTGGCACTACACTACTAGCAAATGGTGTCAATACTTGAGTAGCGCCTGTCTCCGAAACGCTAGCCTGAGAGTTATTTGCTTCATCTACCGAAGTATTCCAAAAAATGGCATTGTTATTCACAACTTCAGGAGCTATTCGATAGACCTGAAATTCGATTGGAATACCTGTTAATTTTTTAGGAGTTGTCAATTTTATGTTCAAAGCTTCTCCCCATCCACCTCCGTAACTTGGGCTATAGTAACGTCCACCTCCAACTTCAAAATGCACTTTGTAATCTCCTATTTTTTGTCTCGCTTCAAAGGTGTGAACATTAAATCCAACTGATGCCGTATTGAGACTATCCGTATAGGTTCTGCTATTAAAAGTATTGTAACTAACGAAACCCGTTGTATTCTCCTTTTTAATTCTCCCTCCTATGGATATATTTGGATTATCTACAATACCACCATTCAATTCTGTCTTACCATATAGCAGTGAGAAAGAAAAATCTTCGGGCAGTGCCATTCCTTCAATGATCAAACCATGAAAGGCCCGATTTCCCCATCGTAAATCTTGTTGAGTTTCTCCTTCGTTATAGAATTTGGCATATCGATCACCCACTGATTTCTCGACAGGATCCCATGGATTTCTTTCAAATAAAGTAAATCTATTGTACCCTCTAAATGAAGCAAATGTCAAATCACTGAGATAATACCAATGGGTACCTCCCATCGATGCTTTAAACGATCCTAGTTTACTCTGATAAGTACCGTATAAATTAATCCCAAGATTAAGACCAAAGTTAGTTCCCAACCTAGTCCCTGATCTTGGATCGTAAATTGGAGGTCTCAATGAATCGACAACTTGAGTTCCATAAGTTTCATCCAATTGACCATTGAGAAACTGGAACATAAAAAAGTCCATACCAAACGATGTTTTAGCGTTTGGTCTCCCTGAAACATTCATCCATAAATTGGGTAATTGAGTATCATCACCAATAAACAAAGTTCTATCTCGAGTGTAAAAGTCTCCCTCAGGCACAAGAAGATAAGGTGCCTTCATGTCCGTATAGGTGCTAAAGAATCTATAGAATCCATTAATCGAAATTTGCCGCAACGGTGCTGGTTCCTTTTTCGGGAACATTCCCAAGATATACTCCTCTCCAGGAACAACTACTTCAGTGGTATCCGTGTTTTCTTGTGAGAAAAATGTCCCGGATAACAGGAGCAGAAAAACGATATTTATTAATATTTTTTTCATCTATCTAAAAACAAACCAAAGAATGAATACGCATAATACTAAACCAATTGATAAGAAAACATTGGTCTTTTCTTCTTTCCAATTAAAATTTCCTTTGGTGTAGGTTACTTCATTTACTTGCGCCAATTGAGGCGCGGCTGAATTTGCACTAACAGCTATTAAAACAACACTGCAAATTATAAAGAGTAATAGTGCAAAATATAAAAAGTTCAAAGTGGTAAAAGCAGAAACCAATTCAGGCAATTCCCACATATATATATTGCTCATAATTTCCAGCACCATTCTTAACGAGCCAATCAACAATCCTACGAGCAATGAATATTTCGCTCCTTTAGCATTAAGTCTTTTATTGAAAATCCCCAATAAAAACACCGCAGCAATTGGTGGAGAAACATAAGCCTGAATACTTTGTAATTGTTGAAACAACCCTCCTTCAATTGCTCTTAATAGAGGAATCCATGCCAAGCCTAAAATCACAAGAACTGCTGTTGAATATCTACCAACTTCCACCAATTTTTTCTCTGACGTATGCGGTCTATGCTTTTTATAAATATCCAATGTAAATAAAGTAGAACATGAATTAAACACTGAAGACAAAGAACTCATCAAGGCTGCGAGCAGGCCAGCAACCACCAATCCTTTTAATCCATTTGGAAGAACCTGCAAAGTTAAAGCTGGTAATGCTTGATCATATTGAACTTTTCCATCCTCTATCGGGAAAACCAATTGCGGATCTGGTCCGACTGACATGGCAAATGCTATAACACCGGGAAGAACAAAAAGAAACAGTGGCAACAATTTTAAATACCCTCCGAAAATCGTTCCTTTTCTTGCGTCACTTAATCCCTTTGCGGCTAAAACTCTTTGAACTATAAACTGATCCGTACACCAATACCAAACACCAAGAATGGGCGCTCCAAATAATATTCCCGCCCATGGAAAGTTAGTGTCTTCTAAACCTCGCCAAAGACTCAAATGTTCGCCAGACACTTTCTCGACCATACCGTCCCAACCTCCAACTTCACCAAGTCCAAACCAGGTAACCGCTACGGACCCGCCAATAAGAACAAACATTTGTAGCAAGTCGGTATAAGCTACCGCTTTCAATCCACCCAATATGGTATAGAGTCCAGTGGCAAGAACAATAATAATCGCTCCAGTCCAAAAATCGATTCCAAGAATAGCCGTAAAGACGATACCTCCTGCAGCAATTGTTACAGAAATTTTAGTCAGAACGTATGCTATAATTGATACCCAAGAAAGATACCCTCTTGCCCAGCTGTCGTATCTCTTCTCCAAAAATTCAGGCATCGTACTTACTCCCGTTTTTATATAAAAAGGAACAAATACCCAACCGAGTATTAGTAATATTAGTGAGGCTAAAAGTTCAAATTGGCCAGCTACAAAATCTCCGCTAGCTCCTTGACCGGCTAATCCAATAAGATGTTCGGAACCTATATTACTTGCGAATAAGGATGCTCCAATCACGAACCATCCTAAATTTTTACTTCCTAAGAAGTAATCTTTTGTGGATTTACCACTTGTACGAGATGACCGGAATGCAACTACGAATACGAGAATAAAGTATCCAAGGATTATTAGAAGATCTGTATTGTTAAGGTTTTCGAACATTATAATTTCCTACTATTTATAGTTGTGATTGGTTTAGGCTAGTCATTAGGCAGATCTAATTTTCTAAATTTCAACTCCACACCTCTCGCTTGCTCAGCATCTGGATTTCTCGGCAAGGCATAAAAAGGAATATTTCCAGATGCAAAATGTCCTTGACCGTCATAGGCAAAAAGGAATAATCTATATGGGCCTTCTTCTTTAGGTATTCGAAACCATAAGTCTCCATCTTTATTCTTTTTTATACAACCTGAAACTGCTAGAGGTGCTGCTTCAGCATCCCCTCCAGATTTTTTATCTGTACTTTCTGGGAGTACACTCCAAGTGTATTTTATTTTATCATTATCAGGATCGACAATATCGGCAAAGGCTTTGTGAAGATCTCCAGACATTAACTTAATGTTGTCCTCGCCACTTTTATCTTCAATGGAAAATTTATTGATAATTGGCGCGCAATTTTTGACTGGTTTGCCCCATAATTTACCCAATTCATCAATCGTTTGACTTGACTCTCCATTGGCTGTAAACAAACCGTACCATGTTGAAGTTGTCTCCTGTTTTTGCCCCCAAAGAAAAGCGTATGAACCAATACAATACAATGGATCTGCAGCAATACTTTCATTATATCTTTTCACAAATACATCTGCCTTTTCTCTACTCGTTTGTTCTATTGGAATATTAAAATCCGTGTTGGGGCTTTCCCAATGTCCGTTGACTCCCCACTCAGTAATCATATAAGGTCCTTCCCACCCAAATTTCAGAATATTACCTTTTACATTACCAATATCACCATAAGTATTGACACAATATAAATCGATGTCTGGTGCTTTTTCCAATACCAGTTTCACTTCAGCTTCATCCAAACCAGCAGTAACTGTTGAAGTCGGATGATTTGGATCAAGTTCATGAATCATCTTCGCAATGTCCTGAACGGCATCCCACACATTCGTGTTCTTATAATTAAGGTCCACTTCATTACCAACACCCCACATTAGAAGAGCAGGGTGGTCTTTAAATTTATTTACAACTTTACGAAAACCTGCTAATTGTGCTTTTACGGCAGATTTATTATCGTAATCAAAGCCATGACGTTCATGTTGAACCCAGAGACCAAGCATAACCGTTAATCCTTTTTCTTCTGCCTCATCCAATATTTCTTGTGCATTTTCTGCACCCCAAGTCCTTAGAGAATTCGCTCCAATCTCCACCGCCTTATCCAAATGAACATGGCCACCAACTCCTTTAACAAAGTACTCCTCTCCGCCTCTTAACATTTTCCATTGGTCGCCATCTTTTTGCAGCTCTACCTTTATCGCCTGACCAAAAATTGTCAATGATAATAAACAAGAAATGAAAAATAAGAAAGTGTGTTTAGTCATTGAGATTTTCTTTTTTTTTAATTGGCCTCTTCAAAAGCGTACAGCTTGGCCGGCCTATGCGAAACATTATTTTCAGTTTCTTCAAGTGGCACTAGTCTTTTGGAGGCCAGGATCTTCTTTCGGAAATTAGCCTTATCATATTTTTCATCCATAATGGCCTCGTGCAAATATTGAACATCATTAAGGGTGAATTTTTTAGGTAGCAATTTGAAACCAAGAGAGTCAGTAATAAAATCTTTCCTCAGGCTATGAATAGAAGATTCCAAAATTTCATTATGATCGAAGGCCAAATCCGGAATAGTACCTATTGGGTGCCATTCCAATAATTCAGCCCAAGAAGATGCTTTAGGATTGTAATCTTCCATATTAACCAGCGCATAATAACTCACAGTAATAATACGACCGATAGGATGCCTGTTAACTTCGCCAAAAGTTTTTAGCTGCTCCATATATAAGGAGTTGATTCCTGTAAGGCTTTTCAAAACTCTGGTTGCAGCCTCATTGAGTCCTTCATATGGATACATCAAATCTCCTGGCAAAGCCCATTCACCCTTAAATGGTTCCACCCCTCTTTTTATCAAAAGGACTGATATTTCCTTCTTGTCATACCCAAAAATAACGCAATCCACAGAGAGTCCGCAACGGAAAAACTCATTCATGGGAATGGTATAACCATAGTATCCGGCAAGATCCCTTTCGTTTTCTTTTGACATGTCTTCGGCCATAATTTCTCTTTTGTTTGAAACAAATATAGAAAAATTATTGACCTTATAGTAATTTATACTATATTTAAATCTTGAAATTATAAAATTCTAATAAAACATCACGCATATGAAAACTCTATACACCTTGTTAATCTTAATCTTCGCCTCTTCCCAGCTGTGCGGGCAAAGTTCGGTCACATTCAAAGTTGACCTGAGCGAATACACGGGGCCATATACTCAGGTAAATTTAAACGGCACTTTCAACAGCTGGTGTGGTTCATGCGCTAATATGCTGGATGATGATGGGGATGATATATGGGAAATAACGGTTACTGACCTACCTAGTGCGCTGATAGAATACAAATTCACCTTGGATGGATGGGACGAAGAAGAAATTTTCACCCCAGGAGCTCCATGCACAATGACCTCAGGAATGTTTACCAATAGAGTATATACTATATCAGGTGACGCAACATTAGATATAGTATGTTGGGAAAACTGTGCTTCTTGCGATAGTCCACCGGTATCAGCAGATGTTACTTTTAGAGTAGATATGACCGAATACACAGGTACATTTGGAACTGTAAATCTCAATGGCACTTTCAACAGTTGGTGTGGCGCCTGTGCTGTTATGACTGATGATAATGGAGATGACATATATGAAATTACGACAAACTTATTGGTTGGCGTCAATGAATACAAATTCACTATTGATGGATGGGATGGTGAAGAAATACTCACTGAAGGCATGTCCTGCACAATGACAACTGATGGTTTCACAAACAGAATTTTAGATGTGAGTGAAGAAATTATATTACCTTCAGTGTGTTGGGAAAGCTGCAATGAATGTGGTGTTGGGATAAATGAGCTTGATTTTCAATCCAATTTTGGAATCAGTCCCAATCCAAGTAGAGATGAATTCAACATAACGATATCTGACGACATTAAAAGCCCTATATATACTATTGTCTATAACATGTTGGGAGAACCTGTGTTGAACATGCAAAAATCTATTCTTGGAAATTTCACAATCGATCTTTCTAGCGAACCAGTAGGAATTTACTTCGTTAAGTTTGATGATGGTATCAACTCTGCTTATAAAAGAATCTCAAAAGTTAATTAATCATGCTACGTAACTTCCTTCTTCTTGTTCTCATAGTTTTCTCCAACAATTTTACGTTCGGACAGGATTGTATCGGTGGAGCAATAACCAGCAATATAAATTACTTACACGGCCGATTTGAAGTGCGAATGCAGTCTGCAGAAGGCAATGGTGTGGTATCATCATTCTTTATGTACAATGTCGATCTTAATTGCAATTGGCCTGCCGAAAACAATGAGATTGATGTAGAGATGACCGGGAATTCAGAAGATGTGTTATTTACCACGCATTACCCAGGACCTACAAGTCACAATGATGTGTTTGACGTTCCATATAATCCACATAATGAAATGCATGATTACGCATTTGAATGGGAACCTGGCATCGTGAGATGGTTTATTGATGGTCAATTGGTCAATGTACAGGATCAACCCTTTGTTAGCAATCTTATTCACCCTATGCGTATTATGATGAACTTATGGGCTGCGAATACACCTAGTTGGGTGGGTATTTGGGATCCAGCAATCATGCCTGTTTCTTCACAATATGAATGGGTGAAATATTATGCCTACACGCCTGGCATTGGAAACTATGGAACTGGCAACAGCTACACTTTTGGCTGGCAAGATGATTTTAACTCACTAGATGCGAACCGATGGACCGTTACTGAAGAAGGTGGTTTTGATCAAAACTACTGTACTTTCAAATCAAGTAGTGTTGAATTTTCTGGTGGACTGATGACTTTAAAACTGGAAGAACCTGCAGCAGTTATTGAAACAATTCCAGTGACTTTTAGGGTGAATACAGCTAGTCTTGGATTATTAAATACCGACAACATTAACCTTAATGGGTCTTTCAATAACTGGTGTGGTATATGCGCTCCATTGGTCGAAGACAATGATGTATGGACCAAGACTATTAATGTGCCAGTGGGTAGACATGAGTATCTATTCGTTAAAAACAATTGGGAAGTGTCTGGTGGTGCACCACTTGGCAGTTCTTGTGATTTCAATCCCTGTGATGAGTTTGCCAATTATGGATTAATTGTTCCAGCGGGAAGTGCTCCAATCGTATTGGATATATACTGCTGGGGCACTTGTGTTGATTGTGAAGTGGTAGGAGGGTTAGATCTTAACCTTAAGGCGTTACTAGAAGGTCCATATAACACCATTACAGGATTAATGACTGACGAACTTAGAACGAATCAACACATCCCTTTACTCGAGCCTTATTCTGCAAGTGGATACACACACACAGGAGGTGGCGGATCTGAGACAACTAATAATGTCGTTCTTTCCACAAGTGGAAACAATGCAATCATAGATTGGATCATTATTGAGTTGAGAGATGCTATAGATCCTACAATTATTCTTACCTCACAAACTGGGCTTATTCAAAGAGATGGAGATATTGTTTCCTCAGATGGATTTTCAGCAATACACTTTGATAATGTAACAGCCACGGGCGTGACGGTAGTTTTGCGTCACCGAAATCATTTGGGGGTAAGAAACCTGACTCCTTTTGGGGTTAGCGGTTCACATACTGTGGACTTCACTGATCCGGCACTTGCAACCTTTGGGCTTAATCCTTTGAAATTAGTAGATGGTAAACAAATGTTGATTTCTGCTGATGCCAATGGTGATGGTCAGGTAAATTCAATCGATAGAAATGTACACTGGCGATCAGAAAATGGCAATCCCTTCTTATACAGTGGAAGCAAAGCTGATTTCAACATGGATGGCATAACAAACTCTATTGACCGTAATGTCTATTGGAGACCTAACAACTCTAGGGTAGAGCAACTGGATTAAGACTGGTTTCAGGAATTACATTCCGGTCCTAAAGGGTATTAAAATATTTTTCAAAAAAAAGGTGCTTGATAAAGAATCAAGTACCTTTTTTCATTTCAGCTCTATTATTTCTGCCCCTTAGATTTACTCTTCTTTTTGTTCGTATTTCCGGTCATAGACTTAGCACTTTCCTTTAGCTTCTTAACGGGCCTTGTAGCAACAGGTCTCTCGTCTCTAGGTTTCTCATCCTTAGGCTTCATAACAGGCTTAGCATCTATCGGTCGATCTACCCACGGACTTTCATCCTGGGGCTTAGTAACAACTTCTCTGCGCTCTTCCTTTTTACCCTTCATTCTCTTTCTTTCAGCCTTTAACTCATCCTTTTTAGCCTTTCTCTCTGCTTTAACTTTATCCTTCTCTGCTTTTGATAATTTTATTTCTGCTTTTTCGCTTCGAACTTCTATAGCTCTTTCGGATTGTGACGTGCCCTCAATACTGAATGCAAAGATCAGTGCTAGGAATAATGTTATTCTTCTCATAATATATGGTTTTAGAGCGATCACAATTAATCGTAATCGCATGCTTTTGATTGTATCTATTCAAACGTTGTGCCAAAGACTACTTTAAACGGTTCTGAAGATTACTCTCTATTACTCACTTACTTAGTTTTGTCACTAATTACAACTGACCGCAATGCTTATTGGAGACCAAACAATTCTAGCGTAAAGCAGTTAGATTAAGGAAATTCTCTTCTAAGGCCAACCTTCCGTATACATGTGTGCATCTGTATATCTGAGATGTCCGAAATCTTATCATCCCATTAATTTAAGGATAAAGTTTAATGACTAAAAAAAAATTGATTCATCAGAATTCGAATTGATATTCACAACCTAAAATCTAGAAATTATTCAGTACTTTCTTAGTTTAGGACTTCAAATGTCCAACTGATATCTTCCCGGTTAATGTTGTGATGCAAGACTAAATAGTAATCAGGTTCACCACAGGAAGGAAACCGATCGTTATATGGCACTTCTGATGTTATTCCAGATCCTAAATATTGTATCCCTTCGGGAGTCTCAAAATTGTAATTAGGTTTTTTCTGAGCTAAGTCACCAGCGATATGCACAACCTTAACTCCCTTATTAATAACCTCTTGAAGCTTGGGGAATACACCATCCGCATATTTGAGATTCGGACCAATATGAAATAAATTTTTTGATTGATCTTCATTTGCATTTCCCAAGTGTAATTTATTCCTTCTACTAGTCCCCAAAACACATGATGAGATAATATTATAAGGTGAGATGAATTCTCAATTGAATCACAGACATTTTCTATCATTTCGAATTGCATCTTCATTTGAATGGTGTCATAGACTCCCATGTGACCAAAATTAGTATTCAAAACCATAAGAGTAATGCCGTTGAATGTTGAAGTATAGCATGTAGGTCTCTGAGTTACATCGGTTATATAATGAAGATTCCCGTTTCTCATGTCGTAATTGCCCAAAGCAAAGTGGGTTGTATCCGAACTTACGCAGAATAGGTTCTCTAAATAATACATGGTAGATTGCTCCCGGGACGTCTCTGAACAGATATCTCCTCCCAACCAAATTTGATACATAAACGGATAAATCTAAAGCCTCAATTCGGGTGTCTACTGAATCAATTGTTCTATATATGACCAAAGAACACATAATCCACGATACGATCATCAACACTTTTATCGCAGCTAGACAAGAACAATATTGAAAACATTGCAATGGAAAATAAATTAAATCCTTGAATTTTCATTTTGACTTTGTCTTAACCGGATTAATGGCTGAAGCTCCAGGCGGAACTCTTAATCCAGTACTTCGAAAGACCAGTATATTTCTTTTGCATCAACATCATGATGTAGCAAAAGAAAATAATCTGGCTCGCCAGCAGTTGGAAATTGATCATTGTAAGGAATTTCAGAAGTTATACCCGAACCTAAATATTGAATCCCCTCTGGAGTCTCAAATTCATAATACTGCTCCTTTTGACCAAGATCTCCTGCAATATGCACAACCTTAACACCATTAGCGACTACTTCTTGCAACTTCGGGAATACGCCATCAAAATAGTTGAGATTTGGACCGATTTGAAATAAAAGGTTCGAATGTTCTCCATTCGCATAATCTGAAATATCGTTAAGATCATCTATTTGCCCCCACACCATATGGTGTGACAATATAATTAGATGTGAAGAATTTTCAATAGTATCGCATACATTCTCTATCATTTCAAATTGGGCATTCACCTGAGTTGTATCATAGTTTCCCAAATAACCGAAATTCGTGTTTAGAACCATCAGGGTAATCCCATTAAAGCTAGTGGTGTAGTATGTTGGCCTTTGTGTCACATCCGTAATCCATTGTACATTGCCATTTCTTATGTCATGATTACCCAAGGAAAAATGGGTGTTCTCTTGACTTATTCCGAACAAATTATCTAAATAATATATGGTGGACTGATCCTGTGTTGTCTCTGAACAAATATCTCCCCCTAACCAAATTTGGTCAAAAATGGACAAGTCTAAGTCTTCAATTCTTACATCTACGGCACTGTTGGATCTGTATGTATGACCAAAGAACGCATAATCCGCGGTACCGTTATCTGGTATTTCATCAGAAATAATTATGACCTCATCAACACTTTTATCGCAGCTAGACAAGACCAAAATTGCAATAAGAAGCACGTACGAATATTTAAACCGGTATTTCCACATGTCTCTAGCTATTATGTAAATTATGTACATGAAGTTAATCTAAAAGATTGATTCTATGATAGAATCAATCTTTTAAAATATCAAGCAACCCTTTCGATATCATCTCGAGTCGCCCGTATTGCATTAAGCAATCAAGCAAATAGCACCCAGATATTAACACCAGTGAAAATTAATCAACTGATTTTCATTGAAATAATTGACAAGAGAGAAATTAATGTGAATATTTACTGAAAAATGTTTTGCTCGAAGTGAAATTTATTTAGCTTTGCAATCCATTAAGAAAAATGGCAAACTGGTCTGGTAGTTCAGTTGGTTAGAATACCTGCCTGTCACGCAGGGGGTCGCGAGTTCGAGTCTCGTCCAGACCGCCAACAGATTAAAGGGTTTCAAAGTATATACTTTGAAACCCTTTTTTCATTTGCGAACATATCATACTTAATCTTTCATTCTCCGCGAAAATTATTCTGAATGAAATTTAAAAATGCCACTCCTTTTGAAAGGGGCGCCAATATAAGTTCCTACACCATTATCAAACAGCAGTCCATTCGAAAATAATCTTTACTTATAATAAAGAAAGTCAGCTTTGGTTAACTTAGAATACTCTTTCTTCCTCACTTTATCAAAGATTTCCAAATTATGCCTAATTTCAAATTCTCTCATCTTCTACTTTTTGGCATCTTCTAATAACTTCATTATTAGAATTGCCATTCCCTCTTCCTTATGGCCCTTATTACGCTTGTTAGCTGCCTTTGTGACTTGATTTTCTAATCTCCTGAAATCGGCTACATTCTCTAGTTCAGCCGTTAATTCAAGGTAAGCACTCGAAATTGGTCTTTTCATTGATCCATAAAAATTTTAGAAGTTGTTATAAATCAACGTGCAATTTTAGATCTTAAAAATATGAATCTAGAATGGACTGTAATTAATTGTCATTAATTTGCCAATAAATGGAGGTAAGAATTCATTTCTATCTGGTTTTATCGTTAATACGACTAAAAGATAACATCCCTGTTATTTACAAAACCGTAACCGATTAAGTAATACTTTTTCATTCTCATTTTCAGTGTAAGAAATTAAACATCCCATCATTTTTTGACCAAATGAAAACATCGCAATTTCTTCTTTTTTTTCATCCTGCAACTTTGCTTCTAATTCTTTAATGATCTTCACAGGCTCGGTTTTTATCATATTACTGTCCATGTATAGGCATTGTGCTGAAAAATTATCACACAATAATTGATAAGGTGTATTTGATTGACAATCTCCTATGTATTGAAGTTGGGTTCCACAATAATGCAATATTGAACTCTGAGATGTCGATTGAATTGAAATTAAATGTCATTATAACTGTGATAAAGTGAAGATATCTCACGCATGACTATTTTAGAATTAGTTGCAATTATAGGCTGAGATGAAATTTCACGAATGAATGTTTATCTGTCAGCTAACAAAATTTTTATTCTTCGTTAAGGTGCGTTAGCAAATTAAGAAATAAATATTTTCAATTCCTATAAGGTAAGTTAAAATGGGTGTTTACACTAAACATCATAAGTAAAAACACCGCCCTTCCACAAATAATTTCTGTTTCGTTTTTATGTAAGTTTAATAAAACATCAATATCACCTTAACGTTTGAATGTCAATTGATTACAAAAAACATCGATTCGTTTTCATTGATTTCTTCACTACTTTTAGTAATCACGATTGTAGAATATTATGCAATAATAAATTCCATTCCAATTTAAACACAAGGATAAAAC
>JBLIMR010000034.1:0-28417 GCA_047638815.1 Gammaproteobacteria bacterium
GATCTTTATTCGTTCACCTTTATCGTCTTTATAATACAACATCAATTTGATATCTGACACTCCCTGTTTGGCCTTGATCCCATAATAATAAGGTTCCTTATTTTGAGACACTATACCTTGAGATACACCTGTGGAAATACTTACAGTCTGAGGATCTTTATCATCTACTTTGAGATAAAAATCAGAATAGGCATCCACAGGAACATCAGTTCTATTGAGTATCAACTTGACATTCATTCCACTAATTATAGTGTCAACTTTAAATCGCGTATCCAAAATAACTTTATTCGATTCAACAAGTTCCCCTATACCATCAGTCTCAGCTGATCCAACCCCTTGACATGAACACATGAATCCCGCCAGAAGGATGAAAATGCAATTAATGTATCGAAGCGGCAGTTTCATGTCATTTTATTAAGTGTACAAAGATACCAAGAATACCTCTTCTCAATGTTATATGAGATAAATCAGCGCCAGTAGGTTTTTAACAGTTGACAAACAAAAATAATTCTTAGAATCCCTTTTATGATCCATAATTAATATGCTATTTTTGCTCAAAATTACATAAGACATGTCAATAGCTGAACTTTTTGAAAGCGGGGAGAAAAAATCAAATAAGGGTCACTTCAGAAATCTGATCATGATTGCGAGAGCAGATGGTGTTGTTTCTGAATCTGAACAAAAGATTTTAGATAAAATGGGGATGAAAATCGGCTTGAATGCTGCACAGATTCAGGAAGTTATAGACAATCCTAGTAAATACAGAATACACCCACCTGTAAATCTTGAAGATCGATACGAAAGGCTAATTGGTCTTGTGGAAATGTTGAGTGCTGATGATATTGTGGATGAGCATGAAGTTCATTTGATGCATAGATTTGGCATTGGATTAGGATTCGAAGATGACAAACTTGAACCATTGGTTGAGAGGATTTTAAGTGAATTGATGGATGGCAAAAGTAAATGGGACATACTTGAAGATCTAACAGACTAAGATTCAAATTATAAATATGACAAGGCTAAGTGCTTGGTTAAATGCCTTCCGTCTGAGGACTCTTCCTCTTGCGATATCGGGCATTTTACTAGGAAGTATGTTAGCATATGCAGATGGTTATTTCCGATTACCAGTTTTATTCCTAGCAATTTCAACGGCCGTTTTACTTCAAATTATTTCCAATCTGGCCAACGATTACGGAGATGCCGTTAAAGGTGCTGACAATAAGGATCGTGTTGGACCAAAAAGAGCTATTCAATCTGGTGCCATTAGCAAAATTGCTATGAAGAGAGGCATAATCATTACCTCCGGACTAACTTTTATAGTTGGCCTTAGGCTATTATATGTCGCATTTTACCCAATAAACTTATTATATCTTCTTGTCTTTTTGGCCATCGGCATATTATCTATTGCCGCAGCAATAAAGTACACCATGGGCAAGAATCCATATGGATACAGAGCCTTGGGGGATGCATTTGTGTTTATTTTCTTTGGTTGGATTGCCGTCTTAGGAGTATATTTCCTGTATTCAAGTCAACTCGACCCGATTATTTTCTTGCCAGCTTCCAGCATAGGGTTTCTTTCGGTGGCTGTCCTCAACCTTAATAATATGCGAGATGCGATTCAGGATGAAAAAGTGGGGAAAATTACTCTACCAGTGAAGTTAGGCGTTCAAAATTCTCATCGCTATCATCTTTTCTTATTGTCAATGGCATTTGTGACAGCCAGCATTTTTGCCGTTTTGAAATACCAAATTTCACCAGCACTATCATTTTTGATTCTTCTCCCCTTAATTTTCATTCATCTCAAAAAGGTGTTTAGCGTTAGTCCGATTGAACTGAATCCAGAACTTAAAAAAATAGCGCTTCTCACATTAGCGTTTTCCATTTTACTAGGACTAGGCAGTATTTTTGGATAATGTTAAAATACAAACACATACCATATCTACTCGACTTCAAATTTGATGCAGGAACTTCTCGTGGTGTATTGAAGCAAAAAGAAACCCATTTCATTAAGTTGTGGGATGAAAACAATCCAGAAGTGTACGGTATTGGAGAAGCAGGAATGTTTCGAGGATTGAGTGTGGATGATCGTCCAAGTTTTGTTGATGAGCTAAACCAAGTCATAGACAATTACACTGCCGGTTCTATTAATATATTGGACAATCTTCAAAATAACCCCTCAATTGCCACAGCGCTGGAAATGGCACTCTTGGATCTAAAAAATGGAGGGAAACGGGAAATATATCGCAATGATTTTTCACGAAATAATATACCCTTGCCAATAAATGGATTGATCTGGATGGGTGAAAAAGATTTCATGAAGAAGCAAATTATTGAAAAAATTGATTTAGGTTTTGATTGCATCAAGTTGAAGATTGGAGCATTGGATTTCAACTATGAGTGTGAATTGATAAAGTTCATTAGAGAAGAATACACCAAAGATCTAATCGTACGTGTTGATGCCAATGGCGCCTTCGACCCTTTATTGGCGCTAGGTAAACTACAAAAGTTGTCCAAATATAATTTGCACTCAATAGAACAACCCATAAGAGCCAATCAATGGGAAGAAATGGCAGCGTTGTGTGACAAAACGCCTCTTCCTATAGCGTTGGATGAAGAGTTAATTGGTGTGTCGGAAAGAGCCGTGAAAGAGCGTCTTCTTGACATTATTAAGCCTCAATACATTATACTTAAACCAAGTTTGCTTGGTGGATTTGAGAACAGTGAAGAATGGATTCAATTAGCGGATGACAAAGAAATCGGTTGGTGGGTGACATCCGCCCTTGAGTCAAACATTGGTTTAAATGCAATAACACAATGGACCTCTCAACTATTATTCAAAGGACATCAAGGACTTGGCACTGGTGCTTTGTACGCCAATAACATAAAGGCCCCACTTTATGTCAAAAATGGTATGATTGCTTATGACAAGAATATAGATTGGGATCTTAAATTATTCGAATAATGAACGAAATATTCTATTCAATCAATGGAAAAAATTATTCCAAAGAAGCCCTATTAGCTTGGTGTAATAAGCAGATAGTTGGTGAAGAACTAGCATGGGAAGGAGACATTGCCCAATTCATATTGGCATGGTTCACCAATTCCGTTACAATAAGCATTCAAACTTCAGGTACAACAGGATCTGCAAAACATATCGAACTAAACAAAAATTCCATGCTTGCTTCAGCCATTTTAACAAATGGATTTTTTGATATCGATGAAACAAAAAATGCATTATTATGCATCCCCGCAAAATATATAGGAGGAAAAATGATGATCCTCCGATGGTTACTTTCTGGGTGTAATCTTGTCATTACCAAACCAAGCGCTTCTCCCTTGGATAACATAGATGTGAAAATTGATTTCTGTCCAATGGTGCCGCTTCAAGTTGAACATTCCCTTGAAAAGCAGTTTGCGAAATTTAAAGACATTAAAAATATCATCATAGGAGGTGCACCCATATCTCATCAATTGGAAACACATCTTTCTTCCTTAAAGCAAAACATATATGCAACTTTTGGAATGACCGAAACTGCCTCTCATATTGCTTTGAAAAAACTAACAGGCGGCAATAAGTCAAATAGTTTTGAAGCAATGCCCGGAGTTACTTTTGAATTATCCAAAAAGCAAGAAAGCCTAAGATGCCTTGTCATCAATGCAAAACACATCAACACAAAACCTTTCATCACGAAAGACATTGTTGAACTAGTTGATGAGAATACGTTCGTATGGAAAGGTAGGTATGACAACATCATAAACTCTGGCGGGGTAAAAATAAACCCTGAAGAGATTGAGAAAGAAATATCAAAACATCTAGAAGGAAATTTCTTCCTTGGCGGTATTCCAGATGATAAATTGGGAGAGAAACTTATTCTTGTCATTGAATCGGATCAAAAAGTATCTGACGAACAATCACTTCTCGACACATTAAAAGAGCAATTACCTCTCTACAATAGCCCTAGAGAAATACATTATTTACAATCCTTTAGTCGAACAGTCACGGGCAAAATAATGCGAAAGGCTTGTCTTGAAAAGATAAATTCAAAATAATATTTTATCCAATTAGGATGGTTAGATCAAAGGACCATTTCGACAAATAAATCTTACATTTGCAATAGCCTATTTATTATATGTTTATGAACAAATTTCTCGCTCTTTTTATTCTGCTTTTTTCAGTACAATTTTCGATTGCTCAAAATGGATACTGGCAACAACGCGCAGAGTATAAAATGAACATCGATATGGATGTTACCAATCATCAATACAAAGGGGATCAAGAATTAGTGTACTTCAATAATTCCCCAGACACCATTGACGCTGTCTATTATCATTTATACTTCAATGCTTTTCAACCGGGTAGCATGATGGATGTTCGTAACAGAACCATTGACGATCCTTCCCCTAGAATCGGAGATAGAATCTCAAAACTAAGTCCCGAGGAACAAGGATATATCAAGGTCAAAAGCTTGAAGCAGGATGGCGCTGCCATTGAATATGTTGAATCAGGAACCATCTTGGAAGTGAAACTGAAAGAATCAATTTTACCAGGAAAAAAATCCACTTTCTCCATGACTTGGGACGCACAAGTGCCGATTCAGATTAGAAGATCTGGTAGAGATAATAAGGAAGGTGTTGATTATTCAATGACCCAGTGGTATCCTAAAATGTGTGAGTATGATTATAAAGGCTGGCATGCCAATCCGTATATTGGCAGGGAGTTCTATGGCATTTGGGGTGACTTTGATGTGAACATAAAAATCGATGAGAATTTCACGATTGGTGGGACAGGAAATCTAATGAATCCGAAAGACATTGGCCATGGTTACGCACCGGGCAATGGCAAGTCAAAAAATGGTAAATTAACTTGGCACTTTACGGCTCAGAATGTTCATGATTTCGCATGGGCTGCTGATTCTGATTATATACACGATCAAGTGAAAACGGATGGGGGTTACACCATTCATTTCATTTATCTGGACGATGAAAGTATTTTGGAAAATTGGAAAGAATTTCAATCATCCGCGGTGAAGATTTTTGCTTATGCAGAAAAATATTTTGGAAAATATCCATTCAAACAATACACCATAATCCAAGGAGGAGATGGAGGAATGGAATATCCAATGGCTACATTAATTACTGGAAAAAGAAAACTCCCAAGCCTTATTGGCGTTACCGCTCACGAAGCAATGCACACTTGGTATCAGATGCTTATGGGTACTAATGAAAGCCTTTACACCTGGATGGACGAAGGGTTTACCTCTTACGCTTCTGATAGAATAATGGCAAGCATTTTCAAAAGAAGTGAAGCCCCTGGTGATATACACGAGGGTGCAATTCGAGGTTATGTTAACTTGTCTGAAAGTGGTGCCGAAGAGCCATTGAGCACTCATGCTGATCACTTTAACTTGAATTATGCACATTCTTCGGCAGTCTATAATAAAGGTCAAGTATTTCTAGCGCAACTTGGTTATATCATCGGTGAAAAAGCCCTGGACAGAACGATGTTGAGATACTATGATGAGTGGAAATTTAAACATCCTGAACCTTACGATTTTTTAAGGATTGCGGAAAAAGAAAGTGGATTGGAACTCGATTGGTATCTTGAATATTTCATTAATTCTACAAAAAAATTGGACTATAGCATATCATCAGTCACTGGTTTGGGTGCGAATACTGAAGTAACAATCAATAGAAATGAATTAATGATTATGCCTACTGAATTGGAAGTTACATTGAAAGATGGCACGAAAGAGTTACACTATATCCCTCTAAGAATAATGCGAGGCAACAAGGAACAAGAATATGATGGCAAAAGAACAGTTGAAGGTGATTGGCCATGGACTTATCCTGGTTTTGTGGTGAATCTTGACATTCCTATTACAGAAATAATATCATTGGAACTTGACCCAACCAGAAGAACGGCTGACATTGATCGATCAAATCAGTTTGTTAAACCGAATGGTCAGATTTACTATAACTGGAAAGACAATCAATAGCACATACATTTATTAATCGAACTTAATTCGTACCATGAAACAAATTCTCCTATCCGCATTTTTTATCTCAACTTTAATTTCATGCGGTGATGTTTCCCAAACTGCTAAAAAAACTGAACACATGAGTGAAGATCACGATCATCAAAGATTAGACTTGCACTCTTTTGCCGATCCACACATGGCAAAAGTAGATCACCTTGATCTGAATATTGATGTAAACTTCGATACTAGAATTATATCAGGTGTAGCAACATACAATGTTGTCGCTAACAAAGATGCTAAAGAGATCATCTTCGATGTGCAAGATTTGGAAATAACCAATGTAAAAGCCAATGGAAAAGATGTCGCTTTTGAAATAAAAGAGGGTAATGATTATGGAGATGCGCTGCACGCTGCTATTGATGGATCATGTGAAAAAGTCGCCATCACTTACAAAACTTCTCCAAGTGCAGAAGCTGTGCAATGGTTAAATCCACAACAAACATCAGGAAAAAAACATCCTTTCCTTTTTACACAAGGTCAGGCTATCCTTACTCGAACTTGGATCCCGGTACAAGACAGTCCTGGTATAAGAATATCTTATGATGCGACCGTAAGAGTGCCGAAAGAACTTATGGCTGTAATGAGTGCTTCTAATCCTCAAGAAAGAAATGCTTCAGGTGAATACAAATTTTCATTGAACAAAGCGATCCCACCATACCTTATTGCGCTGGCCGTTGGAGATATATATTTTCAAGGTCTTAGCGACAGAACGGGAGTATACTCAGAACAAGAAATGTTAGAAAAATCTGCGTACGAATTGGCAGACATGGAGAAAATGGTTGTTGCTGCGGAAGGATTATATGGAGCGTATGCTTGGGAGAGATTTGATGTTATCGTCCTCCCCCCTAGTTTCCCTTTTGGGGGCATGGAAAACCCTAGATTAACCTTTGCAACACCCACAATTATTGTTGGAGACAGATCGCTCACTTCATTAATCGCTCATGAACTTGCTCATTCTTGGAGTGGTAACTTGGTAACAAATTCTACATGGGATGATTTTTGGTTGAATGAAGGATTTACGGTTTACTTCGAGTATAGAATAATGGAGGAGATTTATGGTAAAGACTATGCCAACATGTTAAAATTGCTAGGTCTGCAAGATCTTAAAGCAACACTTGCTGATCCTGAAATGAGTAAAGAAGATCAACATCTCAAATTGAATTTGAAAGGCCGTAACCCTGATGATGGTATGACAGATGTCGCATACGAAAAAGGACACCTCTTCCTTGAAATGTTGGAAAATACATATGGTCGTGAGAAATTTGATGCCTTTCTCAAAAATTACTTTACCTCCAACGCTTTCCAAAATATGACCACTGAAAGCTTTGTAGAGATTATGAAAAGAGATCTCATTGACAAATATCCTATGGAAATGGCAGTAAATTATAAAGAATGGATTTATGGTCCTGGCTTACCGGATAATTGCCCGAAAATAGAGGCTGATCAATTCTCCAAAGTTAGTGCCAGTTACAAGAATTGGATCGCTGGTGAAGTTGCCCTTTCTGACATTAACTCTGAATCTTGGTCAACACATGAATGGCTTCATTTTTTAAGAGAAATACCGAAAGATTTACCAGTTGAAAAGATGGCTGCTTTGGATAAAGCATTTAACCTTACTCAATCTACCAATGCTGAGATTCAAGATGTGTGGTATGAAAAAGCAGTCTACTCCAACTATGAAGCAGCGTTCTCAAGTATGGATTCTTTTCTACAGGCTGTTGGAAGAAGAAAATTCTTAACTCCTTTATATAAGGCCATGAAAAACTCAGGTAAATTGGAAATGGCAAAAGAAATATACGCAAAGGCAAGACCCAATTATCATTCAGTTGCGACCAATACGATGGATGAACTTCTCGGTGTATCGGAGCAATACATGATAAAGTAATTTAATTCTTCTTACTATATTTAGTTTCAAGTTGGGGTGAACGATCATTGATGTGCACCTTCTTCATGATCATTTTGCACTGAACATCTTTTGTTGATCCTACTTTTATTATTGGTTCCTCATCAATCGATTTGCCCATAGTTCTTTGCTCATAAAATCCATGAGGATCACAAAACAACGTGAGGTAAGTGTCTCTACCATTTAGACCTGGTTCTCCAAAATCACCACCCGGTCCTCCGAAGTTTATCCCTAACTCGTATGTCCCATACCAATATTCAAATGGGTTTACGAAATATTCAAATTCATAAACACCAGAATTTGAAGTGTAATATTCATCCAATATCGGATTATTCGGAATCGATGGATTATTATCACCGTATGAATATGGATTGAAATTCGTGTAACTAACTGCAAAAAAAGCTCTACCATCATATCCTCTCGGGCCTTGTTCATATTGATCGTGCTTTCTACATGAACTTAACATTAATCCAACGAAGAGCATTAGACTGAGTGTTCTGAGATACTTAGGTAAAGAATTTTTCATAGTAATTGGTATTGTTTGGTAAATCCTATTCAAATATCTTGCCAAGGCCAATTTGTTCAACGGACACTCTTTATAAAGCATAATAATAATTCTCATTCAGGACAGGACATTAAGTTTCTTTAAAGTCAATTCCCTACTGTGAAAGAAACCAACTTCAAAGAGCAGTTTAATAGACTGGCAATTGCATATTTCTTGTTCTTTTTGGGATTCAATGCAATCATCCCAGAACTACCAAGTTTCTTGCGTTCTCTCGGTGGTGATGACTATCTTGGTTATATAATATCTCTGTTTGCCCTTTCCGCAATGCTGGCGAGACCAATAAGCGGTAAGCTTTCTGATAACATTGGAAGAAAGCCGATCATGATGATTGGCACTGCAATAGGTGTCATGGTATTGTTCCTTTACCCTTCCTTCCCTATTCTCATTGGATTTTTAGGTCTTCGATTTGCTCATGGACTGAGTGCTGGGTTTATGCCTACCGCTGCTGCTACAGCTGTATCAGATATTGTCCCTGAAGCAAAAATCGCAAAATATATGGGTTATGTGGGCATGTTTGCGAGCACAGGCATGGCTATGGGTCCAGTAATAGGTAGCTGGGTAGCAATTGAATATGGAGTCAATGTTCTATTCTATATGAGTGGCGTTGTCACATTACTCGCCTTTTTTGCTTTGTTTTTTGTGAAAGAAAGTTTGCCTGAGCCAAAGGCATTTGAACTTAAACTATTGACTTTAAAAAGAAGTGATATTTTTGACAAGAAAGTATTGTTACCTGCGGTAATTATGGTTTTAACCGTACTTGGTTTTGGGGTCATTCTCACCCTTATCCCTGACTTCTCCGATCATCTTGGGATTAAAAACAGAGGTACCTTCTTCTTTATTTTCACCATTTTCTCCATTGGAATCAGATTTATCCTTTCCAATGCTTTTGATAAGTATCCTCGAACATTTTTATTGAAAATTGGCAGTTTCATAATGACTATAGCCCTTGTCTTACTTGCATATGTAGAGCTGAAATGGCAGTTTTATTGTATCGCTGCATTATCAGGTATTGCGGGTGGGATCAACTCCCCAATATTGTTTGCACTCACTATAGATGTTGCAGACAAACTCAATAAGAGTCGTGCCATATCAACATTATTTATTTCGTTAGAGTTAGGAATTCTGGTCGGAGCATATACTGCTGGAGCTATATTTGAAATTGAATCCCAGAATTACCGTCTGCCTATACTCATTGCTGGCTTGTGTTCTGGTTGCGCATTTGTGATTTTACAGTTTTGGAAAAAAAATTAGTGACTTTAGTGAAAAGTTAGGTCTCAAGTTTATAACTATGATTACAAGCCCAACTATTTAAAATTGACCGAATTGACTGATGAGGAAATTATTGCCAGCATAACTGGTGGTGGTGATCCTCAAAAATTTGGAATACTGTATGATAGATACAGCAACAAGGTATACCGCAAGTGTATTTCCTTCACCGATGACGAAGCCATCGCCAAGGATTTGACGCACGATGTATTTATCAAGGTATTTCTTGCGCTTTCCAAGTTCAAAGGTGATTCGAAGTTCTCTACATGGTTGTACAGCATTACGTACAATTTGTGTGTTGACTTTGTCAATAAGAGAAATAGAACTAGAACGAAAACCATTGAAGATGAAGATGTAATAACCGAGTCGATGGATGATGCGCATGAAAAAATTCTTATGGATCTTAGAGCAAGCAGGCTTAAAATGATTCTTGAGGAAATGAAAGTAGAGAATAAAATGTTGCTTTTAATGAAGTACCAAGATGGCAGTTCCATTACAGAAATAATGGCAATGACAGGAAAGAAAGAGAGCGCAGTGAAGATGGCAATAAAAAGAGCAAGACAAGAAGCCGTGAATATTTATGAAAATAAATATCAAGACGAATAAATAGGAAAAGATGAGCAATCCGTTTAAAATAATCGAATCCACAGAGGAGGCCCCAAAGGGCCTCCGTGGTGAGGTGATGTCTTCAACTGAATCAGCTGTGCTTATGCTACGCTTTGTTCAATTATTTGTTGGTGATTATGCCGCATCTGCACTTGTTAAATTAAAGATAGAACCTAAAGACGATCAAGATAACACGAACCAATAATGAACACATTAGAACTTTTAAAGAACGCTGTAAATAATTCAATCACTGGATTGTTTGACATGATGTCGAATGCATTGCCCGGTATTATAGGAGCAATAGTCGTACTCATCGTATTTTGGATTATTGCCAAAATAATTAAATGGATTGTAAAAAACATATTGAAAAAGGCACAGATTGATACTCTTTCTGAAAAAATGGAATTGGATTTAATTCTTAAAAAGGCTGGCATCAAAAGTAAATTATCTGCTTTTCTTAGTGGATTACTATATTGGTTAATCCTTTTGTTTGGAATAATTGTAGCATCTGAAATTATAGGTATTCCCACATTTACACTAGGAGTTGCTACCATCGTTGGATACTTGCCAAAACTTGCTGCAGCATTTATCATCTTTTTGCTGGGTATCTTCATCTCCGACATGGTCAAGAATATGGTTTTATCGGCTACTGCATCCATTGGGCTTTCAGGAGGTAAAGTTATTGCCAATATCATTTATTATGTTCTATTGATATTCATTTCAATTACCGCATTGAATCAAACCGGTATTGATACTGGTATTATTACTTCAAACCTTACTTTAATATTCGGTTCCATGCTGGTTGCATTCGCAATCTCTTACGGATTTGCGTCAAAAGAAATATTAACCAATGTATTGTCATCTTTTTATGGAAAAGATAGATTTAAAGTCGGAATGACAATCAAGATTAACGGAACTACTGGAACTATTATAAAGATTGATAGTCTTTCAGTAACACTAAAAACTAAAGAAAACACAAAAATAATACCCGTCAAAAATCTCGTCACCGAAGAAATAGAGATATTGGACGAAATATAACCTGGGTCACGTCAATTTATTAGAAATTAAAATCAAAAACAACGTTTCGAAGCTAGAAATCTTACTATTTTTAGCACAAATAAATATTGATGACCATTATTAATTTTTAACATACAATTATGAAAATCAAATCGTTACTAATAGCGACATTACTTTTATCGTCAGCATCATTTGCTCAGGAAACTGCTGTTGCAGATACAACTTGGAAAACAGGAGGTCTGTTTTCCTTAGGTTTCAACCAAGTATCACTAACTAATTGGGCTGCCGGTGGAATTAGTTCCGTTTCCGGAAACGGCATCCTTAGCCTCTTTGGAAACTACGCAAAAAACAACAAATCTTGGGATAACACATTGGATATTGGTTATGGACTTCTGAAGCAAGGTGATGGAGATCTAACTAAAACTGATGATAGAGTAGAACTTGCTTCAAAGTACGGAATACAAGCTTGGAACGAAAAGTGGTACTATTCGGCATTGGGAAGTTTTAGAACTCAGTTTACCGAGGGATTGGGAACACCTTTTGCATCCAGTGACTCGCTTGATGGTAAGCCTATACTAGTAACACCTAAAATTTCTGATATTTTAGCTCCTGGATATGGTATTCTTGCTCTTGGTTTGGATCATAAGCCGAATGATAACTTCACATTATTCATATCACCTGTGACTGCAAAATTTACAGTTGTAGGTGTTGAAGAACTTGCGGATGTTGGTGCGTTTGGTGTTGATGCTGGAGATTTTGATGAGAATGGAAATATCATTGAAGGAACGGGATCAAACTCTAGAACAGAATTAGGAGCATATTTGAAAGCGGCATATGCTAAGGACATAATGGAAAACATTACGTTATTGACCAAAATTGATTTGTTTACGAACTACAAGGATAACCCATTCACTAGAACGGATGTAAACTGGGAATTACTTCTTGGAATGAAAGTAAACAAATACATTAATGTGAATCTAGGCTTCCAGGCTATCTACGATCATGATATCACCATAAAAGATGATAAAGATAAAGAAGGACCAAGATTGCAATTCAAAGAATTGTTTGGAATAGGATTCGCCTACGAACTTTAAATAAAATACACTTAAATCTAATATATTTATATCATGAAAAATACAATTTTAATTGCCCTAGCCCTATTTTTAATGGGAACAGTAAATGTGACTGCACAAGACAAAAAAGTAGATCGTGTGAAACAACAAGTTGAAAATTTAAATTCGACTTTGAACCTAGATGATGTTCAGATGAAGAAAGTTACTGCCATATATCAAGAGACAGAAGTGAAACTTGAAGATCTTAAAGGAAAATTGATTTCAATGAGAGAGAGAAAAGTTAATCTTAAAACTGGTGATGAAAAAGCAGTAGAAGAATTCAACACAGACTATACCGCTATGATGGGTGAACGTAAAAGCATCATGGATGATAGAAAAACTGCTGTTTCAAGTATTTTGAATGATGAGCAGAAAGTAAAGTTTGAGCCTAAGACTAAAGCCTCTACTAAAAAATCAGTGAGCGGTAAATAAATTTATTTTCGTTCCACTAAAATTCAACTCCCGTTACTTTCAAGTAGCGGGAGTTTTTTTTATAGCACACAAGTAATACACCATGGTCTTGTGAATCTTTAAAAAATAAAAGAGATAAAAAATAGTTTTAGTATTAAATTTGAAAAAAATATCGCTTTTGAGTTCTCCAATAGTCAGTTTAAAAAACGTTAGCATTTATCAGAAGAAAGCTTTGATTCTAAAAGATGTAAATCTTGAAATCAATCCGGGTGAGTTTATTTACCTCATTGGTAAAACTGGAAGTGGCAAAAGCAGCCTGCTCAAGACCATCTATGGGGAATTGCCACTTACAGAAGGACTGGGCTCAGTTTGTGATTTTGATCTAAACAATCTTAAAAGTAAAAAAGTACCATACCTCAGAAGAAAACTTGGAATTGTTTTTCAAGACTTCGAATTATTGATGGACCGTTCAGTAAACGAAAACCTTGATTTTGTCATGAAAGCGACCGGTTGGAAAAACAAAAGTGAGGCAGTAAAAAGAAGAGATGATGTGTTAGAAAGTGTACGTCTTGAGAATAAGGGATACAAAATGCCACATGAACTATCAGGGGGAGAACAACAAAGAGTTGTTATTGCCAGAGCATTATTGAACGATCCTGAATTAATTTTGGCGGATGAACCTACAGGAAATCTCGATCCAGAAACGACTGAAGAAATCCTCAATTTATTGGTTTCTATCAGCCAAAGAGGCAAAGCAATTATTATGGCCACACATGATTACTCCCATATGTCAAACTATTCGACCCGCATAATTCAATGTTCGGATTGTCGACTGCATGAGGCTCAGATAGCACAGTAGCTAGAAATACTTTTTAAGTTTCTCTTCCTCTTTTTCCCAATTCAATTGATCTTTTGCCTTTAATGCGTTGTTAGAATATTTTTTATATAGCTCTTCATTACTAAGAATGCTCATCACTTGATTAGCAGCTTCTGATGCCATTCTCGACTTAATCACCTCCCCTACCACATAATCATTAACTACTGCACTCATTTCTGGCAGATTCGATACGAGCATTGGAATTCCCGCATGGATATAGTCAAATATTTTATTTGGTAAAGCATACCGATAGTTCAGTCCTATATCTTCCTCAAGGCTAAATCCTAAATCACACTGTTCCGTATATGACCGCAATTCATCAGGGGGACATTTCCCCATACATGTTACATTTTCTTGCAATGAAAGATCAACGATAATTTTATCAATACGAACTTTAATATCTCCATCCCCGAACAAGTACAAATGACAATCCGGCAAGAATTGCATCATCTCCACCATCAATTCAATCCCTCTATGGACATTGATTGCTCCTTGGTATATCAATTTTTTCTTCCCAATTAAATCTTTTGTAATCTTCACTTTATTCGCGGCCAATTTGGGAAGGTTTCTGATCACCCCCATCTCAATATTATACTCCTTTTTATATATCCCTGCGATGGAATCACAAACAGTATAACTGTGCTTCACTTTTGGTAAAATCCTTCTTTCCAAATACAACCAAACTTTACGCGCAGAACGACCTACAAGTTCAGGAACCTCCGTAAAGTATTCATGACTATCATAAACCAACTTTGTTGTTGATCTATTGAAAATGTGATAGAGATGTCCTGCCAATAAAGTGTCTAAGTCATTGGATAATATAACATCTGGTTTTTCCTTAATCAATATCCTAAATATGCCAATGTTTAACATCAAATAAAACAGCGGGCCATTATTGAAGATCAATTTTAGGCGTTTGGTTTTATATGATCTTTCTATCTTTTTTGATTTTGACAGCTCGCGCCCAACCAAAACAACCTCATATTCCAGGTTGGATAAACTTTCGCAAATCCTTTCCACTCTCTGATCTGTAACAAGATCATTACTGACACTAACAACTATTTTCTTTGATAAACCCAACGTAAATAAACGATACCTTATTTGTTTGAAATTATGGAATGAAACAATGGTTCATCCCTTAATAACACAATATAGTTCAATATATTTTGTTGAAAGCATTTTACACTTTTAAAAATCCTCTGACATTTTTTTGATCACTTTTATAAAATGGATCTCAACCTAAAACGAAATACTTCAATGTTGCCTTATAACACCTTTGGCATTGATGTCTCGGCAGAATATTTTCACGCTTTTAATAGTGCTTCCGACCTATCATCAATATTAGTGAGTTCAGAAATAAAATCTAAAGAATTATTAGTTCTAGGAGGCGGAAGCAACATTCTTCTCACCAAAAACTTTCCAGGAGTAGTCCTTAAGAATGAAATCGAAGGGTTCGAATTGATTCATGAAGATGACGAACATTATTTCGTTAAAGTGGGCGCTGGTATGGCTTGGCATGACTTTGTATTGAAATGCATTGATAATGAATATGCTGGGGTTGAGAATTTATCATTAATCCCAGGTAATGTAGGTGCTGCTCCAATGCAAAACATTGGGGCCTACGGTGTTGAGCTAAAAGATGTGTTTGTAACACTGGAAGCAATGGAAATTGATAGTGGCAAAATTAAAGCATTTGACAAATCAGAATGCAATTTCGGTTATCGAGAAAGTGTTTTCAAAAAGGAACTAAAAGGCCAGTTTATCATTCTTAATGTCACTTTCAAGCTAAATAAGAATCCCGAATTCAAAACAAGTTATGGCGCTATTACAGATGAGTTGACAAGACTTGGTGGAGAATTGACGATTGCTAAAATTAGTCAGGCGGTCATTAATATTCGTCAATCCAAACTTCCTGATCCAAAAAAGATTGGTAATGCAGGAAGTTTTTTCAAAAACCCAGTGATTCCAAAGAAGGATGCGGAAGTACTAAATCTCAAATTTCCTGAAATGGTCATTTACCCAGTTGGCAATGCGGAAGCCAAAGTTGCTGCGGGTTGGCTGATAGATAATTTGGGTTGGAAAGGTAAAATGTTCGATAATTTCGGTGTACATGACAAGCAAGCACTAGTTCTAGTGAATCATGGTGGTGCCTCAGGTAGAGATATTTACGACCTCTCTGAAAGAATAATCCAATCTGTGCAGAAAGCCTATGGTATAACCCTACATCGAGAAGTCAACATTTACTAGGAATCTCTATATGTAATACTTAATTTTACTTCTCAAAATAAGCAATATGGCAGAAGAAAATAAGAAAGGAAAACTAAACATCGAATTATCTGAAGAAATTGCAGATGGAATCTATTCCAATCTTGCTATTATAACACATTCTCATGCGGAATTTGTAATGGATTTCATCAGAATGATGCCAGGAGTTCCTAAAGCCAAAGTGAAGTCCCGTGTTGTAATCACCCCTGAACATGCCAAAAGATTGATGAAAGCACTAATGGACAATGTGAAAAAATATGAGAACCAACATGGTCCTATTAAAGCTAGTCCAGCCCCTGAGCATGTTATTCCAATGAATTTTTCTGGCCCTAAAGGAGAAGCCTAGGATAATTGTAAAATCTATAAGATCAATCCTATTTTCCATTTCTAATAACCCTATTCATTTCAAATAAGTTTTATAGCTTTGATGCGAATTATTAACTGCGTATAACCATGTACTATTTCACCTCTGAATCAGTCTCTGAAGGTCACCCAGACAAAGTTGCTGACCAAATTTCTGATGCCCTTTTAGATCATTTTTTAGCGAGTGATCCTGAGAGCAAGGTAGCTTGTGAGACCCTCGTAACTACTGGATTGGCTGTATTAAGCGGTGAAGTCACATCCAATGCATATGTGGATGTGCAAAAAGTAGCAAGAGAAGTTATTAGAGATATTGGATATGTAAAATCAGAATATCAATTTGATGCTGATTCTTGTGGCGTTATTTCCGCAATTCATGAACAAAGTGCCGATATCAACCAAGGTGTTGTCGGAGACAAAGGGTTGCATAAAGAGCAAGGCGCTGGAGATCAGGGAATGATGTTCGGATATGCTACAGATGAAACAGATAACTATATGCCTTTGGCCTTGGAAATATCCCATCGCCTGTTGTTGGAATTAAAACATCTCCGAAACAATGGTGACAAAGTTTCTTACCTCAGACCAGATAGTAAATCACAAGTAACGATTCTTTATGATGACAACAATGTTCCAGTAAAAATTGACACTATAGTTGTATCCACTCAACATGATCCTTTTAGTGATGAAGCGGCCATGCATGGTCAAATTGAGAGTGATGTAAAAAACATATTGGTTCCCATAGTGAAAGCTAGCTTTTCCGATGACATACAAAAGCTATTTACAGATGACATTAAGTATCACGTAAATCCAACAGGGAAATTTGTTATTGGTGGACCTCATGGTGACACTGGGCTTACGGGGCGAAAAATAATCGTAGATACCTATGGTGGTAAAGGAGCCCATGGTGGTGGAGCATTTAGCGGAAAAGATCCGAGTAAGGTAGATAGAAGTGCTGCTTATGCGACCAGACATATCGCTAAGAACCTAGTTGCGGCTGGATTATGCAAAGAAGTCCTTGTTCAGGTTTCTTACGCAATTGGTGTGGCCAAGCCTACAAGTATATATGTGAACAGTTTTGGCACTTCAAAGGTTGATATGACCGATGGCGAAATTGCTGAAAAAGTGATGGTCATTTTCGACATGAGACCTTCAGCTATTATTGATAGATTGAAGTTGAAAAACCCAATATACGTAGAGTCTGCAGCATACGGTCATATGGGAAGAACTCCTGTTACCGTTAGCAAAACATTTTTTATTGATGGCAAAGATGTAACTAAAGAAGTAGAACTATTTACTTGGGAAAAGTTGGACTTCGTAGATACCGTCAAGAAAGCATTTGGAATCTAGTCAAGAAGCATCTTATTATATTCTTCTTCATCTATTTCTTCTAGCTTCCCCTCTTTGAGGTATTGAAGCAAATCCTGAAGATACAATCGATCACTAAAGTTTTTTGACTCATTGGCAATAATAGTTTTCTTAGTCCCAAAGATTCGTATTTCTTCCCATCGATCCATGCTCTCAAGCTTAACGAAACTTGATCCATTGGGGTATTTAATATACTTTGGAAAATCCATTAGACCAAAGGTCAAAAAAAATCCCGATTCAAACGTTTGAATCGGGATTTTTAATTTTTAATTATCTTGTAAAGAGCAGTTCCCTCATTTTTGGTAAAGGCCATAGTTCATCATCAACAACTTTTTCAAGTGCATCTACATTTTCTTTAATGTCCATCATCAAAGGCTTCATCTTATCACAATATGAAAAGGCCATATCCCGACTCGATTTCATTTTATGAGTCTTTTCATGCACTAGATTCGCTTTATCAATTAAATCGTTTAGGGTGTTCAATCTATTAGAGATATCTTCGATCAAAAGCAATGGAAATGCAGCTGCTTTCTTTCCTTTAGCTTCACCTAAAGTATTCATGAGTCCTTCCACATTATTAATCAACTCTGATTGATACGCCACAGCTGCAGGTACTATTTGACTCAAAGTAATTTCTTTCATCACCTTGGCCTCAATCTGCATGTTCAATACATATTTTTCAAGTTCTATTTCATGGCGAGCTTCTAATTCCTCCTTGGTGAATATTCCCATTTCGGTATAAAGCTTCAATGCTTTTTCATCAACCATTTTATCCAAAGCTCTAGGAGTATCCATTAGGTTTGAAAGCCCTCTCCTTTTTGCCTCCTTAACCCACTCTTCACCATAGCCGTTACCTTCGAATCTAATTTTTTTAGAGTCTGCGATGCACGTTTTTAATTCCTTCAAGATGGCAATGTCTTTTTTAATTCCTTTAGAAATTCTAGCATCAACTTTGGATTTAAAATCAACCAATTGCTTAGCCACTATAGTATTTAAGGTTGTCATAGGCACTGCGCAATTAGCCGTGGAACCAACGGCTCTAAACTCAAACTTATTCCCTGTAAAAGCAAATGGAGATGTTCTGTTTCTATCTGTGTTGTCCAAAAGGATTTCAGGTATTTTTCCAATATCCAATTTTAGCGCTGTCTTTTCCTCTGGAGTCATCTTACCATGCTTAACATCTTTTTCTATTTCGTCTAGCAGACCCGATAATTGTGATCCCATAAATACAGAAATAATTGCTGGTGGTGCTTCATTAGCACCCAATCGATGATCATTACCTGCTGAGGCAATAGATGCTCTCAATACATCATCATAATCGTGTATCGCTTTTATGGTATTAACAATGAAGGTTAGGAATTGTAAATTTGTTTTAGGGTTGTGTCCAGGGCTCAATAAATTAACACCTGTATTGGTAGCCAATGACCAGTTGTTATGCTTTCCAGAACCATTGAGTCCAGCATAAGGCTTCTCGTGCAACAGAACTCTGAAGTCGTGTTTCCTGGCTACCTTCTCTAGTAAATCCATTAACAACAGGTTATGGTCGTTCGCCAAATTACATTCTTCAAACATTGGCGCAACCTCAAACTGATTGGGAGCTACTTCATTGTGACGTGTAGTAACTGGTATGCCAAGCAACAGCGCTTCTGTTTCATAATCTTTCATAAACGCGCTAGCTCTGGCAGGAATTGATCCGAAATAATGATCATCCAGTTGCTGTCCTTTCGCAGGAGCGGAACCGAATACAGCCCTCCCAGTCATCATGATGTCCATTCTAGAATTAAATAGCGCCTTATCAATTAGAAAGTACTCTTGTTCCCATCCCAATGTTGAATGAACCGAAGAAACATTCTTATCAAAGTAATGACAAACATCCAATGCTGCATTCTCAATTTTATGAAGTGCTTTCAACAATGGCATTTTGTTGTCCAATGCCTCCCCAGTATATGACAAAAAAATGGTTGGAATAACCAATGTCTTATCATGAATAAAAGCTGGTGATCCTGGATCCCATGCTGTATAGCCCCTGGCTTCAAAAGTATTTCGCAATCCACCATTTGGAAAGCTCGATGCATCTGGCTCTTGCTGAGACAACATGCTGCCTTTAAATTCTTCTATCGCAAGACCGCCTTCTATTGGTGTGAAAAACGAATCATGCTTCTCCGCAGTCGACCCAGTTAATGGCTGGAACCAATGCGAATAATGCGTTGCGCCCAGTGAAATTGCCCACTCCTTTAAGGAAGAAGCAACATGATTCGCAGTTTGTCGATCTATCCGTTTCCCCGTTTCTATCGATTTTTTAACCGACTTAAATACATCTGAAGAAAGATGTTTACGCATCTTAGATTCGTTAAATACGTTCGCCCCGAAGTATTCCGATACTTTTACAGCAGGTGCCGTAACATTAACCGGTTTTCTGTGTAGGACATCTTCCCATGCCTTAAATCTTAATATTGCCATTGATTTAGTGTCGTTAAATGATAAAAATGATTTATTCAACAAAGAAGAGCATTTTTTAGGGGGGTATCAAGACATAAATCATGTTTTTTATTCACAAACCCCCAGTAATTATCACACTACTAATATAAATTTGATGTTTCCTCCTTCAATTACATGACTTACGAAGTTAATTTGGCAATATTACTTTTTAAAAAGAAATTTGGACAAGACCCTAAAAGGTGAAATCTATTGAAGTGTCTTAGATCTATGAAATCACAACATAGATATAAAACACATATGTGGATAGAAGAATTACGCCACTAACTTTACCGATTTTTCTTGTGAAACACATCATAGGGAAAATCATTAGCGTCACACCCAAGAGCCAGAATATATCACTTTCCAATACCTGACTAGCAACATCTATTCTAGTAACAGAAGATGTAATTCCCAGAACCGCAAGAATGTTAAATATATTACTGCCAACTAAATTCCCCACAGAAATATCTGTTCTTCCTCGTGAGGCCGCAATAACTGATGTTGCCAGCTCTGGTAAAGAGGTGCCAAAAGCAATAACAGTAACACCTATTATATATTCACTAACACCGAAAGACATTGCGATGGAAGTAGCTCCTTCAACCATCCAATGCGCTCCTCCTACTAAACCTCCAATACCCACTAGAATGAAAATGATATAAAGAATGTAGGTCTTCTGATCTTCTTCCTCATCAACAGCAATTCTTTGTTTCTTGTCCTTCCTTGATTTAGCGACAAGAAAAATCAAATAAGACAGAAGTAATGCCACCATTATTAGACCCTCAAAAGGCTCTATATAGCTATCTGTTGAAATAAAATACCATAGTAAAAGTGAAGAAAACATCATGAATGGCCAGTCGATCTTCATTGTGTTCTTTTCCACAGGAATGGTGATGATAAGGGCCGTTACACCCAACACCAAGGCTAGATTAGCAATATTGCTCCCAACGATATTTCCAATGGCCAAATCACCATGCCCACTTAATGCGGCCTTTAGTGATACTAATAATTCGGGCGCTGAAGTACCAAATGACACCACGGTCAAACCAATAATCATTGGAGCAATTTTCAGTTTCAAGGCTATACCCACAGCACCTTTCACCAATAACTCACCTCCAACCAATAGAAGAATCAGTCCGGTAAAAAGAATAAGATAATCCATAGATTATAATTCCGAATCAAGCTGATCCAAGGTGTTCTTATGCTCATCAATTTCCTTTTTCATATCCTTAGCCGAATCTGAAAATTCTCTTTTGATCTCATTAGTAGCATCCTTTACTTGGCGTGAAGTACGGCCTAAAAATCTGGCCATACTCGGAATGTTTTTCGCACCAAAGAATAATAAATAGAAAATAAATACCACCAATAGTTCACTTGTACCTATATTGAAAAATAGCAGCATTTATATTTTAGAAAATGTATCTGTTATACCTTCGCTTTCATGTCCTTTTTCAAATCTTCACCTGCTAGATCCACAACAAGTGGAGTCGCAATAAATAATGAAGAGTATGTTCCGACAATAACTCCAACCATTAAGGCAAAAGTAAATCCTTTTATCGATTCACTACCGAAAATGAAGATTGTAAATAAAACAATGAATGTAGATAATGACGTATTTACTGTTCTGCTTATCGTACTGTTTAAGGCACGATTAACGATAGTTTTAACATCACCTTTTCTAGATTCACGTAAAAACTCTCTAATTCTATCAAACACGACCACCGTATCATTAATTGAATAACCTACAACCGTTAGGATAGCCGCGATAAAGGCCTGATCGATTTCCATACTGAATGGAAGTCTACCCCAGAAAATGGAATAAATACCCAATACAACCAGAACATCATGTATCAATGCAACAATAGCACCTATACCAAACTGTGCTTTTCTAAAACGTGCAAAAATGTACAAAAAGATAAATAATAACGCGATCGAAATTGCCTTCATGGACGACCATTGAAAATCATCAGAGATCGTTGGATCAACTTTCTTCGAACCAAACGCACTCATATCCACAGTACCAACTGCTTTTAATCCGTCTAACAAAGCTTTATCCACTCTTGCGTCCACATCGGCAGATTTATCGTTAATTAGATACTTAGTGGTAATCTTAACTTTGTCTCCCGAAGTTCCCAATCTTTTTACAGATGGAGGTAGTTTATTATTGTTTTCATCAACAAATGCACCATCAAGGGCGTCTTTTACTGATTGAACTTCTACCGCCTCTGTGAAGGCAATATCGTAAGTTCTACCTCCTGCGAAGTCAACTCCTAAATCCAGTTGTCTTGTAAATAAAGAACCTAAACCAACAAGAATAATTAATGCAGATACACCATAAAATATTTTTCTTTTCTTAACAAATTGGAAATCTGTATTAGCCATCCAGTTTTCTGTCATACTGTTGAAGAAGCTTACATCTTTTCCTCTTTCAAGCAATCCAGTGATTATTAACCTCGTAATAAAAATAGCAGAGAAAAGGGAAGTTGCAATACCTATTATCAAAGTAGTTGCGAAACCTTTGATTGGTCCAGAACCAAAAATCAAAAGAACGATAGCCGTTATAAGCGTTGTTAAATTGGCATCAATAATTGCCGAATAAGCTTTACTATATCCCTTTGATACTGCTGCTCGAACTCCTGCACCAGATCTCATTTCTTCTTTTATCCTTTCAAAAATAAGTACGTTGGCATCAACTGCCATACCTATCGTAAGAATGATACCTGCAATACCAGGTAAAGTCAAAGTAGCATGCAATGATGCTAATGCGCCTAGTAAAAAGAACATGTTTGCTATCAAAGCAAAATCAGCAACACCACCGGCTTTACCGTAGTAGAAGAACATGTATATCAGTATGACCAAGAATGCAATACCAAAAGCCATTAATGCTTTATCAATATTTTCTTTTCCCAACGATGGACCAACAACTTGCTCATCAACAATACTAGCTGGAGCAGGTAAAGCACCTGCCTTAAGTAAGTTTGCAAGGTCAATTGCTTCATTCACCACATCTACTCCTTCTTGAGAGCCCATAGTAATTTGAGAATTACCACCTGCAATTTCACCATTTACTACTGGAGCACTTTGAACAGCATTATCAAGTGCAATTGCGATACATCTTTTTGGGTCTTGAGAAGCAGCTTCCTTTGTCATTCTTTGCCAAATCTTAGCACCTTCAGAATCCATACTCATGCTCACGAGCGCTTGCTTACTGAACTGTTCGAAGTCTTGTCGCGCATCAACTATGAAACTACCATCTAATTTTGGTTTGCCATTTTTCGTTGTCACTTTCAAAGCATGTAAAGACAGCCTTCCTGTTGGACCTACTTTTGAGCTCCACATCAATTTTATTTTATCCTCAGCTGGCAGCAAATCTTTAACAACTTTCATTGCAAAGTACTCATTCACTTTTGCCGTATCCTCTTTAAGTGCTGAACCAATTTGTGGTCCGGTTCCCATTACTTGTCCGTTTGGAGAATTAAAAATGTTAGGAGTGAAAATGCTTAATAATGGACTTTTACGTTTATCATTAACGTCAGTCTGTTCTTCAACTTCATCCTCTTCAACATCGTCATATATGGTATCACCCTCAATAACCTCAAATCCTAAATTCTCATCTGCTTCAGCAGCCTCTTCTACTAATTCAGGGCTAATTATCTGAGCCAATTTATCATTAGCCTCAACAATAATCTGAACAAATGTTTTGTCACCTATTACTGGCTCGGTATTCTCATAAGTTTCCCAAAACTCCAAGTTAGCCGTACTCTTCAGTAATTTCCTCATTCTCTCACGATCCTTAACACCAGGTAGTTCTACCAGTATTCTATCGGTAAACTGTTGTTTTTGAATAGTTGGTTGTGTTACACCAAATCTGTCAATTCTAGTTCTCAGAATTTTTTCAGTATTTGATAGTGCTGCTTTAGTTTGGTCCTTCAATATTTGAATGATCTCATCATTACTAGATTCAAAGGGGAACATCGCTTTATTGTCTCTACCGCTAAATACTTTAGCCAAAGATCCTTCTGGTGAAGTTTCTTCCCATGCCTCTTCAAATAGATCAATGAAACTACCATCATCATTCAACTGCTTTTGTTTTGCAAGAGAAAGCGCTGACTTGAATGTTTCAGAATTAGCGTTGGCAGCAAGATTCGATACTAAGTCTGGCACTGAAACCTCCAATGTCACACTCATTCCTCCTTCAAGGTCCAATCCTTTCTTAATTTCTTTATCCTTACTCTCATTGTATGTATATCCCAAAAATTTCGACTCGTTACCGTTATCTGTACGATACTGAGCTTCAAACTTTTCAATTGCCGCATCATTGTTCATTCCATAACCCTCGTCTCCTTCAACCAGATTGGCTATTTCAGATATTGCATATTCTGTTGCATCAGATTCAAAAGAAGAAGTGAAGAAAGAAAAGGATAATTGATAAAGGCTAGCTAGGGCAAGTAAAATAGTGAAAACCCAAATTGCTGTTCTATTTTGCATCTTTTATTTATAATTTTTGTCGACTCCGAGTTCTTTTTTAAACTATAGGAGTCAAAGCTGTGTTTGTTTTGATAATCCATTGACAAATGAATGTCGTGGCACTATCCAATATTCCAATTTAAAAATTGGTCGCAAATATAGATTTTATATAATTACTATGCAATGGAATTAACTTTTTCTCTAAGTGTCAAATATCTAGCGAATTATACTAAAAATGAACAAATTATGGCATTGATTAGAACTGCAATAATCGCAGATTAATAATCGATGTCATTTGTAAATACAGTGCCATCTGAGTACCTTTGTGGCATACTATAATGAACATGAACAAAAGAAACAGGCACGTGCAAAAATGGCTATTCAACTCAAGCCTCTTTTATGTTTTTTTAACACTCGTTTTCTGTAATTCCTTTATCAGTAACAGTTTTGGACAATTAGATTTGTATCATTCCAATGAAATTCCAGTTAAAATTGATGGTGAAACAATTGATTTCCCTTGGGCTGGAGGACTAAACAATCCTCAATTTTCCAATATCGATTTAAACTTTGATGGCGTTGAAGATCTCTTCATTTTCGACAGAACCAATAACAATACTCTCGCATTCATTCATAATGGCCAAACCAGTTCTACAGATTACACCATAACTTTTGATTATGAAACAGCTTTCCCAACAATACGGAATTGGGCCTTGCTCAGCGATTATAATTGCGATGGAAAAGTGGATATATTTACCCATAGATCCAGCGGAATAAGACTCTATGAAAACACCGGTTCACTAAATAACCCATCGTTCGTTCTAAGAAATGATTTTATTCAAGCGGAGGCCGATCTTGATGGTGATCCAATAAATTTCGGCATTTACGTCAGCTCGGTTGACATTCCAGCGTTTGATGATATTGATGGTGATGGTGATATCGACATTCTAACTTTTGCTCAACAAGGCACAACAGTTCAATTGTACATTAACCACTCTATGGAACTTTTTGGTAATTGTGATAGCTTGGCTTTTGAGCTTGCAAACAATTGTTATGGCCAATTTAGTGAGAGTATAATAAACGAAGATATATTCTTGGGCAATGAGGCAGATTGTCCCTTCAACGTGCTAAATCCGCTACGAAATTCTGAGACTCCAAGGGAAACACAAAAATCGGGCGGTGCTCATTCCGGATCCAGTATATGCATGATCGATACTGATCAAAATGGTTATAAAGATCTTCTCATTGGAGATATCTCCAGCAGGAGTCTAAATTTAGTATCAATTGGTCCTTCATCTACAAATCTTGATAGCGCCACAAATATCACGGAAGATTTCCCGGTATTGACAAATACCGTTAATACTGAATTTTTCGCCACTGCCTATTACTTAGATGTTGACAATGATGGTGTTAAAGACTTATTGGCATCGCCATCAAACAGCAATGAATCCGAAGATATCTTTAATTCATATTATTATAAAAATGATGGTGAAAATGACCTTTTAATGCCAAATTATCAGCAAAAAGATTTTCTTGTTGATCAGATGATTGATGTAGGAACGGGGTCTTTCCCAAACACTGTTGACTACAATAGTGATGGGCTTATGGACCTCATAATTACTAATAAAGGTTACTATCAACTTGGAGGGGATTATGAAGCACATATGTTGCTGTTCCTTAATACTGGAACTGCCATAGCACCCGAATTCACTTTGTTAGATGACGACTACCTCGATTTATCAACGAGTGGTCTAGGTCGTTATCTCTATCCAACTTTTGGTGATTTGGATGATGATGGCGATCAAGATATGTTGGTCGGAAATGAAGATGGCAAGATCTACTATTTCGAAAATTCTGCGGATGCAGGTCAGACATTACAATTCACCATACCTTTTCAATCTATTATGGATAATACAGATGATCCGGTGCCAATGGACATAGGATTGAACGCTGCTCCTCAATTAATAGACATAAGTGGGGATGGGTTGCTTGATCTTGTAATTGGAGAAAGAAATGGAAATATCAATTATTTCAAGAATCAAGGCAACGCAAATAACTGGTCATTTGAGTTAGAAGATGATAGCCTTGGCAACATGACTATTGACCTCAACCAGGACCTTATTGGTTATGGCATTCAACAAATATTCAGCCAAAACGATGAATTGAAAATGATTGTCGGAACTCAAGAAGGCAACCTTTTATTATATGACAACATCAGTGGAAATCTTGACGGAACATTTAACTTGGTTGCCGACCATATATTAGATGCCAATTTGATTGAGCGAGCTGCTCCTTTATTAGCAGATCTCAATAATGATAATTTCTTGGACTTAATCGTAGGTAATTTTTCAGGTGGACTTGACTTGTGGATGGGTGAAGATCCTGACGGAATAGCTGAAACGACACTATCCACAGTGTTATTCGACACCTATCCCAATCCTACAAATAACTTACTGCAAATAAGTCCAAGAGCTCGAGTTCAAGGTGTATATTTCATAAAAATATATAATACGCTTGGAGAGTTAACTTTGGAATTAAATGCTCCTAGCGATCGTGAAACTTCAATTTCCACGAACAAATGGGCCCCAGGAATTTACCATGTCACACTGCAGTACATGGATCGTATTAGCACTAAAAAAATAGTTGTTGTCAAAAACTAAAACAAGACCAATTCTTTTCTATGATGGCTCTTGCAAATTCTGCAATCGATCTGTTTCCTTTATTCTCAAAAATGAATCTGACAAGACATTCTTGTTTGCACACCTTCAAGAAAAGGGAGTTCAAGAGTTTTTAGAACAGAAAAATGGAGGCCCTTTGGTGGATTCCATTTATATCCTAGATGAACAGAATTTACTGAAATACTCGGATGCTTCAATCAAAATAGCTGAGCACCTTATAAAACCCCATTTTTACCTGAGTTACGTCAAAAAAATACCGAGACCTCTAAGAGATCTCGGTTATAAAATAATTGCTTCAATACGGTACAAAATCGCGGGCAAACTAGATCAATGCATCTACCCAGGAGAGCTCCAAGGTCGACTTTTTACTTTTGCCAAAGATTTAGCTAATTGAACCTTAACTACTAAAAAAGATTCATCTCATCTAACGTTTTCATAACTGCTCTAACGTGAACAGCAGAATCCTTCAATAGCCCCATTTCATCTTCGTTAAGTTTCAACTCAATGATTTCCTCTATTCCATTTTTACCCAATTTTACTGGAACACCTAGGTAAATATCGGACATCCCATACTCTCCAGTTAACCAACTACAAACTGGGAAAATTCTCTTTTGATCTTTTACGATAGCCTCTACCATTTGGGCAGCAGCCGCTCCTGGAGCATAATATCCTGATGTGCCTAATAGATTTACAATTTCTCCTCCTCCTTTCTTAGTTCTTTCAACGATAGCATCTAGCTTGTCTTTTGAAACCAATTCAGTAACTGGGATTCCTCCAACAGTCGTGTATCTTGGTAATGGCACCATAGTGTCTCCATGACCACCCATTAACACCGCTGAAATATCCTTTGGTGAGCAATCCAACTCCAAAGCAAGAAATGATCGGTACCTAGCAGTATCAAGAATTCCAGCCATCCCAAAAACCTTATTTGATGATTTCTTAGCTGCTTGTAATGCTGCATATGTCATGACATCCAATGGATTTGAGACAATGATAATTACGGCATCAGGAGAGT
>JBLIMR010000035.1:0-27955 GCA_047638815.1 Gammaproteobacteria bacterium
ATGAATGATATTCATCCCATGGATGATTTCGATCCAAATAAAACGGTTCAATGTGTCAGGTTACGTGTTGAAGTGGATAATGGTTTAACCTCAAGTTTGGGAGGAAATGCTGCAGCGGTGAATTATGTATCTGGTCTCTTTAATGAGGTGTTTACTATATATGCAAATGATAATATCGATTTGGTTATTTCTGAAGTAATTGTTTGGGAAGGATCAAGTCCATACAGTGGCAACTCAAGTAGCATTTTGAATCAAATGGATAACAGTACATCCAATGCTGACCTAACCACCTTGCTGTCAACACAAGGTGGAGGAGGGGTGGCATGGTTAAGCGGATTGTGTTCGAATAATTTCGGAGTAAATTTCAGTAGTGTTGATGGATTTTACGGCAATGTGCCTACATATTCATGGGATGTTAACGTAGTAGCGCATGAGATTGGGCATAATCTTTCATCTAAACATACCCATGCGTGTGCCTGGAATGGAAACAATACAGCGATCGATGGGTGTGGTGCAAATGCAGGTTATTCTGAAGGATGTTCTGGCTCTAATCCTTCATCCGGAGGGACCATTATGAGCTACTGTCACCTGACGAGTGTTGGGGTGAATTTCAATCTAGGTTTTGGGCCTCAGCCTTCACAAAGAATTAGAAGCTATATTGACAATTCTACATGTCTCGGTACAAGCTGTGGATCAGAAGCAACTTGTGATGATGGTATACAAAATGGGACTGAAACAGGTATTGACTGTGGTGGCACCGATTGCCCTTCATGCCCATCAACCGACTTGGAGTTAACACTGAAAACTTACCTCCAAGGTCCATATGATGAAACGTCATCACAAATGATAGACGAATTGAGGTCGGAAGGACTCTTGCCACTGACCGAACCATACTCAAGTTTAGGTTATACTGTCCCAAGTGTTTCAACTAATATGGTGGTATTAGGAGTAACTGGAAATAATGCAATTATTGATTGGATCCTTGTAGAACTGCGAGATGGATCAGATCCTACAAATGTATTAGCTACTCAGGCGGCTTTGCTACAGAGTGATGGTGATATAGTTAATACCAATGGAGAAACGCTCACGTTTGATGATATTGGGGAATCTAGCTTTTACGTTGCTTTACGACACAGAAACCACATGGGAGTAAGAACTGCTGCCGCCCAATCTATCGTTGGTGGAATATCCTTCGATTTTACAAATACTGCTAGTGAATTGTTTGGTGTTGATCCAATGTTCTTATTTACAGATGTAAGAACGATGTACTCCGCCAATGCCAACGGTGATAATCAGATTAACATCGTTGATGAAAACTTATTTTGGGTAATACAAAATGGATCTGCTTACAATTACATATTATCCACGGCCGATTTTAATTTGGATGGTGCTATAAATTCCGTAGATAAAATCGCGCATTGGAGAATTAATAATTCAGTAGTCGAACAGTTAGATTAAGTCTCTATTCTGTGTAATATTTAAAGGTCAAAAGTGTTTCGCTCTTGACCTTTTTCATTTAAATATTATTAGCTCCGCTTGTATAAATATAAAAATTAGGAAATACTTATTTTTAATTTTGCATTGAAATTATATCCCTCAAGTAATGATCTGAAAAGTACTTCCTTACATCTTAGCCTTTCAATTACTGGATTTTCGCAACAGGCTGGGTTAGATGGAATCATATTTTTGGGGAAAATCTTTTCTCAAACCTTTTATTGATATATAGTGATTTCGATTATTTCTTAGGAACGGAGGATGGTGAGGATGGCTTTCAGTGGGAGTCAAATATTAAAGATGTTTCCGCGAAGTTGGACTTTAGTTATTTTGCCAACTCCAATAATTCCTTAAAGTTTGGATACCAGATTATTTATTGGACATTTGTTCCTGGAATTGTGGATTCTTTGGAGCTTCTTCGTTCAGCGCTAAGTCTGTCATTATAACAGAATAGAAAGTTCAGCTATATCTTTTTTGGAACGTAGGTGTAAACAACTTCAAATCCTTGAGATATATTTTCATTTGATTTCTCAAGAGGCTTAGCGTCTTTCTTTTTCGGTTTCGGTAGCGTGAAGTGTATTTTGATTTTTTTATGATATGTTACACGTGTCTTCCTTCTTTTAGTCACGAAAAATTTTAGCATTCGTACTATGCGGATCGCTTCTTCATCACAGCCATGACCAAGCTTTTTCTTAAGTCTGGTCCTAGCAACACTACCTTTGCCATCTATGTCTATACGGACTATTACAAGGCCTTCTACTTTGTTTTTTAAGGCCTCACTGGGATATGCCAAGTTTTCTTTAATAAAGAGTGCGAGGGCTTTTCTCCCTCCAGGATAAACAGGTTTTTTAGGTAATTTATCTCCAGGCTCCATGCTATGCAAAGTGCAAAAAATATCGTTTCAAGTAAAGACGAAATCGGAATGTTGTAAACTAGTTGGATGTGTTGAGTAAAACGCACCTTCCGTCCCAATGAGCTTATTGGACGGAAGGCACTTTATAGTACGAATAAATCTGAAAAATCCATACTATACATTACTTAAATGTTTTTGAGGGTCGTGGTAACTCAACCATGCTCAATGAATTGGCCAAATATATGCACAAAGAATAGACTGATTGGTCGTGTTCGTTACAATTTTAAAATTAAATATAAACAACTAATTTTATAAGAGACATCAATATTGAGGGTAAAAAAAAGCACCTTCCATCTCAATGAGCTTAAATTGATAGAAGGTGCAACAAAGTATAAATAAATCTGAAAAAATATACACTTCGTACTTCTATTTAAAGTTTATACTAAGGGAAGAAGCCAACCTCAGTGTCTTAGTTTTTTTTACGATCCTATCTTAATGAAATTTAAAATTTGCTCATTGATAAGATCGTGGTAATCAAGACTATGCTCAATAGCTATCTTAAATTACTGAGATAAAGGTATGAAATTTATTACGGAAAGAAATTAATAATTTACTTTTTTGATTTAAATCAATTTGGTGGACGCAATTGATGGTAAATGAATGATTTATGTGTTTTAAACATATGTTCTTAGAATGAACATAACCACAATTCTTGAAAATAAAATGTATAATGAAGTCCTTATTGATCAGATTTGGGTGCAAACTTAATTCTAATCTTAAGAAAATTAATTGAAAACGATAATAGATATTATCGCCTAAAGTTGAAATTTAGTTAAGTCCATGTTTAGTTCAATTGCGTATTTGGCGAATAATCTTTTCTTATATTCTGGGATGGATAAACCGCCATTTGTAATGATGTCTGCAATCAGTTTATTTGAGAGGATGAAGGTTGAAGCGTTTAAGCCATAATCTCTTTTAACTAGACTTTGAATAGGCTTAAAGTACTCCTTCTTCAGGGCTTCAATTTTTTTCTTTAGATCCATATGTTCGACATAATTTATGCGATCCAATTTATTCTTGGCCCATTTAGTTTTGGATAGATTTTGAGCTTCATTTTCTGCTTCTTCATATATGTTCAAGAGCTCATCTTTGACAACCTGATTTTTTAGTGAACGATGAGCACCTTTTTTCAAATCCCACTCTTCAAGGATCGTTTTATTATGAACCATATCCTTTATGAAATTTGTGTCCATTACTTGGAAACTAGGCCTATTAATTTTTTTAGCATTAACCTCTCTTTGACCAAGTAGCTTTTGATAAATATGCCATTGAAATTCTGTGAAGCCTTTTTTGTCTTTCTCTTTTATAAACGCTTTGGAATAATCAATTTCGAATTTCATTGTGTCAAAAAAAGCATTTTCTTCATCGATCCATTCAATCATGCTCTTTTCACCTGCCCTTGTATTTAGGACTTCCCTTAAAGCTAAAAGATATTGGACATCGCCTGCGGCATAAACGGTTTGTGCGCTTGTTAATGGACGTGTAAACCAGTTGCTAAGTTGTGCGGATTTTGCAATTTCAAGATCTAGAACTTCGTTTAAGTATCTACTTAGAGATCCCGGTTCAAAGTCAAGTAATTTTGTCGCAATGTTTAAATCATAGATGTTTTTAGGAAAACAAGAAAGGGAATTTAGTAATCTTAAATCTTCACCAAAAGCAAAAACGACTTTCTCAATTTCTGGATCTTCAAGGAGGGGAAATATTTGCTTATAATCCATTTCTTTCACCAATGGATCAATGAGATAGGAGGTAGCTCCTGCCTGAATTTGAATTAAGCAGATGTTAAAGCCATATCGATGGAGGTTTTTATCAAATTCCAAATCCAATGCAATCTGTTCATTTGAGCTAATCTCCGCAATGCAGCTTTTCAGTAAATCATTTGTATTTATATATTTTATCTCCATACTACTTCCTTCCATTTTATATTGAAAAATGGCTCCAAAAAATTATAAATAACCGAAAAGTGAACACTTAATCTATAATTCAAGTCGCTTAAGCTTTTTTAAGTTCGCGCAACATTGATTTCAATTCATCCAGTTTTTCTTTATCTCGTTTAAGCTTTTTGTTTACAGCATCAAGCATTGAGCCACCTCCACTTTTAGAGGTATTAAAGAAACCAAGATTATTTTCAGTCTGGAGAATAGATGATTGTAACTCCTGAATTTGTGTTTTAATTTTTCTCTGTTCAAATTCTATTGCCTTTGCGGGATCTTTTTGATCCATCAAACTGCCAATTCTATTCTGAAATCTAATTTTAGTTTTTTCTGATTTATCTAGTTTAAGTTGATCATATTTTTGATCCAATGTGTCCTTGTAAGCATTATAAACTGAATCTTTTTTACTAAAAGGTATGTAACCAATATCCTGCCATCTGCTTGAAAATTCGCGCAATGAAGTAACATCGGCACCTATATTACCCGACAGAGCAAATTCCTTTAATTCCTTTACTATACCTTCTTTTTTGACAAGATTTTCTTTTTCACGATCTTCTTTGCCTGCAAAGAATGCTGATTTAGCATTGAAAAAATGGTCCAATTGCGAACGAAAAGTCTTCCAAAGCACATTTTCTTTACGAGGATTAGTTGACCCAGCATTTTTCCAATCACTTTGTAATCTTAATACCGCCTTAGTGGAGTCCTTCCAATCTGTACTTTCTTTTAATATTTCAGCTTGACGTATTAGTTCGTTCTTCTTCTCCTCAACTAGCAGGTTAGCGGAGGACAATTGGTTGTAAAATGCTTTCTTTGCATTGTAGAATTTGTCGCATTCACCTCGAAATTCTTTCCAAACGGCTTCATTGTTTTCACTAGCACCAATACTCTTCCATAGCTTTTGAACCTCTACTATTTTGTCAGCAGATTTTCTCCATTGACCGGTTGATTTATTTTCGAATTCACCGATGGTTTTTATTTTGGCAATAAGTTCTTGTTTTTTCACGAGATTATCGTGAGATTTTTCCCTTAGGTCACTGTAGTGCTTGTCGATTCTATTCAATATGGATCGAGCACTAGTCCAAAACTCTTCTCTAAGTGTATTCCAACTTTCTTCATAGGTCATTCCTATGTTATCCCATTCCTTTATTAATTCGCGTATTTGAGTATTCTGCTTGTTTATTGACTTTTCCTTGGTAAGTAATTTTACCTGTTCAATAATTTGACTCTTGCGATCTTGATTTCTTTTCTTGTCGTGATCAGCTAGCTCTTTATATATTTTTATGTTGTAATAAAAACTCTCTCGAAGTCTGCTATATTCACTTTGTATTCTGTGGAAAGAATCTGAGGGGACTTCGCCAATTTTACCCCACTTATCTTGAAGATTGTTAAAAGTAACAAAAGCCTTTCCAATATTTTCTTCTTCACTAATTAACGACCGAAGTTCTTCAATAACAGCTTCCTTAAGTTTTTGATTGACCTTTTGCTCTTCTCTCCTCTTTTCAGCATTAAATTTCTTTTGCTTAAACGAGAAGCTTTCCGCTAATTCTTCCAAAAGTAAATCTATCTCTTCTTTTTTAGGGATAAATGGATCTTCCTCTGTCGAGTCTCCAGTATGAAGACCTAACAAGACTTGATCTTGATCTTTAATGATTTTTTTGTAGGATTTATAGGCGCCTGCTCCGGCATCAACTATGTTTTTAAGCTCTTCTTGTTCTAGTGCTTCTGTGAGGATAGAAAGAATTTCAGTCTTCATAATATAAAGTAGATTTCTCAGAACATCTGATGGAGTTACATCATGTACTGATAGATATCAATTTTTCAGGTTCAATAAGTGTTATTATCAATTGTAAATTTACAATCTGTTTACCTATCACGCAAGGGAATTCACTAAATTTTAAGTAGATTTAATATTTAGTTTGGTCGAGACTTCTTTTAGATTGAGCTGAGATTTTAGATTCATCAACTCTGTTATGTCCTGATCAATAAAAATAATCGTATTAACTTCTTTCTCAATCAGGACGGGGTTGACCATGGTTTCTGCCCAGAATTCTAAGCCATTAGTGTCCATACTTCTTGTCTCGTAGGTGAAGATCTCTTTGAACGAGTTAGCATTCTTAATGATATTCCCAATGTTTTTATTTCTACTCACCTTATTCAGGGACAGTCCAATGAAGCTCCCTAGTTCTGTTTTTGAATAGTTGTTTTTGGTTTTGTAACTATCATTAATCCACAAGATAATCCCCTTATTGTCAGTTATTAATATGAGGTCTTTGGATGTTTTGGCAATCAATGAAAGCATATGTAAATCCTTATTTTTATCCGCTAGTTGCTCACTTATATTTTGTGATTCCTCAAGTCTAGATGAAATTAAGTTTCTGTTTTGTTTTAAACTGCGAATGAAAAAATATCCCAATAGGATATAAATGGATAACAGTATGCTAATGTTTAGTACGAGTGCATTGTTCATCTCTGTTAAAAATGGACTCGTTGGGGCCGATAATTGCAAATAGGCCAAATTCTTATTATCTGAGTTAGTTAGAGGTGAAATAATATATGACCTACTTAAATCATTGTTGATTTCAGCATTGAAAAGAGTCAAAGAAGAAAGCGTGTTGTCCATAAGTCCTGATCGATCTTTAAATCCATCACCATAGGGATATACTTCCTCCGTACTAATAAGATTTACAAGTGACCCATTGGATAACTCTCTTACGATTCGAATTTCACACGCATCAATATCTAGGACTTCGAGATCAGAATTCAACTTTTGCGTTAATTCATTATACTCCGGCATTGCAACTATATTCGGATCTGGAAACATGAATTCCCTATCCAAAATTTGCGCCAAGTCTCCTCGATCTATTTGAATGGAGATCAATTCCACCTGCTTTTCAAGAAACATATGATATGATGCTTGAGCATCGGAGCTTTTGTCAAAATAGAATATAACAATAATTGCAAAGGATAATGCAATCAAAGTTCCGTATAAGAACTTGAGTGATAAACTAATTCCGTTTTTTGTGTATTTCATAGCGATTGAATAAACATCAATTAATATAACTGATCTGTATACGCTATTCTAACCGGAAAGTTACCAATTCTGTACTACGAGGGGTATTCTAGGTCGTCTTTTTGAAAGATTTTATTGCATTTCTCGTAAAGTCAGAAAGTACTAGTTTGCCACTCACTTCCGCTCGTTTTTCTAATAAATCATCCCATGATTCAGCCCCTACCCAACTAATTTTTTTTATGCCTTCAAGAGCTTCTGGATTAGATTTGGAAAGTGTTGAAGCTAGCTTATTAGCAGCACTCATCATATCATCCATCGATTCATATATTTCAGCATATAAGCCTTTCTCTCTGGCCCAATTTGCAGTTTTCCATTCGGTGGCATTAATTGCCAACTGGGACATGCTTGACATGCCAATTTTACGAGCTACAGCAGGTCCCACAACAAATGGACCAATACCTACCGCCAATTCACTTAGTTTAACCGAGGCGAATTTTGTAGCCAAAGTATAATCACATGCTGATGCTATGCCTACGCCTCCTCCCACAGCCTTACCTTGGACACAACCAACGATTACTTTGGGACATTTCCTCATTGCATTGATCACTCTTGCAAAACCCATGAAAAACTCTTTCCCCACCTCGAAGTTGTCAATAGCAACTAATTCATCAAATGATGCCCCAGCACAAAATGTGCGATCGCCAAAACTTTTGAGTAAAATAACTTTAATCTCATCGTTTTCACCAGCAGACGTTATGCAATCTTTTAATGCTCTTAGTATATTGCTGGGTAATGCATTGCTTTTTGGATGGCCAAAAGTAATTTCAGCAATACCATCTGAGATATTAATTTTCACTTCTCCTTCTGATTTCATAAAGTTTGATTAAGCTTGATTTAATTTTTTGACCATTGTCAATATTGTTGCTATAGCAACAGTTTCCCCCGTCTCGTCATAGACATCAACAAGGAACTTCACTATCCCTTTCGCCACATCTTCTTTATCTCTTTTCTCTTGTTCAATTTTCTCTTTAACCGTCAGCCTCACACCAATTGTAGCACCTGGATATACGGGTTTAGTAAATCGGCAATCTTCTAAACCATAATTCAAGAGAACCGGTCCTTTTTTGGCCTCTACAAAAAGTCCTGCCGCTTTAGATAGGATGAAATATCCATGTGCAACACGTTGCTCGAATATTGTCCCTTCAAGGGATGTTACATCCATGTGAGCATAGAAGTTATCTCCACTGACATTTGCGAAATTTGTAATATCTGTTTCGGTTACAGTGTGTTTCGCAGTAGTAATAGTATCACCGATATTCAATTCTTCAAAATGTTTTCTAAATAAATGAATTTCTGACTCTGGTTGTTCGCCACCAGTTTGATATACATTAGTGATTTTAGATAGGGTAGTGGGAGAACCTTGAATGGCAGTTCTCTGCAAGTAATGCATCACACCTCTTTTTCCTCCCATTTCTTCTCCGCCACCTGCATGACCTGGACCTCCGTGATTCAACATCGGCATTGGTGATCCATGCCCAGTACTTTCTTTCGCACAATCTCTATTCAGCACAAGTATTCTTCCGTGATAAGATGCAGCACCAAGAACATACGATTTTGCAATTTCATTGTCATAGGTCGCAATGCTGCTAACAAGAGAACCTTTACCAAGTTTTGCAATAGCGATGGCTTCTTCGACACCTTTGTATGGCATCAAAGTACTCACTGGCCCAAATGCTTCAATGTTGTGACATGCGGCATCATCGGACAATGGATTTTCATTGAGAAGTAACGTTGGACCTACAAATGCTCCACGTTCTTCATTTCCACCAGTCAGTTCTAATTTTCCTTGATTGTCAAATATAACTTTAGAATCAACTTTTAATTTCTCTATCTGTTCATAAACTTCTTTCCTTTGATCCATGCCAGCTAATGACCCCATGCGGACTCCATCAATCTGTGGGTCGCCTATTGAAGTTTTTGCAAGGCTTTGACTCAAGGCTATTTGTACGTCTTCAAGATATGCTTCAGGAACAATTATCCTTCTGACAGCGGTACATTTTTGACCAGCTTTCACCGTCATTTCTTTCCGTACTTCTTTGATGAATAGGTTAAATTCTTCCGTGTCAGGATTTGCATCTTCACCAAGTATTGCTGCATTTAGTGAGTCCGCTTCCATGTTGAATGGCACAGCTTTGTCAATAATTCTAGGATGAGCCTTAAGCATTTTTCCTGTGACCGCTGATCCAGTAAATGTTACAACATCTTGCATGTCAACATGATCTAAAACACCTCTCGCTGAACCACTTATCAGTTGAAGCGCACCTATAGGTAATATATTGGAAGCAATGATTTCTTTAAACATCTTTTCCGTCAGAAACGATGTGACTGTAGCGGGTTTTACCACTGCTGGTACACCGGCCAAAAGATTCACCGCAATCTTTTCTAACATCCCCCAAATCGGAAAATTATATGCATTTATGTGAACAGCAACACCTTCTTTAGGCACCATGATGTGATGGCCAATAAAGCTGCCTCCTTTGGATAATGGAGCCAGATCACCTTCTACATAAAATGACTCATTAGGGAATTGCTTTCTTAAACTTGCGTAGGCGAATAGATTTCCTATCCCACCTTCAATATCTATCCAACTGTCAACTTTTGTGGCTCCTGTTGCATAGCTTAGTGGGTAAAAACTATCTTTTATCTTATGTAGATGTAAAGCCAAAGCTTTGATCATATTTCCTCTTTCATGGAAGGTCATCTTCCTAAGTGCTGGACCACCATTCTCTCGACCGAAATTAAGCATTCTACCAAAGTCAATACCATCCGAACCTGCTATGCCAATCTCATCGCCATTGATTGCATTGTATAAGGATATTCCCGAGCCGGAGCCAGAAACCCATTCATTGCAAATAAAATTTTGTATTCTCATTTTCTTTTGTTTTTACTAATAAATCATGAATGATTCATGCATGATTCAGAATGCGAAAATAATCATACATTATCGATTTTCAAGTGCAAAAAAAAGCAGCTTCCAATTTTATGAAAGCTGCTTTAAACATTATAATTTTATTGAACTAGGCGTCTTGAATTTTATCTGCGGCATCGTCAACAACATCTTCAGCCTCATCTGCTAATTCTTCAGTTTTTTCTGTAAGATCACTAGCTTTATTGGCCACATTTCCAGCCAGGTCTTTTACCTTGTCCATCGCGTTTGAGGCCGTTTCCTTTATGTTATTCACAACATCACCATCCATTACATCGCCAGCGACATCCTTCACTTTGTAAATAGCACTAGAAGCAGTTTCCTTGAAGTTGTTTACAATGTCTCCATCCATAACATCTCCAGCGACATCCTTAACAGAACTTACAGCAATACTTGCCAGGTCTTCCGCTTTATCGGCTAGGTTTCCAGCGACATCTTTAGCCTTGTCTAAAGCACTTTCTGCCTTGTCCTTTAGGTCCTCAATAAGATCTGAATCCGCCATTTCTTTTACCGAATCCATTGCTCCCTCGGCAAGATCCTCCACCTTGTCCATGACCTCTCCCGCAACATCTTTTATTTTATCAATGGCACTTTCGGCCATATTTAAGGCGTTGTCAGCGACATTGTCGGCTTTGATTTTTACTGTATCCGCTGCATTTGATTTAGCATCACTTGTGTTATCTGCGACATTTTCGCTCCCTGAGAATAGTTTTTTAATAGCTCCTAATAACCCCATATTCTGTGTTTTTTATTCATTTTTTAGATTGCCTCAAAATTAGTTAAATCCTTGGTATGAAAGACTATGAAAGCTTAAAGCTTTCCCCAAGATTGGGGATTTCAACATTTTTAAACCCATTTTTATTTAACTCATCCTTGAATTCAATCTGCCGATTGTAGTCACCGTGGACAAGAAACATGCCTTTAAGTTGGCTTCTGTCTTGATTATCAATGAATTCGATCATCTCTTTTTGATCTCCATGAGCACTAAAAGAATGCATAGTCTTGATGGTTGCTTTTACTTTTTTTTCCTGACCAAAAATTCTCACCATTGGATCTTTCTTTGCCAATCGAGCCCCTAAGCTTCCTTGTGCACAATACCCCACTATTAGAATAGTGTTTCGAGCATCTTCAATATTGTTGTTTATGTGGTGGACAATTCTTCCTGCAGTTGCCATTCCTGATGCGCTAATTATAACACAAGGTTCATCACTGTCGTTCAGTCGCTTAGAACGCTCAACGTTCCGAATGTAATGAAGTCCGTTGAAACCAAAAGGATTCGGATCCGTCTGAAGATATCTCAATATATCAGAATCGTAACACTCTGGATGTGCCTTAAAAATTTCTGTAGCATTAATGGATAGCGGACTGTCAACATATATTGGGATTTTCGGTAAATCGCCTGATGTCTGCATTTGATCAATCATGTAAACTATCTCTTGAGTTCTTCCCACACTAAAAGCAGGTATAATAAGCTTGCCTTTTTTAACCTCGCAAGTTTCCTTTATTATGTTCAGCAGACCTTTCTTTTCATTTGGGGAGTCAGGATGAATTTTATTGCCATAAGTTGATTCGCAAATTAGATAATCTAACTGCTCCATGGGTATTGGGTCCCTTAAAATTGGTCTATCAGGACGTCCAATATCTCCGGTAAAACCAATTCTTTTTTTCTGCCCATCAGAAGTAACTGTTAGGTGAACAGAAGCGCTGCCAAGTATGTGTCCCGCATCACGAAAAGTCAATTTTGACCCATCCTTTAGTTCTAACTCTTCATCGTAACCAATGGCCACAAATTTATTTAAGCACTCCTCAACATCTTCAATACTATATAACGCTTCAATAGTTTCATTAATTCCTTTTTTCTTGTTTTTTTTATTCTTCCAATCAGCATCCCTTTCTTGTATGAAGGCGCTGTCCATAAGCATGATAGCGCAAAGGTCTCTCGTGGCGTAGGTGCAATATATCGGTCCATTAAATCCGTCCTTTATTAGTTTTGGGATTCTCCCAGAATGATCAATATGAGCATGTGAAAGAATAACATAAGACAACTCTTCCGGCTTGAATTTCCAGCTTTCGTTGAAGTTTTTTAAATCAAATTCTCGCCCTTGATAAAGTCCACAGTCAAAAAGTATTTTTCTTTGATTGTCCAGACTGAGAAGATGACAGCTTCCAGTAACGGTTCTAGCCGCTCCACAAAATGTAAGTTTCATATATTATAGATGTTTTGTGATAACAAAGAAAGTCATTCTAATATTAAATGGGATATCTCTTTAAGTTTCTCATATGCAAATCATTAAGAATAAGACTGTAAAAAATCGTTTGAAAGTGTAATAATGTGAATAGCTCAACTGTCTAGAAAACAGCTGTAGGTGAGTTTTTGTTGGCATAGAAGAAAATAGTGATGTTTTTCAAAATATTGCGATTTTCCCAAACCCAGCTACGAATGTTTTAAATGTTCAATATAATATTGTTGAAATGGGTGATGTTTTATTATCTATTTATGACATAAGTGGGACTAAAGTTTCCATCAATCAGGTTAATACTTCGATAGGGTTTAATGGTAGTGAAAAAGATCTTAACGAACTGGCTTCTGGGATGTATTTTCTTGAACTGTTGGTGGATGAAAAACGAGTGATGAAGAAATTCAATATTGTAAAGTAATCTCTTTAAGTTTCTCATATGCAAATCATTAAGAATAAGACTGTAAAAAATCGTTTGAAAGTGTAATAATGTGAATAGCTCAACTGTCTAGAAAACAGCTGTAGGTGAGTTTTTGTTGGCATAGAAGAAAATAGTGATGTTTTTCAAAATATTGCGATTTTCCCAAACCCAGCTACGAATGTTTTAAATGTTCAATATAATATTGTTGAAATGGGTGATGTTTTATTATCTATTTATGACATAAGTGGGACTAAAGTTTCCATCAATCAGGTTAATACTTCGATAGGGTTTAATGGTAGTGAAAAAGATCTTAACGAACTGGCTTCTGGGATGTATTTTCTTGAACTGTTGGTGGATGAAAAACGAGTGATGAAGAAATTCAATATTGTAAAGTAATTCCAAATAATTGAAATTATGATAGCCCATCTCGATAACTTTCGGGGTGGGTTTTTTTATGATCATTTATCATTACAAATTGCGGGTCTAAAGTCCTGTTTTACGCTAAATTCAAAAGCACCTTAATCGTCTGTTTATTAGTGATATGTGTGTATTTTGAGGGTAGAATTCCTGATGATATGGAATAATAAGATTGTCATAATTTGCATTAATTTTATTTCTGTAAAATGATGATAACCACTATCATTGTATTAATATATTGGTTTTAACGAAACGCTAAACAGAAAACTAGATTAATCCACTAGATATAATCAAACATATAACTTACTTATTTTATGAAAAACTACTACTTAAAACTAACTTTAATGTCGTGCTGCTTGTTGGCATCGTTAAATTCTTTTTCTCAGATTGTAGGCATAAATTGCGATTCAGCGCTGCCGATATCTGAAGGCATTTATTTTACTCCAGAATTGATTGATGGTAATGGTGCTGTGAATAATTGTTTTGCTAATGCTGGGGATGGTACGAACGCTGCGTGGTATAACTATACCCCATCACAGTCTGGTCTAGTAACGATTGCCTCTCAAAATGACCCTAATCAAACAGACACTAGACTTTCCGTATATATAGGAGCTTGTGATGATTTGTTTTGTATTGGATCAGATGATGATTCTGGTGAAGTATTCACTTCTTTTCTTCAAGTTGAAGTTGGCGAGGGTATCCCAGTATTTATTGAGTGGGACGATCGATGGGACGCTGGAGCTTTTGAATTTCAAGTGACTTTTGAGGATGACGAATTTGATTGTCCTGATTTAAATACAAATATTGGAGACTCTTGTGATGATGGAAATCCTAATACAACATCGGATAGTGTTAATCCAAATTGTATTTGTCAAGGAACAATAACAGGAGATACTCCTTTTAATGACAATTGTTCAGGAGCAACAGTTTCGGTGGTTCCTAGTAATGGAAATCCCATATGGAGTACGGGTGATGCAACAGGTGCAACTCAACAATTGCCCGGAGCTAATTCCCCAGAGGTTTGGGAATCATTTACGATTTCTGAATGTTCGGATGTTATATTATCCTTATGCGGAACGGATGCTGCAGTCAATGCATTCTATTTTGGATTCTTTGATTGTGATAATTTAGATGTAAATCCAACTTTGATAGGAACATTTGTGGATGTTAATTGTCCAGATCAACCTTTCGGATATTCTTGGAATGCTTTGCCTGCAGGAACATACGTCTTCGCAATTCTTGCTGGCGACTACGGATTAAATGGGCCATATACTATCCAATGGACTGCAGTCGCGTCAAGTGAATGTAACCCAGATGTAACTGAAAATGCAATATGCGAAGATGCTATTGCTATATCAGAAGGTATAGTATCAGATGCAAATATCAGTGGTGGAAATGGTGCTTCAAATAATTGTTTTGGTAGTGGTGCCGTAAACGCGATTTGGTATGAATATACAGCCTCACAAACCGGTTTGGTAACTGTTAGTTCCAGTATTGATTTGGATCTACCAGATACTAGGGTTTCAATTTATTCTGGAACTTGTGATGATCTATCTTGTGTCGTAAGTGATGATGACGGAGGTGAAGGATTTACTTCATTCTTAACTTTTGAGACTACTGCCGGAGAATCATATTTTATCGAGTGGGATGATAGATGGGATGACGGATCTTTTAGTTTCATTGTGGAGTACGAGCCGCTAGTAATTTCTGGATGCACTGACCCTGAAGCAATAAATTATAACGAGGAAGCAAACTTAGATGATGGATCTTGTGTATATGAATTTGACTGCGTAGATAATACGGTAATTCTTGAATTCACGGATGGGTCATTTTTAGGAGAAATATTTTGGAGTGTTTCAGATGCTGAAGGTGAGTTTTATGCTGAAGGTCTCTATTATTCAAATCAGAACTCAGCTCAGCACTATCTTTGTTTACCTGATGGATGTTACTCATTGAATATGTATGACAGTTTCGGTGATGGTTGGAATGGAGCAATCGCGACTATTTCAATTGATGGTAATACTGTTGCCGAAGGAACATTAGAAGAAGGAAGTGTTGGTAATCTCACCTTTGGTGTAAATGAAGATGAGTGTGAAGACATTGTTCTAGAAATTTTTGGTTGTACGGATACTGAAGCATCCAATTACAACTCATCTGCAACAATAGACGATGGTTCTTGTATTTACCCTTTCTCCTGTGAAGATGGTATTGCCGCTCAATTGTACGTTTGTGTATTTGGAAACGGACAAGATATCGACTTTAATGTTTCTGGTAATGATGGAATTGTTGTCTTTGATCAAACCGGATTCCAAAATCAAGAGATATTATATATGGACGTTTGTCTGTTGGAGGATGTGTGTTATACAGCAACAATGTCGAATACGGCCGGGCCTTTTGGATGGTATGGTGGATATTATTGGATCAACGTTGGAGGTACGACAGTAAGTACAGGCTCTTTAGATCAAGGATTGGAAACGGATGCACTTATATTCTCAATAGATGGAACATGTGGGGAAGTATATGGCTGTACAGATCCTGAGGCGGAAAATTACAATCCAGATGCAACTATAGATAATGGTACTTGCACGTATCAAATTGCAAATGATAATTGTTCCGATGCACAAACATTATCGGAAGGAACTATTACAATTAATAACGCAGGAGCAACTAGTGAAGGGCTTTATGGTGAGTGCTGGGGATTTGGCAATGGAGAACCAGAGCAAAATGGAATCTGGTACTCATTTACTACACCCGATGAACCAGCCTTAATAGTAATTGAAGCATCTGCTGACAATTCATTTTCTTTCACCGACACGCAGTTTGGTCTATACAATGAATGTGGAGGTGAAATGATTGATTGTGATGGAAATGGAGGAGATGGACTATATTCAAGATTCGACTTTGAGTGTGGTTCACTGGAGCCGTCAACGGAATATTTATTGCTGATTGATGGATGGGCTGGAAATCAGGGGACATGTTTATTAACCTATTCTGTTGCTCTTGTTTGTGATGCTATAGAAGGTTGTACAGACCCACAAGCATTGAACTATAATCCAGAGGCTACATTGGATGATGGTAGCTGTGTCTACACATCAAATTGCACCGAAAACGAGATTATTGTTGAGTTTGAGTTGGGGCAATGGCAAGGTGAGGTGTCATGGTTTATAAGTGACGCATACGGTGATGCATTTATTTATGCGGAAGGAAATACAAATGGTGGAGAGCCATTAGCGATCTGTTTGCCTGATGGTTGTTTCACACTTGTAATGTTTGATACATTTGGTGACGGTTGGAACGGTAATATTATTACCCTTAGCGGACCAATGGGAATCATTCTGGAAACAACCATGGAGGAAGGGGGGTATGGCACTGAGATTTTCAGTATAAATGCTGATTGTTGGAATGATTTTTTTGGTTGTACTGACCCTAATGCACTTAACTACGACCCGGAAGCAACAATTGATGATGGATCTTGTGTCTATGATAATTGGTGTGATAGCAATAGCGGTTTTATGTTCTTGTACAATGAGCCAAATTCATTTGGTTTATGGGATCTGACGAATGATCAAGGAGAATACTTTTATGGTGGAAGCTTTTCTGATTTTGAAAATACATCATTTGAAATTTGTTTACCTGACGGGTGTTATCAGTTTTGTGTTTATGGCGATTTTGCCCCTGTAGATGGTTTCGCTGAATTCTTTATTGGTGATGAAGGACATTTTTTCGAATTTACTGATCAAGGATGTTATGCCTTATCTGTGAATGCGAATTGTAGTGGTGAAAACATTCTTGGATGCACTGATCCAGAAGCACTAAATTATAACCCAACGGCTAACATCGATGATGGTTCTTGTTTTTATGAAAATGAATGCGATAGTAACTCGGGATACCTATCAATCTTTACAGATGGAGGTGCAACTGGAGCTTGGGGGATTGTTGATGAAAATGGTCAAGAGCAATATTTCGGAATCTTTGATGATACAGGTGAAGTCGGGGTAGAACTCTGTTTGTCTGACGGCTGTTATCAATTATGCTTTATTGGAGAATTTGAACCAGCATCTGGTTCTGCTTATGTTGAAATTGCGGGTAATGCAATAGGTATTGAGTTTGTTACTCAAGGTTGTTTCGAATTCGGAGTTAACTACGACTGTCAAGGCAACGGAATAATATTTGGTTGTACAGACCCAGAAGCTCTTAATTATAACCCATTTGCTAATATAGATGATGGGTCATGTATTTTCTTTTCAGGGGAATGTCAAGCATCTTTTGAAATTATATCAGTAGATGAAGATGAGGATGTAGTTTATATACTCAATACTTCAACAATTGATTGGGGCATTGAATATTTATGGGATTTTGGTGATGGATCTACTTCAACCGCGCCACTGCCAATTCACACATATGCTGAAGATGGTTTGTATACAATATGCCTGACGATTACCGGCCCTGATTGTGAAGATACTTTCTGTATGGAAGTCTTTTACGATAGTTCTGGATTTACTGGATCTGGAGATGGGCAAGGTGCAAACAATTCTGGATTTACAATTAACGTGATTGACAACGATATTAATGGTGTTGAAGAATTCAATGACGATTTTTATGGATTAAATGTTTATCCAAATCCTGCAATTGAAGAAATTAATCTTCAATACGATCTCAAGGAGAGTGCAGATGTATCTATTAAAGTCTATAGCCTAACTGGACAATTGCTTGTAGATTATAGAAAAGATCAAAATTCAGGATCAAATTTGGTAACTCTTCCAGTGTTGAATTTGTCGTCAGGAATGTATATTCTTGAAGTTTCTGCTAATAATTCTATTAAACAAGAAAGATTTAATGTCTTGAAATAGAAGAGAATAATTTTAATTAAGCCCCAGACTCTATATGAAGGTGGGGCTTTTTTTAAAAGAAACTTCAAGATCACTTTTACAAGTCATAATTCATGTCATATCTTATCCACGATTAAATCGTGATAACATACGGGCTTTTTCACCGACACACCCTAAGCCGTAGCGTTTTTTTAATACATTTGTAGTGTTTTTGAAGCGGCAGATATGTCCTTCATGTTTTTAACTTTTAACTATTTAATATGAAAATATTTTACTATAAATTTCTAATAATTGCTTTTCTTATTGGTGCAACTCAGAGTGTTATGGCTCAAGGAGCAACCTGTGATGAGGCAACTGCAATTGCGGCCGGTGACCACACGTCAGTAATGCTTGCAGGTGCTGGAGCAAGTAATGTTTGCTTCGGTGCCGGAGGAACTGCAGCCATATGGTATAGCTATAGCCCTGTTGAAACAGGTCCTGTTATTGTTACTTCTACTTTTGATGTTGCATTGACAGATACTAGACTTTCAATTTATACTGGAGCATGTGATGCTTTGGTTTGCCTTACTTCTGATGACGATGGTGGTGATGGATTTACATCAACAACAAACTTTGATGGTGTAGCTGGTGAGACTTATTTGATTGAGTGGGATGACAGATGGAGTGCAGATGCATTTGACTTTTCTATCATTGAAAACCCAGATGCTCCAGATTGTGTAACTCAAACATTCCCAGCGGATGCTGCAGTAGATGTTGCTCTTGATGAAGATAATCTTGATTCTGTGACGCTTACTTGGGATCCTGCTGCTGGTGGTGAAACACCAAGTAACATTGTTATTTTTTGGGGAACTGATCCCGCTGAATTGGCGCCACTTGCAACTGTTGGTGGTGCAGAAGTTTCTTTTCAGGCCAATTTTTTAGCTTTTGGAGAAACTTACTACTGGGCAGTAATTCCAAACACTTTTGGAGTTGATGCTGCCGGTTGTTCTGTATTCACATTCTCAACAGCATTCATGGTGGGTGATACTGATGGAGATGGTGTGTTAGATGATGTTGATTGTGCACCGGAAGATCCGTTGGTCTATGCTGGAGCAATTTGTGATGATACTAATCCTGATACTTTTCTTGACGTTATTCAAGAGGATTGTTCTTGTGAAGGAATTATCCCTGAGCCAGGAGAATTATGTGATGTAGCTGTTGAGGCTTTTGAAGGTGTTACAACTAGCCCTGGACCTGCAACAGGTGGTGGAGCATCTAACGTTTGTTTTGGTGCTGGAGCTACTAATTCATTTTGGTACTTCTTTACTTCACCAGATGCTGGTGAATTGACAGTGTCATCTGAGATTGATCCACTAGAGACAGACACAAGATTGTCTGTATACACTGGTGATTGTTCTGCATTGGAATGTTTTGCCTCATCGGATGACGAAGGGGAACCAGGTTTTACTTCTGTAATAGTAGAAATTGTAGATGCCAATGTCGTCTACTTTATTGAATGGGATGACAGATGGTCAACTGATGGATTTGATTTCGAAATTAATTTTATTGCCGCTACAGGTGATATTGATTTAGATGGTGTCGCTGATATTCTTGACAACTGTCCGGATACGCCAAATGCTGATCAACTAGATACTGATGGTGATGGAATGGGTGATGTTTGTGATTTAGATAATGATAATGATGGCGTGCCTGATTTGTTAGATTGTGAACCATTTGATGCATTAATATTCCAAGGTGCAATATGTGATGATTTAGATGATGGAACTTTTAATGATATTCTTCAAGGAGATGATTGTATATGTGCTGGGTTCCTACCTCCTGTAAATTCTCAATGTGATTTTGCAATTGCGGTAGTAGCTGAGGTTGTAAACGTAGATCCTGGACCATTTGCTGGAGCTGCGGCATCAAATGTTTGTTTTGGAACTGGTGGATTGAATGCTAACTGGTACACATATACACCTGATGAGTCGGGTGAAGTGACAGTTTCTTCAAGTATTGATCTTGATCTTCCAGATACAAGACTCTCTGTTTATGAAGGACCATGTGATGCATTGACTTGTGTAACATCTGATGATGATGGTGGTGAAGGCTTTACTTCAATTACTAGTTTTATTGGAATTGCCGGCACAACATACTACATTGAGTGGGATGATCGTTGGTCAACTTTGGGTTTTGATTGGATTGTAAACTTAAATGTTGATCCTACAGATACTGACGGTGATGGAATTCCGGATGTTATTGATAACTGTGATTTGATTATTAATGTAGATCAAGCGGATCTTGATGGCGATGGACTAGGTGATGTATGTGATGATGATACTGATGGTGATTTCTCTCCTGATGATGTGGATTGTGATCCTTTAGATGGAACTGTTTTTGAAGGTGCTCCTTGTGATGATGGTGACGCTGAAACGGTTAATGATGCTCTTGTTGATTGTACATGTGTTGGGGTTATACCTGCGCCAAATCCAGAATGTCCTTTAGCAATTGATGTTGATTATGGATCGTATACTGATGTGGGACCATTTTACGGAGATGGGGCTGCAAGTAATTGTTTCCCTGATGGTTTAGCAGTTAATGCTAACTGGTATACTTTTACACCTCTAGAGGATGCATTTGTTACAATTGGATCTGACATGGATCTTGACCTTCCAGATACTAGATTGTCTGTATACACAGGAAGTTGTGAGGATTTGACTTGTGTTGCATTTGATGATGACGCAGGTGAAGGGTTTACTTCTATAGTTATGTTTGATGCTATTGGAGGAACTACGTACTACATTGAGTGGGATGATAGATGGAACGCTGGTGAATTTGATTGGTACATAAGTACACCAATTGGTATTGCTGACATTGAGTCTTCTAACAATGGTGTTGGACTTTATCCTAACCCAGCTCAAGATCAATTGAACCTTAGCTTTGTTGTAGAAGAGAAATCTGATGTTGCTATCGAAATTTTCGATATGTCAGGTAAAATGATTTTCTCTGAGTTGAGAAACCGTCCAGCAGGTGCTTTAGTAGAAGAAATTGATATTTCAACTTTAAGCTCTGGACTTTACGTTGTCAAATTGAATGTCGATGGCGATGAGGTTACTAAGAAATTTAATGTCGTGAGATAATCCCGATTATGAATTTTCAAAAGCCGCTACATCTTGGATGTAGCGGCTTTTTTTGTTCAATAACTTTGTGTTATTGGGCTGAAAAGAACTATGGTCAGGTTGTATTTGTTATATTTGATTCTGAAATTTATTTAAAACCATCTAAATCAAAAACCGATGAGAACAAGACGTCATATTACATTTATTGCTCTTTTTACTATCTGTATAGTATTCAACGCTCAAGGACAGGGATTAACATGTGATGATCCCATTGTGTTAGCTGCAGGTGATCATATAGCGGATGAGTTGCAAGGGACGGGAGCAAGTAACAATTGTTTTGGTACAGGTGGAACAGCTGCTACTTGGTTCAGCTACACCCCAGCAGAATCGGGTCCAATCTATGTGACCTCTACATTTGACCCAGCACTAACTGACACAAGAGTTTCAATATATTCGGGTTCATGTGATGCGTTGATATGTATAACAAGTGACGATGATGGTGGCGAAGGCTTTACTTCAGACGCATTTTTTGATGGTATAGCGGGACAGACATATTTAATTGAATGGGACGATCGATGGTCATTAGATGGGTTCAATTGGACCATCATCGAAAATATAGAGGCTCCTGATTGTGTAAATCAAACTTCTCCAATTGATGGATCTACTGATGTGATCGTGGATGAGATGAATGGGAATTCAATAAACCTTAATTGGGAATTGGCCATGGGTGGTGAAATGGCCACGGAGATTGAGATTTTCATTGGTACTGATCCTGCTGAAATAAACTTATTGGCCACAGTTGGCCCAGGTGAAATTTCATTTTTTATGACCGATGTACTTTTCGGTGAAATATATTATTGGGCTGTTATACCTAATACTTTGGATGTAAATGCGGAAGGTTGTTCTGTTCAATCCTTCACAACAGCTTTTATGCTAGGTGATACAGATGGGGACGGTGTTCTTGACGAAAATGATTGTGCACCAGAGAATCCAGCAATATATTTAGGGGCATCATGTGACGATGCTAATCCTTCGACTTATAATGATGTCATACTAGAAGATTGCAGTTGTGAAGGGGCAGTGCCGTTAGCTGGGGAGTTATGCGGAGTGGCTACTGAAGTTTTCCTTGGAGGAACTACTAGTTTAGGTCCTCAAAGTGGGGCAGGGGCATCTTTGAATTGTTTTGATAACGGTGCAACGAACTCAATTTGGTATTTCTTTGTTCCTACTGAAGATGGTCAGTTAACAGTTTCCTCTAGCATTGATTTAGATCTGCCAGATACAAGAATTTCAATTTATTCTGGTTCATGTGAGAACTTAATTTGCGAAGCCTCAGACGATGATGGTGGGGATGGTTTTACTTCAATTACAGATTTAATTGTTACAGCGGGAAACACATACTTTCTTGATTGGGATGACCGTTGGGATGATGGGGAATTTGACTTTGAATTAACTTTTCTGTCAACTACTGTTGACACAGATTCAGATGGTGTATTTGATATCCTTGATAATTGTATTGATGATCCAAATCCTAATCAAGAGGATTTCGATGGGGATGGCTTTGGAGATGAATGTGATGATGATGACGACAACGATGGCGTTGAAGACAATCAGGATTGTGCACCGATGGATGCAATAATATTTCCTGGAGCATCGTGTGATGATGGTGACCCAGAAACAAACAATGATGAGATTCAAGAAGACTGCACTTGTCTTGGACTGCCGATGGCAACTAACATAAGTTGCGATCTAGGTTTCGAGGTTTTGGAAGATATCGTATATACAGATCCCGGCCCAAGTTTTGGGGAAGGCGCTTCCAATATTTGTTTTGGGAGTGGTTCAACGAACGCAAACTGGTATTTCTTCATAGCAACGGATGACTCTGAAGTGACGGTAAGTTCAAGTATTGATTTGGATCAGCCGGATACAAGAGTTTCAATCTATGAGGGCCCTTGCGAGGAGCTAATATGTGTGGCCTCGGATGATGATGGAGGAGCAGGGTTTACATCCATTACAGCGTTTATTGCTAGCGCTGGTAATACATATATTATTGAATGGGATGATAGATGGGATAATGGAGTTTTTGATTTTATAATTACGACTATCTCTGCTACGCAAGATACAGATGGGGATGGTGTTTTTGACCTTGGCGATAATTGTATAGAAATTGTAAATCCGGGACAAGGGGATTTGGATGGTGATGGCATAGGTGATCTTTGTGATGATGATAGAGATGGCGATGGTGATTTGAATGAAATAGATTGTGATCCTGATGATGCTACTATATTCTTTGGTGCCGATTGTGATGATGGTGATGCGGAGACAAACAATGATCTAATTCAAGCGGACTGCTCATGTCTTGGTGATTTGCCCGCTCCAAATGCGCAATGCCCTGACGCAATAGTGGCATCTTTGGATATAGTGTATACAGATGTCGGACCTTTTTCAGGTGGTAGTGCCGTAAACGTTTGTTTTGGATCTGGTGGGAATAATGCGAACTGGTATACTTTTACTCCAGAAGAGTTATCTCTAATTACTGTGAGTTCAAGTATTGATGTCGATACACCGGACACAAGAATATCGATATATGTGGGATCATGTGACAATCTAACATGTGTCGCAAGTGACGATGATGGAGGAAATGGGTTCACATCTATAACGTCATTTATTGGTCAGGAAGGAGTAACGTATTTTCTTGAATGGGATGACCGTTGGGATAATGGTCAATTTGACTTTATTATTACTGCTGAGTCTGGAACAGAAGACACGGATAATGATGGAATACCAGACATTGTTGATAATTGTCCAGAAGTGTCAAATGCCGATCAATTGGATACGGATAGTGATGGACTTGGGAACGAATGTGATTTGGACGATGATAATGACGGATTTCTTGATGTCGATGATTGCGCGCCACTTGATGGTGCATTATATCTAGGTGCAAGCTGTGATGATGGAGATGATGAAACATTCAATGATCTGGTACAAGTTGATTGCACATGTATTGGTGTGGCAGCTCCAACCAACTCAGATTGCTTTAGTGCAATCAATGTTGCAGAAGGAACATATACTGACGTAGGACCTTTTGCTGGAGGAATGGCATCAAACATTTGTTTTGGAGCCGGTGCCGCTAATTCAAATTGGTATTTGTATACTCCTACAAGTTCAGGTACTGTAACTGTTGGATCTGATATGGGAGATCTCCTGACCGATACTAGATTATCAATTTATTCTGGTGAATGTACTGAGCTATTATGCTTGGATTCTGATGATGATAGTGGGCTGGGGTTTGCATCACTTATTACATTTGAAGCGGACGCTGACCAATCGTATTATATCGAATGGGATGATCGATGGTCCACAAACACATTTGATTTTTATATTGATTTTCTTGTTGATGTGGAGGATCTTGATCAAGATGATAATTTCTTAAGCGTCTATCCAAATCCTACAAATTCCTCTTTGAATTTAACGTTCAAAATAGACGGAGGTGAAAGTGTTTTGTATGAAATAATGGATGTTTCCGGTAGGGTTTTACTCTCAGAAAACAAAAAACATATGGCTGGAGAAATTCAAGAAACATTATCGGTGGACTATCTAACAAATGGAATGTATTTTATCAAAATCAGTTTTGTTGGGCAACAGTATACGAAGAGATTTGAGAAAATAGAGTAATATTGAGAGATCTAATATATAAAAAAAGCCTTAGAATTTCATCCTGAGGCTTTTTTTATATAAAATTATTTATTAAATTGTTCATATTTAGGTGTCATTAACCTGCGTTACAGCTAGAAATTAGGTCATGAAAATCATGAAAAACATTACCTTTAGCCTTTATAATAATCAATATCCAAGACAATGAAAAAACACTTTTATGTATTATTAATAGTTCTAGCTTATTTCCTACATACGGCTAATGTTTATGCTCAAGGAACCGATTGTGCCTCTGCCACTGCAGCTGTTATTGGAATTAACGCGGCTGACGGCCCTGCTGATGGTGATGGAGCATCAAATCTCTGTCAAACAGGTGCAGATAATGCCGATTGGTACTTTTATACACCAGTGACTGATGTTTACATAACTTTAGAATCATGTCTCCAAGGAATCGATACCCGAGTAAGTGTTTATGAAGGGACTTGTGACGCATTAGCTTGTCTTACGTTTAATGATGATGAATGTTTAATGATAGAGGGAGGAAACGAATTTGCAGCTGCCATTTCTTTTAATGGTTTTGCTGGTAATACCTATTTGATAGAATGGGATGACAGATGGAGTGGATTTGCCTTTGATTGGACATTAACGGAGTCTGATTTAGTTACTGAAGTTCCAGAGTGCCCTGCATTAATCTCACCAGAGGATGATGCAATAGATGTGGTAATTGATGAAGATAATATGAATGCAGTTAACTTTGTTTGGGAGCTGTCAACTTCGGGTGATTCACCAAATGCAGTGGAGTTCTTTTTAGGTATTGCACCAGATGCTCTAATAAGCCTAGGGACACTAGATGCCATAGAAACTACTGACCCTACGAATTTTCAATTTGGAACCACGTATTATTGGTCCGTGGTGCCGTCAAACGTTATTGGTTCGGCAATGGACTGTCCCGTGTTCTCATTCACTACAGTAGAAGATATTGATGATTGTCCGAGTCTTATGCTGGATTTTGGTGAGGATTGTGATGATATGGACTCAAATACTGTTTTAGATATTGTTCAAGATGATTGTACTTGCGCAGGAACTCCTAATTCACCGAATGGTATTTGTGCGGATGCTTTGATATTGGAAGAAGGAATTTTGTTGGGAGTTCAAGTTGTTGGAGGCGCTGGGGCATCGAATATTTGTTTCCCAGGAGCAACGAATTCAATATGGTATACATTCACTGCGGCTGGAACAGGATCATGCACACTGAATTCAAGTATTGATCTTGATCTACCGGACACAAGAGTACATATATCTACTGGTACATGCGATGACCTTACTTGTTTGATATTTGATGATGATGGCGGTGAAGGATTTACATCATTATTGACATTTGATGTTGCTATCGGGGAAACTTATTTCGTAGAGTGGGATGATAGATGGAGTGATGATGCATTTGATTTCGAATTTACCTGTGATCTTGGTGGAATAGACACTGATATGGATGGCGTTCTTGATGATGACGATAACTGTCCAAATGATCCAAATACGAATCAGTCCGATATTGATAATGATGGATTTGGAGATGAGTGTGATGTGGATATTGATGGAGATGGGGTGCTTAATGATGATGACTGCTCACCTTTAGAAATTGCGATTTTTGAAGGAGCTTCTTGTGATGATGGGGATGCATCAACCCTTAACGATATTTATGATTCCACATGCATTTGTGTTGGCACACCTGGTCAATCTAATGTTAGATTACTTGTAGTGAATGTTGTTGATCAAAGAATTACTTTTAGAAATTTTGGGGATCTTTCTGAGGATATATCATCTTGGAGACTTTGTTCCAACTTCAATTATACTTTTGGAGGTATGATGGGTGATGGAGCTATCACAATCATCGATGGAAATTATAATCTATCGCCAGGGGAGGAAATGACCATTGAATGGACGCCTTCAAATGGATTTAGAGATATTGGCGATGATATTGGGATTTACCTTGCTACTGGTGGGTTTGAGGACCCTAATTCAATGGTAGATTTTATGCAATATTTAACACCCGGTAATGGTAGAGAAAGTGTTGCGGTAGCCAAAGGGATTTGGGGAGTAGGAGAATTCGTCACTGGGGCAAGTCCATTTACTTTTTCTGGCCTAGGAACTAATACTGGTGTAAACTTTTGGTCTGGATTTATTGACTCTGATTTTGATGCTGATGGTGTGGCTGACATTATGGATAACTGCATTGAAACACCAAATCCTGATCAAGCGGATTTTGATTCAGATGGTCTAGGTGATCTTTGTGATAGTGATATGGATAATGATGGCACTCCAAATGATGAGGATTGTGCTCCAATGGATATGGATGTCTATCCAGGAGCCATTTGCGATGATGGAGATGTAGATACTTTGATGGATGAAATTCAAGATGATTGTACTTGTGCTGGTATCCAAAACCTGGATGCGGATGGTGATGGAGTTTTGGATGATTTGGATAATTGTATTGACATTGCTAACGCTGATCAAGCTGATATAGATGGAGATGGAGCAGGAGATGTGTGTGATAACGATATAGACGGTGACGGTGAATTCAATGATGAAGATTGTGATCCAATGGATTCGGTAATTTTTACTGGAGCATCTTGTGATGATGGTGATGAGTTTACTGAAGATGATGTCATTCAGGATGATTGCTCGTGTCAAGGTGACCCTATAGATTTGGACAACGATAATGATGGTATTGCAAATGATGATGATAACTGCCCAGAAGTAGCTAATGCTGATCAATCAGATTTGGACGAAGATGGCATTGGAGATGTCTGTGATATCGATATCGATGGTGATAATATTGAGAACGATGTTGACAATTGTCCGGAGGTTTCAAACAGCAGTCAAAGTAATCTTGATTCGGATGTTTTTGGAGATGCGTGTGATGATGACATCGATGGGGACGGGGATTTGAATGATGAAGATTGTG
>JBLIMR010000036.1:0-27705 GCA_047638815.1 Gammaproteobacteria bacterium
CTCTAACCAGCTGAGCTAAGGAGGAATTTGTTCCCTTAAAAGGGTCGGCAAAATTAATTTAAAGTTTATAATTAAACAATACATTTGCACAAAATAATTTCATGAGTATAATTAGTGTAGGTACTGTGGCATTTGATGCCATAGAAACACCATTTGGTAAAAGAGACAAAGTAGTAGGTGGAGCCGCGACCTATATAAGTTTAGCAGCTTCATTTTTCCATCAACCGGTTAATTTAATTTCGGTTATTGGAGATGATTATGACCAAGAAACATTGTCTAAAATGAGGGCAAGAAACATAAATCTTGACGGATTGCAAGTTAAAGAAGGCGAAAAATCCTTCTTTTGGTCAGGAAAATATCATTATGATCTCAATACAAGAGATACACTGGAAACTCAGCTAAATGTCCTTGAAAATTTTGACCCGGTAGTTCCTGAATCTTATCAAGACAGTGAATATGTTATGTTGGGTAATTTGGCCCCAGCTGTTCAACAGTCCGTAATAAAACAAATGAAAAAGCGTCCGAAACTGATTGTTATGGATACCATGAATTTTTGGATGGACATAGCTATGGATGAGCTTAAAGAAACTATAGGAATGGTTGATGTCCTTTCTATAAATGACGAAGAAGCACGTCAATTATCTGGGGAATATTCTCTGGTAACTGCGGCCATGGAGATTCTAGCGATGGGCCCTAAATATCTTATTATAAAGAAAGGCGAGCATGGAGCTCTATTGTTTGATAAGAATCAAGTCTTCTTTGCACCAGCCTTGCCTTTGGAACTTGTGATGGATCCTACTGGAGCTGGAGATACGTTTGCTGGTGGATTCATGGGTTACATTGCAAGTAAAAACGACATTTCATTTGACACTATGAAAAATGGCATCATCGCTGGATCAGCCTTAGCTTCTTTTACTTGCGAAAAATTCGGTCCCGAAAGACTACTGGAAATAGATTCATCGGATATTAAGAAAAGAATAGCGGAGTTTGAATCCCTGATTAAATTCAACTTCGATTTGGACGCACTTCTGGACTAATCCTTAATTACTTTTTCCACAGATAACAGACCATTTTCATCAAAACATTTGATGAGATAAAGACCTGAAGAGAGATTCTTAAAATCGAAGTTCATATTTCCTTTAAAAATCGGGAAATGTCTTTCACTAATTACCGTTCCGTTTGAATTTACAATTTGAATATAGGAAATGGGTTGAGGTGAATTAATACTAACTGTTTCGTGAAATGGATTCGGAAATATTGTCAGCTCTTGAGTCTCCACTTCTTCAATCCCATTTAGTAAACAAATGTTATCCGGATCAACAACTTGAAGATAGAGATCCATAGAATTGCTAAGTGTTGAAACGAGGCAATTGTTGTCTGATTCTGCAAACAGTTGAATCAAAAAGTAGTTCCCAATGTAATCACAGGGAATACTATCCCAATTTAGTTGGATATTAATTGAGTTTGAGCCCGTAACAATAATATCAATTGTTGCTGGTGATTCAAAATCTTCGTTTAATATTTCTCCAACAGCAGATGAGATTATTTCTCCATTTGGCACTGAAACGATGATGTTCACGGTGTTGTCAATTACAGGAACAACCAGAGTTGTATCGACAGCATTAAAATTTATAAATTGTGGTGCTGTTGGAATATTACAAATTGTTGATACCAATTGTAATTCACGTCTTATTGTACCTAACAATAAATCATTACGATATTCGTCAACGGCAATGGCTATTGCAAATAGCCATTGAACTGCTGGATTTGTCAGGAGCATCCCGGTTTGGCTGTTTATTGACATAGGAGGATTTCCTCCACAGATGTTATTTAATGCATAAGGAGCTAGCCATTGAGTTTCAGTATGAGGTTTCGGACCTCCTGCATTTGGAGCTGGATTTCCTACTACAGTAGGAAGAACTGAAAGATCTCCTTTTATGGGTGTTTCAAGTCTATAAACCAAAGAATCACCATTAAAGTCTATAGCATTATCTCCGTTGATGCACAAGTAGCCATCCTTAGGGTAAGGCGAAAATGTGGGGGTGGAGTTTTCAAATGCCGGATCTGCTATAGTTACAAGAAAAACGATCCCAACATCCCCTGAATATGCAAGATTATTGATTCCTTCGTTTCGACAGCACCTTTCCCAAGTAAAATAATAACCGTTAGAATTATCATCTATTGTTACAACTGTAGAATATAATCCTATCTCAAGACAGATGTATGGAGTAAAGCAATCATCGCCAAGAGGAGTTGGAACAATGCTATCTAAGTCCATAGTGAAATCACGACCTGGAAGCGCTAGATTTTCGCCTTCTTCATAAACTGATATATTGATTGGATTATCAAATCCAGTTCCATTGGGATTAGAGCAGTCTCTGAATAATGACAACTGGACAAGAAAATCATTATTATTTAGATGCTCAACGGCAAAATCCCCACCAATTATATGAGTAGTATCTGCATCTATTGGAGCAAGAATTAGTGCAATTAGAATTAAGAATCTCTTTATTTAGCGGGATCTATTAAACTGTAATTTATCTAAACAGATGAATGGATTCGGTATACTCTTTGGGTTCATCGTAATATTTATAAGTTAGTATTACGTAATACACACCTTCAGCTACATCATTGCCATTATTTTTTCCATCCCAATGCTGATCACGATTTTGGGTTTGAAAGATTACATTTCCCCATCTATTGAAAATGGATAGATTATAATCTGAAATACAATATTCAGGAGTATAGGCAATCCTGTAGGTCTCATTGAAAACATCTCCATTGGGGGTAAAAACATTTGGAATGGTGTCTGGTTCACCATCAGTTGTAGGGAACAAGTTTATGGTCACCCTTTTTTGAGTTTCTTGAATGATTTCACAATTTTTTGTAACCACCGTGAAGTCAATGTTATATATACCTGGGTCTATTTCATCACATTGGGGAGTCCAACAGAATTCTGATTCTACGACAAAAATCGAGGATGTATCACTAAAAGTCGCCATGTTCTGAGCGCTAAAAGGATAGGTATTCCTGTCAACGAATAAAGTAAGCGTATCAATATTGTTACCATCCTCAGCCCTTACATTAAAACATCGCTCCTCTCCATTGATATCATACAACATAATACTATCAGGAGACACAATCACTGTGGGATCATCCGTTGGAAATATTACATTTAAATCCATATTAAACAGCGTAGTATCCTGCACCTCACAATATGTTGTAACCGTTTGAAAAGTTACGTTATAGGGTTCATCACGAATGTCATCGCAGGTTATGACCCAAGAGAAATCGGAAGAAACCAAGTTATTGGCTGTGTCCCCTTCAAAGACAATAGGATTAGTCCCATTTATGTCACTTAACATGCTAAGTGACAGCGTATCAGTTGGATTGCCGTCATTTACGATAACAGGGAAACCGTAGGTGTCATTTTGACCAAAAACAATATCATAGGAATCAACTACAGGCAATAGGTAATTAGTCGCAACATTCGGATCAACTACTATTTCGACATATAGATCCAAAGTGTTGGTTAAGATAGTATCTAAACAATCGGAGAACGCTTCAGCATAGAATTCCAAAAGAAATACATCACCGACAAAATCGCAAGGAATACTGTCCCATTCAAATTGTAAAGTAAGTTGGTTGTCACCAGAGCCTATTGTATCAATATAAGCCAATGGTTCAAACCCTTGTAAAATAATGTCACCAGAAACTGAGGCATTAATATTACTGCCTGTTGCTTCCACAACAATGTTTACAAGATTGTCTACTATTGGATAAACTTGAATGGTATCTATTGGCTCAAAATTTACAAATTGTGGAGGTACTGGAAGTGCACAAAGAGTCGATTCCAATTGAATTTCCCTTCGAATCGTACTTATTAAATTTCCATCTCGATACTCATCAATCGCAATGGCAAGGACATAGAACCCTATATCGTCAGGGTTGGCTGTCAAAATACCAGTCTCACTATCAATCGACATAGGAGGCGTACCATCACAAATATTTGTTAGATCATAAGGTGCGAGCCAAGAGCATTCGAGATGCGGTTTTGGCCCTCCAAGATTAGGCGCTGGTACTGGATTTCCTATATCTCCATCACCTGATAATTCTCCTTGCAACGGTGTTTCTAACCTATAAACCAATGAATCACCATCTACATCTGTAGCGCTAAAATCAATAGCATTGGTCCCATTGATACACAAATATCCATCGGTGGGATAAGGCTGAAAAATAGGTGTTGAATTATCAATGGAGGGGTCTGCTACGGTTACCAAAAATACCATTCCAGCATCCATAGGATCTACAATATTAGTAATGCTTGGGTTTCTACAACATCTTTCCCATGTAAAGTAATAACCAGTTTCAAAATCAGGAAGTGTGATTGTGGTAATATATGTGCCTATTTCCAGACAAATACCCGGTGTAAAACAATTATCTCCCAAAGTTGGAAATACAGCATCATTCAATGTCATATCAATGTCTAATTCTGGTCGAGGAACATCCGTTCCTTCTTCATACGCAGAGACATGAATTGTTGGGTCTAATGGAGCACCCGCACCCCCACAATCTCTAAATAATGTGAGGGTAACTTCGAAAGTACTATCTGATATATGCTGCACTGTAAAGTCACCGCCAATAATATGTGTCGCCCCAACATAATTAAATGCGATTAGAAAAATAATTGAAGCCAGGATCTTTTTCATAAGGAAAGGATTAATTTATAAAGATATAAGATATCCGCAATTACTCATTAATATTGAAGACAAACATGATTCTGTTAGCCCTCCAACATATCATCAACACCAGATTCTTCTTTCAAGCTCTTCAGTTTTTCTAAACCTTTCTGTACCCATTCACTGTTCTGTAGAAATGGCATAACTGTCGGAGATAATTTTGTTAAAGGCTCAAAGAACATCGAATCATCACTAACGCTGTCAGGTAAAAAATTGTATTTCTCATTCCAACCATTTAGGGTTACTAAAATAATGCTGATAATCATGGCAACCTTTAGCCCGGAAAAGAATGCTCCACCCAATTTATTGACAAAGGATAAGGCAACAAGGTCAATCATTTTTTCAATCATTTTACCGATGAAATATATCAACCCAACGATTAGTATAAATGTGACCGCAAAAGACACAATACCCAAGTTTTGTTCAGACATATTGAAATACTCTGTGAGATATTGCCCTGTGACACCTGATAGTTTTATAGCACCATAGACTCCAAGTACAAGTGAAACGAGCGAAGTGATTTCTATTATGAGCCCTTTTTTATACCCTCTGTACAGTGCCCATAGAATGGGAACCAAAAAAACAATATCCAATAAATGCATTTTCTCTATTTTGATGAAAGTTAGACATTATCGTTTCCCCACTTTTCGACTTATTTTTCTTTTAGAAAAAACTCATTGTGGATTTCACTGGTTCACACACCAAACATATAATTATATCTTCGTGACATGGATTTTGTCTTTGAAAAGGAGTGGAAAAATTTACTTCAAAGTGAGTTTTCTGGATTTGACTTAGCGGACGAACTTGAAGCGGTATTGTTTGTCTTAGGAATTCAGGTTTTAGGTCAAGGTAATAGAAAGTACAGTAAGGACGATAAGATTAACCTTATGCATATCGCGGTTTGCACGATACTAGTACCCTACGAGTTTTACAATTATATTGGTTTGGATGAGCAAGGATGGCCACACTTCGAAGTGGTAAAGGAGCTTCCTAATCTTACAGGTGTAGAACAGGAACGTTTTCTAAAAGAAGCCATAATTTCATACTTCCGTTCAGCAAAGAATAATTAGTTAACGATTATTCTTGCTTCCGTAATTTCTTCAGGCTCTACTTTTAAAACTCCTTCGTAGATTGTGTCATTAAAAGTTACAGAGACATTGAGAACGGCAAATCCAGCTTGCCCTAATTCATATTCATCAGTAAAATCAAATTTGGCCTGACCATTTCCATCTGTTATAATATCTCTATCAATGGCGATTTCTTGAACCTCTCCTTGATTATTATCACTTCCTTCACCATACATACGTACAAAAAATCCGGCTTGAGGGATGTTTGTGATATCGACAACCGTAATTATTGCTATAGTATCCTCTTCTTTACGACAAGAAACTAATGTCAATAGAAGTAAGGCAAAAATGAAAAAATGTGTTCTCTTAAAACTCATAGTATTGAATTGTTATCTTTGTCGTTTAGCTAAGGTAGCGTAATGTGCAAATATAGTCAATAGAAAAAGAAAAGTATAACTCATGATTCAAAAAAACACAAAAGATTGGATTTTCAAAAACTTTAAAGTCCTTATTCTCATAGGACTAATCCCGCTGGGATACGTCTTTACAAACGCTTCATTTAAGGGTAAAAAGCCAAAAATTGTTCTTATTACTACCAGTTTTGGTGATATGAAAGTTAAACTATATGATGACACTCCGATTCACAGAGATAATTTCTTGAAACTGGTTGAAGAGTCTTATTATGACAGCACTTTATTTCATAGAGTAATCAAAGGATTCATGATTCAGGGTGGAGATCCAAACTCTAAGGGTGCAGAATCTTTACAGAGACTTGGTGCTGGAGGTCCTGGATATACATTAGAAGCAGAGATTCTTCCACAATACATCCATAAAAAAGGGGCTTTATCAGCGGCAAGACAAGGAGATAGAGTGAATCCAGAAAAAAGATCATCAGGAAGTCAGTTTTACGTTGTACAAGGTAAGACGTACACTGAGGCAGGGATTGAATCTTTGCAATTGAAAAAGGCACAAGGAAACTCTAATTCTACGTATACGGATGAGCAGAAAAAACTGTACGAGTCTATTGGAGGAACGCCACATTTGGACGGAGATTACACCGTTTTTGGTGAAGTGATAGAAGGATTGAATATTATTGATTCCATTGCCAATGTATCAACAGCCAAGGGTGATAGACCTTTAGAGGACGTTATCATGCACATGAAAATAGTTAAGAAATAATGAAGGAGAGAATAGAGGCGCTAAGAGGAAAGGTTGAGGAATTCAAAGGGGAAAATTTGGAGGCCATAGAAAACTTCAGAATCAGTATTCTTGGTCGAAAAGGTGAATTGAAAGCGCTGTATGAGGAATTCAAAAGTGTTCCTAATGAACTCAAAAGAGAAGTGGGGCAGCAATTGAATATTCTTAACAAATCTGTAACGGAGAAAATCGAAAGATTAAAATCTGATATGAAGGTTACCGAAGGTGTTGACCCTTCTTTTGATAAAACACGACCAGGAGGTATTCTGGAATTAGGTTCGAGACATCCTATTTCCTTGGTGCGAAATGAAATTGTAGATATTTTTAGGAGAATTGGCTTTTCCGTTTCGGAAGGGCCCGAAGTTGAAGATGATTGGCATAATTTCTCAGCGCTTAATTTTCCACCAGAGCATCCAGCAAGGGATATGCAAGATACATTCTTCATTGAAGATGATATTAGTTTAAGAACCCACACCTCTTCGGTTCAAGTTCGTGTTATGGAATCTTCCGAACCACCGATAAGAACAATATCTCCAGGTAGAGTTTTCAGAAATGAAGCCATTTCTGCACGTTCACATTGTATTTTTCATCAGATCGAAGGGTTGTACATTGACAAAAAGGTGTCTTTTGCAGACCTGAAACAAACGTTGCTTTATTTTGCCAAGGAATTCTTTGGGGATGAAACGAAGATTAGACTAAGACCTTCTTATTTCCCCTTCACAGAGCCAAGTGCAGAGATGGATGTTTATTGGGGATTAAAGACAGAAACAGATCATAAAATAACCAAAGGAACAGGTTGGCTTGAGATATTAGGTTGTGGAATGGTAGATCCTAATGTTCTGAAAAACAACAATATTGATCCAGATGAATATTCTGGATTTGCCTTTGGAATGGGAATAGAAAGAATAGCAATGTTGAAATATCAAATTGGAGATATTCGAATGCTTTTTGAGAATGATATTGAGTTTTTAAAACAATTCAAATCTGGATTTTAATTGTTTTAGCCGTTATTCCTTAGGATAAGCTTCTTTACAATGCGTTTCACATCATTATTTTTAATTCTACTGATTCTGTTATTTGGTTGTATTAAAGATGATACAATACAATTGGATGATCAAATATTATCCAATTATATTTCTTTAAATAATGATAGAGTATTAGACGACCTTATTGCTTGTGCTGGTGTTAGAATGAATGGCCTCACTGGAGCAAGCGAATTTCCAACATCGGTTTTTTTCTACCCGGAAGATCAAGTCACTGATTTTCGTTATTTTGAAGTGGAAAATGTTGAGGATTCATTGAACTTCAGCCAATATGTCCAAAAGGATTTATCCAGTGACCCTATTTTTAATGGTTATTTGTGGAAATTTAATAATACTCCCTTTGATGGAGAAAGAATGGGTGTCGTGACGTTCAAGACACCAGGTAGATTACATTTTTGCACACCCATAAGATAAAAAACAAATATTAAGCCAACAGAAGTAAATGCCGAATTACTCTCTATCCCTAAAAATGGGACATCACCCTCTTTTCAATGGGAGGATAGAGAGATAGAAGAAAATGTTATTTATTTTCATATTATTTCTGATGCTGAAGACAATCTAATTTCAGGTACATACATCATAGATAAGAACTTTACTTTTTATGATCTAAGCAACGTTGTATTGAATATTTAACCAGCTGATCCTATTCCAACACTGCAAGTGAATCAAACTTATAAATTTACATTAATGGCAGTCAGTGAAGACAATTGGGTGAATCTATTTTTGGAAAAAAGCTTCACTGCTCAGTAAGAAGCATCAAAGAAATTCTAATCTACCATGCTTAGTTTCAGCATGTTAGTCATGCCCTGATTTGCGATTGGCATGGAGGCTACATGAATCATTAAATCTCCACTTTGAACATTTTGTTCTTTCTTCAATAGATATTTTATATCAGCTATCGTATGATCTGTACTGACCATTTTATCATAATAAAACCCTTCTACACCCCAAACCAAGGTTAACATGCTCAGAAGCTCCTTGTTACCTGTGAAAACATAAATTTTAGCTCTAGGCCTTAAGCTACTTATTTTGAATGCAGTATATCCCGAAAATGTCATTGTAACTATGCCCTTAGCATCAGTTGTTTTTGATAATGCACCAGATGATTTGCATATGGCGTCAGAAATGTATCGTTCAGAATTAGGATCAAGTTCAATCGTGCCATGGTGATAAATATCATCACCGAGTTCAATTTCTTGAATGATTTTGGTCATACTACTCACCACCAAAATTGGATATTTCCCAACGGAAGTTTCGCCACTGAGCATTACCGCATCGGCACCATCAAGAACGGCATTTGCGACATCGTTGACCTCAGCCCTAGTCGGTCTATAATTAACAATCATGCTATCCATCATTTGAGTAGCTACAATAACAGGTTTAGAATGTTGGATACATTTCTTTATGATCATCTTTTGAGCCATTGGAACCTGCTCCATTGGAATCTCTACGCCAAGATCGCCCCTGGCAACCATAAGCCCATCTGACTCCTGTATGATTTCGTCTATTTCATTTAGAGCCTCAGGTTTCTCGATTTTAGCGATGATCTTTATCGTGGAATTATGGTCTTTAATGATGTGCTTCAATTCGATGATATCACGAGCAGATCGAACAAAAGAAAGTGCTAACCAATCGATATCTTGAGTTAGTATAAATTCCAAATCCTCTCGATCCTTCTTTGTCAAACTTGCGAAGGACAATTTTGTATTCGGAAGATTAACACCTTTGTTTGAGGATAGAATTCCTTCATGAGTAACACTTACATGAACCTCATCAACTCCATTGGTTTCCTCTACCTTAAGTTCTATTTTACCATCGTCAAGCATTATTCGCTCACCTGGTTCGGTGTCCTTTGCAAAATCTGGATAATTGATTTGTACACGATCTTTATTTCCAACACATTCTTTGGTTGTCATAATGAATCGGTCTCCTTCGCGAAGATCGAGGGCGTTATTTTCAATTTCACCGACCCTTATTTTAGGGCCTTGTAAATCTGCAAGAATGCCCACTTGAATATTTAATTCTTCAATTAAGGACTTGACAGTTTTAATAACCTCAGCGTAATTCTCCTTAGTCCCGTGAGAGAAGTTTAGCCTGACAACATTCATCCCTTCCAGGATCATTTTTTTCAAATTCTCCCTAGATTCCGATGCAGGACCTATTGTTGCTATTATTTTGGTTTGTTTTTTTACCATAAATTTTTTCAAAGTATCGTAGACATAAAGTCCAAATCGTGGTTTTCAACCTCGATTAATCTAACTAAATTAAAGGGTTCAGCCATTTGCAATATTTTCAAATGCTCTTGAGCCAATCCCTGATTGTTTTCTATTTTTAATAAATAATCAAAAACTTCAAGTTCCTTGCTCAGCACTTGACCTTGACTTTTGAGAGATATTAGATTATAGATAACTTCACCTCCCCAACGTTCATATTGATACAGGGAATATCGTATCGAATTTCCCTGTGGGTTCTCAAATGATATTTCACCAATGTTGACTTTACTTTCGATAGACACAACATGATCGTCAATGCGTTTAAGGCTGACATCAAGTATTTTATTTATATGCCAAGCGATTTTGTACCCGGGTACTGCTGACGCAATGCCGATGAGTTCAAAATCATATTCTTCTTCATAATCTAAAGTATACTTGGACAATTTTCTCTAACAATTTAATAACCTCGTTTCCAAGATCAATACTTCTCAGGCTTAAAAGTAAGCTAATTTTGTTATTGAAATTATTACAATAGTATTAAGGATAATAAACAAGTGTTTAATAATTCAAGACTAGGCTTAAATACCTATGAATTAAGCTGTTTAGATTCATGATCAATCAGTCCCCAAGCCATTTCTGATGCCTTTCGTTGGGCGATTTTCTTATTTCTTGCTTCTCCAAAGCCTTTTACTTCATCTTCTATGAATAGTTCTGATCGATATAAGGTGTCCTCAAGATTACCAATACTTACCGTTTGGAAGTGTATTTCTTTACGATTTATCTGTGCCCATTCATGAACCTTGGATTTAAAATCTACAATCTTGTCCTTGAGTTGATGTAGATCTACATAATCATCTAGCAGTTGATTAATGATCTCTTCAGTTTTGTTATAACCTTGGTCAAGATATATCGCACCAATTAATGCCTCTAAAACATTGCCTATGATATTATCAACATCCAGTGATTTTTGCTTTTTTACTGGAAGTTTGGTGCTTAATTCTAGTTCTTTGGCTAGACTCAATAGGTGTTCTCTACTAACAATTTTGGACTTCACTTTTGTGAGTTTACCCTCATGAGCATCGGGATACTCTTTGTACAAACGATGGGCAACAATTAGATCGAGGACTGTGTCTCCAAGAAACTCCAAACGCTCGTTGTCAACATCCTCTCCTTTGCTGTATGACTTATGGGCAAGGGCCTCAAGATATGGACCAATGTTATAGGGTTTGAAGCCGAATATCGATTTTATACTGTGATGTATATTTCGCTTTCTAGAAAAGACTTTTCTGATTCCCTTGAGAAACCTCAAGAGTTAGCTATTATATTTCTTGAAGATCACAGAGGCGTTGTGCCCACCAAATCCGAAAGTGTTGCTCAATGCAGCATTAATGGTTCGTTTTTGTGGAGTATTAAAAGTAAAATTCAATTTACTGTCAATATCTGGATCCTCAGTTTTATGATTGATTGTTGGTGGAACAATATCATTTTGTACAGCCAAAATAGTGGCGATAGATTCAATGGCACCAGCCGCTCCCAAGAGATGACCTGTCATTGATTTTGTTGAACTTATATTTAGTTTGTAAGCGTGTTCTTTAAAGACAGCCTTGATGGCTTTAGATTCAGCGATATCACCCAAAGGCGTAGAAGTGCCATGAACATTTATATAATCAATATCCTCAACGCTCAATTCAGCATCTTCAAGGGCATTTTTCATTACGTTTATTGCTCCTAATCCTTCCGGATGAGGTGCTGTAATATGGTGTGCATCTGCTGATAAGCCGCCACCAACTACTTCAGCATATATTTTTGCGCCCCTTGCAACAGCATAATCTAGTTCTTCGAGAATGATGCTGCCGGCACCTTCTCCAAGAACAAAACCTTCTCTTTCTAGATCAAATGGTCTAGATGCGGTTTCAGGAGAATCATTTCTTGTACTCAATGCTTTCAAGGCGTTAAATCCACCAACACCTGCTTCATTAATGCAAGCCTCAGAACCACCTGAAACAATAGCATCCGCTTTTCCAAGTCTTATTAAGTTATAGGCATCTATTAAGGCGTTTGTGGCAGAAGCACAAGCAGAAACTGTTGTGTAATTTGGTCCACGAAGATTATGTTTGATTGAGACGTGACCAGGGGCAATATCTGCAATCATTTTAGGAATAAAGAATGGATTGAATCTTGGGGTTCCATCACCTTTACCAAATTCTAATACTTCTGTTTGGAATGAAGATAAGCCACCAATACCAGAGCCTAGAATCACTCCAATTCTATCAGGATTGAATTCTCCGGCCAATAACTGAGAGTCCTCAATGGCTTCATTACATGCCACCACCGCATATTGGGTGAATGCATCCATCCTTCTAGCTTCTCTGCGATCAAGATGGTCTTCCACATTGAAGCCTTTCAGCTCACATGCGAATCTTGTTTTGAATTTGGACGCATCAAAATGAGTAATAGGGGCAGATCCACTCACCCCCTTGAGAAGGTTATTCCAATATTCTTCAACATTGTTTCCCAAAGGTGTCAGTGCACCTAGCCCTGTTACTACTACTCTTTTTAGTTCCATTATCGGATGTTATTTATTAACCGATGTTTTGTTCAATATATTCTATTGCTTGTCCTACCGTTTGGATATTTTCCGCTTGATCGTCTGGAATAGCAATGTTGAATTCTTTTTCAAATTCCATGATTAGTTCAACTGTGTCAAGGGAATCTGCACCAAGATCATTGGTGAAACTTGCTTCCTTAGTAACCTCAGCAGCTGGCGAACCTAGTTTATCTACAATGATAGCAGTTACTTTTTCTTTAATGTCAGACATAAATTTCTGTTTTGTTATTTAATTTAATTTGCAAATAAAAACATTTTATTTGCGATATATTGATGTAGTCTCAATTTTTATTAGTGAGCACAAATATTACAGTAGTATATAAACAAATGTAATTTATTTTCTTTAATAACAACTAAGATGTTGTCAATGCGCGGTATTCAAAATCAATGCCAAATATTGAGCGCCTCAACTAATCAGCACTATGTCAGTAAGTTAACGTCTTATTCTTGCTTTGTTTTTGTGTAAAATGTCGTTATGGCAGTATTCACGATGTATAAAACGAATCCAAGAAATAAAATAAAAACTCCCAAGGTGAATACTAGCCCAAGACCTTGGTCCAGGGTGAACGTGGGAAGATCTTTAATGTCTGGTACGGTCGTAACGTCTTTATTTTTAATTAATACAATGACAAAAGTCAATAAGCACATTAATGAACCCACAATTGAGAATCTCTTATGTAATCTGGTGAAATTTGGCAACATTTCCTTTTCACGATTGATGTAGTAACCGATTCCAGATAATAAAAGAAACACTGAAAGGCCTATTGCCATTGGGAGCATATTGATCGTGTAATGGTCGATATAAACGTATAATTCTACAGGTGATGGAAAAATTAGTGCGATAACAAAAAGCAGAGGTATAAAGATCCAGAATTGAACGTGCGTTTGATTTAATTTCATACCCGCAAGTTATATAGATATTTTATTTTAAATTACTGTTTCCTCATTGCTTAAGTCTATACCTTTGTGCAGTGGAAATGAATAGAAAAATAGTAATCCTGGCTTCAGGAGGAGGGTCAAATGCTAGATCGATAATTGAGTATTTTCAGAAAAAAAATCTGGATATTGCTGGCATTATCACCAATAATATTGAAGCAGGTGTTCACGGGGTGGCTAAGGAAAATGATATTCCATCCTACTTTTTTAATAAGGAAGATAGGGTCAGTGGTAAAATGTTGAATATAATAAAGGACTTGAACCCAGACTTGGTTGTTTTAGCAGGATATCTTTTGAAAATTCCAAAAGCAATGATTGAATGTTTCCCTGAAAGAATAGTTAATATTCATCCTGCATTGTTGCCAAAGTTTGGGGGTAAAGGCATGTACGGTATGCACGTGCACCATGCGGTTATCGCATCGAATGAAACTGAAAGTGGATTAACCATTCATTTTGTTAATGAAAATTATGATGAAGGTCACATAATTAAGCAAGTTTCCTGTAAAGTTGTAGCTGATGATGATGCAGGGTCACTTCAGAAAAAAATATTAAAATTGGAGCACACACATTACCCAATAGCAATTGAAGAATTACTAAAATCAATGCAATGAAAGATTGGTTCATAAACACATATACGAATATTGAGATCAATGAAATATTGACTGCTTCAATGGTGCTTTTTGCCGTTATTGACATTGTGGGGAGCATACCAATAATCCTGGATATCAAGAAAAAGTCAGGATATGTTAATACGAATAAGGCCACATTAGTTTCCCTTGTATTGATGATCTTATTCTTAATTGTTGGGGAAAAGATAATTAACTTAATTGGTATTGATGTCTATTCATTTGCGATTGCGGGTTCATTTATTCTATTGTTTTTAGCATTAGAAATGATTTTGGGTATCGAATTGTTTAAACATGATCCAAATTCTAATCCCGGAACGGCATCCATTGTACCACTTGCATTTCCCATAATAGCTGGTGCTGGATGCATGAGTTCTATCTTGTCATTAAGAGCGGAGTACTATGCAATAAATATTGCCATTGCCATATTCATCAATATCATTGTGGTCTTTATAGTCTTGAAAATGACAGGAAGAATTGAGAAGTTGTTGGGCGCTGGTGGGATTGAGGTATTAAAAAAGGTGTTTGGAATTATCCTCTTAGCCATTGCTGTTAAGCTTTTCACGTCAAATGTACAGTCCCTTTTCCAGTAATCAGATATTGAAGAATAGGCATGGCTAAAAAAAATAAATATTATGTTGTTTGGGAAGGTCGCAATCCTGGTATTTATTCGAGTTGGGCATCTTGTCAAAAACAAATTGGTGGATTTCCAGACGCAAAGTTTAGAGGATTTGAAACTAAATCTCAAGCAGAAAAGGCATTCGCCAATCCAGAATCTGTAAAACCTTCAAAAAAATCAAAAAAGAAAACCATGTATTACGTGGTTTGGCAAGGTAATATACCCGGCATATATACAGATTGGACGAAGGCCAAAAAGCAAATAGAAGGAGCCCATCGCCCTAGATACAAAGCATTTGGCAGCAAGCAGTTGGCTGAAAAAGCATATAAGGATGGTCCAGAAATGTATGAGGGTAAAAGCTTCAAGAAAACAAGAGACATCAGTCCCGAGGAGCTAAAGAAGTATGGAACACCAAATCCTATGACTATATCTGTTGATGCGGCATGCAATAACAAAGGGGATATGGAGTATAGAGGGGTAATTACCGATAGTGGAACTGAATTATTTAGAGTTGGACCCTATAGAAACGGAAGTAATAATGTTGGAGAATTTTTGGCCCTCATTCATGGATTGGCCTATTTGAAAAAAAATAAGAGCGATATTCCTATATATTCTGATTCAAAAATTGCCATGGGATGGGTCAAGTACAAAAAGGCAAGGAGTAAAGCGGTAACAAGTAAAGAGCTTCTGGATCTATGTGCTAGAGGAGAAGCTTGGTTGAGAGAAAATAATTTCAAAAACCCAATTATTAAGTGGCAAACCAAATTTTGGGGGGAGATACCCGCTGATTTTGGGCGTAAATAATTAGATTTGCATTAGAATGGATCACATGAAGCAAGTTATAATCGGAAATCATAAGAAAGAGGTTGAGAAAATTGGAGATGGACTTTTTAAGGTTGATGGAAAGGATCAAGCACTCGATATTGAGAAGCTTGAGGACAATACATTTTCGGTGATAAGAAATCATAAAAACTATGTGCTTGAGGTATTAAGTGTCGATAGAGAGAATAAATCTATGACTCTAAAGATAAACAACAAAAGGCAGGTCATTACCGTGAAAGACCATTATGACATGCTGGTTGAAAGCATGGGTATTTCAAGCAGTTCCAATAAGAAAATAAAAGAGCTTAAAGCGCCAATGCCGGGATTGGTATTGGAGATCATTACAAAGAGTGATGAAAGCATTGAAAAGGGATCTACTTTATTGATTTTAGAAGCTATGAAAATGGAGAATATTATCAAGTCTCCTGAAGAGGTGATAGTAGATAAAATTCATGTGAAGGCAGGTGATTCGGTTGAGAAGAATCAGGTCTTGGTTACTTTTGCTTAGGTTATGTACAGCATAATGTAGGTTCCTGAGCCTGTCGAAGGGCCGGCCCTTCGACAGGCTCAGGAACCTAATTTAAAGAGGCATGATAAATCTGACGCTCCAATCAAGAAATCTGATATTATGTAAATTGTTCAATCTGGATCAGAATAATCAGGGTTAAAATACAATATTGCTTACCTAATCACACTCCCAACCTCAAAGCCACTATCGGGAGAAACAAAATTCAGTTTACCAGAACTATCTTCTGCCATTAAAATCATACCTTGAGATTCAACGCCACGAATTTTTCTTGGTGCAAGATTCATTAGAACAGAAACTTTCTTTCCAATAACTTCATCTGAAGAGTAGTGCTCCGCAATACCGGAAACTATTGTTCTAGTTTCATCACCAAAACTCACACTCAATTGTAGTAACTTATCTGCCTTTGGCACTTTAATGGCTTCTACAATTTCACCAACACGAAGATCCATTTTCATGAAATCATCAAAAGAAATCTCACCTTTCACCTCTGCTTTTTTTACCACGGGAACTGGTTTTTTATTTTCCTGTTTTTTAGCTTTTAACTTTTCAATTTGCTTTTCAATTTCTTCATCTTCTACTTTTTTGAATAGCAATGATGCAGGATTAATCTGATGTCCGGAGACGAATATATTTCCTTCGTCAGACAAGTTTAAAATTCCCTTTAATTTGTTGCTGGAATTTGGTAAAAAGGTTTCAATAGAAGAGGTCATGTAAGCACATATTTTCAAAGCAATATGCAAAATAGAAGCAACAGTTTCTTTATCCTCTTTTACCAATTTCCAAGGTTCTGTGTCCGCTAAATATTTATTCCCCACACGAGCAGCTTGCATTGCTTTTTGAAGCGCTTCTCGAAACTTATATTGGTGAATTAAATCGCTAATTTCACTTGCATTATTGGCAAACAATTCATTGACTTCTTGACCAGGGTTATAACCTTCTTGTAAAGGTGGAACTTTTCCATCGAAGTACTTGTGCGTTAGTACTACGGCACGATTCACAAAGTTTCCAAGTATTGCAACTAGCTCATTATTTACTCTTGCCTGGTAATCTTTCCAAGTAAATTCACTGTCTTTGGTTTCTGGAATAATTGAAGCCAAAACATATCGAAGTTCATCGACTCTATCCGGCATTTCTTCCAGGTACTCATGAAGCCAAACCGCATGATCTCTAGAGGTTGAAATTTTATCACCTTCAAGATTTAAAAATTCATTTGCCGGAACATTTTCCGGCAAGATAAAATCACCATGAATTTTTAATAAAATTGGAAATATTATGCAATGAAAAACGATGTTATCCTTGCCAATAAAATGAGTCAATTTGGTTTCCGGATCCTTCCAATACTTTTCCCAATCCTTGTTGTTTTCTTTAGCCCATTTTTTAGTTGCCGAAATGTAACCAATAGGAGCATCCATCCATACGTATAAAACTTTGCCGTTTGCTTCCGCAAGAGGAACTGGGACACCCCAATCCAAATCTCTAGTCATGGAACGAGGATGAAGTCCACTGTTAATCCATGAACCGCATTGACCAACAACATGTCTTTTCCAAGTCTTTGGATCATGATGAAAAGCTCCCTCTAAGGTTCCTTCTTCAACCCAAGTTTTTATCCAACCTTCATGATGGTTCATTGGTAAATACCAATGCGTAGTTTCCTTTTTCACCGGAGCGTTTCCGCTTAACGTTGATTGTGGATTTATAAGTTCCTCTGGACTTAAAGTTTTCCCACACCGTTCACATTGATCTCCATAGGCTTGATCGTAATCACAATTTGGACATGTACCTTGGATGTATCTATCAGCTAAAAATTGATTGTGCTCCTCATCGTAATATTGCGAGGAGGTCTTTTTTTCAAAAGCATTTTTGTCGTAAAGATTAGTAAAGAAATCTTGAGAAGTTTTTTTATGATTTTCACTGGACGTTCGATCATAGACATCGAAGGAAATATCAAAATCGACAAAAGCTTTTTTTATAATTCCATGATACTTGTCAACTATTTCTTGAGGAGTGGTATTCTCCTTCTTCGCTCGAAGAGTAATGGCCGCACCATGTTCATCGGACCCACAGACAAATACTACATCCTTTCCCTGAGATCTAAGGTGTCTTGAATAAATATCAGCGGTCAGATAAGCACCAGCAATATGACCGATGTGTAAAGGTCCATTTGCATATGGCAATGCCGCGGTGATAAGATGTCTTTTGTATTCTTTCAATTTCGTCAATGTTTCTGGGCACAAATGTATGATAATTGGCCTGATTCAATGATGAAATGTTGCAATGATATAATGTCTCAACGAAACATTGGAATGAGCTTTCATATTACTACGTTTAAATTAATCATAATTATATCATTGCTTCCTTGTATCCTTGTATCATTAAAAGAGCAAAAGATGGAAAAGAATAGATGTTCCTGGTGTGGCACAGACCCACTATACGTGAAATATCATGATGAAGAATGGGGAGTCCCCGTTAGGGATGATAAAACTTTATTCGAGTTTTTGATTTTGGAAACCTTTCAAGCGGGACTTAGTTGGATTACGATACTGAAGAAGAGGGAGAATTTTAGGAATGCATTGGATAATTTTGACTACAAAAAGATAGCTCAATATGATGAGACTAAGTATCTTGAATTAATGGAGGATGCAGGGATAATTCGAAATAAGTTAAAGATTAAGGCGACTATCGGTAATGCATTTGCATTCATGAAAGTTCAAGATGAGTTTGGATCTTTCTCAGATTATATATGGGCTTTCACTGATGGTGAAGTTATTAATAATAAAATCAAAACGATCTCTGATGCACCGGCTAAAACGGAGTTGTCTGATAAGATATCAAAGGACCTTAAAAAGCGAGGATTCAAATTTGTGGGATCAACCGTATTATATGCTCATATGCAGGCCACAGGAATGGTCAATGATCATACCCTAGATTGTTTTCGTTATAAAGAAGTGTAGTCAAATCAGGCCTTCTTTTTCAAAGAAAGGTAGTCGATAAAGTATAACAGTTTTACAGAAAAACTATTTATGCTTGGGTCATCAGCTGCGTCCTTAAAGTTTTCGCCAAAATTCTTAGGCCGTTCGTTTTTGAAATCACTTAAATTTGCTTTCCAAACAAGACTTAGCTCGCTACCTGGAGCAAATACCCATCGATATCCAACGTCAGTTGTTATTGCATTGAAATTTTGATTGTATTCTGACGTTCCATCTTCTTCAAATCCATCAAATTCTGTATCTGTTAATAGGCCATCCTGAGTTAGTTCAAAAAATTCTTTGACCTGAACACTGCTCCAATAATGTCTTAACCTGAAAGTTAAGCCCATTTTATTATTAAAAACGTATTGCCCAGATAAAACATTTACCCTTGTATTAACGTCTCTTTTACTAAAAATAATTTGATCATCATCGTCTAAAGTATCCGCGTACCCTCTTTCATTTGTGTCATTTTCATAGTTGAACGAATACCTTACAAGCAGGTGATCATTAAACCTGAACCTAGGTCTCAGGCTAAAGTTATTGCCATACCAGCCATCGACAGCATAAAGGTTAATGTTGGCATTGGCATCCATCGCGAGTCTTTTACGATAATCAGAGGACACCCAACCCCAAAAAACAGTATTGATTGGTCTCTCAAAGTATTTAGAGATGTTCCTCGTTTCGTAAAAATCATGCTCCTTTTTCAAATCAAATGCTGAACCCAAGCCAAAGGCATTAAATTTCTTCGTGTTCGCTCCACCTTCAATTAAAAATTCTAGACCTGAGAAGGCATTAGTTTCCGCCAATAAACTGTGTTCCACTTTAGAGAACATCCAATAATTATTGAAATGTTTCGTAGGCTTGTATTCATTATAATTCACCCATATTTCCGAAGACTTTTCATTGGAATATCTTAAAAAACCGAGATCGTTCGAATCAAAGTGAGGGCTAATATGCTCATAATTAACGCCATAATTCAATTTACCATCAACCTCTGCTAGTCCGAGATTATAATTAAATCCGTCTTTCTCTTCATCGTTTCCGAAATTAAACTTGTTGCTATAGGCCATTCCACCTTCGAGGGAATACTTGTTGGCTTTATTTCTTATATTGAAAACCGTTCCAGTAACATTGGCGTCATAAGTGTTGCCATTTCTTAATACGTTTGTATTAATTAATGAAATGTATGAGTTGTTTTTAAGATTTTGATCCAAGACTATTACACTATAATTGGTCACCGGTGCTGTTTCTAGATTCTGTTCGTTCCCTAAACTATCCCTAATCACAGCGTTTGATGCGTTTGTCACTGCGTTGAAAACACCTACGCCCAATCCATTTTTATTCCTACCTGATAATTTTACGGCATTGAGTAGTTTTGTTTTTGTTGGATTCGTGACGATTTCAAAGCCTTCATCCTCCTTGTCATATACCTTATCAATATTCACAGGAGAGCCACCGATACGTCTAGAGTAAAAAAGATCCCCTTTACCAAATAACTCTGTTCCTTCTGTGAAAAACTGTCTGTTTTCATTAAATCGAACTTCGAAAGCAGAGAGGTTCAGAACATTGTCATCATTTCTAACTTGGCCAAAATCAGGAACAAGAGTAGCATCTAGAGTGAATGAATTATTTATCCCATATTTGAGATCCATTCCTGCTGTGAAAGTTTCGCCACTAATGACATCACCATCAGCACCCTTAGAGACATCATAATTGAGTCCTGCATAGGGATAAAAGAATAGTCGGGTAGGGGGTTTTATATTTTTAATGCCATTTATCACACCCATTTGATTGACGAACCCATTCACCTCAGGATTGATATGATTCCAGAAACTCTGTTCTCTTTTTCGCCTTATGGTTCGACAGAAATTTATATCCCACTGTTGAATTTCATTCTCTGGAAAACGCATAGCAGAATATGGAATTTCCATTTCTAGTGCCCATCCTTCATCTGTTATGGCGGTTGCCGATGTCCAAACAGAGTTCCAACTCGGATCTTCACCAAAAGCAGTTAAACTGGCATCAAATTGTACCCCTTCAACCGTAGCGAAATACTCGAATGCATTGATGCCATCCTGAAACCCACCTATAATAACACCAGCCCATGATGTGTTTCCGATGTCATCTCTTTCTGAAAGTTGGTGCAAAATGCTATCGGGATGTGGATCAAACATTTCCATGGCAATATATAGCGATTTCTGGCCATAAAGTACGCGCACTTCTGTTTTGTAACTTGCTGGATCACCCGGATTTGGTCGTCTTTGGATGAAATCCGAACTAACTTCGGTATTCGACCACTGTGGTTCATTAAATTTGGCATCTATGACCATCTCGCCTGGGATTTCAACAGTACTGATTTCCCTTTTAGATTGGGCATAAGAAAAGCCTAAAACCAGAGTAAAGAGCGGTATTAAGAAATATCTAATAAGTGTTGGCATCGGTTCAGATATAGACTGCAAAGTTAGGTAAAAGCCTATTTAGCAGTTGTTAATTAATCTTATTAGATGTTAAATAATGAGAAACGTTGCATGAACGGTAATAAAAGATGCTAAAGAGCTACTTTTTTACGTTTACCTTCCAATTCCAATTTTGCGATTTTAAGACTGTATTTATTGTCATCAGCCTCCTTGAGATCATATAATCGTGATTTTTCACCAACCTTTTTTAGCACGTCAAAAAGCCTTATTTTATCACTCCTTTCATCTGAAACTATGTTGGCCGCTTTTTGCTCAACAAAGGCTAAGACTGTTATTGGTTGAGTAGATTGTTGTGAATTAGTTTCAACAGGCTTGTTTTCAAACTCATTGGCGAAATTGATGGGCGGTATATTATCAGATGCTTTTAATTTATTGGGTTTGTCTGATTCAAGAGCAATACTTTTGAATGGCTTTGCTTCCAATATAACTGGTAAAATCATTTCACGTTCATTCTTCTCTATAGTTTCCGAACCTTTTTTAATCACTTCATTTGTGATTGATGGATTGGCTGCAGCTAAATTAGATGGAGATTTTATTATTGGCGTTGGAATTTTATTTTTACTTGGCTCACCTTTCATAGGAACCTCATCGTTCTTGCCCTGATCGTTGGCAAGATCATTTTCTACATTCTTATTTTCAACAGGAAATATTTTTTTGTTGTTATCCTCAGTGCTGTCGATGGGTGGTGAGATAATTTCATTCTTCACAATGGAATTATCATCAATAATAACTGTTTTTTCTTGGAAGAAAAACATTCCTAAGACTAGTAGAATTGATGCTGCAGCTGCAATATATTGCCAATTAAGGTAGATGATTTTCCCTTCTTTTTTCTTGAGGCTGGCTTTGTTTGGATAAACAATATTACCATCTGCAATCAGGTAAAGACTTGCCAACCTATCAAATTCAGCTTGTCCTTCATCATTACCATGGAGAAATGCCAAAAGCGTTTTCTGATCATGTTCATTCAGGTCTCCTTCGTGATAAGCTATGAAGTCATCAGTTGAAAAGGAAACATCATTCTTTCGTAGATCAGATTTAGAAGAAAACAGAATGTCCATATCCGGCTCCAGATACATCTTGGCCAATTGATCGAATTCAATTTTTGCTGCGAGGTTATTAGATATATATTGATCTACTTCCTGTTTTTCAGCTTCATTTAGATCACCTTCATGATAAGCCACAAAATCGTTGAATCGTGAAGTGCTCTTTTTTTTAAGGAGATCCTTATCAGGAAATACATCCTCAACATCGTCTAGACTAATTAATTCGAAATCTTCAAGCTCATCCTTTAGTTCAGGATATTGCTCAACAAAGGACTTAAGCTCGCTCAGCTGAGTCTCTGTCAGATTTCCCTCGGTATAGTCGAGAAACCAAATTTCGTAATTGTCTTTATTTATTTTCACAATTTTTATTAAATCAACGTATCTATACTAACGAGATAAGCTTGTAAAGCTTTTCTTCCTCTATAGATATATACTTTTACTTGAGATTCACTCAAGTTGGTCATTTCACCGATTTCTTTATAATTATATCCTTCATAATCCTTCAAAAGGATAACCGTTTTTTGTTTTTCGGGCAAAGTATTTAGTGCCTCATGTAGTAGGTCATTCAAATCTGGATTATCAGAGGCAGATGACATTTCTGCTGTTGGAATATCCTCAAGATCAGCACCATATTTCTTTTCCTTTCTAATCTGATCGATCATAGTTCTGTAAGCTGCTGTAAACAGCCATGACTTTACTTTCTCAGCATTTACTTCCTCAACCTTTAACCACAGCTTAATGAATGTTTCCTGAACAATGTCCTTGGCCAATTCTTCATTTCTCAGGCTTTTGAGTATAAACCTGAAAATATTGTCAGAATAGCGGTCAACGCTCTGGTTATATTCTTTTGTAGTCAAGGGTAGTAGGTTTTGTTATCGCTATGACGCACTTGAAGTTATAAAAGTTACAATTAATTTTTTGATCAATTGAATTTAGTCATTTTTTCAGATGATTATCTATCTCAATCTTCAAATTTTGACACAACAAAAAATATTGACATCATGTCCCAATATTTTGGGTATGATTTGCTTACAACTTCAGGCATGTGTATGGTTGAGGAACTTATTATAGATGTAAGCGGAGCTAGGCACATGGCCATTCTATGGTCGTCATATGTGTTGAAGTCACATTCTTTTTTACGAATCTCTTGACGCTCAAACCAAAGAGCATCTTCGCTTGTTTCAACAGATATTCCTAGTTTATTCAATTCCGTTTTAAGGGCTAGAATCCTGTTAGTTTCTTTGATCAATAAAGTGCTTAATCCCGTTAATTTGGTGTCAAGTCCTAAACCCGCACAGGTGCATGCAACAGGTAAAGCAAGATCAGGGAATTCAGTGCAATCCACTTCAAAAGAAGTCTCCTTTGATCCAATATGTTTTATTCTAACGCCACCCTCTTCGAAAATGGTTTGAACACCTAATTTTGAATATAGATCTGGCATAATAGCGTCTCCCTGTAATGTGCTTCGATGCAGCCCTGATAATAGAATCTCACTTTGCGGATTGAGGGCAACAAGTTCATACCAGAATGAAGCGGCACTCCAATCCAATTCCACTTCTTTATCTTGAACCGAATATTTATTAGGGGTCGTTTCAATCCGTAGACCTCGTTGATCGACCATTACACCGTTTTCGTGCATCAACGCTAATGTCATATCAACATAGGGTTTTGAAACCAATGGTGGAGTAATGTTGAGTATTAATCCTTTTGGCAGATATGGACTAATAAGTAGTATTGCAGAAATGTATTGGCTGCTGACACTTCCTGAAATCGAAACCTCCCCTCCATCTATAGATGAACTTTTGATCAACAGTGGCGGACAATCGTTACCGTTGATATGTTCTATTTCAGCGCCCATTTCGTTAAGTGAATCCACTAAAATAGAGATGGGTCTTTTGTGCATTCTTTGCGAACCCTCAAGCGTAATCTCTTCTTGACTTAAAGAAAAATATGCTGTTAAAAATCGCATGGCTGTTCCAGCGTGCCCAATATTTATGTTTTTTGAATTTGATTTTAAGGCAGAAATGAGGGTATTGCAATCATCAGGAAACTCCTCAGAGATATCACAAATCGCACCTCCTGACAATGCTGAAATAATTAGTTGCCTGTTGAAGATACTTTTTGAGACTGGGAGATATACGACTCCCTTTATCTCTTCATTTTTCTTTCTCAGTTTTATCATTTTTAAAACTGTATCTGGTGTAGATATTCTAACGAATTAATAATATGCTGTTCTTCAACGATAACATCATAGCATGCTTTTCCAGGAGCATCTAGTAGCGTAAAATTATATCCTTTTGTTGTGTTTTTTTTGTCCTTCTTCATAGTGTCCAATAATGAAGGGACAACATCAATATCGAAAGGAATATTTTGATAGTGAAGAGCAATGAAAGAAACAATCTCTTCCAGTAAACTTTCAGTTATTTTACCACAACTATACGATATATGTGATTCTGCAATCATACCCATTGCAACTGCTTCTCCGTGGAAACATGGATTTGAGTGATTTTGCATGGAAAATGACTCCAACGCATGACCAACAGTGTGACCAAAATTTAAGACTTTTCTAATGCCCTTTTCATTCAGGTCATTCTCAACCATTTCCTGTTTAATCTCACAGGTGTTTTTAATAAACTTCTCAACAACAGAAACATCTAATTTTTTAATCTCAAGCAATTTATCCCAAAGTTTTATGTCGGCTATTAAAGCACTTTTAATCACTTCAGCAAATCCAGAAGAAATTTGTCTAGAAGGTAAAGTAGTGAGGAATCCAGGATAAATAAAAACAGCTTTTGGTAATGTTATGGATCCTATAAGATTTTTGTAATGCTCGAAATTCACACCCGTCTTACCACCAATGCTAGCATCAACTTGAGCCAACAAACTGGTTGGAACGTTGATATAGTCCATGCCTCTTTTAAACGTTGAGGCAACAAAGCCACCGAGATCCGTAATCATACCTCCGCCAAGATTAATGATCAGATCATTTCTATTGAAATTTAAGGCAGTTAATTTTGACCAAATTCCAAAACAACTTTCTAATGATTTGTTTTTTTCTCCGTTTGGAATAACAATTTTTTCACAAGAAATTTCGCTTGGAAAAGTTTGCATTAAGATATCGAGACAAAAGGAATTGGTATTATCATCCATCAGAATCAACACCTTTTTCCCCAAGTAATTTTCAATTAGAAATTCTTTAAAAAGAGTGAGTTTGTTTTGTTCAAAGATTAAAGGGTGATGGATTAATTTCAAGGCCATTTTCCAAAGAAATTATAAGTTCTGCATTTTGATTAGTTTACTGTAAACTCCGTCTTGCGAAATGAGTTCATCATGCTTGCCTCGTTCTGTTATTTTTCCTTCTTGTAGAACAAGAATTTCATCAGCACTTTGTATGGTGGATAGTCTATGAGCTATCACCAAAGAAGTTCTGTTTTTAAGGAGACTGTTTAAAGCGTCTTGCACCAATTTTTCTGACTCAGTATCTAATGCCGATGTAGCTTCATCAAGCAATAAAATTGGAGGGTTTTTTAGAATGGCTCGGGCGATGCTTATCCTTTGTTTCTGTCCACCTGATAAAGTGTCTCCACCATCTCCAACCATACTTTCATATCCATTTTCCATTTTAGAAATGAATTGGTCAGCATTAGCAACTTTTGCGGCAAACTTCACATCTTCTAAAGTTGATTCTGGACTGCCAAAAGCGATGTTATTAAAAATAGAATCATTGAACAAAATAGCTTTTTGTGATACGATTCCGAACAGGCCTCTTAGATCATCTATTTTTATATTTCTAATGTCATCTCCATCAATAAGAATACTTCCATTATTGATGTCATAAAACCTAGTGACAAGATCCATGAGCGTAGATTTTCCTCCTCCAGATTCTCCAACTAAAGCGACAGTTTGCCCCTTCTTTAAATTAAGATTGATGTCCTGTAGAAGAGGCTTTTCATCGTATGAAAAAGACACATTATCAAAAGTAAGTTGCGCACTAAATTCTTTTTTCGCAATTGCTGGTTCAGATTCTTTTATTGGATTTTCAGCATGGAGAATTTTGTTAACCCTATCCATGGATGCAAGACCTTTGTTGACATTGGTCCACGCTTTCGATATGTTTTGTATCGGACGAAGGACTTGAGAGAATAAGATGATGAAGGTTATGAATTCACTCGCTTGTAAGCCCCCATTTTCACCATCTAGAATAAGACTGCCACCAAACCAAACGATCAATACAAGAACCAAAGCCCCTAAAAACTCACTCAAAGGAGAAGCGATATCTTTTTTATTAAGCATGTTAATATTGATAGACTTAAGTCTATTGTTCAATGCTTCAAACCTGGACTGTACAAAATCTTCGGCCCCAAAGCCCTTAATTATTCTTATGCCACCGAGGGACTCTTCAAGGTATGCGAGAAGCTCCCCGGATTTGTTTTGTCCCTTAAGTGATGTTCTACGAAGGCTTTTACCAACCGAGCCAATGATCAATGCACTTATTGGCATTAGGATCAAGGAAAACAAAGTAAGGTTAGGGCTAATAAAGAACAAAGTTCCAAGTGTTAGAATTACACCCAATGGGTCTCTAAAAATCATTTCTAAAGAACCGATAATTGACAGTTCGATTTCAACAACATCGGCTGTACTTCTAGCCATAATATCTCCTTTCTTTTCCTGGGAAAAGAAGCGAAGTGGAAGTTGAGTAATTTTCTCATAGATACTCTTCCTAAGATCAGCCGCAACCCCATGTCGAATGTTAGCCATACATACCATGGCTAAATATCTGAATAGGTTTTTGAATAGATATAAAAATGCGATTACCA
>JBLIMR010000037.1:0-27189 GCA_047638815.1 Gammaproteobacteria bacterium
AACACCCCAGATAACATATCACAAGCTATATAATTGTTGGGCCACAGCTTGTAATTACTATATATTTCTTTATCTATATTTGTTGCAATTTGTTGCAATTGGTCAGCCTTATTTTGCTCTTCACCTTCAGCGGAAAAAATATTGCCCGAACCAATTGTAAAGTTCACCCTTCCTTTCTTACCAGTAATACCGAGGATAATACTTTGCTTATCCTCCCCAGGTTTCTTTATATAATCTTCTTCCTTAGTCCTCGCTATTATTTCTCTGATCTTAACAACATCACAAGGGTCATACTCATATGAAACAGATAACGTTCTAATATTTAACGGTTTTAGTGAGGACATTAAATCTTCCTCTGAACTTAATCCCAACATATTCAGCACCCCTTTTTGAGTTTTATCATCTCCATCCTTTGCCCTGCCTTCTCTTTGAGAAATCCATATCGAGGATGAGTCATTCATTACTGAACGCCTAATATATTGTGACAATTTCAATGATGAATCATATAGCTCACGTCCAACGAGATCTCTTTTTACTGTAAAGTTCTTATTCAACTTTGTAAGAGCGTTTACAGTTGGGTGTCCCAAAAGATTGTCTCCAATTGCTGTTTCTGTTGTTGTATATTCTCGCTCATGAAGCAAGACATTGAATAATGCTGAATCCAAAATAATATCTCGATGATTGGAAATGAACAGATGCTCCTTATCTTTTTCAATTTTATCTAATCCGTCAATCGTAATTTCCTGAACGGTGCCATTGATGATGTTTTTCATGGCCTGATAGGCAATCTCTGATTGAAACTTATCAATAGTATCAATTGTCAATAACAAGGCATCCAATTCCTCAACCGTTTTCTCAGGATAAACGTATTCCATCACCTCTAGAAAGGGCTCATCCTTCAGCAAACCCACAAGAACCTGCTTAACATGCTCATCCCTGTATGGTTCTATATCTGTGAAATCTATATTCTCCCCGATCATTCTAAATTTTAGTAATTTAACCCTGCGCTTAACTTTCTACTTATAACTACGGAGACCTTATCAGTGTTACTGAAACCAATATTCACCAATTATCCCCGTCAAACATATAGATTCAACCCAAGTAGGTCGAATTAAAAATGACATTTAAAAGTGTGAAGTTAGTAAAAAGTGAATAACCTAAGATTCCACGATGTTAAAAATCAGAGAAAGCCTGATCGTTAGCATTTTCATAATGCTGTGATTTTACTTACCTTCGCAGACCTTAAAAAAAACAAAATTAACATACAATATGAGTGGAGAAAAAATCACTATTTCTGGCGGTAATTTAAATGTGCCAAATAATCCAATTATCCCTTTCATTGAAGGAGATGGAATAGGGCCTGACATCTGGAGAGCAGCAAAGAAGGTATTTGATGCAGCCGTGGAAAAAGCCTATAGTGGTGATAGAAAAATTGAATGGAAAGAAGTTTATGCTGGCGAAAAAGCATTTGCAAAAACTGGAGAATGGTTACCTCAAGATACACTTGATAGTATTAGAGAATATCTAGTAGCCATCAAAGGTCCTTTAACCACTCCAGTTGGGGGTGGAATGAGATCTCTCAATGTTGCTTTAAGACAAAAACTTGATCTTTATGCTTGTGTTAGACCAGTTAGATGGTACGAAGGTGTCCCTTCCCCAGTAAAAGAGCCACAGAAAGTCGACATGGTTATTTTCAGAGAAAACACTGAAGACATTTACGCTGGAATTGAGTGGATGAATGGAACTGAAGAGAATGAAAAGGTAAAGAAATTTCTAATTGATGAAATGGGTGTTACCGGAATTAGGTTCCCAGAATCGGTTTCATTGGGTGTTAAGCCAGTTTCTAAAGAAGGGACGGAAAGACTAGTTCGAGCAGCAATAAAGCACGCAATCGAAATGAAAAAAGACTCAGTTACTCTTGTACACAAGGGTAATATTATGAAGTTTACAGAAGGTAAATTCAAAGAATGGGGATACCAATTGGCGAAAGAGGAATTTGGTGCCGTTGATTACGAAGGAGGTCCTTGGCAAGTTATCGAAAATGACGGCCACAAAATCATCGTGAAAGATGTGATCGCGGATGCCTTCTTACAGCAAATTATTTTAAGACCATCTCAATACGATGTTATTGCAACATTAAACCTTAATGGAGATTATATATCTGATGCTCTAGCTGCCATCGTAGGTGGTATTGGGATTGCTCCTGGTGCGAACATTAATTATACTTCTGGTGCATCTATCTTTGAAGCGACACATGGTACTGCTCCTAAATACAAAGATTTGGACAAGGTTAATCCTTCATCTGAAATTTTATCTGGAGTGATGATGCTAGAATACCTTGGATGGCAAGAAGCTGCTGACCTTATTGTAAAAGGAATTGAAGGTGCTATCTCAAAAAGAACAGTAACTTATGATTTCGAAAGATTAATGGATAACGCCACTTTACTTAAATGTTCGGAATTTGGTGACGCCATTATTGAGAACATGTAAGTTCATTTGAACAAACTTAATAGCCCTTAGTGATCATTTTCATTAAGGGCTTTTTTATGATCCCGAGGCTTAAAATCCTAAATCTGCGTATATTAACCGATTGACGAAATAATTAAGAGATCAATTAATTCATGGACATCCTCCTAGTTACACCCCCATTCACCCAGCTTAATACTCCTTATCCGGGGACAGCCTATCTCAAAGGGTTCCTTAACACCAAGGATATATCGTCCTTCCAAATGGACCTGGGTATTGAGGTCATTATCGAATTATTCTCCAAAGATGGTTTAACCAAGTTATTTGACAGAGCCAAAGGACTTAATCGTGTAAAAACTGAAAACGCACGTAGAATATTTGCTCTACGAAAGGAGTATATCCACACCATAGACGCTACAGTACGATTTCTACAAGGGAAGAATCATTCTCTTGCTCGTCAAATTTGCAGTGAATCCTTACTGCCTCAAGCCTCTCGATTTGAGTCAATCGATGATATGGAATGGGCTTTTGGTGAAATGGGCCTCCAAGATAAAGCAAAGCACCTGGCAACGATGTATCTTGAAGATATTTCTGATTTCATTGTGGAATGTGTCGATGAGAATTTTGGATTCAGCAGATATGCGGAACGAATAGGCATGAGCGCCAATTCCTTTGATGATCTCCAATCAAAATTACTAGGGTCAAAAACATTCATTGACGAAATAAGTTTAAAAATATTTCTTACTCGAATAAAAAACACTACACCTAAATTAGTTTGTTTTTCAGTGCCTTTTCCAGGCAATTTATATTCTGCCTTTCGTTGTGCACAGCTCCTAAAAGAAAAATTTCCTGAAATTAAAACTGCAATGGGTGGTGGATTTCCAAATACGGAACTGCGCTCAATTAAAGACGAAAGAGTCTTTGAATATTTCGATTTTATCTCTCTTGATGATGGTGAGTTACCGATAGAACTGATACACCAAAAAGTTGTTCTCGGTAATTCTGATCAAACCCTCAAAAGAACTTTTCAGTTGGAAGATGGTAAAGTAACATATTCCAACGATGCGAGTTCCTCTGACTACAAACAGTCGGAAATCGGAACCCCAGATTACTCAGATTTACTTCTGGATAAGTACATTTCCGTCATCGAAATTGCCAATCCTATGCATAGCTTTTGGAGTGATGGTCGTTGGAATAAGTTAACCATGGCACATGGATGTTATTGGGGCAAATGCACCTTCTGTGATATTTCTTTAGACTATATAAAACTCTATGAACCGATTGCTGCAAAAATGTTGGTTGATAGAATGGAGGAAATCATTAAACAGACTGGTGAAAATGGATTTCATTTCGTTGATGAGGCTGCACCTCCTGCTCTTATGAAGGAAGTTGCAATGGAGATTATAAGACGAAGTCTTACGGTTAGCTGGTGGACCAACATCCGCTTTGAAAAGAGCTTCACCAAAGATCTATGTAAACTTTTGGATGCTTCTGGATGCATAGCTATTTCGGGTGGACTTGAAGTTGCTAGTGATCGATTACTTAAGCTTATCGACAAAGGAGTCACAGTGGAACAAGTGGCACAAGTTTGTCGGAATTTCACGGAGACGGGGATCATGGTTCATGCCTATCTCATGTATGGCTACCCTACTCAAACCGTTCAAGAAACGATCGATAGTCTAGAAATGGTAAGGCAAATGTTTGAACTTGGAATTATGCAATCTGGATTTTGGCATCAATTTGCATTAACAGCTCATAGTCCAATTGGCATGAATCCAGATGCATATGGTGTAATGCCAGATCAAAACGAAATAACATTTGCAAACAACGACATTCAATTTCAGGACAAAACAGGTATCGATCATGAACAGTTTAGTGCTGGATTGAAGAAGTCTATTTACAACTTCATGCATGGCGTTGGTTATGAAATCCCCACAGATGAATGGTTCGATTTCTCTGTCCCCCAAACAATCATTTCACCAAATTTCATTGAAAGCTCTCTGACTAAAAAATATTCTTCGATTAAATCTAACTCAAAGATTTTGTGGTTAGGTGATTCTGGTGATATTGCATTCTATTCCAAAACGAAAAAAAACAAGGAAATTGAATTTGTCCGATTAACATTTCATCTCAAATTGGAAGTGCTAGAATTAACACTAAGGAGAGATGCAGGTCTATGGCTAAATAAGATACTTGGGGAAATTTCCTTGTGTAAAAATGGTGCTGTACCATTGAGACAAATCATCACAGATTATGAAAATAAATTTGGTGATTTCCAAAGTTTTTGGGAGTCCCAAGAATTGTTAGAGTTACAGAATTCAGGGTTGTTGCTTGTTTAATTTTTGAAACCTCCATTTTACAAACCACCTGATCTTGGTTTTTCTTTTGGTAAATTCCCGAAGTTTTTGATGTATTTAATGAATATTAAGAGAAAATGTTGACGCTAAAAAAGGCAATTCCAAAAATTTGGAATTACCTTCATGAAAATTTATTTGAATATTATTTACCCAAAGCTTTTTGTACCATATAATAAAAAGCAACTCTGTTTTTCATTTTGATACCTTTCATTTTTCCTGCAACATCAGCAACCGCTTTTGCTCCTTTTTCTTTATTGTAAACACCCAATTTCTTTACTGCGAAATTAGTTCTTACTGTTTCCATTTCCGATTTATCGGTTCCAGATACAAGCATTGCGTCTCTATTATTAACAATTAGTTTCATCCTTCCCACTAGGTCATCTAGAAGTTCATTGTCAATTGTGTTTATTCCAGAGTCTTTCAATTGAGACTCAGCTGTACTTTTAAGCTTTGCTAATTTTTCGGTTAATTCGCTCATGTTATGTTTATTCTAAATGCTTATGTATATATGTTTTATAAAAAAAACAAGAAATTAATTAATCGTATTTATCTAACACAATATATATAGTAATCAGCTACAAATCATCTCTTTAGGGTTGATATTTTCAACAATTCATGAGGAATATTATATTTTTTCTGTATCAATCATTCACCTGCTCAAATGCCAATTGCTTTGCATCTTCCATTGAGATTCTTTCCCCTTGATAGTAGGCCACTACAAAGGCATCGGAAATTCCCAAATGAATGATTTCCAATTTTCTTAGCTTAGCCGATTCATAAGAATTAAATCGGCCGCTGGAATAATTAAGTAATTTATTAGCGGTTCTTTGACTGTAGATGGGTTGAATATTTCTTAAACCTATACTCGAAACTTCACGTGAATACACGCCTATTTGAACAGTGTAAAAAAGGTCTTCAATTTCTGTGACTTCAGCACTTCCTAGTGCATCTGGAGGATAATTCGATTTCGATCCATCAAGATAATCTTCTATTTCCTCATCATCTAATCCCAAATAATCAAGAATTTCAAACAACTCATTTCGCTCATCATCAGGAACTATCATGTAAGAATTAGGATCCATTCGGTTTGAAAATGCATTTTTTATCAGAAAAATATCTGCATTTTCATCAAAATCATAAACCATATCCGGATCGTTTTTCATCAAACTAATTATGGAATCCTTAGGAATATAAAATCTCACATCACTCTTGATATCTATCGATCCCTTAAATTCACGATTTTTCATAATATCTGTCATGTGATTCATCGATTCATCAGAAGAGTATTGAGTTGATATACTATCTTCGTCTGTACCATTATACATGGTGATTTTTTGCCCAATAATATTTCCATATTTATCATATAGATGAACATGATGAATCTCTTGAAATAAATGAAAATATTCCTCCTGCTCTGGCACTACAAATTCTTTAACATATGGTGCAAACTCTTCAGTTTCGACTGTCATTGTATAAGTCTTACCATGACCAACAAGCAATAAATAATCACCCACCAATGTATCAGTCTCATGACTTATTCTCTCTTTCGTACCTTTTAATGTTAAAGTAATTTTAGATTTTGCCGGAACCATCTCCCCTCCCTTCATTACTAAACCCATAAGCTCAGCAAGAGGGTCTCTTTCATCGGAGAAAGTTATTCTGTATAGATCCATGCCTCCTTTGCCTTCCAAGTTATTCGATGAATAATAACCTCTATTATATCTATTCGTCATCGTAAAATATAATTCATCTGCAGGGGTATTCACGGGAAATCCCATGTTTGCTGCTTCAGAGCACGATCCATCAAACATTTTAGTTCTGAAAATATCATACCCTCCCATACTAGAATGTCCTTTAGAGGAAAAATAAAGTGTTTCTCCATTGGGATCTAAATATGGTGCATCTTCATCAAATGGCGTATTTACATTTGGACCCAAATTTCTTGGTTTAGACCACTCCTCATCAGAAATTTTATCACTAACGTATATATCGAAACCCCCAAATCCTCCAAGTCGATCGCTAACAATAAATAACTTTTGCCGATCATAAGAGAAAAAGATAGAAGGTTCATAAACATCAGAATTAATATTTAAGCCCATTTTCTGGGCTACGGCATTCTTCTCACTTTCTTCATTAATATCTATTGACCATATATCGACATCCCTGTGAAAATATAAAATATCATTATTCTGATCAAGCTGTAAACTTCTATCATTTTTTACACTATTAACCGCATCGTTCATACGATGAACATTTGTGTAGTTGAAATCCGTTACTAAATTGAAATAAGAACCTTGATTTTTACCTCCAAGAAGTTTTTTATCCTCAAATAAACTGCCTTTTTCAAGTTCGGCAGAGTAAATATCTTCAATATATCCTACTTCCTTTTCTCTTTGTCCTCCTTTAGTATCGGGTCTCCTAGACGTGAAAATCAGTCTTTTTTCATCTTGTGAAACCACGCCCCGATATTCTGGGTACTTGGTGTTTATTGAATCCCCCAAACCTTCCATAACAACATTTCTTGGATTATGCACAGCTATTCTACCAAATCGACAATTATCTAATTCTCGATTTGCAACATCTAACATTCCTTCAAGAGCATCAGGCAGGATACCCGTTGCAATATTAACTTGATCAATAAATTCTGAATACAACTCTTCAGCTAAATCCCATTTGTATTCCAGATGGTACATTTTTGCCAACATGTAATACACGTGTTGATGCTCATAATATGCCATTTGCTGAGGCGTTGCCCTTTCTAAATATGCCTCTAAAAAAGATGTCGATTCGCGCTTTCTGTCAGACATGTTGTACAAAACCATTCCCATATAGTAGTTATACAATGGATTTTCCTTCTGTGTATTCTCGGCTCGTAGTGAAAAATACTCCAGTGCTTCTTCATACATTTCTCTTCCCAAGAAATGCTCCCCTTTGGTTTGAAGCTTACTTTCACTTTGGGCCGACAAATACGTTGAGGCGAATGATAGAATTATAAGCGCAAGCCCTATTTTGATTTTGCAAATCATTGGTTTGTATAACATTAATAGTTCTTATACGATAAAAATAGATTAAAGTTCAGCTTCTCAATCGTAGTATATAATGTGATTTCCAATGGCATTTGTTAATTCACAGGATAACAGCTATTTCTTGCTCGAACTATTCCTAAATAAACAACTCAAAAAGATGTTTTTAATGAACAATTTCTGACTAACATTCTTCTTTTTGGGAAATAAAGGAAGAAAATTACTAAAAATATAATCTACACAAACTACTCATTGCCTCAACATTACAGGATTGCTCACCTTTTGTCCCCTCCGAATTGGGAATTGAGAACCTTTTGTCCAACCCATTTTTTTTGATCCGCTGAATACCGCCATACGTTTGTTCTGACAAAATAATTCAATCACGTCATAAACAATATAACTCATGAAAAATCCAATTTTAATACTAGCCTTGGGACTGACAATATTCTCATGCAAAAAAGATGAAACAACAACACCAACACCCACGCCAACTACACCGGCAGACACATCAATGGTTAATCTGCCTGAAGAATTTGCCGCTCAAGAGGGGTATTTGATGGAAATGGCATAGGAGCTGCTGTTAATATCACTGAGGACATCGTTCTTTTCTTTAACATGGACGCTGATAAATATGCCTGGTTTGAAGACAATGAAGTCCATCTCGTTAAAGACATCAGTGATTCTCACGGTCATTTTTCAATGTGGGTAGCTCTTGGCTTTATCGTAGGAATTATTCTCGGAATCATTGCGTTAAAAGTTTCTACGAAATTTGGTGTGTTCTCCTGACCTACCGTTAAATCGTTTTCAAAGTTTCTCAATAAGGCATACAAGCCAATTATGTTTCTGAGCGTTCTATTTCTTAGCTTAACTTTTTTCACCCATTTAGGCGTTACAAAAATCGTAGAAAAAGAAGTGAATCATGGTCTTGAAAGTGCTTTTGGCGTTATTGGAAGAGACTTTTCTTAGAGATGAAGAAACTAGGGAGTACATATATGCGATGGCTGAAACTGTAGCGAAAAGTGGGCCCTATGTTCCTGACTTCAATCAGGCTGTTGGAGAAGCTGCAGGTCAAGCAATAACCCAACAGGAGAACAGCGGATTTTTGATGTCAAAATTGACTAATTTCATAGTAGTTGATGCATTAGCTGATAAGCTTTTAGAATATGAAAAAGCAATAGTCTATTTTGCAATTTCAAAAATCGTTGAAGCGTCAGGAATTCCTAGTGGTCTTCCATTTGGTCCAGAAACTTTTTCTGCGGGAATAAATGCATGGATTGCGTCTGATTTTTACGAAGACATACAAGGAATAGCGAATATTGTGTCTGAATATATTTACTCTCAATTAAAGCCTTTTGTATTCTCTTTTTTTATTCCTTTTTTATTGTGCGAACTTGTCGTCATGTTAATTCCAATCATTCACTTTTTGATTTCAAAAAGAAGGCAACAAAAAAAGATATCTGCAGAAGCAACCGTTAGTTCTGAAAATGAATAATCCTTAGTATTTACCGAACATAGGTGTGGAAATATCTTTACCACTCTATGCCTATTTTAGAAATGATTTTTATATCTAGAATGGATAATGTTTGGAGCAAATAAAGTAATTTGTCGTAATATTTTCCCGCAAGGTGCGTTTACTTATTGAACCTTACAAAAATAATGATGAGTAAAAAGAGAAATGCTTTAGTTGTTATTATATTTTCATTATTAATAACGAGTTTATTCCACAATCAGGCTCTTGGGTTAAACCTTTTGATTTCAGAGACTCTATTTATTACATGGATACTAATAACAAAACAATTCAATTTTAGAGAATTGTATCCCCTAACTCTTGGATTAGGATTAATAATTACCGCTATATCCACTGTAATAACTTTCTCTGTTTTTTCAAATATTATTAATTTTTTAGTTCTCTTTCTTTTTGTTGGATTATTAATTTATCCAGCTACAAATTCAATTTTCAATATATTTGGTCAAGCCTGTTCCAATATTTTCAATTCACAGATTCAGTTTATTAAAGACTTATCAGCTTCAAAATTTAATGGTCATAACCTTGGTAGTTATATATGGAAATCTAGGATTTTCATGATCCCAATTTTTATAATTCTTCTCTTCATTATTATCTACAGATTGTCTAATCCAGTTTTTGATGATTTAGTTGGGGATATAGAAATGTTTCTCTATGAAAAAGGGAGTTTTCTATTTGAAGATTTTAATTTTTCACTAATCATCACTCTGATGATTAGTCTATTCGTAAGTATATTCATCTTTATCAGAACCTCAAATCAAAGGCTTATTGAAATTGATAAAAATTCTAGTGAAGAGCTTGAACGAAAGAAAAAGAGAATCAGTAAGTATTTTCGCTCAAATGCCTTGACAAATGAGTTTAAAGCAGGAGTCTTCTTACTAATTGTTCTCAATATGGTGATCTTAGTTTTAAATATTATCGATATAAGATGGGTTTGGTTTGGTTTTGAGTGGGAAGGTGAATTTTTAAAGCAATTTGTACATGAAGGAACTTACCTTTTAATATTTTCAATAATTATTTCAATAATTTTAGTTCTTTATTTCTTCCGAGGGAACTTGAATTTCTACAAAAAAAATAGATTATTAAAATATTTAAGCTACATCTGGCTAGTCCAAAATGGAATATTAGCGTTATCAGTTGCAATACGTAATTTCTGGTATATCAACCATTTTGCGTTAGCATATAAAAGAATTGGAGTGATTATTTTTCTGATACTTACAGTTTATGGTTTGTATACAGTTTATGTTAAGGTATGGCAAAGAAAATCTGTATTTTATCTCTTTAAGACAAATTCATATGCTTTGCTTTTGATTTTAATTATTGGTTCAATTATCAATTGGGATACGTTTATTGCTAAATACAATTTTAAAAATTCTGACAAATCCTTTTTGCATCTAGATTATGTTGCAACTCTTTCTGATAAGACCCTACCGTACTTAGATAAATCACTTCATGAATTGAATAAGATTGATTTAATACAGAAAGAAAAATTTCCATTTAAACAAAATTTTATGACCCCAGAGGAATACTATCAAATAATTGGGGAACGTAAAAATATTTTCAGAGAGAATTGGGAATCAAAAAGTCTTCTTTCATGGAATTTACCAGAATACATAGCCTATAATAAATTGTTTGAAGATAAATGAATTAGCCCCTAACATAATTTATCGCCCTATCCAAGATACTACGACATCATACTCGTTACGTTATGCATTGCCTTAAAAAAACATCAACAAGCGCCTTACCTTTAATTCTGCTTAATCCGATTCACCTAGCTAAAATATATTGCAAGAAATCTGGCACACCTACAGCTTATTTTTAACCTAAAAAAAACCGCCATGATTTCTCACAGCGGTTTAAATATTTTTTGATGAATAGAATAACTACCAAATATTCACACGATCCTTTGGAGCAAGATACATCTTGTCACTCTTCTTTACTTTGAATGCTTCATAGAAGCCATCCACATTCTTCAATGGAACATAACCTCTATATTCTCCCGGAGAATGCACATTGGTCTTTATTTGTGTTTCCATGGCTTCATCTCTCATTAGTGTTCTCCAAACTGTTGCCCACGACATGAAAAATCTTTGCTCAGCAGAGTAGCCATCAATATCTCCAGGTTTTTTATTCTTCGAAAAATATAACTGAAGTCCATCATAGGCAGCATTTACTCCGCCAAGATCACCAATGTTTTCACCCAAGGTATATGCACCATTAATATTCATTCCTGGCTTAACTTCGATAGCATCAAATTGGGCGATTAATTTTTTTCCTCTTTCCTCAAAATTCTTAGAATCTTCTTCTGTCCACCAGTTATTAAAGTTTCCGTCAGCATCAAATCTCGCACCTTGATCATCAAAACCATGAGAGATTTCGTGTCCAATAACTGCACCTATTCCACCGTAATTCACTGCCTCATCTGCTTTATAATCGTAAAAAGGAGGTTGAAGTATAGCCGCTGGAAAAACGATTTCATTGTACTGTGGATTGTAATAGGCATTTACTACTTGTGGTGCCATCCCCCACTCTGACTTATCCACCTCTTTGTTCAATTTCTTGAGATCGTCCATATAACTCCATTTCGATACATTCAGAGCATTTTGAAAATACGATCCTCCATTAGCAACCGACTTGACTTCCAAATCTGAATAATCCTTCCATTTGTTTGGATAACCAACTTTTACAGTCATTTTATCCAACTTCTCAATAGCCTTAATCTTAGTCACTTTTGACATCCAGTCCAAGGCTAGGATTCTTGCTTTGTATGCCTCGATTACATTATCAACCATCATTTCAGCATTTTCCTTAGCCTCAGCCGGAAAATATTCATCAACATAAAGTTTACCTAAGGCCTCGCCCATTGTCCAATTCAATTGACTAAGTGCTCTTTCATCGATAGGTTTTTGAGATACCGAACCTCTTAAACTCTTACTATAAAAATCCCAATTTGCCTTATCCATCTCTTCAGTTAACAGATTGGCTGCATCATTAATCATGTTCCACTCTACATAGTTTTTAGCTTCATCGATACCATCCTGCTTCACCAGAATGTTTAATGAATTCATATAAACCGGTTGGGTCACAATGATTGTATCTTTTGAGGTAATTCCAAATGGCTTGAAGTAATCTTCCCAATCAATTATTCCCACCAGGCTATTCAATTCCTTGATGGTCATGGGGTTATTCATTTGACGGATATCTCTTCCTTCTTCCTTTGTAAGTCTGTGCGTTGCCAATTTAGTTTCATAGGCCAATACTCGTGCAGCTTTATCAGATGCGGTCTTATTGTCATAACCAACAAATTCGAACATTCTCGTCACGTGCAAGATATAATTCTTTCTTATCTCTTTAGAGTCATCATCTTTAGCCATGTAATATTCTCTATCCGGAAGTCCGAGTCGAGATGGCCCTATAAATCCAACATTGATATTAGAATTCTTAAGTCCAGCTCCTACGCCAAAACCGAAAAAACCAACGCCACCATACGGCTCCATTTCAACCATAAATCCCTGCAAGTCAGAGAAATTAGTGATATTCTTTAGTCTTTGTAAATATACCTGTAATGGTTTAGCTCCAGCCCTATTCCTACTTTCTGTATCCATTATTGATTGAAAAAGATCCAGAGCTTTTCTCTGATCAGTTCCATTAGCATATGCATCACTTTTTGAGGCTTTTTTAAGTATCAACAAAGAATTAACATTGGTTGCCTTTCTGAGTTGATTGAAACTACCCCAACTAGTCTCATCATCCGGTATACTATTATTCTCCAACCATTTGCCATTTACGAACTTGTAAAAGTCATCTTGTGGGCGAACATTTTTATCAATATTTTCAATCTGAATGCCAGGTTGTTTTTTCTCTCCTTTTATAGAGTATTGTGCCTCAAGAGAAATACTTATCATCAATGCTGTACTTAGCATAAATAGACCAGTTATAAATTTCGTTTTCATAATGTAATTTTAATTAGATCGCACGAAGTTAATGAAATATATAGTTATCCAATTGACCGTTCATACTATTAGCGCAGGATACCGAGGATCAAAATTCATTTCTAACTGTTTCCATGCCTCAATATTTATTCCTGCTTTTTGATATATAAAATTGCTTCTTTATCTTCATACATCGGGCAATTCTCGTTCCTTTGTAGCCATAGTTTTAGAAGTATTATATGTCCAAGAGTAGATCGATCTCCTTAAAAGAAATAAATCGGTTAGCACTACCCGCGATTCTTTCAGGTATTGCGGAACCACTCATTGCTCTGGCCGATACTGCCATGGTTGGTCGACTAGGAACCACACCACTCGGGGCTGTAGGACTGGGATCTTCCTTGTTCTTATTGACCATTTGGGTGCTAACTCAAACAAAAACAGCCATTTCTGCTATTGTATCACGTCATTACGGAGCGAAATCTCTACCAACCATTAAAACCCTTATTCCACAGGCATTCCTATTCAACATCATTCTAGGTTTTATCATTCTTATTGTCATGTTTTCATTCGCAAGGGATCTGCTATCACTATATTCTGCGAAAGGTGAAATCTTAAACCTAGCCACTGATTACTTCAAGATAAGATGCCTAGGACTTCCTATTGTACTAGCCACCTATGGAATGTTTGGGGTTTTCCGTGGACTACAAAATACTGCTTGGGCGATGCAAATAAGCATAGTTGGGGGAGTACTAAATCTTATCCTAGATTATTTTCTAATTTTTGGAATAGGCCCATTTGAAGCTATGGGCATTAAAGGAGCCGCTTATGCCAGTCTATTTGCCCAGATGATAATGCTTGTTTTATCAACCATTTATTTTTTAAAAAATACTCCTTTCAATTTCAAACTAAAATATAAATTAAATTCCGAGTTTAAATTTTTAATTGGAATGAGTTCTGGGTTTATAATAAGGACCATCGCCCTTAATATAGCATTTTTCTTAGCAAACAGATATGCGACATCTTATGGTGATGAACACATTGCCGCGCATACTATTGCAATAAACATTTGGCTTTTTTCAAGCTACTTTATTGACGGATACGCCAATGCAGGTAATGCAATCTCAGGTCGATTATTTGGAGAGAAAAGATTTGAAGAATTATATACTGTAGGCATGAAATTGATGAAAATATCAATGCTAATTGGTTGTATTCTGGGTTCTTTTTATTTCATATTTTACAATTATATTCCAATGATATTCGACCTAGAAACAGGGGTTGTGCATTTATTTGAATCAATTTTTTGGATCTTAATCCTATCTCAACCAATCAACGCAATTGCCTTTGCATTCGATGGTATCTTCAAGGGTCTAGGTCGGTCTAAATACCTTATGTACACATTACTAATAGCCTCTTTCCTTGGCTTTGTGCCTGTTTTAATAATATCTGATAAATATCAATTTGGTTTACATGGTATATGGGCTGCTTTCGTAGTTTTCATGGTGATTAGAGGATTAACATTACTCTGGAAATTTCGGAAAGACTTTGCCCCCTCCTAAAATCTGCCTTTTCACTCTTAATTCGATCCCTGAGCTTGCGGTGCCCTGAGCTTGTCGAAGGGTCGAAGGGTTCATGATGCACTTTACATACATCTGTTAATAGCAATGGTAGATAATCGTATTCTTGGTACGATTGATGTTTACTTTTATGATAAATATTGGAATCCATGTTTAGAAAAATTGTTCTCTCCGTTGCCCTATTGATGAGTTTGACTCTGTCGGCTCAAATAAATATACCAGGAATTACAGGACCACAAGAATTCAATTACATTCCAAACCCAAGTTTTGAAGAAAATAAAATTGTTCCATGTTTTTGGAATCAAGGAGAAGAACAACTAAAAAAGTGGTTTCTCGATTGGACAAGTGCAACAGCAACTACTCCTGATTTGTTGAGTTCCAAATCTAAATCTACTTGTTGGTCTCATCCCATGAAACATAATAATGGCAAACAATATCCTCATACTGGCGCAAGTATGATGGGCATCAAAATATTCGGACTTGGTGGGACAGACACATACTGGCATGAATATCTTCAGGTCCCTTTGAAACAGGAGTTGAAAGCGGATAGCCTTTACCATGTTTCGGTGTGGGTTGCCCTTTCATCAATAGCTTCACAAGCTTCGAACAACATTGGCATTGCCATGTTAGATGACAAGCTTGACACTAGAAACAGACTTCCATTATACATTACACCTGTTGTTAATCATGAAAAAATCATAAAACCTAGATTTATTGGTTGGAAGAAGGTAAAAGGAGTTTTCAAGGCTACTGGGAGTGAAAAGTTTCTTGTTATTGGAAATTTTTACGGGGACGAGATCACTAAACATGAGAAAATACCAGGTGGGAAAGATGGTGCATATTATTACATCGATGACGTCATGCTTAGAAAAGCTAAACCACATGAACGCTTGACTGGTATTCCTAAGGAAAGTTTCGCTCCAGAACCACCCGAAGTGATAGAAGGTTATGTTTCATCTGATGAGATAACCATCAATAAAGTTGAGTATAAAGTTGGAGCGGTTGTAGAACTCAAAAATATTTCCTTCGAGTTCGATGATGTGAAAATTCTTACGGAGTCAGAACTAGAGTTAGTGAAATTAAGAGATTTGCTCTTTGATTATCCTTTCATGGAAATACTGATTAAAGGACATACAGATAATGTTGGAAATCTCGAATACAATCAAAAATTATCTGAAAAAAGAGCCGCGTCCGTATATAATTATCTGATTGAGAACGATATTGATAAAAGTCGACTTTCGTTTAAGGGATTTGGAAGCTCAAAACCTTTGTCCTCTAACGACACGGAAATAGGTCAGGAAGAGAACAGGAGAGTTGAATTCGAAATCATAAAGCAATAAGCTGTAAGACTGCGTACTATAATGGCCGTTGACCTAACGTAATCTGTTAAACTTGCATCTGAGGCATACTCGACATTTCGTGCGATTAGGAGTATAAGGTTTAGCCTTTATTAGTTTCCCATTTACTCATATTAGTACTATTTTCGCATAGAACTGTCAATAGCATGAAGAAAATCGTTTTACTAATATTAATTTGCCTTGTTATACCAACGATCGGCTTTGCTGTCCACTTGGTTGGAGGCGTTATTAGTTATGAGCAAATTTCTGCCAGTCAATATGAAGTAACATTAAAGGTTTACAGAGATTGTGCTGGAAATGGTGCAGATTTTGACGGAGATGGGAATAATAACTTCGCGATATTGGGTGTTTTCAATGGAAACAACTCGTATTACAGTGCCACAACTTTTAGTGCTCCAGATGTTACTGAAATTGATCCTTTCTTAAGTGGCCTCTGTGAAAACTTAAACATACCTGCTTGCGTACAGGAAGGGGTTTACACCAAAACTATTAACTTACCTCCGAACTCTAGTGGTTATTATTTGGTTTATCAAAGGTGCTGTAGAAATGGAACAATTGACAATATTGTGAGTCCAGATGATACAGGAAATACATTTACCGCTTTTGTTCCGCCTTCAAGCATTGTATCCGAAAACAGTAGCCCAGAGTTTAATGGTTTTCCACCTGTAGCGTTGTGTCTTAACAGTCCGCTTGAGTTTGACCATAGTGCATCAGATCTTGATGGTGATTCAATTGTTTATAGCTTTTGTACTCCTTTCACCGGTGGTTCCGCGGCTAATCCACAACCAAACCCACCTAGTAATCCTAATTACAATCCTATCAATTGGGCTTTTGGGTATAGTGAAGATTATCAAATTGATTCAGATCCAGTGTTTAATATCGATTCGCAAACAGGATTTTTAACAGGAACACCGACACAACAGGGGCAATATGTTATTGGAATATGCGCACGGGAATTTCGAGATGGTGTTTTCTTAAGTGAAATAAGACGAGATTTTCAATTTAACGTTTTGCTGTGCCCAAGTCAACCTATTGCTGTTTTTGTCGATCCTTCTGGATCGGGAGGAGGAACCACAAACAATTGTATGGCCACTGTTGAGTTCGAAAACAATAGCGAAAATGGCATCAACTTTTTTTGGGACTTTGGAGATGGTTCTACCTCAACGGAATTCGAACCTATTCACACCTATGACGAAGGAGGTTCTTATGAAGTTACATTGGTTGTCTCATCCAATAACAATTGCTCTGATACATCCATTACAACTATTACTATATCAGGTTTCCCAGCTCCAGTCCTAAACGATCCCTTTTTTGAATGCCTTGATGATCAGGAGACCTATTCCATTTCGATTCAAGAACTAGATTTGGTGAATTTTGACACCGATTGGAGTCTTAATGGTGTTCCGGTGTTTCCTAACTCCAATACATCATTAGACAACATTACTTTTGATACTCCTGGAGAATATACCCTAAGTGTAACCGTGACAGATGAAGTCAATTGTAGTGGTTCTGATGAGATTATTATTGACATTCCGCCATCTCCTATTGCTGAGTTTTTTGTTGGCGATAGTGATTGTTCTGGTACCCAATTATTATTTACAAATCTTAGTACAAATCAGGACAATTGGATCTGGGATTTTGGTTTTGCAAATCAAGACGATTACAGCAATCAGAATGATCCATACGTCTCGTTTCCTGCAAGTGGATCGTATGAAGTGTCTATTCTGGCAAGCGCAGCATCTACTTGTTCAGATACTTTCACTGAAACTGTTATCGTTGCCGAACCCGTTTTACTTGAATTGTCCATGCCGGAAGCACAGTGTCAGGTTGGAAATTCCACTGATTTCATTCCGCAGGGTAACTTCGAAGAACCAGCAACTTATCAATGGAACATTCAAGATGCATTGGATTACGATCCCAACGCCCCCTCTCAAACGAACGTAACGGTTTCTCAAGACGGTTATCATGCAGTAGAACTTCTGGTTGTTGATGCCAACGATTGTGAATTTACTATCAATGACCAGTTTTTGACAATTGCCCCTCTAGATGTAAATTTCGAAACTGAAGGCTCTGGTTGTGTTCCTTATGCCGCAGCCTTTGATAATAATACCACAGGAGGATCAAGTTTGGAATACCAATGGTCCTTTGGAGATGGTCAAACGAGCTCTGCCCCATCACCTTTTCATCTATATAACCAAACAGGAACTTTTGATATCTCTTTGACGGTTAGCTCTACATTCGGTTGCCTTGAGACCGCCACATTTACCCTACCAAATGCATTGAGCACTTTCCCTACCCCTAAAGTTGGATTCGCAATCGATCCATTTGAGGTGGATATTCTTGAACCAAATATTACCATAACATCGGAAGTGGATTCTGTGGATTGTAATTTCTACCTATCGGATGGATCATCCTACGAAGACTGTTTTATTGAACATTCATTTAACGGAGCAGGATTATTTGAAATTACGCAATATACCACCAATGAACATGGTTGCTCGGCTTCTACTGCAAGTTCGATACGAGTGAATGGCCATGTTTTCTACGCGCCTAACGCTATTACCATGAACGATGATGGATTGAACGATTTCTTCCGGCCATCTGTCATTGGTGAAGTTGTAGAATACGATCTTGAAATTTTCGATCGATGGGGTCAGATTGTATTTAAAACAACTGATCCCAAGGAAGGGTGGAGACCTGATTATTCTCACGATGGGGTATACAGTTTCACTGTAAGAGTTAGAGATTATCTTAACATTCCCTTTGTTTATAGTGGTGTTTTTGTCTCCGTCAGGTAAATAGAATTGAATTAATTGATGAACCTCCTGAATTCCTTTTAAGTGAATTTACTTTTGGTCTTGACTTACTTTTCAACTTTGTAAATCATGGGAATATGAGGGATATCATCTTCAAGATACATCTCCCCTACTTGCACAAAATCATGTAACTCATAAAATTGTAGTAAGTACTCTTGCGCTGAAATTTTCACATCCTCTCCGGGGAATTTTCCCTTGATGAAATCCATCGTTCGAGACACCACTTCATGCCCCAGTTTCAATCCTCGAAAGCCCTCTTTGATAATAACTCTGCCAAAAGAAACTTGATCATAAACCTCTCCCCCCTTTATAACTCTAGAGCACGCAATATATTGTCCATTTTCGTCTCTACCAGTGATATGCCAGGCCCCTTTATCTAATCCGTCAAGCTCTTGATAAGGACAGTCCTGCTCTATCACGAAAACTTCTATCCGTAATTGAATCAAGTCATGAAATTCCTCCAAATTGAATTCATCGAAGGTTCTTATTTCCCATAATATTTTCATAATCTCACAATATTTTATGCACTTATTTCTATGAGCTTTTGCTCTCTTGTGTACAATAAAAAACCTCGAACATTATTATATCCTAACTCAAAAAGTGCATTGACATAATCTGTCACCTGTTTTTTATTACTTGCACGTTCAATGCCTGTTTTAAAATCCACAACAATTACCTCATCCTTCAAAATAAAAATACGATCAGGTCGCAAGTTTTTCCCTTCTCGTTGCAAAATTTCTTTTTCGTTTATGACATCCAAAGCGTTGTCGTGCCAACGTTGAAATTGTGGCATGTTAAAGACAGATAAAATTCCTGATCTTATTTCATCAATTTTATCATCAGAAAGAAAATTACTTCTTTGAAACTTCACCAACGCACTTTCAATATCATCTCTTGAATTGGTCTCCGCAATAAGTCCATGTAATCGATTTCCAAATGTCAGTTCCTCGCCTTTAAGCTCATCACCTATCGCTATTCTTATATCCGATCTCCAATCCAATCGATCGTAATTTTCCAAAGTTAAGTTTGCCTCTATTTCCTGTTTATCCTTTCTTTCCACTTCTAATTCTCCCCATTGTGCTAGACCATCAAGATTCTCTTTTCCCTTCGCGAAATTATACAGTAAACAATCGATTCTATTTTTTTTTGTAGACAAAGCTGAACTCGCAGGAGTCGGCACTACGACATGCAAAACTTCTGCAGCTCTAGTGGTTGCGACATAGAGAGCATTCAATTGGTCTATTGAAGTCTTATACTCCTCCTCCTCGATCATTCCTGCATACTCAGTCTTAGCGGAAAGCTTTTTTACAGGCAATAAATTCAAAGGCACTTTCTCTTCCTTATTATAGACCCACAAATAATCCTTACTATAGTCTTTAAATTTCTTAAAATAGTATAGATTAATAACAACAGGAAACTCGAGTCCTTTGGATTTGTGAACACTCATTATATTTATCGCAGATTCATCATGTGCCATTTGGAGCGCGAACTTTTTCTTATTGATAGACCAATAGTCCATAAACGAGGACACATCTCCTTTGTCTTTTCTAGCAAATCCTGAACATATATTTAAAAATTCTAACATATATGCCTCCGAACTATTAATTTCAAATTTCTTGCATAACAATTCGCAAAGAGAATAAACATCTTTTCGCAATAGCTCTCTATATATAAGGTGCACATTTATAGCCTTAAATACTTCCTCGAAATGTCCGTCTGAGTTCAGATACTTCACCAAAAAAGAATGCCTTTCCATCTCCCGATAATACTTCAGATGCAAATAATTCAATAGGTTTAATTTGTGCTTGTTATTACTTGGCTCCAGAATATGTTGAAGAAGATTCAGAACAAAGGAAACCTCATCATTATTCTTTAACAACAAACTTTCATTGGACACGACTGGGATGCTTCTTTCCTTACAATACTCAGCGACCTCTTGTCCTGTTGAATTTTTATATACCAATATAGCAATGTCACCATAACTATATCCAGCAATCAGAGATTCTTGAATAATATCGTTGACAGTTTCTAACATGATTTCATCATCTGTCTTTTCCAAGATACTAATTCTTACCATCCCACCCTCAGGTTTCATTGGCTTCTGAGCGTAGTTCTCATACAATGTCTGAACTCTTTCGGATTTCCTTTCCAAGATGAACTTAAAAAGATCATTGTTGAATGAAACCACCTCCTTCTTCGATCGAAAGTTATACGCTAATGACTCTACTTTCAAGTTGTTCTTAAAAACATTTTCCGTAAGAGCATGGCCTTCGTTTCCCTTAAATATTTTTGGCAATTGTGACAACTGCTCCATTTCTCCTCCCCGAAACCTATAAATTGATTGTTTGCTGTCTCCTACAAGAACATTCTTTTTTCCTTGGCCAAGTGATTCCTCCACCAGAGGAATAAGATTTTGCCATTGCACAATAGAAGTATCTTGGAACTCATCTATCATGAAATGTGCGTATCGCTCTCCTAGTTTCTCGTATATAAAAGGACTTGGATTATTTTGCAATACATCCGATATCATTTTATTATTATCACTTATTAAGACTACATTTTGTTCTTCCTTCAGGGCCTCTACTTCTGTATTTATTCGCTTGGAAAACATTAATGGTGGAAAAGATTGTAGCCATAGGTTTTGCAATATCAAATTCCCAGAAATTTTTTGAAACTCTTCAAATTTTGGAAAAAGTCTATCCCGCAAAAAATCAATTGATTCCGTTATATCAACTTTTTTTTCTACTGCTTTTTTGTACCAAGTTGGGGTATTAATATTTTTAACAACAGATGGCGATGGGTACAGGTTGTAGTTTTTCGTTTCTGAATTTATAGTCTTAAAAAAATTCCAAACATTTTTATACATATCCTTATTCAGATCCTCATGTTCTGACAAAATGGATTGACATTCTTTACCCAATACATCTAATTTATCATCCAGTTCTTTTTTAGTTTTTCGTATTGACTTAAAAAAATTCAAGAGCACTCCTTCGTCATATTCTTGTAGCACGGAAATAGCCAATTGACTTTCCTCTTCCTTCAGGAACAATGCTATCTTAAAGAGATCTTCATCGATTCGCCAGGATTTATTACTGTCAGATTTTTGCTCCGTATAGGACAAAGCCATATCGGTTAGAACTTTGTCTCGACCGATTTTTGACATCACACGCTCTACGGACATACGCATGAGTAATTTTATATTTAACTCTATGGCAAAATCCGGATTAACTCCCAATTCTCGATTGAAGTATCGCAATATTTTAACCACAAACTTATCGATTGTACTGACCGCCAGATCTCCATAGTTGTAGATGACTTTTTCAAGAATATTGGATGATCTTTGGCCTAAAACTGCCTCCGAAATTTGCAGCTTTTGCATTAAATCTCTTCGCAAAGCATCATCGGCAAACAGTTTATCAAGACCAGCTAAACCCGAGAGTTGCTTTATTATTCTTTCTTTTAATTCAGTTGCGGCTTTATTTGTAAAGGTAATAGCTAATACTTTTCTGAATTCAGTCGAATTATCTGAGCATAAGACTATCAACAAAAACTCCTTGACCAGAGTATATGTTTTCCCAGAACCAGCTGAGGAGCGATAGATTGTTAGGTTTGACATTTCCACAAATCTATGCATTCAAAAGCAATGATATACTATACATTCAGAAATCCAAGTTGCAGCATCCTTTTTAGAGCATGGAACGGCAATTATGAGTAAATTTGAACGTTCTAGAACGGCATATATGTACTTTAAAAGAATTCGTCATATCATCTCCTTTTTTGCCCTTATATTGGGTGTGATGACATTTATATCCTGTAAAGATGATGACTGTAAGCCTATGGAACCGGGGCCAGAATTTACAGATCTTTGTGCCGAGGGCACAATTCCTATTGGTACTGATTGGGAATTTAATATTCCTTCTCATATTCAGGAGCCTATTATCCCTTCGAACAATCCCATGAAAGAAGAGGCTATTGCCCTTGGAAGACATCTATTCTGGGAAAAAAAGCTATCTGCTGACAACTCAATTTCTTGCGGAAGTTGTCATAGCCCTCAAGCCGCCTTTACTGATCCCGTGCAATTTAGTGTGGGTATTGATGGTATTGCAGGCACAAGAAATTCCATGGCGCTAGTGAATATGGCATGGAATACCAACGGATTTTTCTGGGATGGACGAACGATTACCCTCGAAGATCAGATTTTACAACCAGTAATAAACCCTATCGAAATGCATAATACTTGGGATAATGCATTGGCTCAACTTGAAGACACAGTACTCTATCCTGATCTATTTGAAGCCGCATTTGGTTCATCTTGTATTGATTCTATTCGGGCTACCAAGGCAATTGCCCAGTTTATCAGGTCGATGGTTTCAGCCAATGCTAAATATGATAAGTTTCTAGTTGGTCAGGCATTTTTTACAGAATCAGAATTACTGGGGCTTAGTCTTTGGGACCAAGAAGGTGGTGATTCAGAAATAGTTTCAGGCGGAAACCTAGGTGGTGATTGCTTCCATTGTCACCCATTACCAGGCGGACAGATGAGAAACAATACTTTTCACAATAATGGACTCGACTCTGTATTTACTGACCAAGGCCGCGGAGGTGTAACAGGTTTAGCAAGTGACATAGGACTTTTCAAAGTTCCTACGCTAAGAAATGTTGAATTCACTGCACCTTATATGCATGACGGAAGATTTACCACACTTGAGGATGTAATTGAACACTATAACTCAGGAGTATTAGCATCACCAACAGTAGATGTTAACATAATCGTAACTGGCGAAGATTCCGGATTATTTTTAACTCCTGCAAAAAAACAAGGCCTTATCGATTTCATGAAAAGTTTGTCTGACGCTGAGTTCATCAACAATCCTGATTTTTCTGATCCGCACTAATCCATGCTTTCTTCTACGCATCAAAAAGTAAGTATACTCATAAAGAAAACTCTCATAATCTTCTGTTGTGTAATTACTTCATCAATTGTACACAGTCAAAAAATTCCACCTGAGAATGAACAAACGTACGAGTTAAATAAAAATCGGCTAAAGAAAGTTGCTATTGGCGGAGGACTTTTATACACCGGTACAATGATAGGTCTAAATCAGTTGTGGTATGCCGATTATGAAAAAACAAGCTTTCACTTTTTCAATGATAATACAGAGTGGATGCAGATGGATAAAATTGGACATTCTGTAACCGCATATCATTTCGCGAAGGCTGCTAAAAGCAGCTTGGAATGGGCAGGATTATCAAGTAATAAGGCCAGAAACTATGGCGTTGCATATGGTCTTATTTTTCAGTCAACAATTGAACTTCTTGACGGATATTCTGCTCAGTGGGGAGCATCTACTGGTGATATGATTGCAAACGCTGCTGGTGGGGCAATACTGTGGGGACAAGATGTTGCCTGGCAAGAACAAAGGGTTAACATGAAATACTCGTATTCCAAAAGTGATTATACAGACCTACGACCTGGCACTTTTGGGGAAAATTGGCAGGAAAGGTTTTTGAAAGATTACAATGGGCAGACATACTGGTTGAGTGCCAATATAAAATCATTCTTAAGTGATGATAGCAAGGTTCCAAGTTGGTTGAATATAGCTGCAGGCTACGGAATTGATGGTATTACCGGAGCAAATGAAAATCCAGAAGAATTTGGATTCTTCGATCGAGACAGACAATATTACTTAAGTTTGGATGTGGATCTTGAAAGAATAAATTCCAAATCGAAAGTCGTTAACTTTCTTTTCTCTACTTTTTCATTTATTAAAATTCCAGCTCCAACGATTGAGTTTAGTGGTACAAATACAAAAATTCATTGGTTACATTTTTAAAATTAACATGCAAGAAAAAAAGAAAACGGTTATTGTAGGCTCAAGCGAAAGACCGGGGAGGTATGCATATTTGGCTGCACAGTTATTGGATGAAAAAGGCTATGAATTTATCCCTCTTGGTATTTCCGAAGGTGAGGTCTTTGGAAGAGAAATTTTGAATATTATTGAGAAGCCGGCCTTAGAGGATGTTCATACAATAACCATGTATATCTCTTGGCCTCGACAAGAAGATTATATGGAGTATCTATTGAGCCTAAAGCCAAAAAGAATAATCTTCAATCCAGGAACTGAAAATCCTAAATTTGAAGTTGCGGCTCTTAAAGAAGGAATTTTTGTAGAGGAAGCCTGCACCTTAGTTCTTCTAAGAACGGAGCAATACTGAAATCGAATCGTTCTTACTCAACTAAATATTTGGCTTATTTATTCTTCCTTTTGATATGAAAATTATATCCCAAAGCTATAGCCATTTCGGTGAATTTTATGTCATGTGCTGCACGACTATCAAGGTCATCTTGAATTAGTATATCAGTAAGATTTAAATAACCAATTTGGAATCGATATTGCAAATAGATATGATTGCCATAATTGGCCCTAAGACCTAATAGGGCCGAAGTTCCCCATCCAGCAATATGTATCTTGTTCGTATATCTTACTCCAAACAAATGATCATCTGTCCAAGGCACTGCAAGACCCAGGGATAAACCAATTAAGTTTTCTAACCTCAACCGATTATTTTTACTCGCCTTTAATACATCTTGTCTTTCAATAGCAACACGAACAAAGTTGTTTCCATCCGAATGCTCAAACCTAACAAAACCTGGTGTTAAAATAATATTCTGATTGCTATATACTTGTCCGTATTCTTCGGAAATTTCTTCGTCAATATACCCATCGATGCTTACCTGTTGGTATTCAGTTATTCTATATTTCATGTGATCCCAACCGAGAGAGACGCTATAATGATCATCAAGATAATACCCCATCCTAAAATTGAATTGCGGTATGGTTAATTTGACTGGATTGAGATATATTTTGGCATCAAATTCTTCTGGTACATCGTGAGCACTTACATCACCTAACGTAAAATCGAAGCCCTTTCCTTTGAAATGAATATCCGCATTTCGGTAATAAGACCGGTTGTATCCCCAATGAACATAAAAAGATCCTTTTTTTTGCTTTAATTTATTCCAATCTTTATTTAAGAAATTAGTCCTCTCCAACGCTGCTTGATCAGAATTAACTTGAGATAACAATTTTTCATTCAGCATGAAAAAAGTTGCGATTAGCAACACGGTCAAATATTTCATCAATGTTTTTACTTTCATCGTCAATCCCGGTCAAGGGCTATTTCAATTTCCCAGGCACTTTGTCTCTTGTAAAAACAAGAGTATTCCCATCGGTTAAATGATCATTATAGTAGTACCCTTCGTAATCAAATCCCTTTAATTTCTCTGGAGTCTTGATTTTATTCTTAATAATATATCGCGACATAAGTCCTCGCGCAAATTTTGCATAAGTCATTAAGGACTTATACTCTCCTTTACTGAAATCTTTGAATACTGGTGTGATTACAGGAACTGACAGATTTTTGGAATTTACGGACTTGAAATACTCATTCGAGGCCAAGTTGACGACACATTTATGATTTTGACTGTTAATTTCCTCTTCAAGCAATTCCGTAATTGTGTCAGCCCAATATTTATATAAATTGGTTTTCGTTTTAGTTACTGGCATTCTCGTTCCCATCTCCAATCGATATGGTATCATAAGATCAGTGGGTCGCAATAGACCATATAAACCAGATAATATTCTCAAATGATCATTAGACCATTCAACCTGTTTGGTTGTCAGTGATTTCATATCCAATCCCCAATAAACAGATCCATCAAAAGAATGAGCCGCCATCCATGCGTTCTTCTTTGAAAGAGGACGCCTCCATTCCTGATATCTTCCATAATTGAGTCTAGCAATATCATCGCTTACACTCATCAACTTTTTAATCTTACCAACGGAATATGTTTTCAACTTACCCATCAGATATTCTGCCTCATCCAATAATACAGGTTGAGTCTCAACAAGATCCCTCTGTATTGGATGTTGCGCAATTTTTTTAGCAGGAGATAATAACACCAACATGACTTCTATTTTTTTTGTTCTACCGGAACTACAAGATCACCGATCTTTATTCGTTCACCTTTATCGTCTTTATAATACAACATCAATTTGATATCTGACACTCCCTGTTTGGCCTTGATCCCATAATAATAAGGTTCCTTATTTTGAGACACTATACCTTGAGATACA
>JBLIMR010000038.1:0-26672 GCA_047638815.1 Gammaproteobacteria bacterium
ACTGTTCGAATCGAACACCAAATTCAAATCAGGAACGGGATGGCCAAGTTTCTATACTTTCATGGAAGGTAATGTAGGTGAAAATGTCGACAACACATATGGCATGAGACGGGTTGAAGTGGTTTGCGACAGATGTGATGGGCACCTTGGACATGTTTTCGATGATGGTCCGAAACCAACAGGTTTGAGATATTGCATTAATTCAGCATCCCTAGACTTCGTTACTAAGAAGTAAAATGAGAGAGATGAGTGTTGAGTGATAAGTGCTTTACTCTCTTGATTATCATGCGTATCATCATAGAAGCGTCATTCAATGCCATTCCTGGGCTCTCAGGAATATCTTCAATTCATCCAATTAATCGCTGAGCCAGATAATTAAGACGAGATACTTCAGTCGTCCCTCCTTCTGAATGACAACTTCTATTTTCGCATTACTGCCTCCCACGCCCTTAAATTCCCCAAAGGGGCCTCCGCTTGGAGAACATATTATCTATTCCGGAAAATATCAGAGCATTAACGCATTACAACATTGAAACATTACAGCACTATCGCATTGAAGCATTACAGCATTTAAACATTAAAACGAGAAACTACATATGTTAACAACCGGGGATTGATCTTTTTTCCGACAAGCCTATAATCGGCTTTCGTAACAGGAATAAAAAAATTATCTTCGCGCCCCAATGTTTTCAGTTAATCAAATATCTGTTTTCTTCGGAGAACGCGTGCTCTTTAATGAGGTATCCTTCTTTGTAAGTAATAAGGACAAAATAGGTCTGACCGGTAAAAATGGTGCGGGTAAATCCACTATGCTCAAGATTGTCGCAGGTGTTGACAATCCTTCTAAGGGTGATATAAATCTTCCAAATGAAACAGTAATTGGATACCTTCCGCAGGAAATGAAGCACAATGAGGACAAGTCCATCATTGAAGAAGCCAGCACGGCATTCAGCGACATCAACACCTTTGAGGAAAAAATTAATTCAATAACAACTGAACTTGGCGAAAGAGAAGACTATGAGTCGGATGCCTACATGCAATTAATTGAAGATCTAAATCACTTCAATGATAGATTGGATATGCTGGGTAGTGTTTCAAAAGAAGAGCAGATTGAAAAGGTCTTAAAAGGTCTTGGATTCATGGATTCCGATTTGAACAGACAAATGTCTGAATTCTCTGGTGGATGGAAGATGAGGGTTGAACTTGCTAAAATATTATTACAAGCTCCTGATGTATTACTACTGGATGAGCCGACCAATCACTTGGATATAGAAAGTATTTCCTGGCTGGAATCCTTCCTCCAAAATCATCAAGGTTCCATTTTGTTGATTAGTCATGATAGGGCATTTTTAGACAATATCACCAACAGAACCATAGAGATCTCAAATGGAAAAGTATATGACTATAAATTTTCATACTCAAAGTATATAGTCCAAAGGGAAAGTGAAGTCGAAATTCAGCTGCAAGCATATAAGAATCAGCAAAAAATGATTGCTGAGACTGAGGTTCTGATCAATAAGTTCCGTGCCAAGAAAAGTAAAGCGGCATTTGCACAGTCTCTGATAAGAAAACTCGACAAACTAGAGCGAATTGAGGTAGATCATATGGATGGCTCCGGGATGAGTATGAGGTTCCCTCCTGCCCCACGATCAGGTAAAGTGGCTGTGGAGCTGGAAGATCTTCAAAAGAGTTTTGGTGAAAAAGAAATTTTCTCGGACGTAAATCTTATTCTACCCGCTGGAGATAAAATTGCTCTTGTAGGAAAGAATGGTGCTGGTAAAACGACATTATTAAAGATACTTGCTGAGCGTGAGTCTCATTCAGGTAACTTCAAAATTGGTCATAATATAGAAATTGCATATTTCGCGCAAAATCAAGCGGAAACTTTAGATGTCAAAAAGACTGTATTTGAGACCATAGATGACGAAGCCATTGGAGAAATAAGAACTAAGGTCCGTGGAATATTGGGTAGTTTTTTGTTTGGAGGTGATGACATTGAGAAAAAAGTATCCGTATTGTCAGGAGGTGAAAAAACAAGGCTTGCACTGTGTAAATTACTCCTAAAGCCAAGCAACCTTCTTATTCTTGATGAGCCAACGAACCACTTGGACTTAAAGTCCAAGGAAGTATTGAAAAATGCATTAGCGGCTTATGATGGAACATTAATTGTTGTATCCCATGATAGAGATTTCCTAACTGGTCTGACAAATGTGATCTATGAGGTAAAGAAAGATGGATTGAAACAATTCATTGGAGATATTTACGATTTCTTGAAAGAGAAACAGGCCACAAGTATCGCACTTTTTGAGAAATCAGAAAAGGCAAAAGTGGCTAAAAAGGAAAGTGCTTCAGCCAATAAACGTTCTTACCAAGAAGAGAAAGAATATAAGAAAAACGTTCGTAAGTGTGAAAACAAAATAAACCGTTGCGAAAAAGAAATAAGTGAGTTAGAGAAAAAAGTTGCCGAGCTGGATGAAGTAATTGCCGTCATGAATTATGATGACAAGGAAAACGCTGAAAAGGTCCTTGGCGAATACGCTCAAGCAAAGGAAAAAATTGATCAACTCATGTCTGAATGGGAAGAGGCTGAATCCAAATTGGGCAAATTGAATGCCTCATAATCGCGAGATAGACATTCAATCCATCATTCCCCGTGTAATTGTTAATAGAGAACTTAAGAATCCAAAAAGCACTTTCTTTTTTTGAACAAATTTGGACTTAACCTAAAAGAACATCATGGACAAAACATTAGTTATACTGGCGGCAGGAATGGGCTCTCGATATGGAGGTCTAAAACAACTTGATAAAGTTGGTCCCGATGGGCAAACGATTATGGATTATTCAATCTATGATGCCATCGAAGCGGGCTTCAATAAAATTGTCTTTATTATTAGAAAAGATTTTCAAGATGCTTTTGATGATATGATCATCAGCAAGTACAAAGACAAGGTCAATTGTGTCACGGTATTTCAAGAAACTGATGCCTTCACAGGTGACATTCCAAAGGATGTTATTGAGAAGAGAGAAAAACCTTGGGGAACGGGTCATGCTATTCTTGTGGCTAAGAATGTTATTGATGAACCATTTGCGGCAATTAACGCAGATGATTTTTACGGCAAAGATGCCTTTGTTCAGATGGCAAAATTTCTTAGTGAAAACGCAGATAATGCCTCTACATATTCCATGGTCGGTTATCCTTTAGTTAATACGCTAAGTGAACATGGATCAGTAAATAGAGGAATCTGCAAAGTGGATGGAGAAAGAAATTTGCTTTCCATATTTGAAGGATTGAAAATTGCCAGGAAAAATGGATCTGCTGTTCATTTTACTAATGAGACTGAGGAAAAATTAGAATTAGAGGTTCCGGTTTCTATGAATTTTTGGGGTTTCCATCCGAGTATTCTGGACTTCCTTGAAGAAGATTTTATCCGATTTGGCAAAGAAACAGCTGATGATCCTCGATCTGAATATTTTATTCCATTCGTGGTGAACACTATGATGATGGAAAAAGGAATCTCTGTAAAAGTATTGCCTACAGAAAGCAAGTGGATAGGTGTTACTTATAAAGAGGACAAGGAATTTGTACAAAAGGATATTGCTCAACTTACCCAGAAAGGAATCTATCCTGCAAAATTCTAATGTTTAAAGGGCTTAAACATTACTTCTTATTAATTCAACAATATCTTTCTTCGAAACAATAGTACTAAAGCATTAAGGAGTAACAACACCTCTGATGTTCACAGTGAGACCAGAACCAATCGTACCCGTTCCCAGATAACCCTTTACATCAACATCTGGAAATCCAGCTTCCACAACATCAAAACAACCATCATTATCACTGTCAAGTTCTTTCGCATCAGCAGTTCCATCTGACTCTGAATCCATATTTACCAAGCCAATCCCTGCTTCATTAGGGTCCACATCACTGTGTAATCCATTCAAATTATCATCAATAAATGCTACTCCTACTGAACCGTCTAAATTTGGGTCTACGCCTCCGGCCTCAATTACATCAAAAATTCCGTCATTATCTGAGTCGAGATCATGACAGTCCTTAACATTATCAGCATCTAAATCGTACATGTTCCCAATGCCATCGTTATCACAATCACGTAAATATTGAGTTACAGTGATTTCATCCATGGCAAAATCATTTCCTATAGCTGATTTCTGAACATCCATTAATATTGGTCACATTATATAGAAATTGAGCGAAATAATCTTCGTCCATAGCGCTTGGTTCTCCATGAACATATGTAAAGGCTCCTGTGCTCGTATTTTTTAAAGTTACCGTACCATGGCTTGGTTGTGTAAGGATGTCAAATGTTAATCCTCCATTTCTCTTACTTTGTCATACTGTGAAAATCACCACTCAACATAATCTACTAAGACTCATCATTAAAATAAAGACCATCTTTAACATAAGTATGGTTAGGCTCGTGCAGGTGGTCTTCTAGTTTTTGATCATGCCTTTTGATTTACATGATTCTGATTGCACACTAGATAGCATTCAAACTTTGAATTGAACAATAACAAAAAAAGCCCGCTAATCCATTCAGGATATAACGGGCTTTTCATTAAAAGTTCTTGCTAGGACAAAGTTTCTCTGGTAGGTCATCCATAAATCATGGTTTATCCTACTTCCAAGATTGTCTTATAAAATCTCTTATATAACAACCATATTAATGACTCCTACATTTACAGTCTGTCCAGCACCTAATGATATTGGAGTGAAATTATTAAAAACAACTTCCGCACCCATACCAAAATGACCAACTAGATCACCAGAACTAAATACACCATCTCCATTTAAGTCTTTCCAAATTTCCAAATAATATGTCTCTGGAGCGGGCTGGAGATTAAATGTTACACTCGCACCTGTGCCCATTACGGTTGAAGTGACGGCAGCTATATCACTATTCCAAGCAGCTTCGTTGAGGTAAAGTTTCACTTGCGCATTGGATAGATCTAAAGAACTTCCACCAGGTAAAGTAGCACTACCAGTAATTTGGGTTATAGGAGCAGAAACCGTTAAAGAACCATTACTTGAAGCTTCTCCACCATTACCATCCGTTACAGTTACTGTAACTGAATAAGCTCCTGCAGTGCTTGGTGCGGTCCAAGATGCTGAAGCACCGCTTCCATTGACGGCTCCACCTGAAACAGTGTAGCTATATGTAAGGTTATCATTGTTCGCATCACTTGCAACAACTGTAATAGAGGCTGACCCACCTGCAGCAACAGTGCTTGGATTAACTTGCACAGAGGAGATAGTAGGCGCTGAATTTACGACTGCTGCTACTGGAGCTGGTTCACTAGTTTCCTTGGCGCATCCAATGAATAAGATACTCAAGGCAAGAGCGAAAAAAAAGCTTGTTTTTAAAATTACTGTTTGATTTTTCATATTAAATATAAAGTTTATATAAGGTTTAATTTTTATCCTGTAAAAACAAGATTTCACGCGAAGCTACACTAAATTATCATCTATTTGCAATTAATATTTTTCAGATATTCATCTCTCGAATATTCAATATGATTTCAATGTGATTTAAAATTAAAAACAACTCAAAAAAGATGATTAACTATTTTTCAGACAGAAGTTAATCAGATCGAACAAGGAGGTCGCTCAAGTTTTTTTTGAATTAAACCATTAAGGAGTAACAATACCCAAGCTATTGACATTCAGACCTAAACCAATTGTTCCAGTGCCTAAGTAACCATTATTATCCCCATCAAGAAATCCAGCTTCTATAACATCGTTGCAACCATCGCTTTCAGATTCTTTGGAATCAATGTTACCATCCGTATCGGAGTCTTTTAGCACCAGACCAGCACCCGATTCATTGGGATCTACTATGCTACTTAAGCCATTAGCATTGGCATCAATAAATGAAGATCCTATGATACCATCAAAATTAGCATCTGCCCCTCCCGATTCTAACACATCAAAAATGCCATCATTATCGATGGAATTAATATTTATTTCCTGACCGTGAGTGTTAATAGGTACTATTAAACAGATCAATAACACGATGAAACCAATTTTGGATTCACTAGCATTTACTCTGAAGAATTTCAATTCCTGTATCATATCATTAAACCACTGGTAAATACAAGATTTGAAGCCTCATAGTTACACTCATATAGGTTACATTCTTTTTCATCCATAATCACACAATTCGAGTTTCGAAACCCGCACTTAAACAAATACTAAAGATATATATACATTATAGGTTTACTTTCAATACTTTAAATGATTTTAATTACCGCACTAAAGGTCATGAAATTTGACTATTGTTTACATTAAACAAAAAACATATCTTTAGAGCTAATTATCAACAGGCTACTACAGTCCGATCTATTATGTTGATATTGGCACTAATTACGTATAACCAAAAATAAAATTTATGAAAAACTTTACTTTAACAATGCTTGCTGTAACATGCACTTTATTCACATATTCTCAAATAGCACAAGGTGGAGAACCTTTAAATTGGAAGCAAAAAACAACGAATTCTGAAATCAACTTTGTCAAAACCAATGTTTTGGACATGGCAATTATTGATGCGGAAGATGCCGTGGTTGATCAATATAAGGAGACTCCATTTCGATATGGAATAACTCAGGTAGTAGACTTCGATTTTTTCTTTAATGCCAGTTCTAAAACATTATCCAACGGAGATAAAATTTGGAGCATGGGGATTGATTGCCCTAATGCTAAATCGGTAAATTTAATATTTGGTGAATACTTTCTTCCAGAAGATGCTAAAGTATACATATACAGTGAAGATCGAACGGAATACATTGGAGCGTTTACTTCTGCCAACAACAAGGAGTATGGAAGTTTAGCTGTTGGACTTGTTCATAGCAATAGAGTAATTATAGAATTTCATGAACCAGCAACAGTTGCAGGTCAAGCTTTACTGAATATTTCTGAAATTACTCATGGATATCGTGCTGTTGTCAATAAGTTTGAAGTTGATAAGGGACCATTTGGAAATAGTGGATCGTGTAACATGAACACTAATTGTCCAGATGCTGGCCCTTGGCAAGATGAAAAGAGAGGCGTTGCACTGATATTAAACAGTGGATCAGCGTGGTGTACAGGATCTTTAGTAAATAACACAAATGAGGATGAAACGCCATATTTTCTAACAGCTGCACATTGTGACGGAAATGAAAATAATTGGGTAATGTATTTTAACCACGAATACCTTGGATGCGCGAATTCTGGCAGTGCCGCTACTAATCAAAGTATCTCTGGTGGTACACAGCTAGCTAGTACAAGTCCATCTGATGCGCATTTAGTGGAACTTTCATCAAATGTTCCAGCTTCATACAACCCGTACTTTAACGGATGGGACAGATCAGGAGTTGCTGTTTCTACAGCAGTAGGAATCCATCACCCTGCGGGAGATGTAAAGAAAATTTCTTTTGATGATGATCCCTTACAGAAAACAAGTTATTTATCTGGAACAGTTTCGCCTACTGGCAATCACTGGAGAGTAGAGCTTTGGGAAAGAAATACGACTACTGAAGGAGGATCTTCTGGCTCGCCTCTCTTTGATCAGAATCATAGGATAGTAGGTCAATTACATGGTGGTTTTGCATCGTGCTCTAGTGACACTGATGACTGGTACGGTGCTATGCATGCTTCATGGGCAACATTGGATGGCTTTTTAGCTCCTGGTTCTCCTGGCACCACTGTTTTGGATGGATTTGATCCGGCAGCGACTGGTGGGTCTGTAGATTTTGATCTTAAAGTGTTCTTACAAGGACCTTATGAATCAGGTTCTTCTGACATGAATGATTTATTAAGACAATCTGGCAACATTCCTTTAAGTGAGCCATACACAGCAATTGGATTTACACATGTGAATGGTGGTGGAGAAAGTACAACTAATACGGTGCTTAACGTTACAGGAAATAATGCTATTGTAGATTGGATTTTTGTGGAAATTCGTTCAGGTGTCACTCCAACTACTGTGTTGGCAACCCAGTCTGCACTACTTCAAAGAGATGGTGACATTGTAGATGTTGATGGAGTTTCTCCAGTTTCTTTTGCAACGTTACCTGAATCTTCAGTATATGTTGCCTTAAGACATAGAAATCACTTTGGAATAAGAACAAATGCTACCTCTTCAACTGGCAGTCTTATCACAATCGACTTTAATGATCCTGCTGCAGGACTATTTGGCACAAATGGTATGATTACCGTTGGTGGTAATAGAACTATGATTGCAGCTGATGCAAATGGCGATGGACAAATAAACTCTATTGATAAAAATTCTCATTGGAGGGTTCAAAACGGAGCTGCGTTCATTTATTTAACGAGCACAGGTGATTTCGATTTAAATGGTACTGTAAACTCTATTGATAAGAATATCCTATGGAGAGTCAATAACTCTTTAATTCAGCAATTGGATTAAGTACTAGTATTTATAAAATTCTTAATAAGCACGGCTCCAAACGAGTCGTGCTTATTTTTTTTTCAATATTTTTCTATGGCCTAAAAATGATTTAAACGCAACTATTAAACCATTGATAAAAATAGTTGTTGGCGAGTTAAGAATTCCAAGGTGAAATTCTAGATTGATTTTCGATTTGCAAAAAATCATTAAACCTATAGATCATTTACTGTAGTTAATCCTGAATCTGTGAACCAGTGGGCAATCATTCTTTAATTAATTGTCTTTCAATATCCAATTCAGCATATTAACATCAACCACATTTAATCGACCTTTAATTTAAAATGTTATATTTGGAATAACTAATCACTAAGGTCATTCTTTTCTTAACCATACATTCCTTGAAATTAGTTACTTATAGGAGGATTAATAAATAATCCTCCGCTAACACTAATATAACAATTAATCAAAAGTAATTTCAATTCTATGAATAAATCTATACTATTATCCAATAAAATCAGAAACCTCTTTGCTTTGAGCCTTTTTGTGCTTTTGACAGGTTTCTGTGCCAACGCCACCACTGTAACGGGAATTGTTACAGGAGACGGTGTAGCTCTTCCGGGTGCAACAGTTTCAGTAAAAGGAAACACTACTCTTGGAACAACAACTGACATGAATGGTAAGTTCTCTTTAGACGTAGATTTACCTGCTATTCTGATCGCCAAGTTCGTAGGCTTTGAATCTCAAGAAATTGCAGTTACTGAAGAAAATAAGAGTAACCTTAATTTTATTCTAAAGTCGGGAACTTTTATTGATGAAGTTATTGTTCTGGGAACACGATCATCAAATAGAACCAACTTAGATTCTCCAGTACCGGTGGATGTAATCAGTATTTCAAAATTAGCTACAACTGCTCCTCAAACAGATTTGAATCAAATGCTTCACTTTACGACTCCATCTTTTTCAAGTAATACTCAGACCATTTCCGATGGAACAGATCACATAGATCCAGCAGCATTGAGAGGGCTAGGTCCTGATCAAGTTTTGGTTTTAATCAATGGCAAAAGAAGACATAACACTTCACTTGTAAATGTAAATGGAACTTTCGGTCGTGGAAGTGTTGGAACAGACTTGAACGCCATACCGGCAACGGCTATTGACAAAATAGAAGTACTAAGGGACGGTGCAGCTGCCCAGTATGGATCGGACGCCATCGCAGGGGTTATTAATCTTAGACTTAAAGAGGATGTAAATAAGTTGGGCTTGAACTTAACAACTGGTGCAAATTTCTCCAGTGAAATAGGTCCTTTTGAAGGGGAAACTAAAAGCTCTGATGGAGAAGTTGTAAATCTAGGTGCTAATTATGGTATCCCAGTAAGTGATAAGGGTGGTTTTATAAACTTAACAGGAGAATTAAACTTTAGAGGTGCAACCAACAGAATGCAAGAATTCTCGGGAGCTATTTTCAATGAAATGAATGGCGTTGAAAGATTGGCCGCTGCAGATGGCTTGGATGTAACTCAATTGACGATTGCACAAGTACAACAATATGCTGCTCAGGTAGACTATATTAGTCAAGGTGATCTTGATGGTCTGAATGATCCTGGCACCACAATTGACTCTATAGGAAACTATCTATCAGATGATGCAACTGACGCTGAACTTGCTGCTCGTGGACAAGAAAGAAGTGATTATAACATGAGAGTTGGACAATCACAAATTAGAGGTGGTAAGTTTTTTGCTAACTTATCTATCCCACTATCTGAAAATTCTGAAGTGTACGGATTTGGAGGAACCAGTTATAGAAGAGGTGAGTCTGGTTGTTTCTACAGGCTCCCGGGACAAAATAGAACAACAACTTCTATTTATCCAAATGGTACCGTTCCCAGAATAAATTCTAATATTATCGACAGATCTTTTGGTGGTGGTATTACTAGTATGATTGGTGAATGGAATACTGACTTCAGTGTAGTATCTGGCTTCAATAGTTTTTTATACAACATGACCAATACCCATAATGCTACCTTGGGAACTTCTTCTCCAACGGCTTTTGATGCGGGTGGTCATACTTTCAACCAGACAACTTCGAATTTCGACTTGGCAAGAGGCATTGATAATGTAGGTTCACTGAAAGGTATAAACCTTGCTTTTGGTGCAGAATATCGTCAGGAAAATTATGTGATTATTGCTGGCAGTGAACAATCTTATGGAAATTACGATGTAAATGGTAATCTGGTAACTCCAACAACTGAAGACCAATTCTTGTCTACTGATCTTTTAGGACGTGCGAGACCTGCAGGTGCGCAATGCTTTGCTGGATTCCTTCCAACAAATGCTGTAGATGCCAACAGATCAAATATTGGAACGTATTTCGACATTGAAACCGATTTTAGTGACGCTTTCCTAGTAGCTGCAGCATTAAGATTTGAGAACTATTCTGATTTTGGTTCAACATTCAATTATAAGGTTAGTTCTCGATATAAGTTAAGCAATAACATAGCTGTAAGAGGAGCATATAGCACTGGTTTCCGTGCACCTTCTTTACATCAAATTCATTTTAGTAGAACATCTACAATATTTTCACTAATCAATGGCGTATCAATTCCTCAAGAAGTTGGAATTTTCGCGAATACTTCTAGAGCTGCACAATTATTGGGAATACCAGAATTGAAGGAAGAAATTTCTCAAAATATGAGTATTGGATTTACTGCCAAAATTCCTAATGCTAAAATGAAAATTACCGTGGATGCTTATCAGGTAAACATTCAGGATAGAGTTATTCTCACGGGTCAATTTGCGCCTGGTGATAATGTAGAATTACAAGGATTATTTGATCAAGCGGGAGCTACAGCAGCTGCATTTTTTGCAAATGCTATTGATACAAAATCGCAAGGTTTGGACTTTGTAGTTTCTCACAGAACAAGTTTAGGTAAAGGGACATTGACAAATGACTTTGCAGGTACCTTTACTAAAACCATTTGGGACCAAGATGCTGGCATCAATGCCTCGCCATTATTAGAAGAAGCAGGCTTGGTAGGCACTTATTTCGACCAAACAAGTAGACTTTACCTTGAACAGGCAGTTCCCAGAGTAAAGGTTTCATTGGGTAATACTTTGACGTTGGGTAAAACTACCATCTACCTAAGAAATACTTATTTCGGAGAAACTACCGAGGCTACAGGAGAGGCGATTTTTGATGAAGATTTGAATCTAATGGATGGAGCAACTATTGATCCTTACAATGCTGGAAAAGTTTTAACTGATTTGAGCTTTGGCCATGAGGTTAGTGAAGGACTTAGCATTACAGTTGGAGCCAACAATCTTCTAGATGTGTATCCAGACGAAGCCGATCCGGCATTTCAGTCTAGTGGTAGATTTGTTTATTCTAGAAGATCTCCTCAATTTAGTTTTGGGGGAAGACATCTGTTTGCAAGATTGTCTTTGAGTATTAAATAATAAATAATAATATTATTGACAAAGGGGGATTATAATAATGATCCCCCTTTTTTATAAATTTTTTAGCCAATTACATAGTTTATCAATACCCTCCAATAGATGCTTGCAGTCTCGGTGAACATTGAAGTTTTTTGATTGTCCATTGTAGTTGAAATCGACAAAAGCGAGTCTAGCTAGCAACCCTTGATTAGGCAGGCCAAATGCACCTCCAGGCAACATCATAACTCCCATGTCTTCCGCTAATCTTTTGCATAGTGTTTCTCCATCACTGATTCCATTATTCTTTAGTTGATCAGTGAAATTGCTGAAATCTGGAAACACATAGAATGCACCTTCGGGCTTATGTAATTTAACATTAGCCCTTGTTAATCGTTCATATACTTCATTGGCAATACTTGCCAAAATAGCATTCTGATTATCCAGAAAAGGTCTAATGCCATCAAAATTACGATATGCTTCAATAGCCGCTTCTTGTATTGGCGCTGAAGCACTAGAATATACTTCAGAAGCAATACCGACAAGTGTCTTCTTTATTGAAGCATCGAGACTTGCCGGCAACAAAGCGACTCCAAGTCTCCACCCACCTACTGAACACCATTTGGATAGACCAGTTGTAGTAATTGTATTTTCAGGATACAAAGTTGCCATCGGGATATGCTCTACACCGAAGGATAACAAACTGTATATTTCATCTGAGATCACAAGCATATTGTGCTTTTTGAAAATAGCAATCAGTTCCTCTAATTCTTGTTTGGTATATGACAATCCATCCGGGTTTCCAGGATAATTCATAATGAGAATACGTTGTTGATGTTTCCCCTCCTTCAAGGCCTCATTAAGGTTGCCTGGTGTTACTCTCCATTTTTCATCAAAAGATGACTTTATCCGTATTGAGTTTAGCCCAGCGATCTCTACCTGCGGACCATATGATACCCACGATGGTTGAGGAATAAATACATCAGCATTTTTAAAGCAGGACAATAGACAAAAAAGTAAAACTTTTGATCCCGGAGCGATGAGAATATCTTCTGGAATATAATTAATTTCGTAAACGTCTCCATAAAAATCACAGATCTTCTTTCTTAACTCCAATAATCCCTGAATGTTAGTATATGACGTTTTATGAACATTATTTCTTAGCGCTTCAAAAATAGACTCTGGGGGAGAAAATGGAGATTGTCCAAATCCAAATTTATAAACCACCTTCCCTCCTTCTGCTGCTTTCAATGCCAATTGATTAATCGCTAACGTAGGTGATGTTGCTATTTTCTTTAAATTATCCATTTCGCTATAATAAGTTTGATTAGAATATATAGTCAGTTAAAAATAATGATCATTTCTAAATAAAAATATGTCAGCAATAGGTCACTTATGGTTGAAATTATCATCTCACGATTATCTTTAAGTCTCAATATTCATTTTTAATCTTGTATTGAGATGTTTCAAAAGGATGTCGCTCATTCTTTTGGCATCACGAAAAGAATCGTCCTTATGAAATTCGGCTAAATCACTGCCTAACCTCTCAACTTTCTCTTGTAAGCTTAAAACTTCTTTTTGCATACAAATCAACAATTCCTTTAGCTGTGACTCGGAAACAGAAATTCTTCTACGAATAAGTGATCTCTCTTCGTTTTGATATTGTAAAATACTCTCTCTTGTCAATAACTCAGAAACCATTTTGACAAAAGGTCTATTTTCCTTAAAAAACTGAGGCGTGTAAATATTTAATTTACCTTCGAAATTTTGTTGATCGAAATCGATAGCTCTCACTCGATATTGCATTTGGTCAAAATCAGGCGTCATATCAATAATGAAGTTGTAAGATCTCATATCACCAAGAAGTCGAACCAAACATCTCTCATTGAATTTCACAAATTCTTTTGCCAACCTCACCCAATTATGCTTCTTATCTTTTAAATTTTCCTTTAGAAATTGATCGCCAGGGATTCCAATAATATGCTCTTCGACCAATGTAGATTCATTAACTAGATAGTTAACTTTATTCGGTGATATCAATTGTTCAAGTTCCAATCCATAAATCCGAGAAGAATCGGCTTGTTTAATATAGTAGTAATCGTAATTATCATTTATCAGATTTTTAACCTGAATTCTAAAGGGTTTCGAATTCCCAAAAAGACAATAGTCTATCCTATCTATTTTCAAATGATCCATAGCAGAATGATCAAGGTCTCCAGTTAACCGGAGATAAATCTCTAGCAAAGCCTTTTGAATTTCCTCCTGTTCTTCAGGAGCATACATGCTTAAGCGCCAGAAAGTATCATTATCATCTTTATCATAAACGGGGAATGAATCCTGAAATCGCAGTAGACTTTCGTAAGTTATTTCTAACTCAGTGTATCTCAAATATTTTTTAAGATAATTCGTTAACTCAGGCCCAATTCGGTAGGAAGGTTTCTTTGTACTTATTTCGTTATCCTCTTTATCTCTCTTCATATTCTAGTTAATTTATTTTGCTGGCAGTCTTTTGCTATTTGACTAATGAATTGCAAATTCTTCAAAACAGATACTTAATTAAGTGGCTTATTAAAATAACTAGCCTAATTCCCGTAATTTAGCTTTGGCTGCCTCATACCCTATTTCAAACATTAAATCCGCTTGAGACGAACCAAATAAACCGAATTCACTTAATTTACTTGGATTTACGACAACTTTGCATTTATCAAATTGCTTTAAAGAGTAGTCATGCATCATTAGGTTTATTGCTCTATTCGCCACCTCATAAGAGTGCTTAAACTCTTTAGGCTCCATTGCCTTTAAATGACAGACATACACGCCATATATTTCGTCACAAATCTCGTCAATAGGCTCCACAGGGAAATTATTTATTATACCTCCATCCGAATACAAAGCACCATTAAAGTCAACCGGTGTAAAAACCCCTGGAACTGCTGACGAGGATAAAATTGCCGGAATCAGTTCCCCAGATGTAAAAACTTTTCCAGTTCCAGCACAAATATCCGCTGCTGTAATATGCAAGTCTTTAGACAAAGCATTAAAATCATTATCCGGAAAATATTTTTTTAGAAACTTTTCGAAGGCAATCGTATTCACAAAGCCTGCTTTTCTGGTTGCAAAATATGAAAAGGAAAACAGTTTTATTTTCTTGAACATTGCAAGAATCTCCTCTGGTGTATAGTTTGCAGCATACATTGCCCCCACTACGGCTCCTGCACTGGTGCCAGAAACAACGTCAGGAACAATTCCAAATTCCTCAAATGCCTTGATTGCTCCTGCATGCGCAACACCCCTATGACCTCCTCCAGATAATACTAATCCTATTTTTTTCATGTCAAGGATAAAAGTAAATAAGATCAAGGAATAAATGGCTTGATATTGAAATCAAATAATTAATTAGAAGAAATAGAATCTCTCGATAAGTTCAAACTTATCTCTTTCTTCTGTAATGATATTGTGACAATTGATTCAAAAATGTTTTTGTTCCAATCAACTCAAAGCTCAGCTCATTAGGTAATTCAGAAAACAATCTAGAGCCCCCTCCAAGCAAAATTGGGAAAATGGTAATACACATCTCGTCAATTAAATCTTCCTTTAAAAAACCCTGAATAGTAGTCCCTCCGTCAATGTATAGATTATGATATCCCCTTTGATGGATGTGTTCTAAAATTTCAGTCAAAGAACCTTTGACCAAGAACGCCTTCCCTACATGGCTTTCAGGGATCTCACTCAAGGTATTGCTTAGTACAAATACTGGTTTTTCGTAAGGCCAATCCACATCAAAACCACAGACAGTTTCAAAAGTCGTTCGCCCCATTACAAGAGCATCAATATCTTTGATAAACTCAAAACATCCCATATCATCATTATTAGGATTTGGCAATGAGTGAAGCCAGTCAATTCCACCATTTTTATCAGCGATAAAACCGTCTAAACTAGCAGCAATGAAGACTTTGTTTCTTTTTATCATTTTTAATGATGTAATTTCCTAAGTTGAGGCCGATGAATGAATTAGGGGTTTGGACTATACTCCTCAACATACGACCCTTTCTTCACTCGCATTGACGGATGCCCCATAAAATTATCGATAGTACCTTCAAAACAATAACACCCTCCTTTTAACGCAACAACCGGATCATAATCGAAATTTATTACACTCTCTTTAGGTATAAATACACTAAAGATTTCATTGGGATACTTCAGGTCTAACTGAAGCATTGCATTTTTTTTCTTGGAATATCGACTGCTCACCACTGTACCACATACAATGATTTTATCTTTTTTCTTCGCATAGAATTTTGCATCCAAAGTATTAAAATGACCTTTTGGCAAGGACGGTGCATAAAGTGGCTTGACATTACCCTCCACAAATTTTGGAAACCAATGAGCTTCTTCGAATGTGGATTCTATTTTATACTGCTTTGATAGTTCGAGTTTGTTAAAAAAATCAAAGCCGCTTAGCTCTTCAACTTCATCAATGCTTTTTGCATAATGAATCAATGGATATTCCAATAATCGATTTTCCATTACAAAAGCAATACCTTTTTCCTCCTTCAAATCCATGACAACTTTAATGAAAAAATTCGGAATCGAAACCTTATTAACTCCACGCTCAATAACTTGTAAATCGTCCTCCAATACGGGCAGTGTCACAACAAATAATTCATTGTCAGGATGAGCATAAATGTATCCTCTCAAATGATTCTCAAGCTCACCCCATTTCTCTCTATTAAACTCAGGCAATTGAGGTGACATATTAGAGTAAAAATATGACTCAGACAATGCAGTATAAGACCAACGAAAATCAGCTGAAGGTGCTAAATGACCTCTATCATAACCAAATCCATCGTAAACTATATTACTATCAACTTCAAAAAATTCAATAAAATAATCTTCCTTTATCGCGGTCCCAGTTTCCACTTTAGGATCTACTCTAAAGTCATTTGTCCTTGAGACACCACCTGTCATTATATCCGGAGTAATCATGTGAGCTACCCACATCGATTGCTCATGCTCCTCAGAATAGTTAAGAGCCATAGCAGCGTGTTCAATAAATTTGTCAGACGGCAATCCGACTGACTTAATCTTTTCCATTATAACCTGAAGCTTAACAACTTCGATCGCTTCATCTATCTTGCGAACTTTTTCCTCAAGTAATTCTTTATCATCAATGAGCTCCACCAAACTATTGGAAGTCTGAGGAAAAACGTAATCACAGAAAATTGAGAAAAGAATAATAAATACCGTCCTATACATTATTTCTTTTTCTACCTCAAATATAAAGTCTAAAGATCAATTATCATCAGAGAATGATAATGATCTTATGAACGAGATTCAGGGCTTAAAAAAAATCAAGTCTCAACAGGTTAGACTACTCCTGGCCCAACACTCATAGAAATCATGCAATAAATAGACATGGCACCAATACACCGTCCAGTTCAATATAGATCCTGATCCAATATATCATCATCCTTCTCCATCCTACCAACCGTTGTTGCATACAACACAATCACTGAAATTATTGAGACTACTACTATTATTAAACTCACAGCACCCATGTAATTATTACTTAGCATAAATATCGTGAATAAATTAATTGAGATTGATGTATTATCGCTTAAACAACTTTTCTATTTCTTAAATAATCGCAACCTTTAGCAATTGATCTCTGAACATGTCGAAACTAGAAAAAGTAGAAAAGTTAAATTCTGAATTGGGGAATATTGACATTTACCTCCTCGATCAGATAATGAAAGGTAATTATTCTGAAAATGATCGCATATTGGATGTAGGTTGTGGTGGTGGTCGAAATATGCATTGGTTTATCAAAAACGAATATGACATTCATGGTGTGGATATTAATCAAAGATATATTGATGCTTTACGGCAGGAATATCCCACGCTTAATGATAATTTCAAAAATGGTGATCTTGACCATCTAACTGACCTTGATTCTTCTTTTGATCACCTGATATGTAATGCAGTATTACACTTTTCTAAGAACACGGAACATTTTTACAGGATGTTTTCTGAACTTGTTCGTGTACTTAAAAGTGATGGGACATTGTTTGTCCGAATGACATCAAATATTGGCCTTGAACAGCAGGTTAAAGAAATAGACGATGGTGTATTTCTATTGCCTGATGGAAGTAATAGATTCTTATTAACCCGATCAATAATAGATGAAATATTAAATCGATTTGGGTTATCTCAATTAGAACCAACAAAATCAGTTAATGTCAGTGATCTAAGGGTAATGACAACCTTGATATTAATAAAGAAGTAATGCCTACAGCTTTCTTTCAGACTCTTTGATAGAAACATCATTAATGCTAGCGAAACGTTTTTTCATAAGACCATTTTCATCAAACTCCCAATTCTCGTTACCATATGCACGAAACCACTCCCCTTTCTCGTTGTGGTATTCGTATTCAAATCGCACAGCAATTTTGTTATCTCCATAAGCCCAAAGCTGCTTTTTGAGGGTATAGTTAAGCTCATTAGACCACTTATCCTTTAGAAATTCTTGCACCTCATCTCTTCCATTGATGAATTGTGATCTATTTCTCCATTCAGTATCTTCTGAATAAGCCATCGATATTTTCACTGGATCTTTTAGGTTCCAGGCATCCTCAGCAGCTTGCACCTTTTGCTTGGCGGTCTCCTCCGTAAATGGGGGAACAGGAAATTTCTTCTCCATAATTAAGGTTTATTCAGTTTCACCTTCCCACTCCATCATTCCACCCATCAAATTATAGGTGTTATCAAATCCGATGTTATTCATAAAAGCACAGGCCTGTCCACTTCTATTGCCACTTCGACAGTAGACGAAATATGATTTCGCTTTATCCATTTTCTCAACCTCTCCTTTAAAGTTATGGGCATCAAAGATGTCTAACTTAACCGCTCCCGGAATTATACCTTCCTCCCATTCTTGTTCCGTTCTAACATCCAAAATAACAGGACTAGCATCTTTCTTTAATGCGGCCTTCCAATCTTCTTGACTTAAATTACTCATCTTAATTTTTTTTTATACTTTTTGATTTTATCCTTTTATGCTACAAATGGAACTATAATGTTGTAGGGCAAACAAACTCGGTAACGGGAATACCTGTTTCCTTAATTCCTGCAAAACCCTTTTCGATATTAACTAGATTGTGAAATCCTCTTTTCTTTAAGAGAGATGCTGCAATCACAGATCTATATCCTCCAGCACAATGCACATAAAATGTCCCTTCCTGTGGTAATGAACTCAGATGATCATTCAACATGGATAGTGGAGTGTTAATAGCACAAGACATGTGCTCAGCACTATATTCAGAATCCTTTCTTACATCCAGAACTGGCAGTTTACTATTATCAATTAATAGCTTCTCTATATTTCCTGGTGACGTACTTTCAATAGTATCAATCTCTTTTCCTGCTTCAATCCAAGCGCTCATTCCCCCATTTAAAAAGCCAATGGTATTGTCAAACCCAACCCTAGAGAGTCTGGTTATCACCTCCTCCTCTTTTCCTTCAGGAGCCACTAGAAGTATGGTTTGTTCTACATCTTTTATTAGAGCCCCAACCCAAGGTGCAAAACCACCATCGATTCCAATAAAAATAGATTGAGGAACGAAGCCTTTTACAAAATCATCTTGATGTCTAACATCCAAAACTACAGCACCCGTTTCATTCGCTACTACTTCAAACTCATTTGGAGAATAGGGTCTCAATCCTTTTTTAATAACCACATCGATATCCTCATATCCCGTTTTGTTCATTTTAACATTCAAAGGAAAATATATAGGTGGTGCCTCAAGGCCTTCAGTAACCTCATCAACAAATTCCTTTTTGGTCATGTCTTCTCTGATGGCATAATTCATTACCCTTTGGTTTCCCAAAGTATCCACCGTTTCCTTCATCATATTTTTACCACAAGCGGATCCCGCACCATGGCCAGGATATATGATAAGGTCGTCAGCCAATGGCATGATTTTATTTCTTAAGCTATCGAATAATATTCCCGCAAGATCTTCTTGAGTAACATCATTCGCTTTCTGAGCCAGGTCAGGCCGACCTACATCACCCAAAAACAACGTATCTCCAGAAAAAAGCGAGTGTTCTTTCCCCTTTTCATCAATTAACAGATAACATGTGCTTTCCATCGTATGCCCTGGCGTATGAAGCACTTTGATTGTAACCTCACCAAGTTTAAATTCTTGATTGTCTTCGGCTATGACAACTTCAAACTCAGGGTTTGCCAATGGCCCATAAACAATTGGAGCTCCTGTTTTCTTTGACAGTGTTACATGACCACTAACAAAATCGGCATGAAAATGTGTTTCGAAAATGTACTTAATACTTGCATTATCTGCCTCAGCCTTTTCAATATAACCATCTACTTCTCTCAGTGGGTCAATAATTGCCACTTCCCCATTACTTTCAATATAGTACGCACCTTGTGATAGGCAACCAGTATATATTTGTTCTACTTTCATATATAATTTTAGTAATTCAGTCTTGAGCAATTTTCATACCCCTTTATGCAAAGATAAACCATGTCAATCTTTTTGTGTCGCTTCTAGGCCTAACTGATCAACGCAAAATACCTAACAACCTAGACAAGTGATGGTTATCATTTTTTTAAATTTATTACCTTCTCTGTTTCTATTACTGACAATTTTTCCAATTTATCCATGGCAAAAAGTCCGAGTAATTCTTTTAACGGGGTACCAACAACTACTTTATAGTTTACATAATCTTGAAAAATAATTCCATCAATGTTTCTGGTATTGTACGCACTCCTAAATCTCACTCCTCCGTTGTTAACGGTATAATTATAGGCCAAAAAATCTATTCTCTTCGAATCACTATTGATCCAATACAGATATTCATCATCATGATCCTTACCACCACCTTCTTGCCCAAAAGTTACTGATAGCATTTCATAACCTTGCCCTTTCATTTCTGTGTTGCCAATAAACTGAATATTCACTGCCGGATCAAGTAATTTATGTGGTAAAGTAGCAAAGTAAATAACAGAGTTCAAACTATTGCTGTAAGCGCTCTTTTCCTTATCGGATAGATCGACTAATTCACCTTCAACATGTCTTTCAAAAAGTTTGTCTGAATATCTATCTATTATCTCTTTTCCATCCTTTTTAAATGTTTTCCTGTATTCAAAATGGACGCCATCATTCTTAAAGGTATAATCGTTTTCTCGAAACACAAATTGGAAATGAGCAGAGCCATACTTATCTCCACCATGTGCCTTTAGCACCTTTGCTAAAAGTGTTTTTCCCTCGCTCATTACCTCCATCTCAATTTTATTCGATTCGGGCTGGGTTTTATCACCTTCACTACCCCTCTTACCGCCACAAGACCATATCAAAAGGGACAATATAAAGACAAGCAAAGTCTGAACACCTATTTTTACTACTCCTCTATTTCTCATCTTTTTTTATCTAAATTAGTTGAATTTATTCAAAAATTCATCTCACAATTTCACCTTTTAACATCTGTGGATTGGCAACTAAGCGATCATAAATCATTTCGGCACTCCTAACGGCTCCTTCCATATAACCAGGAAAGGCATTCGCTGTTTCAGCACCTGCTACAGACAATTTCCCATTCATTAAGGGCAATTGATAAATATGCGCCCCATTATTTTGATGTGGTAAAACTTGAGCATTATAAGGCGAATATGTATATGGTTCTTGACACCACAAAGTCTCTTCATATGATATATATTTCCTCGCCTGCATTCCATAGTATTTTTCCATTTGCTGCATGACCATCTCAATCCTCTCTTCTCTTTTAACAGACTCATAAGCCCCATTTAGAAAGCCCTTCAATGAATAACTCGTCTCCTCATAATTAGTATGGTCGTACATTTCTGGAATTGGGCCCACATTACTGAAAATTGTGCCACTCATTCCTTTATTTCTCCAAAATGGTTTTTCATATGTCAATCCTACCTTTATCGATTCTCCCATCCAGGTATGTGTATTCTTTGCAATAGCCATGAAGTTTTCAGGCAGTTTTGGTTGAAAATCCATAGTATTAACCAATAAGTTTGGAGGCAAAGTCGAAACTACATGTTTGGCAACATAAGAATTTGAATGTGTCTTCAAGGTTAAAATTTCTTTTCCTTCAGTAACGGACAGGATTTGCTCATTATAATAAACATTGTCCTGATTCAAATTCTTACTCAACGCATCTATCAAAGAAGATGTGCCACCTACAATTCTGAAGCTGGGATCATTGTTTTCGGGCAGTCTAACCAGTTGATGTGGACTTGTTGACAATGGCTCATAAAAGGCAGTTTCACCAAGTTTTTGCTCAAATGTTTTTAGATTCAAAGTGTCTATTAAATTCCACAGAACGTTATGCTGCCCAGCCAACCACGTAGCTCCTAATTCAATACTGCTATTAGCAATTCCTTTCTTACTGTGTACTCTTCCTCCACTTCTATCCCTAGCTTCAACAATAACAACGTTGAAATTTTGCTTTTTCAAAAGATAAGCTAAGGTCAAACCGGTGAGACCAGCTCCAATAATTAAGATCTCCGCTTTTACTACACTCATGACAACTTGATCTAATATTACAAAGATTAGGAAATTCAATCATCCAACTATGACATGATGATTACAAATAGGATGTTAATCAGTCAAAAATCAGAACAGCCTCCTACTCCAGTCAATCATTTAGTTCGCTCAGATTGTAGGCATTATCGATATCTCTTTTGTTTTTTCTGTACGTCAATATACCGATCACGAGAAAGACAATGCCTATCACAATGAAGGGCAAGGACAACCAAATAAGATCTTGAAGAACCTCTAATTTTGAGAAAGTAATTCCAAGAATAAAAAAATGCAAACAAGTTCCAATAAATGACAGGAGGGTCCGCTGATTCGCCAATCTAGTTCTATCTATAGCAAGGATATCTCTCAGAATTAGTACTCTTTTTTTATCTTCCATTTTTATTTGTTTGACTGTGTAGCATAGTTCGTGAAAGCAGTGTTCTTTACACCTTCAATAGCCTCCACGGCATCATTTACAGATAGATAAAAATGCTCAGTCCCAAGGAGATTGATTATGTCATTTTTCTTCAAGGTATCTCTTACCGGACCATTGACACCTGCTAGGTGCAGGCCAATATTTTTCATTTCCAAATCTTCAACGAGGTCATACAAAAAATGAGCTGCACTGGAGTCAATATAATTGATGGTCCTTGTATCAAAAATCAAATGTTTTACCTCAGGTCGATTCGATAAGGCATCATCAATGTACTTTTTAAGAAAACCAATATTTGCAAAATACAATTGCGCATCAAATCTCAGTATCAATTTATCCGGATACTCCTCCAAATCATCAAACCTCGCGAGGTTTCTAAAGTGATCAGTATTTGGCACCCTGCCAACTTCAGCTATATGAGGGTATGAGACACGATAAATAAGCATAATCAAAGAAAAGCCAATTCCGATAAGAATACCTTCTTCTATACCTAAAGCCAAGGTGCTCATGAAAGTCACAATAAATAAGACAAAATCCGGTCGGTTGGTTTTCCAAAGATGTTTGGCTTCTTTGATATCTATTAAACCAAAAACAGCCACAATAATTATTGCCGCCAAAACAGCTTTAGGCAAAAAGTAAAATAGATCTGTAAGAAACAACAAGGTCAAAATGATAATTACGGCACTAATTATTGATGCCAGGCCTGTCTTTGCACCAGCTTGATTATTGACAGCTGACCTTGAAAATCCTCCAGTTACCGGAAATGCTTTGAAAAAAGAACCGAAGATATTCGCCAAGCCCAGCCCTATCATCTCTTGATTAGGTCTCAGCTCATAATCCTTATGCTGGGTATGTACTGCCTTAGCAACGGCAATAGATTCCATGAAAGCCACAAACGAGATAACCAAAGCTAGCTTCAGCAATGAAGCCATTTGATCTACATCAATATTGGGTACAGAAAAGATATCAAATCCACCTGGGACATCCTTAACAATACTCACCCCCGATTCATTTAGCTTGAATAAGTAAACCAATCCAGTACCTAGCAGAACAATTACTAGCGGTCCAGGTATCTTTTTATTGATTTTCTTCACAAATAACAATATGACAATGGCACTTAGTCCTATTGCAAGGGTCATCAAGTGGGTTGAGGTAATGTTCTGCAATAATTCGCTTATTGAAGAGATAATATTACCTCTGGAAAGCGATAAGCCCAATAGATATCCCATTTGACTCAGGCCAATTATGATTGCTGCGGCAGAAGTAAATCCGGCTACAACAGGGTGAGATAAGTAGTTGACAAGAAAACCTAACCTAAATATCCCCATCAGAAACTGAATGACCCCAACCATTAAGGCCAATACAATTGCTAACTGAATAAACTCTGCAGATCCGATTTCGGCTAGCTCACTCAATCCTTCAGCAACGATAATTGCTACTACTGCGGTAGGTCCAACAGCCAATTGACGGGAAGTTCCAAACAGGGCGTAAATAATCAGTGGAATTGTTGATGCATACAAACCGTAGATCGGTGGCAAACCAGCAAGCATTGCGTAGGCCATGCCTTGTGGTATTAACATCACCCCAACGGTTAAACCGGCCGTTAAATCCCCCTGCAAGAAATCTTTTCTGTAATTGGTGATCCAATCGATAAAAGGTAAATACTTATTCATCGTTTTCTTATTGAATATTCGAATTACAATTGTTGATCATTATTTCGTTTGATTGGTCTATCGATTTATGTCTAAAGACTTAATGAGGCAATCTAGTTTTCAGTAAGCCATACACGAACGTTCCCATCAGTGCGCCAACAATAACAACCCCTATTGTTAAATAACCGTAACCAATCAGAATGAACAACGGACCAGGACAAGCACCTATAAGTGCCCAACCAAGGCCAAAGAGGGTGCCTCCGACAATATATCTCGTAATTGACTTATCCTTGTCCTTTATTTCAATGGTTGTTTGGTTAGCACTCTTCAGTTTTCGTTTTTTAATCACTTGAAGAGAGAAAATGCCAATGATCACTGCACTACCAATGATACCATACATGTGGAAAGCATCAAAGTGAAACATTTCGAAAATCCGGTACCACGAAATGGCTTCTCCTTTTGATAGAATGATACCAAAAAAGATTCCTGTAATTAAGTATTTGGCTAAGTTCATAGGGCTAGATTAAGAGAATATAATTGGTAAAAGAAAGTGGGTCATTACAAGCCCACCAATAAAAAATCCAACAACCGCTATCAAAGATGGCAACTGTAATTCACTTAAACCTGATATGGCATGACCAGAAGTACATCCTCCAGCATATCGGGTTCCAAAGCCAACTAAAAACCCTCCTCCCAAAAGGATCAATAAACCTGATAATGAATCAAGTTTTTCTAGACCAAATATCTCTTGAGGTAACATCCCGGCTCCTACGTTTTGGAATCCAAGTTCATTTAACTTCCCTATGGTCTGGGGATTAATGATCACCTCTCCTCCTCCACTTAAAAATTGTGAAGCAATAAATCCTCCTATAACAGCGCCTACAAGAAAGACGAGATTCCATTTTTTAGTTTTCCAATCTGTTTTGAAGAAATCAGCCGCTCGACCAGCTCCAGCCATCGTACAAATGGTCCCTAGGTTTGATGAAAATCCAAACGACTTATTATAGTACTTTAAAATAAGCATAACCAGCGCTATAAGTGGGCCAACAACGTACCATGGCCACGGTTGATTTAAATATTCGAGCATTTTCTTCTATGTCTTTATTATTCTCCAAGCTTTGAGCAATACTCAAAACAACAAGTTCAAATCTAAGAAATAAAAAAAACAGAAGGACATTACTTCCTCAGTTGATTAACATCGGATAGACTATAAGTAGTGTTATCAGCACTCAGGTATTTGACATCAGTTCACCGCTCGCTTGTCATTAAACATTTGTATTATTCCAAAGACTTAGTCTTAAATTATTGAAGTGTCATTGAATGCTCATTAATAGGTGATTAGGCACCTCAACTAACCTAATTGTTTAAGGTTATGACTCCTTTGTTTTTAGCTTGATTAAAAAGAATACATAATGCCCATCTGAGTGCCAAAAAGGATCGTATTGTTTTTTAAGCCATGGAAATTTGACACCCCATGTTGCTGCAAACGAATGCTAGGATTGAACCTAATCTTAAAATTATCATTTAAAGACTTTTCAATATAGGCATGCGCATGATAGCTTAAAAAGGACTTACCATATAGTTGATTAGAAGAACCAATACCGTCATATCCAGTAATTGCATCTTCCTGATTGATCAATTTTCCGCTTTGAGATTTAACCATATTGAATCTCATTCCCACTCCAAAGCCATAATTAAATTTTTGAGCATTGAATCTCTTAGAGATATCGATTGGAATAGAGATGTATTTCAGTGAATTATTATGTCTTACCCTTCTTGTCTCAATACTTTCTGCAAATTGTTCTTCGTATACATAGCTGGTATCCCCAGATTGTGGGTCTACTTCTATTTCCACGACCTGAGATCCTAAGCTCTCCAAGATCAATCTTTCTCGTATCAAGTTGAATTGACTTTTCAAAACATTGTATTCGACACCTGCTCCAATTATAATGTCCTTTTTCAGCTTGTAATATAGCATCAAGGTATTTGTGTTTCCATATAGTCGCTTATGAGATTTTCTCAACTCACTCAACGAAACTCCCGTATCATCATTATTGTATTGATTCGTAAACGCGTTTACACCTGAGAAAAAACCTATCTCAATTGGCAGAGGTTTATTGACAACAAAATAACCCCCATCTTTTATGACCCGCTTCTGATCATTAAAGCTTCTTCCTCT
>JBLIMR010000039.1:0-26654 GCA_047638815.1 Gammaproteobacteria bacterium
TATAAATAAGATTTAACATTAAAGCAAAAACCAAATAAACGACAGGTATGTTGACATAGCTAATGAATAAACTCAAATAGCCAAATATCAACATGATAACATTATAGGGTATTCTTCGAATCTCCCACCATATAATGATCTTGAGAATTGTTTCAAGCTTGCTTGATGAGGTAGGGAAATTCACAATTACAAAATGGAAATTAAAAATGAAACGCATCGGGTATTGGTCACTAATGAAATTTGCCCAAGAATCTATTAAATGATATATTTGTCATGCATACATTGCAATACAACCATGAGATTGGATCGAAACATAAAAAGGGGACTCAAAAGAAACCCTGAATAGTCTTCAGGTGAAAAATTGGTGATTCTCATCATCTTGTTTTGTTATTCATCTTTAAAATATTTTTATGCCTAGATATCACACATTGGGTGAAATTCCACCTAAAAGACATACTCAATTTAGAAAACCGGACGGGAGCCTTTATCAAGAAGAGCTATTTAGTACCATTGGTTTCGATGGCATGTCATCATTAATTTATCATCTATATCCACCAACAGTTGTAAATGAAGTCAAGGAAGTTAAATCAATGACTCCAGTTGTAGCGGTGGAGAAAAACATGAAGGCACTGAGTTTTCAAGGTTTCTCAATTAATCCTGAGCAAGATTTCCTAGATAGTCGTAAAACACTTTTATGCAACAATGATCTACACATTGGATTGGCAGCGCCTAAGGAATTTTCAAAAGACTACTTCTACAAAAATGCAGATGCGGATGAAATGCTATTTGTCCATGTAGGATCAGGAACACTAAGGACAGTATATGGTAACATAGATTTTGAGTATGGTGATTATGTCATTATACCCCGAGGGACCATTTATCAGATAGATTTCAATGACGAGAACAATCGCTTGCTATATGTAGAGTCTTTCAGCCCGATAATGACCCCAAAGAGATATAGAAATCACTTTGGACAATTGTTAGAGCATTCTCCATATTGCGAAAGAGATATGAAGTTGCCAAAAGATCTAAAGACCCACGATGAAAAAGGGACATTCAAGGTGCTTATTAAAAAGCAAAGTAAGCTTTGGGAGTATGTATACGATAATCATCCTTTTGACGCGATAGGTTGGGACGGGTATCATTATCCATATGCATTTTCAATACACGACTTTGAGCCAATTACAGGAAGAGTACATCAACCACCTCCTGTTCATCAAACATGGGAAGGAAGAGGTTTCGTAGTGTGCTCATTTGTTCCAAGGATGTATGATTACCATCCATTGTCTATTCCTTCTCCTTATCATCACAGTAATGTAGATTCTGATGAGATGCTATATTATGTTGATGGCGACTTCATGAGTCGAAATCACATTGAAAAAGGTCAGATTACACTTCACCCTGGAGGCATTCCTCATGGACCACACCCTGGAGCATATGAAAGAAGTATTGGAAAAGAAAGAACAGAAGAATTGGCTGTAATGATTGACCCTTTCTCACCACTCATGATTACAGAGGAAGCAATGAAGTTGGATACTGGAGATTATTATCAGTCCTGGAGGATAGAGAAATGATGCAATGATGCAATGATACAATGATGCAATGATACAATGATGCAATGATTCAATGCTTTAATGATGCAATGATACAATGATGCAATGCTTTAATGATGAAATGATACAATTGGTAAAAGTAATTTAAGATGAAAATTATGCATGATCAAGAAATAAAATCGGAGAAGTTGGTGTTCATTGAAATGATGCAAGCTAAAACGAAGAAATTTGCCGTAGATACGATTCGTTTTTGTGATACGCTTAAAAATTGTAAAGCTTCATCAGTGATAACTTATCAATTGGTGAAATCTGCTACTTCAACTGGTGCAAATTATAGGGCTGCTTGTCAGTCTCGGTCGAAGAATGAATTCTTTAGTAAAATTTGTATTGTGGTTGAGGAAATTGACGAATCTCTGTATTGGCTGGAGATAATTCAAGAAGCTGAACTGACTGTAGAACATAAAGAATTAGAAAAATTACTTGCCGTGGCATCGGAAATAAAAAAAATAATGTCGAAAGCTAAAAAATCAACGTACGAAAAAAAGTAAAACTGGAATCAATGTGAGTTATGAATTGAAGATAGAAAAGCAAACATTTCATCATTAAAGCATTGAATCATTATAAAATAAAAGATGGAAGATTTAACAAAAGTAGAAAACACCAATTACAACCTAGATAAAATATTTCCAGAAGCTCAGGATTTCCTTCCTCTTTTAGGAACTGACTATGTTGAGTTTTATGTTGGAAATGCAAAACAGACTGCACATTTCTATAAAACGGCATTAGGATTTCAGTCGCTGGCTTATGCTGGATTGGAAACTGGGGTAAAAGACAAAACTTCATATGTTCTAGTGCAAGATAAAATCAGGTTGGTGTTCACAACGCCTATGGGTGAAGAGTCCAATAATGACATTCAAGATCATATCGTAACGCATGGTGATGGGGTGAAAGTTGTGGCTATATGGGTCGAGGATGCAACCAAATCTTGGGAAGAAACGACTAAGAGAGGTGCTAAATCTTATATGGAACCAACGAAAGAAGAAGATGGAGATGGTCACGTGGTTCGTTCTGGAATTCACGTTTATGGTGATACTGTTCACATATTTGTGGAGCGCAAAAATTACAATGGGGCATTTCTTCCTGGATATCAAAAATGGGAATCTCATTATAACCCAGAGCCTGTTGGATTGAAATATATTGATCACTTGGTAGCCAATGTAGATTGGAATCAAATGAACGTTTGGGAAAAATTCTATAGTGACGTAATGGGATTTGCAAACTTGATCACTTTTGATGACAATGATATTTCAACGGATTACACGGCATTAATGAGTAAGGTCATGACCAATGGAAATGGCCGTATCAAATTTCCAATAAACGAACCTGCAGAAGGAAAGAAAAAGTCTCAGATTGAAGAATATCTTGATTTCTATAAAGGTGCCGGAATCCAGCATGTGGCAGTTGCTACAGATGATATCGTTGGAACCGTAAGTGCCATGAAAGAAAGGGGCGTTGAGTTTCTTTATGTTCCTGGTTCATACTATGACACAGTTGGAGAAAGAGTAGGGAAGATCGCTGAGGACATGCAATTGCTTAAAAAGCATGGTATTCTAGTAGACAGAGATGACGAAGGCTATCTTCTTCAGATTTTCACTAAACCTTTGACAGATAGACCAACTTTGTTCTTCGAAATCATTCAGAGAAAAGGCGCGCAATCTTTTGGTAAAGGAAACTTTAAGGCTTTGTTTGAATCTATAGAAGCGGAACAAGCTAAGAGAGGGACGCTTTAATTTGAAGATTTGAAAATGTATCAATTTGAAAATTGAAACGTTAATTCAAGATTGGTAATAATAAGATTCCTCCCTTTCAAGGCGGTGTGCAGAGCTTGTCGAAGTAGAGGTTAGGTGGGTTCATAGTAGCACAAGCCACACCAACAGCCATTTATATTTTCCAATAGCAAACCAAATTGAAAAAATTACTAACCGAAATATCCAAATGCACCATCTGAGAAGAACATTTGGCACTCGGACCTAGACCTGTTCTGAATGCTCACAAGGAAAGTAGAGTAGTGGTCATTGGTCGAGCTCTGGGTACTCGAGTGCATGCTAGTGGTGTGCCTTGGGATGATAAGAGTGGGGAGAATCTGGTGTCATGGATGGTGGTAAGCAATAAGCAGTTTTATGATCCAAAAATGTTCGCAATCATTCCAATGGGTTTTTGTTATCCAGGAAAAGGAAAGTCTGGAGATCTTGGGCCTCGAAAAGAATGTGCACCGCAATGGCATAAGTCATTATTCGATTTGATGCCAAATGTGGAACTCGTTTTATTGATTGGCAAATACGCTCAAGATTATTATTTGCCTATACCTGATAAATTAAATCTCACGGAAAGGGTAAGGCGTTTTGAGAATTACCTGCCTGAATATTTTGTGCTTCCTCATCCATCTCCAAGGAACAATATATGGCAGGCCAAAAACCCGTGGTTTGGCGAATTTGTTTTGCCAGCATTCAAGGAAAAGATGTCGGAGATTTTATAGCGACAGATATAATGCCGCATAAGACTATATTCGCGACAGTTTTTGATAAATGGTAGACAAAAAGAAAATCAACGTATTTTGGTTTCGCAGGGATCTTAGGCTCCAAGATAATGTTGGACTTGACCTAGCGCTTAATAGTGGTCATCCCGTTTTATGTGTTTTTATTTTTGATCAGAATATTATCGATGAACTGGATCGAGACGATTCTAGGTTGTCTTTCATCCATGAGCAGCTGACCTTAATTAATGAAAATCTTCAAAAATACCATAGTGGCTTACATTGCGTGTTTGGAACGCCATCGGAAGAATGGGCGAAGCTCAACGAGTTGTATGATATTCAAGAGCTATATTACAATAAGGACTATGAACCTTATGCTTTGACAAGAGATGAGGAAGTAGAAAAATTATTCTCAAGACATAACGCAAAAGTGATCGCTAGTAAAGATCAAGTAATTTTTGAACAAAGTGAAATTGTAAAGGCTGATGGACTGCCGTATACCGTATTCACGCCCTATAAAAACAAATGGTTAGCCACATTTGATGCCGAAAAATATGCTTCTGTTAAAATTGATAAATTTCAAAATCTACTCGAAATTGATTTGAAGATGATATCATTGACTGATCTTGGTTTTACGAAGTCGAAAATTAAAGTCAAGGAATTCACTTTGGCTTCAATTGGGAATTACGCTGAATCAAGAAATTTCCCAGGTCAAGATACTACCTCTTATCTGAGTCCGCATTTACGATTTGGTACTATTAGCCCCAGGCAAATAATTTCTCTTTTAAAACCTTCGGATGACGTTTTTCTCAGCGAATTGATTTGGCGAGAATTCTTCATGCAAATCATTTATCATTTTCCCGAATCGGCTCATCGAAATTTCAGGCCAAAATATGATCTAATAGTATGGAGAAACAACGAAGATGAATTCAAGTTATGGAGTGAAGGCATGACAGGTTATCCGTTAGTTGATGCTGGCATGCGTGAGTTAAATGCGACTGGTTATATGCATAATCGTGTAAGAATGGTTGTGGCGAGCTTTCTCTGCAAGCATCTATTGATCGATTGGAAGTGGGGAGAGGCATATTTTGCCAAAAAACTCCTTGATTTCGAACTGTCTTCTAATGTTGGCAATTGGCAGTGGGCTGCTGGCACTGGTTGTGATGCCGCTCCATACTTCAGGATTTTTAATCCGATAGAACAATTTAAAAAGTTCGATAAAGATTTCAAATACGTCAGAAAGTGGGTGCCAGAGTTTGAAGGTTTCGGTTATCCGGAGCCTATGGTTGACCATAAGATTGCGCGGCTAAGAGCGCTAGAAACATATAAAATCGGCATAGCTAAATTCTAGTTTATATTAACCGTCCGATAGTTAGAACGGTCTTTTATTCGTATATTAAGACAGGAGAACCCCTTAAATCTTAATGTTATGAGTGGAGCAGGTCACATGATGGAATTGAATAGGCGCATGAGGGAAATGCGGAAAGAAAAGGTAGGAGCCGCAATAAGTTCGAAAGGAAGAAATGGAGTCTTTCTCGTGAAACTCTCATGTTGAATTATGAAAAAGCAACACCTGCTCAAATGACAGCAATTGGAGTGAAGATTGAGAAGTTGAAAAAAAAGAGTCGTCAAAATCGAATTGTTTTTATCCTGGTTTTAATTTGTTTCATTTCATTATTCAATATTTGGTTAAAGATTAGTCCGCAAATAATTGAGCACGTTCCTGATACAGAAATCGTTGGTCCTGATCATCCAATCAAATCTTATTATGAGGATTATTGGTCGCAGGAGTTGCCTATGGATAGTGCCTTTCTTTTTTAAAATCGCTTTCTATTCTTTACAATTAAATATTTTTATATGTTATTTACATCTGCACAAAATATGATTAGTTCATTCAATCATAATCGTTCCATGCTTAAAAGAAGGAATTATAAGAGATTAAAGAACAAATTTCGAATTGAAGCAAAGGGAAGGCATATTGATCTGAAAAAAGCTACAGATGGTGAGATGAAAGATTTAAGGCGAAAAGTTGAGCAACTTCAGAGTGAAGAAAAACGTCAAAATATAAATATCACGATAATTTGTGCAATCATTGGTCCGATCTTGCTTTGGGGATTAGTATTTTTAATGAAATTAATGTTGAACGGATAGCTAAACATTGTTTAACAGTAGCAATAAATAGTTAAACAAAAAAATATATCTTTGCAAGGAGTTAATTTTTATGGCTAGAACCAATAAAATACTGTTAATCATATTTCTGGGTATAGTGTCCAGTAATCTTTGGTCTCAATCTGGGACTGTAAAGGGCAGGGTTTTCAATGCAATTAACAATGAGCCGATAGCCTTTGCTACAATTGTTATTGAGGGCACTCAATTGGGTGTAACATCTGACGAAAATGGTTTGTATAAGATAGATGAGCTTGATCCTGGGTCCTATAACATCACTTGCACGTTTGTTGGTTTTAAGAGGGTTAGGTTTGATGAGATAAGGGTGTCTTCAACTAAAGCAACGCAATTGGATATTCCAATGGAGGAGGTTACTAGTGAACTCGATGTGGTAACCATAAAAGCATCCGCATATCGTAAAAGTGAAGAGAGTCCTGTTAGCTTACAGACGATTAGTGCGACTGAAATCTATAGAAATCCAGGGGGGAATAGAGATGTTTCTAAGGTTATTCAAATCCTACCAGGGGTGGGATCAACGGCATCTTTTCGTAATGACATAATTGTAAGAGGTGGAGCGCCAAACGAAAACAGATTTTACCTTGATGGGATAGAAGTACCGAATATTAATCACTTTGCGACACAAGGTTCATCTGGAGGTCCAGTTGGAATGTTAAATGTCAACTTCATGCGAGAACTTGATTTTTATGCTGGAGCATTTCCTGTAAACAGGGGAAATGCTTTAAGTTCCGTACTTGATTTCAAACAGATAGAAGGAAACGATGAGCAGTTGTCGGGATCTTTTCAGGTTGGATCGAGTGATGCCGGCCTGACTTTAGATGGACCAATTGGCGATAAAACAACGATATTGCTTTCAGTCAGAAGATCATACCTACAATTTCTGTTTAAGGCCATTGGCTTACCATTCTTACCCACTTACAATGATTTTCAATACAAACAGGTTGTCAAGTTTGATAAGAAGAATCAGCTCACAATAATTGGCCTTGGGGCAATAGATGATTTTGAATTAAATCTGGATGCCAATGATGGAGTGACGGATATAGATGAACTCAATAGCAACAATTATGTTCTTGGAGTATTACCGGTTAACTCTCAATGGAACTATGCCGTTGGAGCAAATTACAAGCATTTTTCTGAGAAAAGTTATCAGACTGTTGTGGTGAGTAGGAATCATCTTAACAATAAAGCTACCAAGTATTTTCAAAACATTGAGCAGGAAGAAAATCTACTTTTGTTTTACAATTCAGCAGAGATAGAAAATAAGTTCAGGTTTGAAAACACCAAACGTCTCAAGGGTTTTAAATGGAACGTGGGTTTTGGGTTTGAAAATGTCAATTATGAGAATTCAACGTTTAGTAGGATTGAAGTTCAAGGAGAACCATTATTAGTAGATTTTAACTCTGAGTTATCATTCAACAAAATGTCCGCTTTCTCTCAATTGAGCAAGTCCTACTTAGAGAATAGATTAAGTCTGTCCATTGGTATTCGTACAGACTTTAATGACTATTCTGATGATATGAATAATCCCTTGGAACAGATTTCCCCAAGACTTTCTGCTTCGTATGGATTGACAGATAAGCTAAGTGTTAGTTTCAACATCGGTCGCTATTACCAGTTGCCGGCTTATACTGTTTTAGGCTTCAGAAATTTTGATGGAAATTTGATAAACAAAGATAATAACGTAAAGCATATTCAGGCGGATCATATCGTTTTTGGCTTAGCATATAACCCAACGGATTTCTCTAAGATTACACTAGAGGGATTTCAGAAAACGTACTCAAAATATCCGTTTCTATTGCGAGATAGTATTTCGTTGGCAAATTTGGGCGGTGATTTCGGTGTTATTGGAAATGAGCCTGTGGCCTCAACTTCCGATGGTCGCTCCTATGGTCTTGAAGTTTTGATTCAACAGAAGCTGAGTAAATCCATTTATGGGATCATTTCATATACTTATGTAAGAAGTGAATTCGAGGACAAAAATGGCGTATTCAAGCCATCAGCATGGGATAATCAACATATACTGAATGTCACTGCCGGAAAAAAACTTAAAAAGAACTGGGAAGTTGGGATGAGATTTAGGTATCTTGGCGGGGCACCATTTACGCCATTTGATCGTGATGTGACAGCAAGACAAGATGTGTGGGATATAAGCCAATCAGGCGTATTGGATTGGAATAGATTGAATGCTGAGAGAAATCAAGCATCGCATGGTTTGGATTTAAGAATTGACAAAACGTGGTATTTCAAGAAGTGGTCACTGAACGCATATTTGGATATTCAAAACGCATACAATTTCCAATTCGTATCACAATCTTTTTTGGATGTTCAGAGAGATGAGGCTGGAATCCCAATAGTAGATCCGGATAATCCAGATTCTTATCTGTTGTATGAAATTGAAAATACTTCAGGCACTGTTCTGCCTTCTACTGGTTTATTAATAGAGTTTTAAAGAATTGCCACTGACTGAAATTATGGAAAACACAAAAAAGAAAATTGTCATTATTGGTGCTGGATTTTCCTCACTATCTGCAAGTGCTTATTTAGCCAAGGCGGGTTATGATGTTCATATTCTTGAGAAAAATTCTGACCCAGGAGGCAGAGCTAGGCAGTTGATTCGTCATGGTTTTACCTTTGACATTGGTCCAACCTTCTATTGGATGCCAGATGTTTTTGAGAAGTTTTTTAATGATTTCGGGAAGAAGGTTGAGGACTATTATGAGTTGGTTAAATTGAATCCAGCTTATCGTGTTTACTTTGGAGAGGACAAGAGTTTAAGCATCGCAGATAATTTTGAAGCCATTAAAAAAACATTCGAGGAAGTTGAACCTGGAGCAGGGGAGATGTTGCAAAAATTTATTGATAAAGCACAAGCAAACTATGAAATAGCGATCAATGATTTGGTGTACAAACCTGGTCAGAACATTTTGGAAATTGTGACACCAAAAACGGTTATGAAGCTTAAGGATTTTGTCGATACCATACGAAAGCAGGTAAGGCGTTATGTCAAGCATAAAAATCTTATTAAATTATTAGAATTTCCAGTGCTTTTTTTGGGAGCGAAGCCAGGTAATACGCCTTCTTTTTATAATTTCATGAACTATGCAGATTTCAAGCTTGGGACATGGCATCCCAGGGGAGGAATGTATCAGGTAGTGCGTGGAATGGTAACTTTGGCTGAAGAATTGGGCGTGAAAATCACGACCGATTGTAGTGTGAATTCAATAAAAGTTGAAGATAAAATGGTTAGGACTGTCGAAACCGAGAAGGGGAATTTCGATTGCGATATCTTACTAAGTGGAGCAGATTATAATCATACCGAAAATCTATTGCCAAAAGAATATCAGCAATATTCTGACGGCTACTGGGATAAGAAAAGTTTTGCTCCTTCAGCCTTAATGTTTTATGTAGGCTTCGATCAAAAACTAAAAAATCTCGATCACCACACCTTGTTTTTTGATACAGACTTTGATCGACATGCTGAGGCAATTTATGACACTGGTGAGTGGCCTGATAAGCCACTTTTTTATGCAAGTTTCCCTAGTATGACGGATAAAGAGAGTGCGCCAATAGGTAAGGAGGCTGGAATATTTTTAATACCCTTGGCTCCAGATACTAAAGATACCCCTGAGGATCGGGAGAAATATTTCGAAATTCTAATGACGAGAATGGAAACCCTCACCAAGCAGGATGTGCGGAAGCATGTCATATTTAAAGAATCCTTCTGCGTTGATGATTTTAAATCGGAATATAATTCCTATAAAGGCAATGCATATGGATTAGCAAATACATTAATGCAAACTCATATTTTAAGGCCAAAATTAAAGAGTAAAAAAATAAATAATTTATATTTTACGGGTCAATTAACAGTACCTGGACCTGGAGTGCCACCAAGTCTAATTTCTGGGAATATTGTAAGTGACCTAATTATTAAATATCACAATGAAAGAACTATTTGATAAATCAAGTGTCAAGTGCAGTGAACTTATCACTAAGTCATACAGCACTTCATTTTCCTTAGGGATAAAAATGTTTGCGCCTAGTTTGAGGCCACCGATATACTCTATCTATGGTTTTGTCCGTTATGCAGATGAGATTGTCGATAGTTTTCATGACTATGAACAAGAAGAGTTACTCACAGAATTCATCGTGGATTATAAAAAAGCTTTGGACCGAAAAATAAGCCTCAATCCAATCCTAAATTCGTTTCAAAAAATAGTGCGTGAATACAATTTGTTTGATCTCGCTGATTCCTTCTTGGAAAGTATGACAATGGATTTAACAAAGGCTGAATATCAGTCAGAGGAGCAGTATAAGAAATACATATACGGTTCAGCGGATGTTGTAGGTTTAATGTGTTTGAAGGTTTTTGTAAAAGGGGATGAGTCTCGATATGAGGAATTAAAACCGCAAGCGATGAGCCTTGGATCTGCATTTCAAAAAGTAAATTTTCTAAGAGACATTAGGGATGATTTCAACGTGTTAGGACGATCATATTTTCCTAATGTGACCAACAGGAATCTTGATGCCGCGACCAAAAATGAGATAATTGCAGATATTGAGAAGGATTTTCAAAATGGATATCAAGGGATAACTCAGCTACCGTTAGATGCTAAGTTAGGTGTGTATTTGGCCTACAGATATTATCTATCTCTTTTGAATAAACTAAAGGCAAAGGAGAGCAGTGAAATTATGAACGCTAGGATCCGTGTTTCTAGTCCTATAAAAATGGTAATTTTGTTTAAATCATTTGTGCGCTTTAAAATGAACATGATTTAATTCTTAAGATTAATTTCAATTTGGATGACAATATTTTCGTACATACTTATATCTCTTGGTACATTCATGTTGATGGAAGGTGTTACATGGTGCACGCATAAGTTTGTCATGCATGGCTTTCTTTGGTCTTTACATGAAGATCATCATCAACCAAGATATCAAGGAGTCTTTGAAAAGAATGATGCTTTTTTTGTGATTTTCGCAATTCCTAGTATTATGTTGTTCTACTATGGAGTTAACCCTGTGTTCAATTATTTATTTTTCATTGGACTTGGTATTATGATGTACGGAGCTGCTTATTTCATGGTTCATGATGTGATAATTCATAGAAGATTCAAGTGGTTTCAAAATCTGCAATCACCATATCTCAAAGCTTTACGAAAGGCCCATAAAGTTCATCACAAGCATCTTGATAAGGAGGATGGGGAATGCTTCGGAATGTTGTTTGTTCCAATAAAATACTTCAAGGAGAAATTAACTTCATGAAAGGCTTAACTTACCTGGCCATTGATTTGGGATGTATTCTGATTCCTTTTTCAGCCAGTTTTTATCCTAAACACCCTTTTTACAAGGAATGGAAATATTTCTTTCCGGCAAATTTAATTGTCGCAATTCTATTTCTAATTTGGGATTACTTTTTTACTAAAGCAGGATTTTGGGGATTCAATCCCGACTATTTGACTGGCATTTATCTAGCTAATTTGCCAATTGAGGAGGTCTTGTTTTTCATAGCCATACCGTATGCATGCACTTTCACCTATTTTGCACTGCAATATATTCCGATAGTGAATCCTTTCTCTAAAATTGAATTGCCCTTAAATGCATTGTTTGCTTTATCAATGCTATTTGCCGGGCTTACTTTTTTGGGAAAATGGTATACTTCACTTACTTTCCTTTTACTTGGTTGGTATCTGCTGGTCGCACTATTTACAAAACGGAAAATGGCAAGTATATATCTGTCGTATATTTTGATTCTGCCATTTTTTTTTATAAGCAATGGTATACTAACGGGCTATATCACTCCAGAACCAATTGTATGGTACAACCATGCAGAAAATTTAAATTTTCGCTTAGGTTCAATCCCAATAGAAGATGTGTTTTATGGATTTCTTCTTATTGTTTGGAATATTCACCTCTATGAATATCTAAAAAAAAGAGCAAATAAAGATTTAGCTTAGGAACATTGGGTTAGTGCAAGAGTGTTCTTTAATACGTATCTTTTTAACTGGAATGAAATATCCATGTATATTTAAACTCAAATTTGCTTCTCATGAAAAATCCATTTCTTCCACTTATTCTAGTCATTTTTCTCTCAGCAATTATTAGCTGTAATTCAGGTTCAGAATCCAGTGTAAATAGTGATCTAAGTATAGATTGGATAGTTGGAGATTGGCAAAGAATAAATGAAGTTGAAGGAAAACGTACTTATGAATATTGGAAAAAGGAGGAGAATGGATATAGTGGATTGGGTTACACACTAAGAGACATTGATACTGTTTTCATGGAAGCTATGAGAATACATAAGATTCAAGGTGAATGGGCTTTGGAGATATACGGGCCAAACGAAATTCCCACGATATTTACTTTTAGTTCTTTAATTGAAAATAATTTCATCGCTGATTGTCCTAGCAATGAATTCCCCAAAACGATCTCTTATTCTTTTGAGGATGGAAACCTAATCGCCTTTATTTCTGATAGTACCACGAGTATTCCATTTGAATTTGAACCATTGATTGAATAGTAGATCAAGGATCATGGTTATTCGATAGTTGCTGACTTTCTAAAAAAGACTACTACTGCTCTTTTATCGGGGTTATTATTTTTTGTTAATTTAGCTCAACATGTACTAAAACTATATGTATGGCAGTTAAAGAAGAATATGTAAATTACATTGTCGATGAGTTATCTGAATTTGGAGAGATTAAGGCGAAAAAAATGTTTGGCACTATTGGCTTTTTTCGAGAAGGACTGATGTTTGGAATAATCTCAAAGGATCTGTTTCGCTTGAAAGTAGATGATACCAATAAACCGGAATATGTTGCCGCTGGAGCCCAACTGTTGATGTCTAAAACCAAGAAACGTGGGATGCCTTATTCGAGCGTTCCAGTTGAAGTTTTAGAAGATAAAGACACTTTGGCTAAATGGGCCCAAACGTCATTCGAAATTTCGGTTAAAAACAAAAAGAAATCTAAAAAATAAGTAATATAAATAATCCAGTTAATTGGTTTGAAATCGCCAGTCCTGATCTAGAAAAGGCAAAAGAATTTTATGCAAAGGTTTTCAATTTGGAATTCCAATACATTGAGATGGCAGAAACGAAAATGTATATGTTTAATAGTGGTGGGCCTGAAGCCCCAGGATCTACAGGTGCCTTGGTAAATGATAAAGAAAATGTGCCATCAACAAATGGTACTATAGTGTATTTCTCATGTGAAGATGTTTCCAATGAGGCGGCAAGAGTTGAAGAAGCCGGTGGCAAATTATTGTTTCCCAAAATGTCAATTGGCGATTTTGGTTTTATTTCACAATTTATCGATTTGAAGGGCAATAGAATCGGACTTCACTCTCATAAATAAAGGGATTACAGAATTTGAATAATTCGAAAAGTGCGAAGAAGATTCATTACTTTTTTGCTGGAGTGGGTCTGCTCTTAATGGGTCTTGTAATTGTAAAATTCTTTAATAACTCTTTTTCACGACCAACCTTAGGTGATTATCTCGTTGTTCTTTTTCAGTACTGTGTTCTAAGAGTGGCAGGCAATTGGAGCATTATTAGATGTGCCTTGATTGTTTTATTTTTTTCATATGTGATCGAGATTTTACAATTTTTCAATATCCTCGACCTCATTGGGATCAAGCAATCTTTAGCAACTGATATTACTTTAGGTTCAACATTCGATTGGTTTGATATGCTCGCATACACTGTTGCCTTTATTACAATATTATTGGTGGAGAGATATATTTTAAAACAAAACTTAGGTTGATAATTTAAATGCAGAATGTCTCTTGGTATTTCCAAGAGCAGTGATTTGGCGAAAAAGTAAATTATGAAAGGATGGATTGTTTGGCTTGCATTGGTAGTAGTTTTTTTGGCTTCGTGTAAAAATGACTCAGTGGATCAAGTGCTAGAAGATATTGTGGAGGTAAATGTGGATATCCTTTTATACTCCAAGAATCCGAATAATCACAACGAACTTTATCGACTCGAATCAGATGTAGCGACAGAAAATGTAACTGAGGTTGCATTGGATGCAATGAATAACTATAGCTATTACCATCCTGAGGCATACTAGGTTGCAGGATATTAGCCTCAAGGTTTATAACCACTTGCAGCTTACTTTTATATTACACCATTAATCTGTATTTTTGTGAAGAATTTAAAGCTGAGTAGATTACTTTTTCTTAGCTAAAAAAGCCTTTGTAATATGAAGACAATAGAGGAAGAAGATCCGGTAAAATTAAAAGCATTTCAAGATAAAATTGATGCAGGTTTTAAGATCGAAGCGAAAGACTGGATGCCAGACAAATACAGGCACAGCCTTATTCGTATGATTTCTCAACATGCTCATTCGGAGATTATTGGCATGCAGCCGGAAGGAAATTGGCTTTCTAGAGCACCTTCATTGAGAGCCAAAAAAATACTTCTAGCCAAAATACAAGATGAGGCCGGTCATGGTCTTTATTTGTACAGTGCAGCAGAAACTTTGGGTGTCTCCAGAGATCAATTTATTGAATGGCTGCATGAAGGAAAAGCAAAATATTCAAGCATTTTCAATTATCCAACATTAACATGGGCCGATATGGGTGCTGTAGGTTGGTTGGTTGATGGAGCGGCAATTGTCAATCAAGTTTCTTTACAGTCTACTTCATACGGGCCATACGCGAGAGCAATGGTCAGAATATGCAAAGAGGAGAGTTTTCATCAACGTCAAGGATACGAGATCATGGTTGATATGGCGCGTGGAACAGCTGAACAAAAGGCTATGGCACAGGATGCGCTAAACAGAATGTGGTGGCCTTCTATCATGATGTTTGGACCGCATGACGGGGATTCCCCTAATTCATCATTGTCATTAAAGTGGAAGATTAAAAAGGAAAGTAATGATGATTTAAGACAGCGTTTTATTGATAAAACGATAGAGCAAGCAGAAATTATTGGTCTGACAATTCCTGATCCAGATTTGGAGTTGCAAGCAGACGGTCACTATAAGTTTGGCAAAATTGATTGGACGGAGTTCTATCAAGTGATAAAAGGATATGGCCCATGTAATAAACAAAGGCTGCAACATCATATCAAAGCACATGAGGATGGTGCTTGGGTGAGAGAGGCAGCCCAAGCATATGCCAAGAAGAAAAATTCAGAAGTAGCAGCATAAAAGAAAATTTAATGTCAGAAAAGGATAATCAAGGAACCTTGTGGGAAGTATTCATACAATCGAAAAGTGGATTGGCTTTCAAACACGCAGGAAGTGTACACGCCTATGATAAGGAAATGGCGATTCAGAATGCCAGGGACCTTTACACAAGGAGAAAAGAAGGAAATGGAATGTGGGTAGTACCATCGGATCAAATCGTTTCGGTTCAATCTAAAGATGCTGAATCTTTTTACGATCCAGCTGATGATAAGGTATACAGACATCCTACATTTTACGAATTGCCAGATGGCATCAAACACATGTAATGAATAAGAATTTGTACAAGTACTGTCTTCGAATGGGAGACAACAGTCTTATTCTAGGACATCGCCTTTCGGAATATTGTTCCAAAGGGCCATTTCTGGAAGAGGATCTGGCAATTTCTAATGTAGGTCTAGATCATCTAGGTCAATCAGAAGCTTTCTTGGATTATGCGGCCAAATTATCGGGCAATACATCTGCAGACCACCTGGCCTTCAGAAGGGTAGAGTCCGAGTATCTCAATGTACAGCTTGTTGAAGCACCAGCGGTAGATTTTGGCATTATCATGGCGAAACAGTTTTATATGGATGTTTTCAATTATTATCTATACACGGAGATGAGAAAATCCAGTGATGATACATTAAGTGCTATAGCCGAGAAGAGTCTCAAAGAAGTGACTTATCATCTTCGAAGAAGTGCTGACTGGATCAAGAGGCTAGGGGATGGGACTGAAGAAAGTCACCTCAGAATTCAAGAGGCTTTGAATGATCTTTGGTTATACACCGGTGAGTTATTTGAGAAAGACGAAGTGGAACTTGAGTTGGCTTCAGCAGGTATTGTGCCTAATGTAGATGATATTAAGCCCAAATGGCTCGGAATGATCAATGAAGTGCTATCAGAAGCAACATTAACTCTACCAGAAGGGACTTTTATGCAATCAGGAGGGAGAGTAGGACATCATACGGAAGGTATGGGCTTTATTCTTACTGACATGCAGTACCTTAATCGAGTGTACCCGGACGCCAAGTGGTAGTAATATCTTCAATCAAAGATTAAATTGTTAGAAGGAATCTGGTCGTAATAAAGCACGATTATACTTTTCTCCATTCCATTTCGATCAATTTGATCATTTGAGATTAAATTATTCTCACTTCTTAGTTTCTTACAAATCATGCCATCTCCAGGCCGTCAAGATTAATAAACCGTTAGTACGGAAAATCTAACCTTTGGTCAAAACATCCCCCATATTAGACGATTTCATCCTTTTGCTATGAAATAAACGCGGGTTTATCACGTATAATTTATACTAGTAATATAATAAACAATAAATGACACTAGTGATGAATGTACCAGAGAAGTTGAGCGGTGACGTAGAAAAAACTAGATTTATGCTTGTCATAAGTCTGTTTGAAAAAAGGAAACTATCTCTTTCCGAAGCCTCCGAAATGTGTAATGTGGATTCAAAAGAATTCATGAATAAAAAGACAGATTATAATGATGGCATCATATTTGGCTAGAGATTTACAATCTTAAATTGAAAAGGTTAAGTCAATAATTGTTAGAAAAGGCGGGTCGCAATCCGCCTTTTCTCGTTTTAGACTGTCTATAAAGACATTGGTTTATTAAAAAATAACCCAAGATTTCGACCGATTTTATATCCTTCAATTATTGTATCAAGAAAGTTATCTTTGAGAACGTCTTTTGCAGGAAACTTCTTGAAAAAGTAAAAGTTCTTGTTATACATTAGTGGAATCCGTTCGGCCGATTCTCTAAATTCCTTATCTATTCGCTTGCTTTTCTCTCCTTGAATCTCACCATAATAATCTTTGAATTTTTCATCATTGATCAGCTTTAAGAACTTTTTTTCATTGTCCATAATCTCAGTGCGAACCGAATGAAGTGTTTTGGTGTCCAACTGATACACTCCTCCATATAGCCGAAAATCTTCGGGACTCAATTGTATGTATATTCCGGGTAGTGACATTGGTTTTTTACCAGTCGCACTGGCCACTGCGCTCACTTGAGTTTTGTATGGTGTTTTGTCTTTCGCAAAACGAATGTCCTATTGATTCTAAAAATGGCATTTTTGGCCTCCAGTTTTCCGACTGAAGAATCTATTTTTCCTAGCTCAAAGATTAGATCTTCCACCAATTTTTTAAAAGGATCTTTCACACTAGTCATGTAACGCTTGCGATTTCCATCCATCCAATCTTTATTGTTGTTGGTGGCTAACTCCTTGAAGAAGTCTAGAAAGTCTTTGGTGAAGTATTTCATTTATTGACAAATTGATTTAAGAAGAAACAAGCGTGCAATTAAGCAAAAGTTCTCTGAATATCTGGACTCGGTTAATAACTCTGAAGCCAATTAATTCTTCTGCTTGAGATTAATTCCTATGCGTCTAAATGTATTCACGATAAGATCGTTGACATCTTCAGAAGGTCTTATGAAGTATATAGGAAGCCAGTAGAGTAGGGTGATGATAGATCCGTAAAATAGTATCCCTAAGAATCCTGTAAATATGACGGGAGTCAATGTGATCAGTGCAAAAATACTTAGACCAAGAACAAGGACTTTAATGTGCATTCTAGTAAATGGTTGCATATCCATTTTTGCTTTTACAAAGAAGAATCGAATAATGTTTAAAACGACCATTGCAATGAAGGAAGCTACTGCTGCGCCAGTTATACCCCAAATTGGGATCATGAGATAGTTGAGACCAATGACAAGAAATAGAAGTACGATGACAAAGTAGGCATTGTACATATAATACTTTGAGGTTCTGATTAGTTCTTGATTAACCCCGAATAGACTGTTCACCACATTGGATAATCCGATATAGAAAACAACCCATATGCCACCCAGATATTCTGGTCTCATGAATTCCGCATAAAAAGGGAAACAGAACCAGACACCCAGGAAAAGATAGCTAGAGAAAATCAGTTGGGTAATACTCGTTTTTTGATAGATATCCTTGAGCATTTTACTGTCTTCACGCTCCCAGGCATCCGCGGCTACAACATTAGCTATTTTCTTCATCGATCTTGATGGCATTGCAACAAACAATCCAAAGAAAAAAGTAACGGAATAGACTCCTGTATCTGCCATGGTAAGCATGTTGCCGAGCATGATGCGATCAATATCCAAAATAATCATGTTACCAAGACTTCCCAATAATCCATAAAAAGCGACCATCTTTATTTCCTGTTTGTACTCTCCAAGATATTCCTTCAATGCCGATCGACTATATGAGAGCTTATACTTTCTATGGTAAAAGAACATTACGATTCCTGGAGAAGCAAAAGCGATACCCACAAATATTAACAGCCAGAAATCAGGTAGATCAAAAAGGTAATGAAAAGACAATATGCCAATTAAGAAAACAATTTTCAGCACAACATTTTCAATGGCGGCACCGATAACTGCATTATACATCATCGTGACTACAGCATCGAATTGTTTACCGACTAATCTCAATGCAAAAACCACTAAAAAAATCCAAAAGAACCAACTGACATCCCGAATGCCATTATCTTCATTGATCCAATAGTTTTCAAACAATAAAAATATAGCTGCTCCGCCCACAATACCTGTCAAGATTGTATTGATCAGTAAGGTGTAATGCCCGTTTAGCATCTTTTTATCCTCACGAAATTTAGGGAGCAATTTCACGGCAACAAGTGGAAGCCCTAGTGTGAAAAAAGTAGCGAACATGGATGTGATTGAATTCGTAAAACTTATTAATCCATTTTGATAAGGATCGAAAAGTCTTGGTATAATAACCGCTGAATTAAAAAACCCTATCAATACCCCTAGATTCGCGTATATCAGAGATTGAATGGATTGTTTTTTAATAAGACCCAAAGTGCTATCTATTTTGTTGATGTTCTTTGCTGTACCAATCTGTGGTTATTTTCAATCCGTCTTCTAAATTTATAGAAGGTTTAAATCTTAAGATTTCTTTTGCCTTGTTGGTGTCAGCACAGCTGTGAAGAATGTCTCCTACTCTCAGAGCCCTATGCTCAGCAGCGAGTGAAGAACCAAGTTTTTCTTGTATCGAACTATAAAGTTCATTTAAAGAAACTTTACCGCCAAGTGCAATATTGAAAACAGAATTAAAGGCTCTTTCGTCATCCGTAAACCCTGCCAAGACATTCGCCTCTATTACATTTTGGACGAAGGTGAAATCCCTTGTTATGGATCCGTCACCGTTAATAAAACTTGCCGTATTGTTTAATAGGTTAGTAATGAATATTGGTATCACAGCGGCATATGGACCATGAATATTTTGCTTCGGTCCAAATACATTAAAATATCTCAGTCCAATAATTTTAAGGTCATATACATTGGAAAATGCTTTTGCATATAACTCATTGCCTCGCTTTGATGCAGCATAAGGGGAAAGAGGATTGCCAATACGATTTTCTACTTTAATCTCATCTTTGTTATCCCCGTAAACTGAAGAAGAAGACGAGAACACTACACGGTCTACCTTCTTTTCTCTTGCTACATCCAATACGTTAAGGAAACCATTGATGTTTACATTGTTTGTAATCAAAGGAGTATCTATACTTCTCGGGACAGATCCTCTTGCGGCTAGGTGTAATACGATATCGCCTTTTTCGAAAACATTATAAATGTCATCTCTTTCGGTTATGGAAACTTTATGAAAAGAAAAAGCTGGATTTGTTTTAAATTCCTCAATATTTCTTTCCTCAGATGCAGAGAGGTCGTCTATGACCTTGACTTTTTTTGCTTTGTTTCGGAGCAAATACTCTACTATATTGGATCCAATAAAACCTACACCACCAGTTATTACAAATGATGCGTCTTTGATTTTACTTATTATTGAAGATTCTATCATTATTTTAATGATCGTTTTTTTGAATTAATTGAGCCAATTGGAAATCATGTTCCGTAAAGATACCAAAGGCGGACTCCTGATCAATTACCATATGACCAACGGTTCCAACAAGTACTCGGTGATATTTAATAAAGGCCTCTTTTTTAACTACTGAGATTCCACCCACTTGCTTGAACAACGCTTCTCTTTCTAGTTTGGTATACCTGTCACGGTTCATAATTGCGTGCATTCCATCACCATGGTGTTGATAGAATATCGCATGATCAGGACGGACACTGATTAAGGAGTCTGAGCCAAATAAAACCAAGGTGTTAACAGCATCATCAATTTTGTGTGGTTTGAGAAAAGGATATTCAACCGTAAGCAAAAGGATGTGTTTGTATTCAACATCTTGCAATTCGTCCAATTCAATAATGTCTTTCATAGTTCCAGCAAGAGATACATTCGCTCTGGCTTGAGACGAAACTCGATGGTGGAAAAGCACTTTTCCGTTCTTCAAATATGTCTTTGGAATTAGTTCTTTAACCTTCTCATTTGGAGAAGAAATGACGATTTTTTTGCCATTCTTTGCCAGAATTGCTTGTTCAATTTTGTGTTCAAGTAACGTTTTTCCATTCAATGACCTGAGGCCAATATCCTGTATTCCGCCTCGAACTGGTATAATAATTAATGTGCCATTATTATGACCAAATTCTTCTACGAAGTTTGCATTAATGCTAGCTCTAGTATCTAGAATTCTGTTCTCATTGCCAGTAAGATTACTACCATGTTGTCTATAGTAAAAGAGAGGTTGGTTTACATTTGAGACTTTATATTTCTGAGTAAATTTCACCCAAAGTTCATATCCATCTTGACAATTGTATGATTCATTGTATCCACCTACTTCTCTGAGAAAATCTGTCCGTATCATGGTACATGCACCATGAGCAGCTTGATCGAATAACCTCACCTCATTGTCAAAGTTGTGCCTTCGTTCTTCAGAAAGAACATTGCCATCTTTGTCAACCAAATAGTAATCAGGGAATACCAAGCCAAGATCATTATCTTTTTCTAATCGAGACGAGAGAGTCTCTAATGCCTCTGGATGAATGTAATCATCAGCATCCAAACGCATAATATACTTCCCAGATGACAGTCTTAATGCAACATTATTTGTAATGTTTAAGCCCTTGTTTTGTTGATATACTATTTGGATGTTAGGAGCATCAACATATTCTTCAATAATCTCTCTTGAATTATCACTTGATCCATCATCGATTATGATTAACTCCCAATCTGTTAAAGTTTGAGACAATACAGAGTCAATGGCTTTTCGAATATATAATCCATAATTATAATTGGTTATATATACCGTAACCTTGGCGTAATTTAAATCATCTAACATTTAATCCCTATTCTTTAAAACTTTTGCTGGAATACCAGCCAAAACGACATCACTAGGAAAGCTTTTTGTAACGACTGCGTTACTGCCAACGATAGTACCTCTGCCCAATTCACATCCAGGTAATATAACAGCGTGAACCCCTATCCAAACATCATCCTGTAAGTTGATCGAGCTATGTTCGTACCCTTGTTTTTGAATGCTTTGGTTGCCTTCATGTCTGTGCATACTAGTTTGAAGATAAACATATCCTGAGATTAGAACTTCATTCCCTAAATGTATGCTATCTCCTCCGTTAAGTACTGAGTATAAGCCAATTCTAGAGTTTTTCCCTATGCTTACTATCGATTCATTACAAGCTAAAATTCGAACACCTCTATCGATTCTATTATCTCCAAGAAATTCGATTTTGGCAGATCCATGTGATCTGATTTCTACATTTCGTTTAAACAATACATTGTCTCCGATGATTAGATTAGCCCCCTTATCAATTTGTATTGTAGGCCAAGTGTGACAGCAGAATGATTTACCGACTTTTATTCTATTACCCGAAAAAAGCAACTTGAATAACCAACCGTTAAATCTTGGTCTAAATGTTATTTTATAATATTGATATAAACTAAATAGCATATTACTTGAAATTACTCCAATTTAAAGCACTGTGTCGCTTAATATTTGTTAAAAGTTTCTTGCCAATCAATTGATCAAGTTTTCTTGCATCAATCCCATGGTTGGGTCTTAATACGACTAGATCATCCCGGGTAATAATAATACCCGCTTTTAAATCCTTCGAAGGATAAACAGCTCTTCTAAAAGTTGTCGGATGCTCACCTTCAATCTCCAAAACTCTCTTTTCACTGTTGCCCGTTAATTGGTTTATCTTTTTTATACGTTCGATCAATGACAATACTTCATCCTTGGTTAATGATACTTTATGATCTCTGAACTCCTTGCCTTCTCTAGTGTCTGTAAAATGAAATTCCAATATCTGAGCCCCTTTAGCTACGGCAATTTCCAAGGCATAACTACCTTCTGTATGATCAGAATATCCCACAGGAAGGCCAAATTCTTTGGAGTAGCTCTCCATAACAGCAAGATTTGCATCAGAAAGTGGGATTGGATACATTGCTGTGCATTGTAGAATTGACAGATACTCTTCATTTTTGTAAAGATCATCACAAGACTGAATGTAGTCGACAGCCTGCTTAACCTCCACCATATTACTTAGTCCAGTAGATAGTATAATAGGTTTTTTAAGATTAGCAGTTGCTTTGAGGACTGGAAATGCAGTCATATCTCCTGAGCCAATTTTATAAATGTCCATGTACTTATCAATCCAATCAAAATAATCTACATTCCAAACAGAGGCCATAAAGCCAACACCATTTGATCGGCACATCTCAGCCAATTCAATATATTTTTCTTGAGAAAGTTCAAATTTCTTGAAATGCTTGTTGCGAATGGGATTCTCAACTTCACTCACCAGTGAATCACCTGAGTATAATTGATACTTTATATAATCCACATTAGCATCAATGGCCAGTTGGGTCAAGCGCTTCGCATAATCAAAATCTCCTTCGTGGTTTCCGCCAATTTCCGCGATCAATAAGGGACCATTTTTACCTCTCCAATTGCTCATACACATATAAAATATCCTCTAAATCGTAATCTGAATATTTAGAGCCCAGCAAAGTAATGATTTTTGAGATAACATGAAAGTCTTCTTCTGTGTCCAATGCTAGGTCTAATCCCTGTGCTTTGGGCAATGCGTGGTTGTAAATATAGTGATGTTTACCCTGATTGTTCTCATATAAATATAGTGTAACATGTTCCATATAGCTTTCGCTTTTAGAAATTTCAGGAAGCATTTCGGAATAAAAATTGATATTCACTAGTTCCACACTCATACCTTTGGGGTATGTTCTGTCCTTAACATTGGATATGAAGTCAAAATGCTTCTCCGCGAGAATCCCCAATGCTCGATCGAATATAGACAAGTCAATGAAAATATTGTCACCATTGACACGGAACGCAAAGTCATAATCATTATGGATTGCAGCATCATTAAAACGCTTAGCAACATTATTCAAAGATCCTCGATAACAATTAATATTATGTTCAAGACAGTATTCAGCTATCATGTCATCTGACGTTTCATCTGAGGTGGCTACTGTTATGTGCTCTGGAGCAAAGCGTTTTGTGATACGATCGTAAGTATGCCTAAGAGCAACTTTGCCCTTTAGTTCTTTAAGTATTTTACCCGGTAGGCGAGAGGAACCAAATCTGCAAAGAATAATAACACCTATTTTCATTCTCTTGCTCCGATTTTCTTTGCGGGCACACCACCAACAATGTCATAAGATGCAACATCGTTTTTAACCAATGCTCCAGATGCTATAACAGCACCATCCCCAATAGTGACACCCTTTAGTATTTTCACATCAGTTCCTATCCATACATCATTACCTATCTTGATAGGAGCCGTTTCATTGGCTTGTTGATTGATCAGTTGATCACGTTTGATGCCATGATCACTATCGACTATATATACGAACGGGGCTATGAGACAATTCTTGCCAATCTCAACTTTATTGGAGGCAAAAATAAAACTGTGATAGCCGAATGTGGTGTTTTCTCCTATGTGGACACTAGCTTTATCGTTACAAGCACATATTTTCGCACCTTCTTTTATCATAACACCATTTTCAAGAAAAATATTTTTCGGAAAACGCATGAGGCTTACATTTTTTTCGAAATGTACTTTACCACATCTTCCCAATTTTGACTTATTTCGATAAAGTCTCCATTTGTTCTTGAGAGTAAATTTAGTATGTTTCCTAAGCTGTGAAGTCATGTGTGCTTTTCTTATCGTAGGCGTCAATGTACGAATCCTTGGTCAAATTGTATATGGAAACATTCTTTTTCGTTGCGAAATCCTTTATTTCCCAATAAGCTCGAAAAGTAAAGTAAAACTTTTCGAGTACATCATGCAGGGGTCTTTTATTTTTGGAACCCCCATAATACATTGGTTTTTCTTTGACGTTGCTATGTATCGATTTCACATGAGATGATTGCTTTTCATAAAAATGTTTTTGGCTTAATAGTGTGACATTATCTTCGGTAACATTAAGTTCTTTGAGCCAAGAGTGCTCGGATCCAGCTAAAAATATTCGACTGTACTTCATGTTTATACTCATCATCAAAGAAGGTATTATAACATTGTGTGGACGTGGCATTCCGAGGTTGTTTTTGAAAGCCCAATTTCTGAAGAAGACAAATCCTTCAATTGGTATATTGTTGAAATAGCGTATTTCTATGTTTTTATTTGCCTCAATAATACCTTTCCATTTATGATGTTTCTCGGCTAATTTTGGAACATAGAAAACCAAATCCCAATCTGTACGATCAGCGAGTAATTCGAAGGTTTTCATGCGATCTTCAGACCATCCTTCTTTCTCTTCTTTTTTCCAAAATTCAGGGGAGGTGATGAGGTAGTAGTTCGGCTTCAGTCTTTGGTAAAATTCAGATCTCACGAAATAGTTAACCGCTAACTTTGATCTTGTAGCCAGGAAATCTTCGCTACTTTCAACGAATTCGTTTAGCGATGGTCCATTTCCAAGGATAACAACATCATTAGAAGTAGAGGATTTTCCTTTGCTATAACGAATGAATTTCTTCGATTGAAAGATCACCCTGAAGAGGGAAGTAAAGGTCTGGAACCCACTATCCCATATGTATTTGATTTTGACTAACATCGATTATCCTTTGCTTTTTTTCACTTCCTTTTTGAAATATCCCAGTATTACATTCCAGCGTACCAATATAATATATTTAGCTTTTGCTAATTGTCCTTGAAAAAGAAATCCGATCGCCAGAATCAAAGAGGCAGCATATTTAAGAAGATACTCAATAATTTTGGCAAATTTGGCAAAGATAGTGGTGTCTTTGAGTCTTATACGCTCACTATTTCCTACCACTTGGGATAGATAACGAACAAACCACTCTTCAACTCGAAAATCATCCATAAAATGATTTACATATACTTCCGGAGTATATAGCATGTCATAACCATTTTCCTTCATTTTGTTGAAGACATACTTCTCATCACTGCGAAGTTGAAGGTCAGTATTAAATCCACCGTACTTTTTAAAGTATTCGGCTTTGAAATACATGTTACAGCCCACAGGGTATTTTTTTGTAAATGGCTGCACTTGATCACCAAAATCTAGAGTGGAGACGATACCTTCAATGTATTTTGACATCCATTTTGGTTCTTTCCCCTCGTTGTATATTGGTATTACTTTTCCACCATAAGCCACGTAATCCGGATATTTTTGTATGTATAGTCCTATTTGTTCTAAGTAATCTTTCCTTGCGAAACCATCATCATCAATGAATGAAACAATATCTCCTTTGGCTGTGGCTATACCTTTGTTTCTGGCAAAAGATAAACCTGGATTGGATTCTTTGACATACACGAAATTCAACAGTGGGTTGTTCTTTTCAAAGGTCTCACAAATCTCCTCTGTTGTATCCGTGCAATTATTGTTCACTACGACAATTTCGAAATCAACAGGACTAACGTTTTCCTGTTTGGTTAGGCACTCTAAGCTCCGGGTCAAATATTTAGCACGGTTGTATGTGCATATCACAACAGAAATCATACGAGGATTTGTTTTTTAGTTCCGGGTTTAAACTCGAAAAACAATGCAACCAAGACCATGATAACTATGAAATAGCTAAAGAAGGCCTGTATTTTCAGACCATTTATAAACGTGACGGGTTGGTACTTGAATTCGATGACATGGTCTCCTGCAGGAACTTCCAATCCTCTCAAAATAAAATTTACCTGGTTATGTGACACCTCTTGGCCATCAATAAAGGCATTCCATCCATTTTTGTAATATATCTCAGAGAACACAGCATATTGTTTTACTTGCGTATTGGATTTATACGTAATATGATTCGAT
>JBLIMR010000040.1:0-25965 GCA_047638815.1 Gammaproteobacteria bacterium
AATGCATCATAATCGATGCTGCTAAATTCTTTCGAGTAACTAAAGCCATCACCCATAGGATCAGACTTAGCAGAATTTTGACGAAGAATATTTAACTTAAGTTGATTTGGCCACCAATCTCTATTGGAAGTACCACCACCAGCGCTATTCTTTTGAGCGCCTCCCATGAAAGGACATTTACTTATATCTCCACCGTTATTATTATCCATAGTTAAGTTTTATTTTCAAAATTACGAACACCAAAAATACCGATTTGTTTATTTTCATACTGCCTTTTTATTCAGATTTAAATAAAGATTTTCTAACAAGATTTTAAGTCTGGATTATTGAAGGAGTTGAACACATTATATTCAAACAAAGCGGTCATTGAGAGCGAAATGAAATGAAGCGAAGAATCTCGGTTAGCTTATCGGACCAGGTGATTTATATTTTCCTTCACGCACCCACTTGCCCTCAAGGGCACCATCGCTTCATCAGGGTATGGCTAAAAAAAAGATGTCAATCTGAATGGAGCGCAGCATAATGAAGAATCTACTTCTAAATTATCGGGCTACATTTTATGGAACATTCGTAAATTTATTACTGCCCTATTTTTAGTGCGAGATTCTTCGGTCGTGCCTCCCTCTGAATGACGGCTTCTATTAAGCAGCAATACCTTTGATTCAAATTCCAAACTATATTAATCCTCGTACACTATCTTTAACCCGAATGAAATTGCCATCCCTTGATACATGAAGAAGAATAAAGCACTACTGATCATCGATATGCAAAAAGGTTCTTTCACAGCCAAAACTTCTCGTTTTGATACTGAGGGAGTAGTGAATAGATTGAATCAACTTTCAGAAATATTCCGAAATGAAAATTCACCGGTTATCTACGTTCAGCACGATGGCACTGGTTCAGGAGAGTTTGAGAAAAACGCTACTGATTGGTCTCTACTAGATGATCTTCATGTTGAACCCACAGACATTATGATTGATAAATATGCCAACGATGTATTTTACAATTCGAAGCTGGAATCCATACTCTCTGAATTAGAAACGAGCGAAGTCTATATTACTGGTTGTGCCACTGATTTTTGTGTAGAAGCAACAGTACAATCAGCTTTGGCCAAAGACTTTACCATTACCGTAGTCGCTGATGGACATACCACTGGCGAAAGACCGCACCTATCCGCTGTGCAAGTTATTGAACATTATAACTGGGCATGGCAAAACATGATCCCAACGAAAGGAACCATTAGCGTTAGAACTTTTCAAGAAATAAAAAGCAATAACTAAAGGATTCCTGTTTGGCTCGATGCCTTACCTTTGGCTAAAATTAATTCCGCCATGTCTACAGAACCTAACCAGCTTATTAAAACAAGATTGCACATTCGCAATCGAAACAGAGAAAGGTACGATCTGGAAGCACTGCTGAAAGTCAATCCGGAATTACAAGATTATATTAAACCCAACAAACGCGGGGAAGACTCTGTCGATTTTTCGGATCCTAAGTCTGTGAAAGTTCTTAATAGAGCGCTACTAAATCAATACTACGGCATCAAATCATGGGAATTTCCTAACGCGAATCTCTGTCCTCCAATTCCGGGACGAGCGGATTATTTGCACTATGCCGCAGATCTCTTGGCGGAAAATAACGCAGGTGAAATTCCGAAAGGAAACATGATTAAATGTCTGGATATTGGTGTTGGAGCAAGTTGTATATATCCTATTATCGGTGTTACTGAGTATGATTGGGACTTTATAGGCTCTGACATTGATCCCAAATCGATCGAATCTGCGGATGAAATTGTCAAATCAAATCCTACGTTGAAAGACAAGGTATCTCATGTGCTGCAAAAAGACCAAGACAAAATATTTGATGGTGTCATAGGGAATGAAGACAAAACGGATATCGTAATCTGCAATCCTCCCTTCCACTCCACTGCCAGTGAAGCGAAGAAAGTCTCAAAACGAAAAGTTAGAAATCTTACAGGTAAAAAACTGGGCAATCTAACATTAAACTTTTCGGGGAAACCTGGAGAGTTGGTTTATCCAGGTGGCGAGTATGGTTTTATTCAAAATATGATCACACAGAGTGCCAATCATGCTGGAAACGTATTATGGTTCACAACGCTAGTATCAAAGCAAGCCAACCTTAGAGGAATATACAAATCACTAGACAACATCGGGGCTAAAAAAGTAGAAACAATCCCAATGGGTACAGGAAACAAATCCTCAAGAATCGTAGCATGGACTTTTCTCTCAAAACAAGAGCAAAGAGAATGGCGTGATGAAAGATGGAGTGAGGTTTAATTACGAATGACGAATCGGGGAATTACGAATTGTTGGATGCGGTTTGTGTTTAAAAGGGTCATTCTGAGATAGGCTCGACTGTATGAATCTGTTGAGGCTTTCTTGGTGAAGAAAATTGGCAGTGCCCGATGTCCTTTAGACTTCAAATTTTCAAATTCCCTATTCCAAATTCTTTTACTATTCTATAATCTATATACCGTCCGAATGATGCTATACCTCTCTAACCCTTACCTTCTTCTTCTTCAGTCTCATGTTATTCACCTTTGGGATCAATTCTGCGATGGCTGATTTTTTGACAGAAACAAAAACACAATCCGTCTTGAGTTCTATCACTCCTAATTCATCCTTTTGTAAATCACCTTGCTTGAAGAATAATCCCGCAACATCTCCTTTGGAAATTTTATCTTTTCTTCCCCCGGAAATAAACAAGGTACTCCATTCAGATCTTGATGGCAAATCAGCTTTGGTCAATTTTTCTTCAGGAATATCTCCAATAAAATCAGGCAATTCCTCCTTGTTGTAATGTAGCACATATGCAGTTCCATTGCTATTCATTCTGGCAGTTCGACCATTTCGATGTGTAAATTCTTCACTTCTTGTCGGCAGATGATAGTGAACAATAAACTTTAACTCAGGAACATCAATACCTCTTGCTGCCAAATCCGTTGACAATAATATTTTATGTGTTCCATTGCGAAACTTAATCAAAGCTCTTTCTCTATCAATTTGTTCCATACCACCATGGAAGGAACCATGAGATATTCCATGATCAGATAAGAAATCACTCACACGCTCAATGGAATCTCTGAAATTACAAAATATGATGCCATTGCTATTTCCAACATGAGCCAGTAAATCTAATAACGTATCAAGCTTGTCTGCTTTTGGAGACAATACTTTTTTGATAGATAACTGCGTCAGTCCGTCTCCCGAATAATCAATAACTTGCAGGTCTTTCAATTGAACAAAAGATGGCACTTTTACCCCTTGAGTTGCAGAAGTAAGAACTTTCTTTTCAATATTTGGTAAAAAGTCAAGGATCTGCATCATTTCCACTTCGAAGCCAACTTCCAATGATTTGTCAAATTCATCCAAGACCAATGTCTTTATCTCCTCCACAGAAAAGTTCTGACGCCTAAGATGATCCGCAACTCTTCCAGGAGTACCAATAAGTATTGCCGGGCGATGTTTTATCTCCTCTCTGTCTTTAGCTCCAGCACGTCCACCATACACAGCATTGATCTTAAATCCCGTACCCATCTCACGAGCAACTTGCTCTATCTGGATGGCCAATTCTCTTGATGGGACAATGATAACGGCTTGTATCTCATTTGAGTTTTTATCTAATGCGGAGATCAATGGCAGCAGAAAACCAAGTGTTTTACCCGTTCCTGTTGGAGATAAGAGCATGATTTCGTCATGCTTTTCCATTTTATCCAAGCACTCAACTTGCATAGGGTTAAGCTGTTCTATCCCTAATTTGGCTAATATGGCTTCTTGACTTTTTATTGATTTGGACATTTTGCGAAGGTACTCTCCCACATTCATTTTTTCTTATAAAAAATGATGTCTAGCAAATAACAATAGGATTGGTTCTTTTCACTCAAGTTACTGATCTTTTTTTAGAGCGCTAAAAAGGATAGGCCGCTTGTATTTACAGACACTCCAATGGCAAAAAGAAAAATGAATCCAATCCTTCTTATAATCCTACTTTTTTTAATCAGCGGCTGCCAGGGACAAAACGAGCAAAACATGAGCACTAAAAACAATCTTCTTTTATGTGATCCAGAGGAAGCAGCATGCGAAGTTCCTGATAATACAAAAACCAAAACTATAACACCTGAAGAATTTTTTGATCGTCCCATAAAAATCGTTTATTATACCGATCCCATCTGTTCTTCATGTTGGGGAGTAGAGCCTCAATTGAGAAAGTTGAAAATGGAATATGGTCATATTGTTGAGATTCAATACCACATGGGCGGACTGCTTCCCGACTGGAGTTATAATAGCGGAGCCATCAGCGAGCCATCTGATGTTGCTCACCATTGGGACGAGTTTAGTCTAGATTACAAAATGCCTATTAATGGAGATATTTGGCTGGAAGATCCATTGGATTCATCCTACCCTCCTTCTATTGCTTTTAAAGCGGCCCAGCTTCAAGATGAGAAAAAGGCCATTGAATTCATGAGGCTTTTAAGAGTAATGGTCTTTTTGGAGAAAACTAATATTACCAAATGGGATGTCATGGCGGATACTGCGGAAAAAACAGGTCTAGATGTCAAAATGCTAAAATTGCATTACAACAATCAAGCAAAAACTTTGTTCCAAGCTGATTTAGATAATGGCCGTCAACTTGGCGTCAGAGGGTTCCCAACTTTTATTATGTCGAACGGGAAAGGTGTTCAGGAGACTGTATATGGCTAAAAACCATACTCTGCTTTTGAAAGTACGATCAACAAGTTGTATCCTGAGGCACAGAAAAAAGATTACTTTAAAAATTGGAATGATCTGTTCGGAAAATATCAAACTCTGACAACGAGGGAATTCTCAGAATTAAGTGGCAAGACAAATGAGGTCTCTCAAGTTGAACTTTCGAAACTTTTTGAAGAAAAAAAAGTAAATAAGCTTACAACCAAGAAGGGTCCTCTTTGGATCCGTATAGATGCAGTTCGCTAGGTACAGTAATTCTATCTTCAAACAACAACAAATTAATGCGAGCATTTAAAACCCTATCCGACTTAAATGAACAGCAGAAAGCGAAATATAAAATTGCTATTTCGACTGCATTTCCTAGAATAATTTTAGAACCTGAAGTAATTAAAAAGTACTGGAATCGATTGGAATAATATTTTCCAGACACTCAAGCATTACTATTGGACCGCAACGAAAAAATTATTGGTTTTATGAATATGATTCCATTCTACTGGGATCAGACCTTGATCGATCTCCCTGATAATGGCTGGGATTGGATGTTACAAAAGGGTGTTGAAGATTATGAAAGCAACATAAAACCAAACACCATTGGTGGATTACAAATTATAATTCCAACAGAATACCAAAGTAAAGGACACAGTGAAATGATTATTAATATTCCTATGCTTATCATAATTCTTCTAGTATTTCCAACCATAGTGGCTCCGTTAGTGTTAACTCTGATAACTCAGGTAAAAAGCCGTTGTATAGTCCTCTGGCCTGTATAGCCTTTCTTAGTTTATTGATTTGATCTGTCATAATTTAGTGAATACTTTCTTATTATCTCTTCCTCCTCCCCGTTCCAAACATCGCAGAATACAGAGAAGAGAATATTTGGATCTGTTATGGTTAGTGACGTAAGTTAATTGTGTAATTGATTGGATAGAACACCAAAAACGGCAGTAATAAATATTAAAAAAAAGGAGGTCCTACAATTGTAGAGCCTCAAAAAACATTAAATAACGGCACTCCTTATCTAGAATTTCCACAGACTTGCCAGAAAGAAACATGATATTTTCAATCCGGTCATTCCTTATTACCTAATTATATCATGTAAATATATTCATGGCCGAAATGAAACGATACCATATTCGAACAAATAATTAGCTCAAAAAAGTCAATTCTAAAATTGATTGTTGTCATATGGTATTCTACAGATTAACATTAGATCAATATTGAAACATAAGTGCAATCTGTTATTTGACGACAATGGCATTAAAATTACTTAAGATGATTTTTTTTTAAATTGACTAGGTAACATGCCATACCTTTTTTTGAATATTTTTGAAAAGTTACTTCTACTGGATACACCAACTTTATAGCAGACTTCGGACACGTTCAAATCGGTTGTACTTAGTAGTAGTTTAGCTTGGCCCATTCGAACATTCGAAATATAATGTCCTACTGTATCTCCATAAAGAAATTTCACACCAACTTGCAGTTTTTTTACACTCATTCCATAGTGTTTACTTATTTTTGGAACAGTCAAAATTGTTTCTAAGTTACAGAGTACATAAGGGCCTAAGGAAGTTATTGTGGATAGTTCGACCTTACTTAGGCTATGCTTCGAGCTGATTTCCTCAATATCTTTATTATACGCTTTGATCTGTGATGCAAACAGATTAAGAACAGCGCCTTCTGTAAGAAGCCCTCCCACTAAATCAATATTTTTGTTCGCACATACTATCGAAGCGTACTTTTCTGATTGAATGTCAATGTTTCCTCGATGTCTAAAAGGAAGTTTTGTTGAGATGTTTAGGAATATCTCTCCAACATTTGAATATATTCTTTTCGCATTTCTTATGTTCAAACTTGCTAATAACTGTAAATCAACTAATACTACAGCTAGTTGAAGCTCAACGTTTTCAGGAAAGGTTATTTGCGCTGAAGTCTTGGCACTACCTTTAACAATCATATTTTGATTTTGCAGAATCTTGGCGAATTCTTCTTTCTTACCGAAACGGTGAAGAAAATGACCTTTTACGTTGTAACAGAAATAATACGGACCATCATCCCCTAAATCCAAGTCAACCCTAAAATCAGAGTAAAAAGTAATGTTATACACCCATACAGTTAATCCATCAAATAGGCGGTATGAACTAATAAACCCCTTTGCTTTTTCGTTATCCATGTTAATGGTGGACGCGTCATTTTCTTCATCTAACTCCGCATCGAAGTACCTGGCCATCTCCTTTACATGGTTTGAGCGGGGGTCTTCTTCAAGGTTCAGCATATGGTGATATTGTAGGTTGTTAAACGCTTTATCTGTAAAGTTAATGTAATAATTGAAAAAAATCCTCTGAGATCAACACTATGTAACATTAATTTACCTCTTCTATTCCAGCTCTTGTTATATTGACTTGACTGATTTTATTACTTATCCCAATGGTTAAAACTTATTCTTTACAGAGTCTAATATTACAATATAGACTTAATCGAATGTTACACCATTGATTTATTACAATACGTTGCTTTTTCAAAATCCCTGATATTGATAGAAATTATCGAAACATCCGGGAACATTAATTTCGGTTGTGTTACTACTTTCTCTGAAAGATTCTTTTTTTCAGCATTGGTTCTTCCCTCCATAATATTAGCAAAAACATGAATGAAATCATTTTTAGTATCTCCGATATTATAATATGTAAAAGGATTGATTCTAATTTTAATATCTCCTTTACCAAAAAGATCAGTTGATTCTGCTGCATCATACACCTTTTGAATTATTTCATTTGGTGATTTTAATTTTATAATATTTTCAGAGCAGTCAATTACAAAATGTGGGATAAGTTATTTATTGATTTTGGGATTGGTTTAAATCTAGTGTTTTCTACTTAGATAACACCCGTTAATTACGGCAATTGAAGTAGTCAATTTTTATTTCAATATTAGCTGCAAAAAATTCACATCTAACCACTTGTCAAATTTAAATCCCACTTCTTTAAATGTACCTACTTCTTTAAAACCAAATTTCTCATGAAACTCCACGCTTCTGTCATTTGAAGCATCCACGCCTGCAATCATAGTATGAAAACCACCTTCTTTTGCTAAATCAATGAGTTCGGTCATGAGCTCTTTTCCAATCCCTAAACCTCTAACATTCTTATGTACGTATATAGAGTGTTCCACACTAAACTGATAAGCAGCTCGAGGTCTAAAAAATCCATATGTGCCAAACCCAATTACATCACCTTCTTTTTCTGCAACCAAAATCGGCATCCCTTCCTGACTTTTTTGTTCGAACCAATTTAGTTGGGCATCATAAGTTCTTTCTTTATAATCATATACAACTGTTGAGTTTACGATTTCATAATTTACAATTTCTAATATTTTGGCAACATCTTCTTTTCTTGCCTTTCGAATAATTAATTCACTCATTTTATATTTTCTATGGTCCCAACAGGATAAAACACGGATCTTAGTTTCAAAAATACATTATTTACCTCCATTTGATTTCAAAAAAAATATAGATTTACAGAGTACAATGAAATTAATAATTACGCGATAAATGGCATCTTACTCAATTAGTGAAATCAACGAAATATTAAAAGGAGAATTAATAGGTGATACTAGCGATCGCATTGAAGGGCCAGAAGAAATTCAAAAAGCCGGCACTAATCAGATCACATTTATCGGAAGCAAAAAATATGAGAAGTATTGGGCAGAATCTAAAGCTTCTGCAGCGCTTATAAATACTGACCTAACCATAGATCGTGGAGACAACCGCGCCTTTATCAAAGTGAATAATGTAGACTTGGCAATGGCCAAAATATTGGAACTTTTCAATCCAGCGCCACCCGTTTTCGATACCGACATACATCCTACAGCCGTTCTACATGAAAGCGCAAAAATTGGTAAAGGATGTAAGATTGGCGCAAATTGCTATGTCGGTAAAGATGTTGAGTTGGGTACAGAAGTGACTTTATATCCTAATGTTTGTGTTTTTGATGAAACTGTTATCGGTGATAAGACCATTGTTTGGTCTGGGACAATAATCCGTGAACGCTGTATTATCGGTAGTCATTGTATTTTTCATACCAATGTGAGCATTGGTGCAGATGGCTTTGGCTATCGGCCGAGTGATGATGGTAAAGGGCTGGTGAAGATTCCACAGATAGGAAATGTCATCATTGGACATCATGTAGAAATTGGCGCCAACTCATGCGTTGATAGAGCCAAATTCAGCTCCACGATTGTTGGAGACGGTTGTAAAATTGACAATCTTGTACAAGTAGCACACAACAGTGTGATGGGCCGTTCTTGTATCATGGCCGGTCATAGTGGACTTGCCGGTTCTGTGACTCTTGGTGATGGGGTCATTATTGGTGGTAGTGCATCCATAAAGGACCATACAACAATACATTCTGGTGCTACTGTTGGAGCAGGATCTGGCGTTATGAAAGATGTAAAAGCAGGTGAAACGGTTTTAGGATATCCAGCGCAAGACGCCAAAGACATGTTAAAACAGTGGGTTGCACTAAGACGATATGCGAGAAATCAATAGTTATAAAACATAGGGGACGAAAAATAAAGTTCTATTTGGCTGTCTTGTCATCCTTAGTGTTTCAAATACCTATTGCCAAGATCTAGATTAAAGCAATAAAAGATATTACTTTCGCATTTGACTAGCACATTTAATTCCTAACTTTCCACGCTATTTAATAGACATTTCCTATAAACCACTAACAACATGTCATTTACGCTACTTCTAACAAGATGAGGCTTTGAAGAAATAACTCAAAGAAAATTTAAGAAAAGTAGAAACCACTAAATTACAAGCGATTATCTAACTATCATTTTGAAATGAAGAATTCCTTTGGTTTGAATATTGGAGACCTTATATTTTCTAAATATAAGGTCATGGGCTATCTTGGTGGTGGCTGGGAAGGAGAGGTCTTCAAAATTGTAGAATTGGGAACTGGTATTCACCGAGCTGCAAAATTCTTTCATCCAAAACGTAATATTAAAGGAAAGACATCGAAGACCTATGCTAAGAAACTGCACAAACTAAGAGAGTGTCCAGTGCTGATTCATTATCATAACATCGAAACTTTCGAGAATGAAGATACATCTGTCAAAGTGTTTATCTCAGAGTTTATCGAAGGTGATCTGCTCAGCATCTTCATCAAACGTATAAAGACAAAGACCTTGTCCGTCCATCAAGGTCTGCATTTGCTTTATGCCCTTGTTTCAGGACTAGAGAGTATCCATCAATTGGGCGAATATCATGGTGACATTCATGCTGACAATGTGATCATACAACGTTTCGGACTTCAAGTTGACATCAAAATTTTTGATTTTCTCAATTCAGGCAGATCATCCAAGGTCCTTCGTCAGGAAGACCTGATTTGCACCATCAAGTTATTTTATGATTTAATTGGTGGACAGAAGCGATACAAGCATCATCCAGATATCGTAAAAGAGATTTGTTGTGGCTTAAAACATGGACTCATTTTGAAGAAATTTCCGACCACTTCGCACCTAAGATATTTTTTAGAAAACACACAGTGGGTGAGATAAAGAAGAGGTTCAATGAGATTTTAATGCTTGTTCGTGAAAGTGAAATGTCATGAATTGCTTATGAAGAAATTAAAAGTGAGTCCAAATCGGATTTAGTAAAACTTTATTTTTTGACTTATCTTCAATCGACTCTATAAAAGATGTCGTTCAATTGATAAAGAAAGAACATAATGCAATTAATGTCTTAATTAATAACGCTGGTGTGTACAAAAGGGAAGAGAGAAAATCTGTAGATGGTTTTGAAATGACAATTGCAGTTAATTATATCTCAGTCTTTTTACTAACAAATATACTTCTAGCCCTGATAAAAAATGCTGCGAATGCCAGAATAATAAATTTGAGTTCCGAGGTCTATAAACGTGGAAAAGTACATTTACATAAGGGATTCAATACCAATAAATATAATGGGATCAAGTCATATGCGAATTCAAAACTTCTTGTCACATATTTCACCAAAGAATTGGCAAAAAAACTTAATGACACAGGTATAACTGTAAATAGTCTTCATCCTGGTATTATAGGAACCAATGTATTTCGGGATTACCCTAACTGGATAACTAATTTCATGAAACTGATAATATCCAAACCAACAGAAGGAGCCAAACCCTCAATTTATTTAGCAACTGCAAATGAACTTAGTGGCGTTTCGGGAAAATACTTCAATAAAATAAAACAGACACAAACTATCAAATTGGCAAATGACCCTGTGTAGTCTGTGAAAATATGGAATAAGACAGAGGGATTTATTGGATCTTGGTGACATATTGAGAGAAAGCGTCACATTGATTGTATGGCTGTTCTCATGAATTCAGCATACTAAAGCTGCTCATATGAATAAAATCATTCGTCTGATACACAAGCCAAAGGATTGAATGATTAGTATTGCAGTAAAATTTATCGCTTTGTTCGAATACCTTTCAAATTCAATTGATTCTTGGCTGATCCAATCCTTGGCCTTGGATCCTTCATTCGCTTACTTCACTCGTACGATGATTATGCTACTCATTGCCATGATCATTACCATTGTCATTTGGCGTATAACTAATAGACTCTTTCATCGATATATACCACGGCTTACAAGACACACCAAGACTCTATGGGATGATGCTTTGTTGAGCAAGGGGGTTCTTAATGCCTTGGCCCTAGTATTGCCAGTTATGCTCCTGGATCATTTCGCTCCAAAGGTTTTTGATCACCTCACTGCTGTATTGCCATTCATAAAGGGCATGACTACAATATTCATTGTATTCACAGTCTCATACATCGTGGCTTCTTTGCTCAATGCCATCTATGATCTCTTGAGTGCAAATCCAAATTATAGAGACAAACCTATTGGTAGTTTCACACAATTGGGAAAGATCCTGACCTATTCTGTGGCCATCATTCTTACCATATCTATTATATTCGATAAAAGCCCAATTTATCTACTAAGTGGTATTGGTGCGATTGCGGCTGTGATTCTATTGGTTTTCAAAGACAGTATACTTGGTTTTGTTGCAAGCGTTCAACTTTCCGCAAACAATATGGTTCATGTTGGTGACTGGGTAACAGTACCAAAATACAATGCAGATGGTGATGTATTGGAAATTAACTTGACGTCCATCAAGGTCCAAAACTTCGATAAGACCATCACTACCATTCCGACATATGCCTTTGTTGCAGATTCATTTAAGAATTGGCGTGGTATGGAACAATCTCAAGGTCGAAGGATCAAACGTGCTGTCAATATTCAAATTAGCAGTATCCGTTTTTGCTCCCCTGAAATGATTGAAAGCTTTCAGAAAATTCATTTGATCAAAGACTACGTAACTGAACGCCAAATAGAGATCGCAACCTACAACGAAAAGAACAATTTGGATTCTTCAATTTTTGCGAATGGTCGAAAGCTCACAAACATTGGGGTGTTTCAGGTTTATTTGGAGAAATACCTCGTAGCCAATCCATCCATAAATGAAAACATGACAATTATGGTTAGACAATTGGCTGCTTCACCAAACGGACTCCCAATAGAGTTATATGCTTTCAGTAAAATCAAAGAATGGAAAGACTATGAAAAGGTTATGGCCGACCTATTCGACCATATTTTAGCTTCCGCTAGTGCATTTGATCTAATAATATTTGAAAATCCATCGGGGTCGGATGTACAGTCCATTTCGTAATGGAGTTCGAAATTATCATCTCGAACTTAATTGCTGACTGGAATAGAAAAAACATTTTCTTATTAAAATATAACATTCGTAACCATATAGTCCTGAGGCAGAATCGTTATATTCGAGAAAACATTCTACTTGATTAAAAAAACATTAATCTTTTCCATTATCTGGTTCACGTTCTCTAGCTGTAATAGCGAGAAACAAATGCCCCTGGATAGAACTGAGCCTAGTACCTCAGAAGTAAAATCTACTCGTGCCAAACAAGACTCAATAATAGTAGAACATTCAGAAAATGGGGCTCGTAAACATTCTTACTATTCTCGAGAATGGCAAGAAGAATTAGATGCAGGCCTAGCAAAAGATTCGACCATCGCCTACTTGTGGCGGCAAAAGGCTATGCCTTTGTTTAAACAAGGAAAGTATGAAAAAGGGATGGAATATATTGACAAGGCGGTACAATATGATAGATTAGAATATCAAGATTATAGAGCTTTTATCAAATGTATATTTGCGCAAACCTACAGAGAAGCTATAATTGATTTCGAAGATTGTAAAAAGCGGTTTGGGAATAGTTATGTTATGGATCACACCTACGATTTTCACATTGCCCTTTCTTATCTGCAGCTCAATGAATTTGAAATAGCCGAAGAGATTTTCAAAAGAGATTATGAAAACCAAATTTCCGAACATAACGAAGATTGGCTACATCCTGTTGACTTATTTTATTTTGGCATTTGCAAATATGAACTTGGAAAATATCAGGAGGCGATTGATCTCTTTGATTTATCACTTGATCGACATGAAACCTTTTCAGATGCCCAGTACTACAAAGCACAAGCCTTAAGAAGAATTGGAAAACTCGAAGAAGCCAAAGAACTTCTTGTGATTGCGAAGGCTAATGCTGATCAAGGTAGAACGTTTAGCGAGGACAATATTATATATGAAAGATATCCATATCAGGTGAGATGGTGATGATACTATTTCAATACTAAATACAGCATCTGTAACTTTAACATCCTACCATCCGTCATAGATGAAACCAAAACAACAAGCATGCAATCTCCTATACGAACTGCCAGAATAGCTGGGTTTATCTATTTAACGATCATTTTTACAGGATTCTTCTATTTACTTTATGTCCCTGGTGAAATTATAGAATGGTCCGATGCAGAAAAAACTGTAGAGAATCTACAATTGAACACATCGCTTTATACCGCAGGAATCATATGTGGACTTATCTGTTTCACTGCATTCGCGATACTGTCATTGGTTCTTTACAAACTGCTTAATCACATTAACAAAGACATGGCAAGCCTTATGGTTGTGCTGGTGCTTCTTAGTGTTCCAATTTCTTTTGTGACATTAATCGAACAGATTAATGTTCTAAGCATTATTAATACAGAACGTTTTGTAGATCTGCTCTCTGCTTCTCAATTACAATCAGAGGTTATGATAAAATTGAAAGGCATTTCCAATGCTATATTGATCGCTCAAATATTCTGGGGACTCTGGTTGCTACCTTTTGGTTATTTGGTATATCATTCGAAATTTATCCCCAAATTACTGGGTGTACTTCTCTTTATTGGCTGTTTTGGATATCTTTCAGATTCAATAGGCTACACGCTCTTTCCAGGTTTCGGAGACACATGGCTTTCCACAATTATTGGCATACCCTCGGGACTTGGAGAAATTGGAATATGCTTATGGTTTTTAATTAGAGGTGTAAAACAAAAGCCGGATTCAAATCAAGATGAAACCATATCAGAAATTGGCTAACCTTCTATTCAACATTTTTTAAAATAACGCATATGTTAGAAAACTCAAAAATCAACATTCGAATTAAACTTGCCGCCCTTTGGACATCACTCCTTTTCTTATTCATATACGGTGACTATTTTGAAATGTATACGCCAGGAAAAGTCGAAAACTTGATGAATGTAACAGACATCTTAGATTCCCCTTTCAAACTTTTCATGGCTTCATTCGTTCTGGCAATTCCATCTTTGATGATTGCGTTAACAATTCTTATGAAGCCTAACGTTAACAGAATTCTTAACATTACATTTGGCACTTTTTTCACGCTAGTTGTTTTACTTGTAGGTGGAGGTTCTATAACCCCTTGGTATAGCTTCTATGTCTTTTACGCAGCACTAGAAGCTATTCTTGCAATTGCTATTGTTAGGCAAGCTTGGAAATGGCCCAGGGAAATAAGTGTCTAATTGAAATTGTAAAGTAATTGTCAATAATTGACAACTCATTAACAACTATCTTTTTCGAAATTGCATCATTAAACATATTGATCTAATTTACAAATGAATATTCCTGACCTCACTATGAGATGGAGTTACAGGTTTATTTTTTGTATTACTTTTACTTAACAATTTCACACATCATGAAAGGCCTGAAAAAAGAAAATCCAAGAAGACAATTTTTAAAAAATACTTCATTGGCTGTGCTAGCTGCAGGTCTATTGCCTAAGGTAGGTATGAGTGAATCGAGTGAAATTGCAAAACCTGAGGAACAGGAAGAATGTGATCCAACAACGCTTGATTTTTATGGCGAAGGACCGTTTTACACACCTAATCCGCCTGTCATTGTGAATAGTCAACTCGCTGTAGAAAATGAAGTTGGCACTAGGCTAATAATTACAGGCAGAGTTAGAAACTTGCAGTGTGATCAATTTATCCCCGAAACACTTATTGATGTTTGGCATGCGGATGATGCAGGTGCGTACGACAATTCAGGTTTCAATTTAAGAGGTACAACACTCTCTAATGCACAAGGATTTTATACTTTTGAAACCATTTATCCTGGCAAATATCTCAATGGTGCTTCATTCAGACCTGCACACATACATTTTAGAATTACCCCTCCCGGGTTTCCACTACTAACAACTCAATTGTACTTTGAAGGCGATCCTGATAATGCCAGTGATGCTGCATCTTCGATTAATAGTGGAATATATAATGCCACGGAAAGAATAATATCACTTACCGAAGACGGTGATGGGAACCTGGAAGGTGTCTGGGATATAGTTATTGATGGAGATGGCATTAACGCAGTGGAAGATTTGCATTTGAATACAGGTATGATTTATTCAGCGACTCCCAACCCTTTTTCAAACAGAGTGGAAATCAATTATGGTGTATTTAGAGAATCCAAGGTTAGTTTGTTGGTTTTTGACATGGCCGGGAAATTAGTGGCTACACTAGAGGAGAGAACATTAGGCACAGAAAAGTATACTGCTATTTGGGAACCAGAAAACTCACTTGGAAACGGACATTATTTTATCGCATTGAAAATTAATGATCTTCAAGTACACTATTTGAAAGTTGTCAGAAATAAATAATCGTATTATTGTGTTCTATTGACAAACGATGGATTACAGTTTACTATTAGGATTCCTTGGGGCCTCAGTCCTGCTTACTATAATGCCAGGGCCAGATAATATTTTTGTTCTTCTCGAAAGCATAACAAACGGTAAGAGAAATGCAATATTAGTTTCTCTTGGCTTGATTTCTGGTGTCCTTGTTCACACAATCATAGCATCAACAGGCATAGCACTTATCATTCTAAAATCAGATGCACTATTTGATATTATAAAATATTGTGGCGCTGCGTATCTCTTCTTTCTTGCATTTCAGGCCTTCAAAGAAAAAAGAGAGAAGATCGATGAAAATCCATTGGCAACTAAAAACAATTCTGCTGCATCATTAGTTAAAAAAGGATTTTTGATGAACGTACTTAATCCTAAAGTTTCCCTTTTCTTTATTGCCTTCCTTCCTCAATTTATAGATCCGAAAGGCACTGCTATATCTATTCAAATGGTTGTACTGGGGCTTTTATTCATGCTGCAGGCATTTGTCATTTTCATGCTCATATCTTTACTTTCTGGCAAATTATCAAAATATCTTAGCCGTGATAAATTCTGGAATGGAACCAAATATCTCAAGGTTATCGTATTTTGTCTACTAGGAGTCTTTATAATTTTAAGTGGCAAATAATATGGTTATCGTTAATTTTGCATTCGACAAAAAAACAATATAGTGGCATCTCAAGATATTTCCAGGTATAATTTCAAAGACATCTTTTCAGTAAAGGATATTTCCTTTGACAAGGAATGTGTAGTAAGCCAGCCGGAACAATTGGAAGATTACAGCATTTACTGGATAAAGGATGGTAAAGGCACATACAATATTGACTTCGAAAGTTACTCTTTTGATGGTACTGCAATCTTTTTCCTATCCCCAGGACAGATATTCACCATTGCAAGTGAAGAAATTAAAAGAGCTTTTCAAATAAGTTTCGTTCGGGATTTTTACTGCATCCAAACCCATGACAAAGAGGTCTCATGCAATGGTGTGCTATTTAATAATATATACGAAACACCTTTTGTCGTTCCAAAAGATGAAGACATTAAAAAATTGGATTTTATTTTGGAGGCCCTAATTGATGAGTTTAAAAACGAGGGAACTGCCCAGTATGATATGTTGCAATCATATTTGAAACAATTCATTATTCATTCAGTAAGAATCAAAAAAGAGATTAGTACCCTTAAAGATGATGAGGATACTAAACTTTTTAAAGATTTCAGTTTATTGGTTGACGTGCATTTTAAAACCATGCATACTGTTACCGATTATGCTGATAAATTAGGAGTATCTCCAAAGTCACTCACAAAACATTTTCAGAAAAGTGGCGCCACAACACCTAGTGATTTTATAAAGAACAGAATTATTCTTGAGGCCAAAAGAATGTTATTGTATACCGATAACTCCATAAAACATATCGCTTATGACCTTGGCTTTAATGATCCTGCGTATTTCACCAGATTCTTCACCAAGGCTGAAAAAAAGTCGCCCAAGCAATTCCAAAAGGACCTGAAAACGTAGTCCTACACTAGTAAAACACCTGTTTTTTCGAATTTCAAAGTTTCTGTCCAAGAACAAGGAACCTTTGTCCATTTTTTGAAGCCGGTCCTCAATGCATCTTTGTATCAACAAAAAAACAAAGAAAATGGACATTCAATTAAAACAAAAAGATTTCAAAGAAGCTGTCGAGAACAATAAAGCAATTCTTATTGATTTTTACGCTGAGTGGTGCGGCCCATGTAAGACACTATCACCTACGATAATAAAACTTGCAGAGGAATTTGAAGGTGATGTCCTCATCAAGAAAGTTAATGTGGATGAGAACAGAGAACTCGCACAAAAATTTAATGTGAGAAGTATTCCTGCTTTAGTATACATCAAAGATGGAGAAGTCGTAGGTAGACAAAACGGACTAGTCTCAGAACAGGCGTTAAGGACACAAATAAATCAATTAAAGACAGCGTAAACAAATTATTATAAATAGAATATCAATGAAATATTTTTTAACAGCCCTTTTAGTAATGGCAATGACAGTGGGTATTAATGCTCAAGACAAAATGAAGAAGGGTCACAAGGACATGAAGTCCAAAACTGAAATGATAAAGAAAGACATGGTGAAGACTGTTTCTCTTGAACAAACGGATGGAGAGTTTACTCAGAAATCTTTAACACTATCAGAAGGTACTTATGTATTCGAAGTGGCTAATAATGATGTAGACAGAGAAGTAGGATTTGTTTTAGCACCTAAAGGTAAAACAGATGCAGCCAATCATATCAAGGAGGCATACGTAACTGAAACAGTAAAAACGGATTCGAAGTCAACTTCACAAGAAGTGACACTAACGAAGGGTGAATATGTAAACTTCTGCCCAATGAATCCAACACCGGAATACAAGCTAATTGTGAAATAGATTAAAGTTTAAGGTTGATTTAAAGGCGGATCCGGTGGGGCTCGCTTTTTTTTATCAAATAATTCGTATGAACAGATTTTTATATTCTCCGTGGATTATTGGCTATGTTTGTATGCGATGAATGAAAAAAAAGCCCCCTGGCATTTTCTATTATTACTAATACTGGCTGGAGAATCTGTATTCATACTGCCGTTTGTCTTGGCACGAATATATAGACCAACTATTCTGGAGGTCTTTAACTTGGACAACATACAACTGGGACTTTGTTTTTCAATGTATGGTGTGGTTGCGTTGGCCTCATACCTTATTGGTGGACCTATAGCAGATAAATATCCTCCTAATAGACTTATAGCCGTAGCACTTTGGACAACAAGTCTAGGGGGGTTAGTTTATGCTACTATCCCTGATTACTTTGTTTTAAAAGCACTTTATGGCTATTGGGGATTCACCACAATATTTTTAGCTTGGGCACCAATGATTAAGGCCACCCGTGTATGGGGAGGCACCTCATCACAAGGAAAAGCTTTTGGATTTCTTGACGGAGGCAGAGGTCTTGTCGGGGCGTTGTTCGGAGTAGTAGGCTTATTAATATTTGCTTTTTTCATTGACTCTGAAATCACAAGCTTTGAACATAGCCAAACGACAGATGCTTTGCGTTATGTAATTTTAGTTTCTTCCGGCATTGTTTTTTTTGTGGGAATATTGGTTTGGTTTTTTATGAAATTGGACAAGGCAATAGAGGATGAGATAGTCGTACCAAAAATCACTTTCGATCAGATCAAGGAAGTTATGAAGTTGCCCTCCGTTTGGATGTTAATGATCATAATCCTTTGCGCTTATATGGGATATAAAGCAACTGACATTTTCCCCATGTATGCTGAATCTGCTTTGGGCTATGATTCGATTGCATCTGCTAAAGTAGGTACGTTGCTTTTGTTCATAAGACCAATAATTGGTATTTTAATCGGTATAACAGCCGATAGAACAAAAACTATTTTTTGGTTACCAGTGAGCTTTGCTCTAATATTTATTGGGTCAATATTATTTTCACTAGGGTTGGTTTCAAGTACTTCAGCCATTTTCTTCACGCTGTCCACATTGGTTGTCGCTTGTGGTGTATATGCCGCACGGTCTCTTTACTTCGCTGTAATGGACATTGGTAAAATACCACTTTTATATACCGGAACAGCCGTTGGTTTAATTTCCTTAGTAGGATACACACCCGACATTTTTGAAGGTCCATTGAAAGGTTATCTTCTTGATAATTCACCAGGTGTTATTGGACAGCAACACGTATTTTTAATGGTGGCCGCGTTCTCCTTGGTTGGTGGTGTTGTGTCCATAATGTATTATAGGTTGTATAAGTAATTTAGGACTTCAATTCCCCACAGATATTCCTTGTGATATTATCTCTTTTGGCGATTTACAAGACATTGCAATATTAGTTTTTGCCATATTATTGCATGATATTATTAAATCTAACATTAGTGCTGAGTGCACAAAGAAATACGTTCCAGAAATCATGAAAATCACTAATTTACTAGTATTAATTATCTCCATTTTTTTCATTCATAGCCTTATTGCTCAAGATCAAATGTTTGACATTTGTCCACTTAAAGTAGGAGAAGAAATACCTGAAGCTTCTTTAATGGATCAAAATGGTGAAGCAACATCATTGGCGAGTATAATTACTGAGAAACCGACTGTTCTCATATTCTATTGTGGTGCTTGGTGCGGCTACTGCACGAGACACTTGGCGGAGTTGAATGACCTCAAATCGGACATAGCGGATTTAGCTTATCAAATATTTGGAATTACAGCAGATCAATCATCAAAAACAGAAGAGTCAACGAAGAAATCTGGTGGTGAAATAACGGTCTATTCTGATGCCAAGTTGGAAGCAATAACCGCTTTTGGCCTTAACTGCCAATTGGATGATGAACAGTTTCATAAAAAAAACAGAAGACCAGCTAGATCTTGAAGAATGGAGTGGCGAAAAACATCACTCTCTCCCAGTCCCTGGCATCTACGTTATTAAAGACAACAAAGTTGAATTTCAATATGTAAACCCTAAATACAGTGACCGATTAAAACCGGAAACGTTATTGGCTATTCTAAAATCACCACAGGTCCAGAACATTAATCACCTAGCTGACTTCAATTTTTTAATTCTCATTGAAAATTTCTAAGAGTCCAACAATAGTATTATTGAAAATTCTGATTTCGGGAATCATACCCTAGATTCTTTACTTTTGAATTCATCTTTAGTATCAACGATTCGATCTAGATACTCTTAAATAAAATGAGTTGAAAAATAATTTCGGCATGAACATAACACAAATACTTTCATTAAAAACCATTGCACTTCTTATTAGTGTTTTATTCATGTCTGCTGGACTTTCAGCCCAAGAATGGATTGAACTAAATGATCCACCAATTCACAAGCATCACTCCAACGGCTTTGTATATGAAGGCAAGGCATATATCATGGAAGGCATCTATGATGATGATGGTCCGGATAACATTTCAAATGAGATGTGGGAGTATGACATTGCGACAGATTCCTGGACCGAACTTGAAAATTTTCCTGGTGAATCAAGATCTATTGCCATAGGCGATGACTGGAATGGGAAGTATTATTATGGATTTGGAAGAATGGGCGGTTTTAGCGGATACTTCAATGACTTATGGGAGTTTGATCCTGAGGATCTCAGTTTTACACAACTCCCATCATGCCCATGTGAAGGAAGATCTCACCCAGCACTAATTGCGCATAACGACAAAATCTTCATGGGAACGGGATCTGGGCCCGATGGCAATATGGATGATTGGTGGGAATATGATATTTCAACCCAAGTTTGGTCTCAAAAACCTGGAATTGTAGATAGCCGTCACCATCCCTATTTCTTCTCTATTGATGATAATGTATATGTTGGCGGAGGTCATGCTTCTACATGGTGGCAATATAATCCTGCAGCTGAAGAGTGGAACGCAATCGATAATCTTCCTTTGGGAAGAGTTGCTGGAACGCAGTTCGATTACAATGGAAAAGGCTACGTATTGGCCGGTGACGATGCTTTTCACGATCACCTTGCCACTTCAGAAACTTTTATGAGATATGATGCGGACACAGATGAGTGGGAATATTTACCACCACTCCCAAATGGCAGTCGATGGGCACCTTCGTCATTCGTTTGGGAAGATTTCATTTACTATTTTGGTGGGTTGAATTTTGATGATTTATCGGATGTTTCCATGTGGAAATTCGATCTCTCAAATTTGGATGAAGTTGTAGGACTTGATCTAGAATTAACAGCAAGTAATAACGGGTTTGTACTTTACCCTAATCCCGCTAAGGAATTATTATATATTCAGGTTGAAAACGAGAATGAATATAAATCTATCGAGATTTCTGATGCTTCAGGTCGAAAGGTGACCACTGCCTCTTTCATGAAAAACATAGATGTGTCGAATTTAAATACTGGGACTTATCTTTTAACCCTAACCAGTAAAGATGGATTTACAATTACGCAAAAGCTGTTTGTTCAATAGTACATTTTGCAATCAAGGTCCATTCTTATAATGTAGTTCATAAATATGTGTATCGTTAAATTATTCGCACTATACGAATGAATTGTCAAATATGGACTCTGAAAAAGCCTTATTGAAAAGAATTTTTAAGGAAAAAACACAAAGAGAAGGTTATCTATTTTGACTAAACCTCTTCACCCTTACTTTCGTTTGACACATCTTTATCTTTAAGCTCATCACCCTTTAGATAAGTTGGCAGTTGCATACCAGCCATATCGAACATCTCTTGTAACGGTGGTACTGCCTTATACATTCCTGAAATAAAGTTAGACGTAGAGGTTTTACCGTTTTCTCCTCCTCCACCTTCCCAGACAGTGACTTTATCAATTTTAATATTCTTGATTGCCTCAGCTTGAAGTTTCACCAATTCTGGTAATTTATCTGCTATAATTAATTGCACGGCATCCTGCGGATTTTCTCCGGCTGCTTTTACAATTCTATCAAATCCTTCTGCTTGTTTAGTAAGAATTTCGAACATCCCTTTCGCCTCAGCTTCTTTCTTCAAGAATATCGCATCAGCTTCCCCTTTCGCAACACGTCTTATTTGCTCTGCTTTTGCCTCTGCATCTATCTCTAATTTTCTTTTACTGATTTCTGCAGGCACAATAATATCCGCACCTTGTTCAGCTTCTTTTCGTTTGGCCCTAGCATCTTCGGCAGTTTTCTCAGCAGCATACGCTTCTTCTAATGCCTTTGCCGATTGCACCTTCTCTGAAGCAATAGCAATTTTTTCTGCTTCAGCTTCACGTGCTCTCCTATCAGCATCAGAATTTGCCACTTGTATCTTAGCGGTATTCTCACCCTCAACTGCATTTGCATTTGCTGCAGCGACTTTTATTCTTTGTTCTTGCATGGCATTCGCCTCCCCAATAGCTCCGTCTCTTACTTTCAATGCCACTGAAACTTTCGCTTCATTAATCGCTTGTGCAGCAGCTTCTTTACCCAATGCCTCTATATACCCTGACTCATCATGAATATCCGTTATGTTCACGTTGATTAACTTCAGCCCAACTTTCTTTAACTCTGCCTCAACGCTATGTGTAATGTGATTAAGAAATTTATCTCTGTCAGAATTAATCTCCTCTATATCCATCGAGGCAACAACCAAACGCAGTTGACCAAAAATAATTTCTTGCGCCAAGCTCTCAACATCATTCATGTTCAATCCCAATAATCTCTCCGCAGCATTCTGCATTATGCTAGGCTCCGTTGAAATACCTATTGTAAACCTTGAAGGAACATTGACTCTAATATTCTGTTTACTTAAAGCATTGGTTAGGTTAACTTCTATTGACATAGGTGTTAAATCCAAAAAGGCATGATCTTGTATGATAGGCCAAATGAATGCAGCACCACCATGAATACATTTTGCAGACTTACCACCGCCAGTTTTACCGTAGACAACCAATATTTGATCTGAAGGACATCTCTTGTAACGTCTGAACATGGAGAACATGAACACAACCAAGATCAACACAACAGCAGCGACAAGATATACACCTGTAACCGCAGTTCCCTGCAACAATATAGACATAATTTTCATAATATTTTCTTAAGCTAATTTTTCTACAAGAAGTATTTCAGCACTCACAATATCCACAACTTTTATCATTGAGCCAGACTTCAAATCTACTTCACTATCCGTCAAAGCATCAAGCTCACGCAAACTCCCTTGGACTGTAATTTGAATCTTTCCCATATTGGATCGCTTGGCACCTACCGTCAGGTACACTTCGCCAACCACTCCGACTGCATTCTGCATTTGCAATGTCCCCGATTCCGCGAGTTTCGACATCCAATAGAACAACAAAGAAGTAAGGAACATCATTAGCAAACCTGCCAAAGCTGCAATAAAAATAGTGGTCCCTCCTGTCAAACCTGCATCAATACCAGCAATTCCAGTCCATCCGAAGATGGTAAAGAAAGCCACCATGTTTTTAAAGGTGAAGAATTGAAATCCAACGCCACCATCATCGGCTTCAAAATCACCAACATCAGAGTCCATGTCAGCGTCACCACCAACAAATGTCGCAACTAAAATAATTGCAAAAATTGCAGAACCCAACATGGCAATTATCCAATAGGTTTGTTCTAACGAAGACATTCCTTCAAAAAAGCTGGTCATGTAACAGATTAAGGTTTTCTCAAATGTACCAAAAAATGTCGTTGATAATTTAAATGTCCACTTAGATCCAAATTCTCAGATCCACTTTATGGTTTTAGTAATGATTAAACTTTACATTCCACTATTTATATAGTAATTATCCAATTTACTATCTAAAGCATTAACAATAAAATCATCGTAGATTCAGCAAGTCCATTGCTTTATAATATTATCTTAATTAATATAAATCTGTCCATTATTGCATCGTTATTCATGCATTAATGATCTTTTATGTCTTTTATAAGTTATTTATCATACATTACAAGATATAATTTAATATATTATTTGTAAATTTGAATGAACTTTAATACATTAATCACGTTAAAGCACATATATGAATGATATATCATACAGGAAATGGTCTTCTAGAAGTGATTTTACACTAGAAAAGACCTTTGGGGAGTTTATCAGGCACCATCGCCTAAGACAGAATATTACCCAAGGGAATCTATCGGAATCTGCAGGGATAAGCCGCTCGACATTGAGCCTTATGGAAAGGGGTGAAAGTGTAAATCTCAGTACATTTATAAAAGTACTTAGAGCTCTAAATCTACTTCATGTTATGGAGCACTTTGAAGTGAAAAACGAGATGAGTCCGATTCAGTTGGCCAAGTTAGAACGAGAGCAAAGAAAACGTGCGAGCGCTTCAAAATAAATATCGCGAAAGATTATGGTAACTACAGCTTTTGTAAAAATATGGGGAGAGACGGTCGGTGCGGTGGCATTGAATGAAAGCACTCGAATAGCCAGCTTCGAATACGACAAGAAATTCCTACAAAAAGACTGGGACCTGTCTCCGATTAAAATGCCCATCTCCTCTCCCACTCCAATATTTTCATTTCCAGAATTACGACCACAGAGAAATAGTGAATATGACACCTTCAAAGGTCTTCCTGGATTACTTGCCGATGCACTCCCTGACAAGTACGGTAACCAATTGATCAACTCATGGCTGTCCCGTAACGGCAGAGCATCTAACAGCATGAATCCTATAGAGCAACTTTGCTTTATAGGAGAAAGAGGCATGGGTGCTATAGAATTTGAGCCTTCGCAAATGACCATAAGCAAAAGAACATTTTCCATAGAGTTAGATTCTCTTGTAGATGTCGCTCAAAAAATGTTATCCAACAGAGAGGATTTCAAAACAGGAATAAATGAAGGCTCTGAAAAGGCAATAAAAGAAATACTAAAAATAGGAACCTCAGCCGGTGGTGCTAGACCCAAAGCAGTAATAGCATTCAATAAAAAAACGGGTGAAGTAAAATCAGGGCAGACAAGAGCACCAAAAGGATTTGAACATTGGCTTATAAAACTCGATGGTGTCAGTGATGAACAATTTGGAACAAGCCAAGGATACGGCCGAGTAGAAATGGCCTATTACCATATGGCCAAAGATTGCGGTATCGATATCATGGAGTCTCATCTTCTTGAAGAAAATGGCCGAGCACACTTCATGACTAAAAGATACGATCGAGAAGGCTCAATGACCAAACATCATGTACAGACTTGGTGTGCAATGCAACATGTTGACTTCAACGATGTGCATAGCTTTAGCTACGAACAACTGTTCCAGACTATGCGCATTCTGAATCTACCTTATAGAGACATGGAGCAGATGTTTCGCAGAATGGTTTTCAATTTAATCTCAAAGAACTGTGATGACCACACCAAGAATTTCTCTTTTCGTTTAAAGCAAAATGAACCATGGGAGCTTGCTCCAGCCTATGATCTTTGCTACGCCTATCGTGCCGATAGCATATGGGTTAGCCAACACGCACTGAGCATCAATGGCAAACGAAAAGATTTTGTTTTGGAAGATTTACTGGCGGTAGCAGATTTGGTTCGAGTGAAAAAGGCTAACAATATTATTGAAGAAATACAGGGTGTTGTTTCAAACTGGGTTATGTATGCCAAGGAGACGGGGTTAAGTGCTGAGATGAGGGAGTTGATTGGAGGGAATCATGTTTTGATTGAGAGTGATGATTG
>JBLIMR010000041.1:0-25692 GCA_047638815.1 Gammaproteobacteria bacterium
CCAGTGGAATTGAGGGTGCATGGACACCAAATCCAACAAGATGGGATAACGAATACTTTGATGTATTGTTAAACTATGACTGGGAATTAACTAAGAGCCCAGCTGGAGCGCATCAATGGACACCAACTGCTTCTTCTTCAGCGAAGATGGCACCTACTGCTGGTGATGCAAGTCAAAAGCAAGCTTTGATGATGACAACAGCTGACATGGCTTTGAAAATGGATCCGGCATACGCTAAAATTTCAAAGTATTTTCATGAGAACCATGAAGCTTTTGAAGAAGCATTTGCGAGAGCATGGTTCAAGTTGACCCATAGAGACATGGGACCAAAGTCATTGTATGTTGGAAAAGAAGTGCCAACAGAGGATATGATTTGGCAAGATCCTATTCCTGCTCATGCAGGAGGACTTGTGAATGATGCAGATGTTGCTTCATTGAAAAGTATGATTCTTGCATCAGGACTTTCAGTTTCTGAATTGGTAAAAACCGCTTGGGCATCTGCTTCTACTTTTAGAGGATCAGACAAAAGAGGTGGTGCCAATGGAGGAAGATTGAGATTATCGCCACAGAAAGATTGGGCGGTAAATCATCCTACTGAATTATCTAAAGTATTAGGAATTTTAGAAGGTATTCAAAATGAATTTAACGGTAAGGCAGGAAACGCTATTTCTATGGCTGACCTAATTGTACTTGCAGGTTGTGCTGGGGTAGAAGAGGGAGCTAAAAATGGAGGACACAATGTTTCGGTACCTTTTACAGCTGGTAGAGGAGATGCATCACAAGATCAAACAGATGTTGATTCTTTTGCACATCTTGAGCCAGCAGGTGATGGATTTAGAAACTATTCTCATGCCGTTCAAACGGCAGCGGCAGAAGAGTTGTTGATCGATAAGGCGCAATTGATGACATTATCAATTCCGGAGATGACTGTTTTAGTAGGTGGGATGAGAGTGCTGGGAACAAACTACAACAATTCTGAACATGGTGTATTTACAAGTAATAAAGGATCATTAAGTAATGATTTCTTTGTGAACATTCTTGATATGGGAACAACTTGGTCCGCATCTAATGACGATCAAACGTTATTCGATGGAAAAGACAGAAAAACTGGAATGTTAAAGTGGACAGGTACAAGAGCGGATTTGATTTTCGGATCGAATACTGAGCTTCGTGCAACGGCTGAGGTATATGCTTGTGAAGACGCTAAAGGTAAATTCGTAACAGACTTCGTTGCTGCATGGAATAAAGTGATGAACCTAGATCGTTTCGATCTGGCTTAAGCTTAAAATATAATTAGAAATAAAAAAGGTGATCCATTACAGGTCACCTTTTTTGTGCTTATTTTTTCACTTAATAAGTTCAATCATAACTTGACCACTGCTGTTTGGCATTTCTAGTCCCAATAAAGCCGCGGTTGTCGCAGCAACATCCCTTAAGTCTCTTTCTGAATCAACAATAATGTCATTCTTGAAGTCTGGTCCTGTAGCGAAAAGGGTAATGTGTCTACAACCATCACAGTTGTCTCCATGAGAAGTGAAACCTCCTGAGATACCATCAAGATGCCTTCCATGATCATTAGTGACAAACATGGTTGTTGAGCCACTATAGTTAGGATCATTTTCTATGAAATCCCATAAGTCAGCAATATATTGATCCGTATCGATTATCCCTTGTAGATAATTGTCCCAGTTACCGGCATGCCCTGAAAAATCCGGTTCTCGGAAGTTTAGAAGAACTAGTTTTGGTTGATGGTCTGATAGAATGTTTATTGCGTTTTGAAACGTTATGCTGTCATGTCTATATCCAGATCCCAATCCGTTAATACCACAATCTGTCGAAGGATTGTAATTACCATACCACTCAGGATCTTGACAATCTGCCAATACTTCCAATTTGTCCTTACTTGATATTATCCAAGCGTCAGTACTATCCTTGTTATATTTTTTTATCCAGTGCTGGAACAGGGAAGAGTATTGTGGTAATTCCTGACCACTATTACTTATGACTTGATTGTGTCCGGTCATAATCGCAGTATGTCCGGGAATCGTCCAAGTTCCCCCCAAATTATAAAATGCTGTATTAACAACGCCTTGATGTGCTAAGACGTTGTCCAAATTAGGAATGTATTGATGGGTCGAGTCTCCCCAGGTTTCTGAATATCGTGCGCCATCAACTATGACTATCACCACATTTTCAGTATTAAAAACATGCGGGGTGTCAGTAGCTCTTTCGCAAGAAACTGAGCAAGCACAAATAAAAAGTAAAAGAGATAATATTCTCATTCTTAATTTTATACGAATAAACGACAAAATTAAGAATGAGAATAATTGGGTATTATTTTTTCTCCACAAAGAAAAACTCATGTCCCATCCAGCCTTTTTCAAAACACAATCTGTTCGATTGTTTATAGAAGGCCTTAGCCCAATAGCTAAAATCTTTATTGAAAAAACTATTTATGACAAGTCCTGAGACTTTGAACCATTTTCTGAAAGGCCTTGCTTTGTTGAATGTGTTGATCCAACATCTTGCCGTCCAAATGTAATGCTCTCTACCATCTACTACTTTCACGGTTTCGTAATCTCCAGGTTTGGCACAAGAAATGAAATGTGCACTATCTCTAGGCAACCAAGCGTCAGGATAACGATACGTCAATAATCCCAAGTGATAGTACATGCTCTCTTCATCATCTTTACTATCCTTGTCAACTTGAAATTTGCCATAATCGAGCTCTCTTCCATTGAATGTCATGAATTGTCCACCAACCCGGCCTCCTGACTTTAACAAGCCATGGGCATAATCGAAGAATTGTCTATAAACCTTATCTTGATTTCCTTCTAAGTGGTCCTTAGGAGAAACAAAATGTTCAGGAGAACCCATAGCCACAACAGCATCAAATGGACCATTTTCTGGCGTAAACTCTTGCCAAATCGCACGATGAACATTATGCCCTGATTTCTTTAAATACTCATACTGCGTTTTTGCTGGGCATACCGAAGTAACATCAACACCACGTTCAATGCAATAGTTAGAAAACGGCCCCCATCCTGGTCCAATTTCGAAAATCTTCATTCCAGCATTTTCTTTGAGCCCAAGGTGCTTAAAGTATTCTGCATATTTTTTTTGTTGAGCGATGAGAACATTCTCTTTGGTCTGTGCACCATATTCGCCTGGCCAAGAATTTGAAATTGAGGCGTAATCTCCCATGATCATTCTAAAAACCTTGTCCACTGGGTTATACGCCTTATTATGCGGCTCAATTAAATGGTGAGTGCTTGCATCTATTTTCATTTTGTGTCTTTGTGTTTAAGTTGTTTAATAATTCTGTATCGCTATTCCAGTATGGAATTGATTCTAAAATTTCAAGTCGGTTAAGATAATATTTTTTCACCATCATTCTCTTGCCATTATCATGTTTCCAGTTAATTAGTAAATAATTAAGTTAAGGGAATGTGAATGTTAAATCAACTCTAGATGACTATCTATTAGTCTTTGTTTAATGATATTGTTGATACGTCTGTTTAGGCTGGAAGCCATTGTGAGGTATTGATTGTATTCATCAATGGTCATGCATCCAATGATCATTCCTTTGAGGTAGTTCTTCAATTGAACATCCCTTTTTAGTGAGTTGTCGATAATGACATTTCGTTCTTCTGTTGTAATATTATGAAAGGGTGTTTTCCTTTGAACGAGAATTTGGCGATAGTTAGCAATCAAAAGATCATGCTGCATTTTAATTATTGGACGGAGAATCTCGTTTTGAAATCTTTCCTCATCACTCATGTTGACAGAGTGTTTGGCCATTGGGATATCTGGTCGCGTTTTGTTCAATTCCATTTTCTATAAAGAATTATGAAGGTTTAATATTTGAGTTTACAATCCATGGACTCTTTGAATCTTTTAGGATCATCCAGATGGAGTGCAAGCACATTGAAATCCTTTTTGAAGCCATATATACCTTGTAATTCATGTGTGGTATTCAGGGAAATGACCACGTTATGTTTTTCTAGATCAGCAATAGGGGCTAGTGTCCTTGTTAAGATTTCACTTCCTATCGGTTTTCTGCTAATCGTTATGTCAATAATCTCTGAGAAATCAATTTCAACTTGATTTAAAATCCCATAACGTAAGGTTAATGAGTTGTCCCCAACCTTAATAGGTCTTTTAGACATGGATCTTGAAAAGCCAAAAACCTGAATCATAGAATAAACGCTAAGAATCGTAAATACCCACGCAATGATGTTGTTCCAAATACCGAGAAGGTAATGCAAGCCAATACATTCAATTGCAATCATCATTATAAGGGCTCCGAAGAGGGCTGGAGTACCACTTTTTAAGTGATAGCTAAACTCATTCTCTTGAAGTGGCAAGGTCCGCCAATTTATAAAGCCATAATGGATCACTGAGATTTCAGCAGATAGCATTTCCGCTGGTCTTTTGGGCATGAAGTCAAAAAGTACGGTTTGAATTGTGTCATAAAAGTCGGGATTTGACTTGCTCAATTCCCTTTGTTTCTTTATGATTATTTGCGCCTTTATTAATACAAATGTTACCACGAATAATTCAATAATTGGTAGGACCCAAACTTTGAACAAATTCAAATAGGTCTGTTGGTTAGGAGGTAAAAAGGTAAAGCCTAAAATCAACCCAATAATCATAACAGGAACCACCGTGGTCTTAGGAATGTTTGACTTCCTGATAAGCAGGTAATAGATAAAGGGAATCGTAATTAACAAGTCTACCGAGATAGCAGCTCCTAACATATCATCACCCTTTAATAAAGGTGATTTCATTAGAATGACCGAAATTATTAGGATAGTAAATGGAACGCCAAAAATCAACAGTTTATGGCTTAAACTTATCTGTTTGTTCATGTAGTGAATTTACGATTTTGTGGTGATTAGAACAAGCCTAAATTGATTGAATTTCCAATTTGTGATAAGCGGTATATGGTCCTTGTTTTGTAATTGTATTTACTCTTTAATAACCAATTCCTACCACATGGTGTTCCCGTTCAAGGTGCCCTCAGGAACCTCTTGCATAGAATCCAGGGCTCAACAATTTTACCATCATCGTCAAAGCGGAAAAAATCCATTGTGACATATTGATCGTTTCCAGGCCACGTTTGATGGGTATGTAATGCTACAATATTTCCTTCTGCAATGAATCTAACAAACTCAATTGATTTGTCTGGATATTCCCTTTGCATTCTATCGAAATAATCGATGGAGGCTTGCTTTCCATTACCAGCTAACGGGTTGTGCTGAATGTATTCTCCACCAACATATAATTCAACAGCTTTTGCAGCCTGACCTTACATAAGCCATTTTGTAAAAATTGATGGCGTTCTCTTTCTTTATTGATAGATCTTGATTCATTTTCTCTTTTTAATCTCAGTAAATTTAAGGGTAATTATATGAAAACGCTTGTATCTAGCCTTTCCTTTTTAGACTATCTCAAGGGGAAATGAAATGGAACCAAAGCTTCCTCTCTTGAGAGGGGATTGAGGGGTGTGTTGAGCAGCACTGGAAGACCATGTTGATTGTGAAAGCTTTAATTACTTTTTGAGCAAATTATTTCAACCGTGTTTTAAAAGAACGAACACACCCTAGCCCCTCTCAAGAGGGGAAGTGCCAATTATCCATTCAATATTATCTCCAGTATACTCTTCAACATTGGATTTCGATTGTTTTTATCCCAGATAACCGAGAGCGTTGTTCTCTGTTTGATCTTGGTCAATTCAATAAACTTAATACCCTTCACTCTTTTAGTCATCAGAGATTTTGGGACTATCGAAATGCCGAAATTATTTTGAACCAATTTGTAAATGGAATCGGAGTCAATGGTGTTGTGTGTAACTATGGGCGCAAATCCACTATCATCAAATATTTGCATGACCTTTTCATAATATGATGGACTGTAATTTGCGTCAAATAAAATGAACGATTCATCCTTGAGCTGAGAAAGATTCTTGAAGTTCTTGTCATTCAATTTATGCTTGGTTGGCAGCACCAAACAAAAGGGTTCTACCAGAACAGGGTGAGCATTGATGCTTCGTGGTATTCTCTCCAGTCGTACAAAGCCAATGTCAATATCTCTGGATAACAAGCCTTGTACTTGCTTTTCGTTGTCCAACTCTTTTAAATTTAAGAGAACGTTAGGATGTTTCTTTTTGAAATTCACCAGGAGATCGGGAATGACTTGTTGCATAGCAGAACCCACATAACCAAACTTCAGATCGCCTAGTTGTCCACCGTCCAGGAGTTGAGCGTGTTGAATGATGTGATCCAACTCCTTAAAATGCTTGTTTAGCTCTTCCTTCAGAAATGCACCAGCTTTGGTTAGTTCTACTTTTCGGTTGTGTCGTTCGAAAAGACTAATTCCGAGACTTCCCTCAAGTTCTTTTATTTGTTTGCTTAAGCCTGGTTGTGAAATATACAGTCTTTCTGCAGCCTTGCGAAAGTGTAAATCTTTAGCCACAGCTTGGAAATATCGTAAATGTCTATATTCTAATTGATAACTCATAGTTATTAATGTGAAGTAATATTGATCTTGTTGATTATCAAAAGTATTGATAAATTTGGAGTATAAATACGTTTGTTATGACATTTAAATACGGGATAGAACATCTTACCATCGAAATGGTAATGGAAATTGCAAAGGGTGAGCGAAAGGGCGTGCTAGATCAAGTGGCTATTGATCGAGTACAAAGTTGTCGATTGAAAGTAGAGAAAATGGCGAGTGGCAATAAGGCTGTTTATGGTATCAATACTGGTTTCGGACCATTGTGCGATACACAAATTACGCCTGAGCAAACCAGCAAATTACAGGAGAATCTATTGATTACCCATGCCGTTGGGGTAGGAGATCCTATTTCTCCTGAACTCAGTAAAATAATGATGATCTGTAAAGTTCATTCTCTTTGCAGGGGTTTTTCTGGGATTCGTTTGTCGGTTATAGAGCGTATTATGTTTTTTATTGAAAATGATGTTTTGCCGGTTGTGCCAGAGCAAGGTTCTGTTGGAGCTTCTGGAGATCTAGCCCCATTATCTCATCTCTTCTTGCCATTGTTGGGAGAAGGAGAATTTTGGGTGGAAGATAAAATTGTCCCTGCCAAGGAAGTGCTTAAAAATAATGGATTGGAGATTATTAAATTGGCAGCCAAGGAAGGATTAGCCCTAATCAATGGCACGCAGTTTATTCTGGCGCATGCCATCACAGGACTTGATAAGATGGATTACCTCTTGGATCTAGCCGATGTATCTGGTGCGTTAAGTTTAGAGGGTTATCAAGGAAGTGCGTCACCGTTTAAGGCCGCTTTACATGAAATTCGTCCCTTTGTAGGAACCGTTGAAGTAGCGGAGAGAATGAGGATGTTGTTAAAAGATTCTGAGAATCTTCAATCTCATGCAGATTGTGAAAGAGTACAAGATCCATATTCCATGCGTTGTATGCCTCAGGTACATGGCGCTTCGAGAAATGCATACTATCATTTGCTTGATTTAACATTAACTGAATTGAATTCGGTAACAGATAATCCAATAATCCTAAGCGATACTGATGCAATATCTGGGGGTAATTTTCATGGTCAACCGCTAGCCATGGTTTTGGATTATGGCTCAATTGCAGCTTCTGAAATCGGGAATATTTCTGATAGAAGATGTTACCTTTTGCTTGAAGGTCAATATGGCTTACCAAGACTACTCACCAAAGGTGGTGGTTTGAATTCTGGTTTTATGATTCCTCAATATACCACAGCAGCATTGGTGACAGAAAATAAATCACTTTGTTTTCCTGCCTCAGCAGATAGTATTCCTACTGGTTTAGGACAAGAAGACCATGTGTCTATGGGCAGTATATCTGGTAGAAAGTTCAATCAGATACTGGGAAATTTAGAGAAGATTCTGGCGATAGAATTAATGTACGGAGCTCAGGCTTTGGAGTTCAGAAGACCATTGAAAGCGTCTGATATTATTGAAAAAAACTTTGACCTCATTAGAAAACATGTCGATAAATTAGAAGATGATCGCATATTGAAAGATGATATTAATGCTCTGATTAACCTAGTTAAAAATCGCGCCTTTTTTGTAAATTAATATTTAGATTTTATGACATTTCAAGAACAAATATTACAAGGTATTCCAACAGAATTGCCGAGCATAAAAGAGTACAACGCACATGTCAGTCGTGCTCCAAAGCGAAAAGATATTTTATCCAAAGAGGAAAAAGTTTTGGCGATACGAAACGCCTTAAGATATTTCCCTAAGCCATGGCATGATGAATTGTCAAAGGAATTTGCAAATGAATTGAAGGAATTCGGACGGATCTACATGTATCGTTTCAGACCAGAATATGAGATGTATGCAAGGCCAATACAGGAATATCCTGCCAAGTCGCAACAGGCAGCAGCCATTATGTTGATGATTCAAAACAACCTAAATCCGGCAGTCGCTCAACATCCTGAAGAGCTCATTACCTATGGAGGAAATGGTGCAGTATTTCAGAACTGGGCGCAATATCTTTTGACAATGCATTATTTGGCAACAATGACCAATGAGCAAACCCTACATTTGTACTCTGGACATCCCATGGGAATATTTCCATCCTCAACAAATGCTCCTAGAGTTGTTGTTACGAACGGCATGGTGATTCCTAATTATTCCTCACCTGACCATTGGGAAAAGTTCAATGCTTTGGGCGTAAGTCAATATGGACAGATGACTGCTGGTTCTTTCATGTACATTGGACCGCAAGGGATAGTTCATGGGACAACGATAACGCTGTTGAATGCCTTTAGAAAAATATTAAAGGCTGGAGAATCCTCAAAAGGCAAGATATTTTTAACAGCTGGATTGGGCGGCATGAGTGGTGCACAGCCTAAAGCTGGTAACATCGCAGGTTGCGTAAGTATTTGTGCTGAGGTGAATGCTCACGCAGCAAGAAAAAGACATGAGCAAGGTTGGGTTGATGTTCTCATTGATAACATGGACGATTTGATCGCTCGTGTTAAAACAGCCAAGGAAAATGATGAGGTCGTTTCTATTGCCTATATTGGAAATGTAGTGGAAGTATGGGAACGATTTGATGAAGAGAACATCTTCATTCATGTGGGATCAGATCAAACATCCTTGCACATTCCTTGGACTGGTGGTTACTATCCAATTGGGCTTTCATATGAGGCGTCAAATGAAATGCTACGTGATCGCCCTGATGAGTTTAAAGAACATGTGCAAGAATCACTGAGGCGTCAAGCGGCTGCCGTGAATAATCATTGTGCGAAAGGGACATATTTCTTCGACTATGGAAATGCCTTTTTACTTGAAGCATCTCGTGCTGGTGCAGATGTCATGGCTGAAAACAACATTGATTTTAAGTATCCGTCCTATGTGCAAGACATACTCGGACCAATGTGTTTCGATTATGGCTTTGGACCCTTCCGTTGGGTATGCACATCTTGCAAACCAGAAGATTTGGATAAAACGGATGAGATGGCCCAGCATGTTCTTGAGGAAATGATAAAAGTGTCACCGCCTGAAATTCAATTGCAAATGCAGGATAACATCACTTGGATAAAAGATGCCAAGAAAAATAAGATGGTTGTAGGTTCTCAAGCGAGAATTCTATATGCCGATGCCGAAGGAAGAATGAAGATTGCTGAGGCCTTTAATAAAGCGGTTAAGGATGGTGTAATTGGACCAGTGGTACTAGGTAGAGATCATCATGATGTGAGTGGAACAGATTCACCGTACAGAGAAACGTCAAACATATATGATGGCAGTCAGTTTACGGCTGATATGGCCATTCAAAATGTTATTGGCGACAGTTTCAGAGGAGCGACTTGGGTTTCAATTCATAATGGTGGTGGAGTAGGATGGGGAGAGGTAATCAATGGTGGCTTTGGAATGCTATTGGATGGTACTTCTGAGACCGATGCGAAAATTAGAAACATGCTTTTCTATGATGTGAACAATGGTATCGCGAGGAGAAGTTGGGCGAGGAATGATGAAGCAATTTTTGCTATTAAGAGAGAGATGGAAAGGAGTGCTACGCTCAAAGTGACTTTGCCCAATTTGGTGGATGATGAATTATTGACTGATTTGTTTTAGCTCTTTATTTTTAGTGCCAAATTAAAAGAATTGTCGGACTAAGTTTAAAGTTGTCATGTTCAGGTTAAGTGCTGAAGCTCGTATTACATATTGCCATTAATATAGGCTTTTTCTAGATCTATAATTTTAATCTAAGTTGTCCCATGCTGTTGCATTTTCCTGCTTAATTTGTAAAACCCCATATAAGATTGCGATTCCGGCTAATCCAAATATTGATTGTGCTATACCTAATCCTAAACTTAGATTAATTACTAATGCAACAAGACTTGTTAGTAGAAACCCCCAAAATCCAATTTTCTTCCAATTGTATAAGAGAACCGAGAAGATTACGTTTCCTATTCCCATAATTGCCAAAAGAATTAAGAGTGAACTTGAAATTCCTCCGGGGAAATTTTGAGAAACCAGATCTCCAGCAAAAAGATATGAAATTGCTGCTAATGAATTTGCGACAATCATTAGAATCAAACATGCGGTAACACATCCATGTCTTTGTTTCGAAGACTTTGTATAATTATCATCAAGAGTTTCCATATTTAATTTTATAATTATATTTTGAATTGCAATCGGTTATATTCAGGATAGATATTTTAAATGCCCATCAATGTTTAGAGCCAGATTCTTGAATTAAAAAATATATCAAGAAGGATATTACTCATTATGTTAATTAAGCTCAATACAATAATAGGGAATAAAATCGAAATTTACCAATACCTTTATGAGGTCAAATATGGAAAGTAAGTGTAAAATATTTTTTCTACCCATCCTGGTTTTTATGATATTCTCAAGTTGCGTGCATGAAAGTTCGGATAGTATTTATCAAACAAGTGAGGAGAAGTGGGAAGATGAAGAAAGATACGTAGACGAGCAAAAATTATTAGAGACGAAGCATTTCAAAAAGCGCATAGAGATGTCGATGGAATCATCCTAGGTAAGAGTGTGGAAAAAAAACTATTTCACTGGCGCGACCCTTATATGAATGTTTATCAATTTGTTTATTATGTAGGTTCCGTGGAATATTCGGCTAGGACAAGCGAGACCTCATTTGAATTTGATAATTCTTCTTAGGATGTTGGTGATACAATTCTTGTAAGGTATGAAATTGAGGACCCTAAGTAACATTGCGCCTTCAAAAGATAAGCTGTTTAAATCAAATTATTAGATTTGAATCCTTAGTTTTATTCAGTTCGTTTATTATATGGATCTGATTAAATAAATATCTGCTAACGCAATTTCAGATGCGCATAATTTGTGAATTTAATCCTTGTCAATTCTTGTTCAAATCCCACATTTTGGTAATCCTTTTGGAGTAAAAATAAAAAAAGTAACTTTACTTTATGAAGCACAAATCCACGTTCGCACTCATTCTACCACTATTTATTTTGCTTGCCACGAATACATATGCACAAAATCCACCTTCAGATCACCACCACATAGAGGACTTAGAAGAGCATGCATGCCACTCCGAATTAGTCGTGGAAGTTTCGCAGAATGCCTATCCTAGCTTGGGTTCTAGGCATCATGAGGAAGGGGCGAAGAATAAAATGATGTGTTTATATGACAATGCTGGTTATGCCAGTTTGACATCAGCAGAACTCGTGAGTTATTTGCTGTCCACTAATGAATATGACTGTGTTGACGCGGTGTTATTTGATTACGATGATACGAGTTCTCCAATAACATTTTCCAATGCCAATTTGCAAGCTGTCTTGGATACTTTGATTGATTTGGGATCTACTTTTGATGGAACGTCTGCTATTCCCATTCATAGTTTGGTTACTTATGTCCATGTATTCCAATTCCATGAATTCTATAATGCATCGATTTCCATGGATGCAACATCATTCAATATATTGGTTCAAGCTTTTGATATATTGACGGTCAATGCAAATTTGTTTGATTTGAACGAATATACAGCAGGCGTAATGACTGAAGTATTGACGTGTATTGATTATCCCGGAATTCGACATCGAGTCAATTCATTGAATTTACTCAAACAAATAATGTTGGATTTCACAGTGAATGATACATGGGTAGGTATTTCAGATATGACCTGGGTCAATAATAGATGGAGTATTGCCTTCTTGATGTTTCGTGGTGTGGTCAATAATGACGCTGACTATATTCAAGCGATAGGCAATGATCCCACGTTTACTCAATTGATGAATGATGTTGCTATCGATTCACAGATGAGAGCGCAGAGTTCATTGGAATTTATCTGTGATAATTTGGTTGCAGAAGTAGCCCGTTTGGCGTCAGAACCATCATTAAATTCAACTGCTTGTGCTTTCATAGGATCAGACCTGCCTTTATTTCCTAGGTTGGATCCAAATTGGTTGGTCTTGAGTAATGCTATGAATGAAAGTTGTGATTGCTTGGCGTATAATGCTTGTGAAAATTCCGATTCAATAGCATCTGAGTTGGATGATTTGTTGTTTCCAAATACATATGTCTATAATGATGGAGCATTGATATTTAAAGCAACATTTGACCAGGATAAAGCTGATGAAATGTATTATGCTTCTCGGCAAGTGGAAAGTCAGTTCTTTAGAATGTTACAAGGGACAGATCCAGTGACTGGTGATACAAATGATAACTTGTCCTGTGTCGTATTTAATAACAAAACGGATTATGATAATTATGCGCCTTATCTGTATGGAATTTCAACGAATAATGGGGGGATGTATATAGAGTCTCGTGCGGAATTTTACACCTGGGATCGTCCAGCCAGTTACAGTCTTTCACTAGAAGAATTATTTCGACATGAATTCTCACACTATCTACAAGGTCGATATTGGATTCCGGAATTATGGGGTGTCAATCCGCTCTATGCTGACGGACGTGCAGTTTGGATAGAAGAGGGTAGTGCCGAATTATTTACTGGTTCTACTTCAGATGAAGGTATTAAGTTGCTGACCGGTTCTGCAAATCGAGTGGTTTCCGATTCACCAAATTGGCCAACGGTTACAGACGTTATTAACTCTAACTATAGTTCTTCTGGGTCGATTTATTACCCATATGGAAATCTATTATGGTATTATATCTACACGAATGATTTCCCGTTGTTCAAGGAGATTATAGATATTTTACGATCTAGTGACGTGGCCGCGTTTGATGTACTCATGGCTAGCTTACAAAATGATGCTGCCCTTGCTGCCAGTTTTCAGTCTTTTTTAGTTGATGTAGAGAATGGGGTAGTTCCAAGCTGGGAGCCCAATACAGATTGGTTGCCACACGCGTCTTTTAGCCTGGGATTGGAAAGTGAAATTCTGGATAAATATGAAGAGTTGACAGGAGATATGACCGCTTCGGTGGAGACAATATTCACCAATAGCATTCGTAGATTTAGATTGACGAGCGTGATTTCAGGAACGACTCCTGCATCTACCAATGCGGAAGCTGCTTTGCAAATATCAGCTACTTTGGATTCCATTTCTCAAGTATTGCAAAGCGATTTATGGGTAAATAACTTTGACTATCTCGACATGCATTTCGATAATTTAGAATTTCAGAATGGAGTTCCAACAGCCCTGATGTATATTAGAGGATCCTTAAAAGATGCATTGGCTCCAAACATAAGTCTTGCCTTTTTTGAGGCTGATAACAATTACATATTAGTCGAAGATACCGTTGTTTTGACCAATCAATCCATTGGGTTTTATGACAGTTTGCAATGGAATTATCCGGGCGGAGAATTAATGGCTTCACCTGATATACATGAAATAAATGTTCGTTATAATACTGTTGGTGACTATGCCCTTCAGTTGGAAATATTTAATGGGGTCAATCTTTTGGATGAGAAAACGGAAGCAAATTATATTCACGTTTATCAACCAAGTTCTCAAACGTATTGTCCTGCGGTACATTCTAATCCCGGAACAAGAGAAATCACAAGAGTCCTTGCCGGGGGTATAGATAATAACACTGGAGAAGGGGTAAATGGTTACAGCGATTACTCTAATATGCTTATGACATTAACGAAAGGAGAAAGTAACCCGATTCTGGTCGATGTCACATCCACACTTTACGTCTCGTATGCTTCAAACCACATAGGCGTTTGGTTGGATTATAATGAAGATGGTGTCTTTGATAATGTCACGGAAAAAGTTGTGGAAATGATTTCAGATTCTATCATTAGTAACCTGGGTTATTATATGGCAGACATCAATGTCCCATTGGGAGTGACGTCCAATGTCATAACAATGCGTGTGCGTCATGCTTGGATAGACACGGACGAGTTTATAGATCCATGTTCATCAACCGGAGAAGGTGAAACCGAGGATTACTCGGTTATATTTTTGGATGGTGCTGTTAGCCCAGTATCATTTAATTTGAATGTCAACCTAGAAGGACCCTATGATGCAACATCGGGATTGATGAATGACCTTTTACGTGATCAGGATCTACTGCCTTTAGAACAACCTTATTCAGCTCTTGGGTACACAGTGCCTAATGCCACAACATCAAACGTGATATTAGACGTAACAGGTTCAGCGGCTATAGTAGATTGGATCTTGGTTGAATTAAGAGATGGAGTAGACCCTTCGATTATTCTTGATTCTCAGGCTTGTTTGGTGCAAAGAGATGGAACAATCGTATCATCTGACGGAACCCAAGTTACTTTTAACATTGCTGCTCAAGATGTTTATATCGCCATAAGACATAGAAATCATTTTGGGATTCGAACGAATCAAACCTATAATACATCGGGAAGTATTATTGTGGATTTCTCCGACATTGCGACTGACATTTTTGGTGTCGGTTCGATGAGTGAAATAAATAACACGAATGTTCTTATATCAGGAGATGCCAATTCTGATGGTCAGGTAAATAGTATAGATAAAAATTTATTTTGGCGAATTCAGAATGCCCAGATGTTCGAGTATCTCAACTTTGGAGCTGATTTCAATCTAGATGGCAATGTGAATTCTGTCGATAAAAATTTGTTCTGGAGAGTAAATAATTCAAAAGTGGAGCAACTGGATTAGTCATCTGAATGTGAGACGATTTATTACAATATAGGTCTGGTTGTTTTATACTTTATTGTTAATCATAAACTTTCTAATAGCATGATCAAGAGAAAACTTATCCCATTCCATAGGTATTAGCAGCAGGGTAACTAGAAGAATAAGACGATACATAACATGTGACAAGTCCCAAATAGGTTCAGCTAGTCCATGTCCAAATGTCACAATAACTAAAACTGAGGCAAGACATTAGAGTGCATAATTTGTTTTTAAGCCCAATACCACAAGGAACCCACCAACCAACTCAATATATGCTGTGTAATATGCTGTTGCGTGTATTATGAAATCAGGTAATAAGTCTTTGTAAGTTCCAAGAAAGAAGTCAGCTTTATATATATTCTCGATGCCCCAAGAAAAGACTTTGCCAAATCCTTGCGTAAAAAATATCAATCCTAAAATCAACCTAATGGTTAGTGCACTAACCGTTTTGTTTAAATCCATCATATTCATCTTAAATAATAACCAAGTAGTTTGTGAAATTAATCGCTTTAAAGCATTTAATGTTTTTTTTAAACCGCTTTCCTCTCTTTCAGAAAATATAGCTTAAAATGAGCTTCAGTAGTCATTAGCATCGTTTTATTGTATGCAGAAATAGGAATTTGCAGGTTCAAAAATAATATTCAAGAAATAGCCACCGACATTATTACTATCCATAGGACATGTTCTGCAATTCTTGCTATGATAATAAAATGAGAAGTTCAGGACAAATCAAATGTTAATCCAGAAATCACTTAGAAATAAAAAAACCTTCTTACCACTGGGGTAAGAAGGTTTTAGAATTCTTGAACAGGTCAATTGTTTTTTCAATCGACTCAATTTATTATCAATTATCTTACAATTGAGAACCTTTGAGTAGCAGTGTTTACACCATTTGATATTCTAAGAATATACATGCCGGCCCTTAAAGATTCAGTATTTAGCGAATGAGTCACCTCTCCACTATTTAAAGTGCTAACGGTACTTTTCACCCCATTACCCAAGACATCAAATATTTCGAATGTTATCTGTCCGGCTTCTTTTAATTGGAAGTTCAAAAACAGATCATTTTGCGCTGGATTAGGGTAGATAACTAGTTCGCTATCATTACCAGAAATATCGTCTATGCCATCAATTATGCTTCCCTCACAAGTACAATCACCAATTATAACATCATCCTCAGTATTAGCATCACCGTCATCACAAGAGTCACCAACTAGTATACAAGATCCATCTTCCGTATTTGCATCTGCATTGAAATTACAAGCCGCTCCGTCTGTACAACCTGAAACTATAGGTGAACCTTCACAGATACAATCAGCAGTTATGACGTCATTAATGGTATTTGCGTCATTATCATCACAAGCGTCACCAGTAATAAGGCAAGATCCATCATCCACATTAGCAGAAGCATTGAAATTACAAGCATTAGCATTCATGCAACCTGAAACTATAACTGCACCTTCACAAATACAAGCTACTGTTATCACATCATTAATAGTGTTCGCATCACTGTCATCACAAGATTCGCCAATAATTAGGCAAGATCCATCGTCTGTGTTTGCATCTGAGTCGAAATTACATGCAGCCGCATCCATGCAACCAAACACCATCATAGCAGGGGGGAAGTTTAGGATTGGAACATCACAAGCAGTCAATGAAATGACATTCGTAGTTCCGACCTCTTTTATTTGAATATTAATGGAAAAAGTAAATACACCATCAGTGGTGAATTGTCCAATCATTAATCTATTGTTAGGAGCAATGTCAGCATTAGAAGTTATTGTGCCATAACTACCTCCCATAGTTTCAGAAAATGCATTTTGAGTAACTGCGGTGCCAAAATTATTATCCGTACTTGTAGTGATATCACCACCAACAAAAGTAATCATCGGAACATTGTTGCCTGCAATTACCATTCTTCCGTCTACTGTGCCATCTGTATCATCAGCATATAGTACTGCCCATTCATCTGAGCCAGTAGCACCTCCATGAGATAAATAACTGTCAAATCCAATCTCAGGGAAGCTAGGGATGATTGCGCCTATTATGTTATTGCTAGATGCACCTCCTAGTAAAGTGTTATACCATGTTGTGGTGGTGCCAAAAAGAAGAGAACAATTTTCATCACCTTTAATTAGTTGGAGTTCGTATCCAGCCTCAAGGTCTAGAAATACTCTATAAGTAGTTGCTCCAGCCATAACTGAACTAGCATCAATTTCCTCAATAATTACGTTATCAAGGCCAACTTGAGAATAGCTTAAAGTTGCAATGAGTGCTATAAATAGACTTAGTATAAATTTTTTCATATGTTTAAAGTATTTAATTCGTTGTTAATTTTTATTCATTTCTATAGATTTCAAGGAAATCAAAAAATCAGACAAATTTAAGTTTAATTATTAAACTAAGAGATCTTTCAGTTATTCAATTCAAATTACAGGCATTTATTTGTACACAAAAGCGGAATAGAGGGTGTCGTTTTCAATAAAATAATGTGCGTGTGCATAGCCGCATTTACTTCTTAAAGCTATTGTTTGAGCGGAGAACTTTCGTCATTACAACATTTACATAGGTATTAATTTCCATTTGATAATCCACTTGTCCTATTTCGTGATAACCTTGTTTTTTGTAAAAGGCAATGCCTTCATGGTTCTTAATCCATACCTGTAAGAATAATTCTGAAGAATTATATTAGTAGAAATCAAATAAGAAATCTCGATTAATTGTTCAAATCACTACACCAAATCTCCCATGCTTTTTCAGCTTGAAAGTGTAGCATATTGAGGCCATTCATAACTTGAGATCCATGGGCTCTTCCCTCTTTAATGAAAGCCGTTTCTTTTGGATTATAAACCAAATCATACAGGAAGTTGTTTTTTGTCAAGAAAGGGTAGGGGATGTTGGGTTTTTCATTATCATTTGGGAATGTTCCAACAGGTGTGCAGTTGATAATAAATGGAAAAATAGCTAGCGCATTTTCATTCAATTCATCGTATGATACCTCATTTGCATCACTTGGATTTCTAGAAACAAAAAGTGATTCTAGACCCAATTCATCCAGCACATATTTTACCGCCTTAGAAGCGCCACCGGTCCCAAGAATCAAGGCTTTGCGATGATGTCTTTTTAAGAATGGTTTGAGCGATTCTTTGAAGCCGAAGGCATCGGTATTATAACCAATCCAGCCATTGTCCGTTATTTTGACAGTGTTTACCGCGCCTATTATTTTTGCCTCTTCGCTTATATCATCAAGAAGTGGAATGATGGATTCTTTATATGGAAGCGTAACATTGAATCCAGACAGATTATGAGGTCCTAAAACTGCCTTTAATGCATTGATATCCTCAAGAGGAAACAACTTGTAATCTCCAGAAATATTTTCTTGTTGGAACTTCTCTGTAAAAAATTTCTGAGAAAAAGAGTGGGAGAGGGTCTTACCAATCAATCCGAAATGGCGCATATTATTTTGAGTGTTCAACAGCTTCTTTTTCTTTGTCAAACATGCCGAGAATAAAGACCAAAGCAAAACCGATAATAGCCATAACTAGAGCCATTGTTATTTCAGTTGGTAATCCAGTATCCAAGGCATAAGAATCTGGCGAGACTGAGGCTTCAAGAAATGGTTTTATTTCACCGTGACTATCAACCCTGCGACTTATCACTTTTTTCCAAGGCCATACTTTGTTTAATGATCCTATCATAAAACCAGTTAGGACTGCCATGGTAACAGATCGTGCTTTTTCGAAAGCATATGAAACCAACCTTGAGAAAGTGAGTAAGCCAACTATACAACCAGCACCAAAAACAAGAATTGTTGTGATGTTTTCCTTGAAATTGTCCGTAATGCCACCCAAGGCACCTAGAATGGTTTTGTAAGATCCAAGAAGTAGTAGGATAAAGCTTCCAGATATTCCGGGTAAGATCATAGCACAAATTGCGATGCAACCTGAGATGAATATGAACCATAGTTGTTCTGGACCTTGCATGGCTGGAGCAATCGTTATTCCATATGCAATGCCTGCACCGATAATTACAGCGATTATTTCTTGTGCACGCCATTGTGTGATTTTCCTTCCAATATATATTGCTGAAGCAACTATGAGGCCAAAGAAAAATGCCCAGGTGGCAATAGGGTATACTTCAAGCACATGGGTGATGACTTTTGCCAGACTCATTAGACTTATAAAGATTCCAAGAAATAGCGACAATAGAAAGGAGCCATTTATCTTCTCCCAAAAAGCTTTTAGGCCATCGTTTTTAAGGACTTTAAATACCTCGAGATTTAGGCCGGTTAAACTATTGATTAATTCCTCGTAAATCCCTGTAATGAAAGCAACAGTACCACCTGAAACACCTGGAACAACATCAGCCGCGCCCATTAATAGTCCTCTTGCAGTAACTCCTAAATAATGCTTCAGCATGTACTTGAGTTTAAAGATTATTCTTGCTCCGTATTTTTATGAGCATACTTTTTGAAATCTTCAGGAAGATAGTTGAAAAAAGTATCACCCCTTAATCCTAAACGCAGGCACTCTAAAGGAATGATATCATTAGGAGCAATATTACCTAGATTGACATTTGCACCAACCAGATTTATGAACCATACCTGTTGCTCTTTTTTTGGAGCTTCCCAAAGAATATCATCTTTAGGTACTTTGTTCAGAATTTTGTTAACCAACATAACATGAGCTGTACCATTCGGTCTATAAATTCCAACAGTTCCACTTTCTCTTGCTTCAGCGATTACTTTCCAAGATCCAGCAGCCAACTCATTATTCATCATCGAAATCCATTTACCTGGAGAAATAAAAATTCCTTCTTCCTTGGATCCAACTTCTGATAATACTCTATAAGATTTTGCGAAATCGGTTATAAGTTCACATTTTCGTTCTTCAGGTAGTGTGATAGATCCATCAGAAACTTCTACAGTATCTACGCCAAACTTATCACATAATCTTTTATAGCCATCCACATCTCTACGGATAACAAATGCTTCGAAAAGTGTTCCTCCAAAATAAACTTTCGCACCAGAATCTTGATAAAGTTTTATTTTTTCTTGAAGGTTAGGTGTAACGAATGCTGTTCCAAAACCCAGTTTTAGAAGATCTATCTTTTCTTTGTTAACGTCAAGCATGTTTTCCGCTTGACGTATACTGAGGCCTTTGTCCATGACCATATTTAACCCGTTCTCTCTTGGTCTCTCTGGCCTCTGTGGAATATGTTCTAGTTCAAAATTCAATGGCTATACTCGTTTATAAGTTGTATTACTTCTCTTTTCTCGCTCGCTTGAGGGTGGTAAGATAGAAATTTTCTCCCGATGCTTTTATTGCTATTCAAAAGTGTCTCTAATAAAATAGAAGCCTTTTTCATTTTACCCTGACGCGTCAACAATGCTAAAAATCTTACACTAAGCTCGTCTTGTTCGCCTAGGTTTTTAAAACCTTGGGAAATTACGTCCATGGCTTTTTCATCTTGGTTGGTTACAAAAAGACAATCGAAGTAACCGAGATATGTAGAGATATCGTTCTTCGAGTTTTTTAATGCCTTTTCAAAAACAGTAATAGCTTTATCGTATTGTTTAGCCTTTTTCAGCATCTCTGCATAAAAATGTCTGTAGTCAGAACTACTTGGTGAAATCTTCAGTGCTTTTTCTATGCACTCAACAGCTTTATCTGTATTCCCAAGTAAATCTTCAGCGATAGCACAACCGATATGTGCATCTGCGAATGATGGATCCATTTCTAATGCTTTATAGTAATATTTTAATGCTTGCTCAAACTCCATCAGCTGCTCGTGACACTCACCCATATTGCAATAGGTTATTGCCATAGGTTCTTCTACATTCACCACCATCTGATACGCCTCTAACGCTTTCGAATATTCCTCCATTTGATACAACATATTTCCTTTGTTGAAAAGAGATGGAGTATGCTTCTCGTTAATAGCTAATGCATAGTCATAGGCTTCAAGAGCTTCAGTATGTTTTTCATTGTTCCCGTAACAAACCCCAAGATTAAACCATGCTGCAATGGAGTATGGGTTAAGGTCAATAATTTGCTGAAATATGGCAGGGCCTTCATCTAGTCGTCCTGCTTTGTGTAGACAAAATTGCAATTCATAAATTGCAAAATCTTCCTTTGGATTAAGCAGAACAATAGTTTTGAGAAGCTTTAAGGATTCATCAAATCTATTCACGTTTGAAAACTCTAAGGCCAAGTCGATCATGATCTGAACCTTCTCTTCTTTATTGCAATATGTAATGGCTTTCATATAAGACTCGATAGCTTTATCAGTTTTTCCAGTCTTGGAATAAGTCATTGCCATCAGTTGGTGAACCTCATAGTTAAGAGGTTCAACACTCACGACCTGTTGAAGTAGAATTAGGGCCTTACGCATCTGTCCAACAACCGTTAGAACGTATGCCTTCTTTATCTTTAAGCAATTTGAGTCAGGATGTTGAGATGTAGCTTTCGCCACAGCAGTTTGAGCCTCCTTTGTATCGAAAGTAAAAATGTAGTAGTCGATTATTATTTCGAATTCTTCTACATCAAAAAATGAGTTTTTCTTTTCCTTTTTTAATGCGACATATTTGTCGATTAACGGTTTATCTTGGATAAAATCCTGAGGAAATGGCAAGTCATCAAAAATGAAGTCTTCCAAGTTTTTTAGTTTTAGTGTTTGATACAAAACTATGTTAATGAAGGCTCCCTTAGATTGTTCCAATCTCTATTTTTTAACAGGTCTTTGCCAACAAATCCGCATTGTTAATAACTGAAATGGAGTGCTGATTTAAATGGCAATATTTCAATAGTTTAGCCCTCAGAACTTGGGTCAAAATTGAGAATTTATTTCTCAATTTGTTGATATGTCCTATTTTGTTGAATTGCAGCTCTTGCAAATTCCTTCAACAAGAATAGAAACTTGCTTCATGAAATAACCTTCTGGTAGAATGAGGCTCGGTTTGGTTTGATCAAGACAATATGTTTTCTCACAATTGTTACATGTAAAGTGCAGATGATCATGATCGTGTTTGCCATCATGGCAATGATCGGAACAATAGGCATACTTGACTTCGTTATCAGCACCCTTGATTTTATGAATGAGTCCTTTGTCCTCGAAGGTATTTAGTGTTCGATAAATTGTCACACGATCAAGACCTTCAAGATGATCTTCTAAGAATGATTGTGAAATGGCAAAATCGTTTTCAATAAATAGACTGAGGATATCCTTTCTTGAGGGAGTTTTCTTCAAACCTTGTGTTTCAAGTATCGTTTTGATTTCATCCATGTTGCAAAAATACAAATAACATATACATGGTTATTAGGTTGATATTCTAAAGGATAACCATTGCATTATTGATCAAAACTAATGTCCAATATTGTTAAATGCAATACTCTTGCATTTGTAGATAAATGATGTATCTTTGCGCTGTGAAAAACAATAAAATATTTGGTATCGACCTTGATGTAATGGGGACTGGGGCAAGTTTGCTTTGTGCGATTCACTGCGCTGTCACTCCAATAGCTGTGAGCTATGGTGTCTTGGCGGGGATGAATATATTTGAAAACGAAAAGTGGGATCTGGCCCTTATTCTCATTTCAGCGATACTTGCAATAACGTCATTGGTGAATGGGTATACTAAAAAACACCATGATAAGACGCCTCTTTATTCCGCATTTATTGGCTTTACAATTATTGCGATCGGTCATTTAGGCATGCATTCAGGACTAGGACATATGATTACTGCTGTTGGTGGAGTCATGATTGCTTTCGCTCATGTTCATAATGCAGCCTTACGAAGATCGGTTTCCAAATTTAGTTAATCTCTTATCTATTTCTTCTTAAAAAAGCGATAAGCTCATTTGTGAAAATCTTTGCACCATTTAATTTGAGATGGGCAGAATCAACAAATAATTCAGGGTCTCGATACTTGGTGCTGCTCGTATCATAATGCATGTATAAAACATCGTCTCCCGCGAGAGATTTCATGCGGTTTTCAAAGGCGGTATTACTTCTTTTGAAATTTGGTGAAAAACAAAGTGTCAATTCAATGTTTTCAACTTGGCAAACATCTATGATTCGAAGAAACTTCTCACGCAACATTTGAGATTCACGTTCTATAGGATATTTATTAATGTCATCCTTGTTATTATAAACTCTATCAAATTTGGGTGAAGTGTATGACATGTGCATCGATCCATTTTCAAAAATCGAGTCGTTTTTACTAAATAGTTTTGGCCTGAAAGTAAAGTTGCTTCTGTTGAGTTGGTGGAGAATAAATAGATTGCTCAGAATTATGTTTTTCTCACCTCTTTCGATCAGTTCATTTTGGACTCGTGGATATGCAACCAATGGGTATAGTCGATCAAATCGAAATTTTATTGAGGATTCAAAAGCAATGAGTTCATAATAATCATCCACCGCTAGGATTATCTTCTGAGGCTTTTTATTTGCGTGAAGAATTTCTTGTAAAAGGTATTCATGAAAATCCACGTTGGATCCTGGGTAAGACAAGTTGTAAGTAGAGAGGCCGAGTTCATCTTCAATTTGTTTTGCGACTATGTTTCTTGCACCCCGACTTGAACCTAGAATGTAAATGTCAGCATTTAGTTTCCCATTAATTACCTTCTCAAGCCGCTGGTCCACCTCCAGATTTGGGACACGATTTCTTACAAGAATAAAAGCCTTATCCAAGATGAAAAAGAGCATGCAAAAAATCAATATTCTAAACAGGAATTTTTTCATTAGAATTGGAAATAAATAAATTCTTGTTCAACATCACTGCAATAAAAAATCATAACTAGCAGCATAAAGTAAAATGGCCATCGCATATAAACGGGCCAATTGAGTGAGAATTTTTCTAGCGCAAATTTACCTTCTCGACCCATCCATTCCACACCTATGAAAAGAGCAATAAAAAGAACAACAAGTTTGGGTAAATTGACTGGCATACTCAATAATGAAGAATTGAAAATGCCCATGAGATACAGTAACGCATGACCGACTGTATCAGCTCTGAAGAATATCCACGCAAGGACAGTTAGTGAAAAAGTTAAAAGGATTTGTAGAGCCTCTTTTGGCATTGGTAGCCATCTGTTTTTCGCAACAATTTCGATGTTTGATCTATTTCTTTTAGCCAAAAGTAAAGGGAGAAAATAGAGCGCATTTAACCCACCCCATACAATGAATGTCCAGTTGGCCCCATGCCAAAATCCACTGACTATGAAAATTATAAATGTGTTCCTGACTTTCATCCAGGTACCACCACGGCTACCTCCGAGCGGTATGTATAAGTAGTCCCTAAACCACGTAGATAGAGAGATGTGCCAACGCCTCCAAAACTCAGCAATATCTCGTGAGAAATACGGAAAGGCGAAGTTTTGCATCAAATCGAATCCAAATAGACGTGCAGTTCCGATAGCAATATCTGAATAGCCTGAGAAATCCCCATAAATTTGAAAGGCAAAAAATATAGCGCCTAGGAGCAATGAACTTCCGGACTGATCAGCAGTATTATTAAACATCATGTTCGCATACTCTGCGCAACTGTCAGCGATTACAACTTTTTTGAATAAGCCCCAGAGAATTTGACGAAGTCCGTCTACGGCCCGAGGATAATTAAATTTTCTGGCAACATAAAATTGGGGTAGGAGATGAGTGGCTCGTTCTATTGGACCAGCAACCAACTGAGGGAAGAAGCTTACGAAGGCTGTGAATGAAACAAAGTCCTTAGACGAATCCAGCTTTTTACGATAGACATCTATGGTGTAACTAAGTGTTTGAAAGGTATAAAAACTAATACCCACAGGTAGAACTATATTCAAGCGATTGACGTCAATAGTTGATCCCATGAATTGGAAGGCGTCAACAAAATTGTCAAGGAAAAAATTATAGTACTTGAAAAACCCCAAGAAACCTAGATTAACACATATGCTTGTCCAGAGTAACAGCTTCCTCCTACTTTCATTCTCTTCTTTGGAGAGCAAACGTCCAATGCTGAAATCAACGATAGTGCTGAATAATATGAGGCTGAGAAAACGCCAATCCCACCATCCGTAAAACAGATAACTCGCACCTACGATTAATAGATTTTGTGCTTTTAGGTTTTTGTTAAACACAAACCAATACAGCCCAAATACAATGGGAAGAAAAATGGCAAAGTCGATGGAGTTAAAAAACATTTAAATCAATAAAGTAGTGGCTAAGCTAGTTCTTTTTTTAAAGCCATCACATTGACTGTAGTCTCCATTTAGTCAAGGTTCCGTGTTGATAAATATCAAAATGTATTGCCTTAGAAATTATGCGTGGAAGTGACTGTTCACGCAATTAATTATTTGCGGTCATTCTGACAATATACTGGTATGGTAGAGTACTTATATCGACTAGCTCATTCGTGAATCCTGCATCTTTTAATTCCTCAATCACTTTTTCTGAAGACAATCTATGTTCAGGCGGTGGTCCAAAATCCATTTCTGCATCTTTTCTGAAATCGATGACATATAGCATTCCTCCTTCGCTTAGAATATCTTTTACTTTCTTGAAGTATTCTACTCTATTGTCTATGTGATGATATGTATCGACAATGATGA
>JBLIMR010000042.1:0-25047 GCA_047638815.1 Gammaproteobacteria bacterium
TCAAAGCCATAAACATGAGGTGGCACGCACCTAGTGCATGATGGTACCTATTGTGATGCGCTCCAGGATACACCAAATGAGACAATCCCAATTGACTGATACGCCTCAATCGCTGGAAATAAGGGTGTTCTATTAGATTGAAAATTATCTTGTATGGTATTGTAATAAAACCATAAACTGGATCGTTAAAGACTTTGCGCTTGTTGATTTTATTTTGCAAACCGTATGAATGAAATTTATACCTTGTAAAATAAACTTAAATTTCAACACTTCGTTTAATTAAGCGTAATGAATTACGAATGTGCTGAAATGGGGGATGTAAAGCATCGCAAACAGTTGCTTGACAATAAGTTACATTGTACCTTTAACCTCGAGCGCAGCAAGGAAATAAAGTAAGAATAGGAACCAAGTATTTCAAGAGTGCCAATAGGCCGTTAATTCTGAGTTACCAAGTGAGACAGATCAACTTGAAATCGAAAATTTAAAAAAATATATGCCAACAAGACTTTTATGGGTTGATGACGAGATAGAATTACTGAAGCCACACATTTTCTTTCTTCAGGAGAAGGGATATGAGGTACACACCGTAAACAATGGAAATGATGCCATAGATATGGTGCAAGAGAGTGATTTCGATCTTGTTTTTTTAGATGAAAACATGCCTGGATTAAATGGTCTTGAGACATTGAGCAAAATCAAGGAATACTCCCCCTCCCTACCTATCATTATGATTACCAAAAGTGAGGAAGAGTCAATTATGGAAGAGGCCATTGGATCCAAAATATCGGATTACTTGATCAAGCCAGTGAATCCGAATCAGATTTTACTTTCGGTCAAGAAAAACATTGATCATAAACGTCTTGAAAGTGAGCGTGCTACCATCAACTACCAGCAAGAATTCCGACAAATAGGCATGACACTCGGTGGTCGACTGAACGCTGAAGAGTGGAAAGAAATATATAAGAAACTTGTTTATTGGGAACTGGAATTAGAAAAAATCCAAGATGAAGGGATGTTTGAAATCCTTCAAATGCAAAAGAAAGAGGCCAATCAGCAGTTCTGTAAGTTTTTTGAAAACAACTATAAAGATTGGTTAAACAACAAAACAGAAGACACGCCATTGCTTTCTCATAAGTTGATGGATAAAAAAGTATTTCCACAATTGGACAAAGAGCCATTGTTTTTCATAGTCATCGATAATCTCAGATACGATCAGTGGAAAATATTAAGACCATTACTTTTTGATTATTTCAGGGTTGAAGAAGAGGAGCTGTACTATAGTATCATTCCGACTGCAACACAATACGCTCGTAATGCTATCTTCTCCGGTTTATTACCAAGTGAAATGGAAAGAAGACATCCAGACCTTTGGAAAAATGATGAAGATGAAGGCGGGAAGAATATGTTCGAAAAAGAATTTCTTGCAAGCAACATCAAAAGACAAGGCCTGGATATAAAATATTCTTACAACAAAATTACAACGCAACAAGCTGGTAGAAAACTCAATGATAATTTCGCCAACCTTCTGCAGAATGATTTGAATGCAATCGTATACAACTTTGTGGATATGCTTTCTCATGCGAGAACGGATATGAAAATGATCAAGGAATTGGCCGATGATGAATCAGCGTACAGATCCCTAACGAAATCTTGGTTTGAACATTCTTCTTTGAAAGAAATGTTGATTAAGATTTCAGAAACAGGCGCGAAGGTTATTATTACCACGGATCACGGTACAACCAGAGTGAACGATCCTGTAAAGATTGTTGGAACAAAAGACACCAATACCAATCTTAGATATAAGCGTGGTAAAAACATGGACTTTAATCCTAAAGATGTTTTTGAAGTTAAAAATCCTAAGGAGTACTTTTTACCCCAACAACATGTAAGCACGAAATTTGTATTTACAAGAGAAGATACTTTTTTCGCCTATCCGAATAACTACAATTATTACGTTCAGCATTTCCGAGACTCCTTCCAACATGGTGGGATATCTATTGACGAGATATTGATTCCGGTTGTTCTATTGAAGAAGAAGTGATGAGAAGTTAGTGAAAAACTAAAAGTGGAAAGGGAAAAGGTTAAAGGAGTAAAAAGTTGGAAGTTGGAAGAAAGATCAAAAATCATTCGTAGCCATGTAATTTCAACATATTAATACTCTTAAACCTTTCATCATTAAGGATTTTCTTATTATTTTTAATCAAAATATAATCTGATGAAGTACTTTCTCTTTTTTTTAATACTCATCTTGAGTCTCGTTTACAACAACAATGTTATCGCTCAATATAACGTTGGTGTTAGTGCAGGAATGACAAAATCTTGGGAAAATTATGGTGAAGTTGAAACTCCCGAAGATGCCGAATTACATATTTATGGGAAGTATGTAACCTTTAGGGCATACAAAGAGCTTAATAGGAACTTTCAAATAGGTCTAGAACCAAGCGTGACACAAAAAGGTGCACGATGTGAGCCAGGCTTTTTCGTCTTTAATTCAGATACTTATTTGTATCTCAATTATATAGACTTGCCCGTTATAGTAAAATATGACCTGTCTATATTTCAGGAAGTAATATCAATTCAAAGTAAATTGGGCTATGGGCCTTCATTCCTAAGAAAGGCCTTTCGTGGCGTATTATTATCAGATGGCGATCAGAATATTGGAGATTTGGAATTAAATGAAGTACCTCTGAGTAAACCATTTAGCGAAAAAGGTGAATTTGCACGATTTGAACATAGCCTGTTTTCTGGAATAGCTTTTGGTGTTAACTTCGGTAAAAATAAAATTATCCTTGAGGCCGATTATATATATGGATTATCAAATGTCAATAGACTCACAACTTCGAAAAGCAGAACCATAAAGTGGGGTCTCGGTTACAACTATCAATTTTAACACTATTACTTCCCGACCTGTTTAGATTTCTCTAGCCCAATTAAATCTAACCTCCTCTGTAGGGTAAAAGCTCCAAAACTAAATCCCGCAAGAAGTAAAAATGCCAAAGTATATCTCCAAGGTCCTAGGTCATCTTTGATCATATCAAAGCCAAAATAAATAAGGACCGTGGTGACAATGTATAGAAATATTCTTTTCAGATCATAGGGTACTTTGTAGAATTTTTGTCCCAAAAAATAGCTGATTAAAAGCATGGTTCCGTAGGTAGTGAACGTTACCCATGCACAGGCCACATATCCATATTGAGGGATAAAAATATAGTTGAGTACCAATGTGATCATGGCACCAAAAATTGCCAGGTATGAACCATAATGCGTTTTATCTGTGAGCTTGTACCAAAAGGAAATGTTGTAATAAAGCCCTTGAAAAATGTTTGCCATCAATAGGACTGGTAGTATAACCAGTCCTTCCCAATAGGCATTGTTTCTAATAAAAATCGGATTAATAAAGTCTATGAATAGAGTGACCATAAGGAATATGGAGCATACAACAATCAAGAACCAATTCATGATTTGTGCATACTGATCTTTGGCATCAACATCCTTGTTTTTATTGAAATAAAAAGGATCTGCCGCATAGCGAAAAGCTTGAATGAATAGGATAATGATGATCGATAATTTATAGTTCGCTCCATAAATTCCTACTTGCCGCAATGCTTCCGCCTCACCAGAGGTATTATACAACATTCGCTTCAACATTATTCTATCAAAGTTTTCGTTGATGTAAAATCCAATTCCAACGATCAAAAGTGGAAGCGCATATTTCATCATTTCTTTAAAAATGCTAAAATCAAACCCCTTGAAACTTTTTGCAACAGATGGCGCCAAGAGAAGGAATTTAAAAATACTCGAAATCAAATTCGCAATAAATACGTAGCCAACCCCTATCGCAGGATTGTATACCAAGTCAATCAGGGCATTGCTATCTCCAGCATGATACTTGGGTAAGCAATATGCAAGGAAAAATAAATTCAAGGCAATGTTGACAAGCACGGAACCTAAGTTAATCAGAGCAAATCGGAGTGGTTTGTCTTCTAGTCGAAGTTTTGCCATGGGTATGGCTGAAAGGGCATCTAAACCAACGATAATGGCAAACCACAAGACATATTCACTATGGTCTGGGTACTTGAGAAATTCCGCTATTGATTGCTGGAATACAGCGCATAGGACAATGAAAACAGAGGATGTCACCAAAATGCTTCGCAAAACAGTTGCAATGACAATCTTCTTTTTATCTGGCAACTTGGTGGCATATCGAAAGAGGGAAGTCTCCATCCCATATGTTAAGAAGATCACTAAGAAAGCCACATAAGAATACATCTCCGTGATGACACCATACTGCTCAACACTAAAAACTTCTTTGGTAGTATATAGAGGCGTCAAAAGATAATTGAGCAATCGTCCAACGATACTACTCAATCCATACAAAACCGTTTGCCCCGCTAGTTTTCTAATGGCACTCATGGCTTGAGGTTATGTGGCTTATCTACTACTGACAAATTGTAAATTTTCTTGAGTCTAGAATGTTGCTTTTCTTTTTTCCATGAAGGCGGTTGTTCCTTCTACAAATTCTGGTGTTCCAAAACAGTTTCCGAACTCTTCGATTTCTTTCTCAAATCCATTCACACCACTTTTATAACCTGCATTCACAGCTCTTATTGCGGCACCGATAGCATTTGGTGAATTGAAGGATATTTTCTTAGCTATTTTTTCTGCCAAGGGCATTAGTTCTTCTCCCGGAACGACATGATTTATAAGACCCCACTTCTCCCCTTCTGCTGCGGTCAACATTCCCGCTGTCGTTATCATCTCTAAGGCTTTTCCTTTGCCTATCATTTGAGCGAGTCTTTGCGTACCTCCGTATCCTGGAATCACACCCAATGAAACCTCAGGCAAACCCATTCTAGCGTTCTCAGAAGCAACTCTAATGTGACATGACAATGCCAATTCCAATCCACCACCTAAAGCAAATCCATTAACCGCTGCGATTACAGGAGTCGTCATTGCTTCTATTTTATCAAACAACAGTTTTTGACCTTCAGCCGCCAATTGCATTCCTTCCTTGTTGCCAAAAGAAGCGAACTCTTTGATGTCAGCGCCAGCAACAAATGCCTTACCACCACTACCCGTAAGAATTACCGCTCTTATTGATGCATCATCATTCAAATCTGTAAAACAATGGCTCAATTCCTCAATCGTCTCCTTATTCAACGCATTCAGTTGATTAGGTCTATTGATCGTAATCTTAGCTGTTTTACCTTCTTTCTCTAGTAAAATATTGTTGTAACCCATTCCTTAATTTTTGATAGTGTGAAGTTAAAGGAATTGATTGATGAGTGATGATTGTTGATTGCTGATTTTTGAAGGTGGAGTTGTTCGGATAAATACGCAACACCCAATTCACGATTCGTAATTCGTAATTCGTAATTCGTAATTAATTTGCTTTATCCAGAGAAACAAAAAACGATGATCCTAATCCGAGTTTTGTGGTAAACCATACTTTACCACCCGTATTCTCCACAATGCTTTGGACCATGGCCAAACCTAGCCCAGTACCTGTAGATTTGGTTGTGAAGTTTGGAACAAATATTTTATCCTTCTTATCATCAGAAATTCCTATACCATTGTCTTTGACCACCACGATATATTGATGTCCTTTTAGACTTAATGCAATGGTAATTTGTCCCTCCTCATTTTCTGGTATACTTTGAATTGCATTCTTTATCAGGTTATTAAAAACACGAGTGATTTGATCCTTGTCCGCATAAATATATTGTGGTCCTGCTAATTCATTTTCAAAAGTTAAAACAGCATCTGCAACATTTTCAGAAAACAATGCAATAACCTGCTCCAGAATACTTCGAAGATCTATCTCCTGAGATTGAGCCGCTGGCATCTTCGCAAAATCACTAAATGCCGTGGCAATTGAAGACAATGTATCAATCTGTTCAATCAGTGTAACGGTCGATCTATTGAATCGATCTTCCCAATCTTCTGATTTATCTTTCCACGCTCTTTGCAGATACTGAATGCTAAGCTTCATTGGCGTCAATGGATTCTTTATTTCATGTGCCACTTGTTTTGCCATCTCTCTCCAAGCCATTTCTCTTTCACTCTTAGCTAGCTCTTCCGCTTTTTCTCTTAGCTCATCCAACTTGTCATTGTATGCATTAACCAAAGTGCCTATTTCATCTTTTCCAGTATAACTAATTGGACGATTCGTAGAATCCAGGCTTATCTCTGACAAGTTATCCTGTATGGTTTTCAATGGACTTGTTATTAGCCTAGAAACGAATAATGCCCCAAACGCGGAGAGTATAAAGAGAATCACAAGCATATTAATGATGGCCACCACGAAGGCCGAAAGCTCTTGTTCCAGTTCAGCTTGCTTGGCGAAATACGGTAAATTTAGATAGGCTAATACTTCGAAATCCTTTCCGTAAAAAGGAACATATGAAGACAAATAATTTAATTTACCAATGGTTTCATTTTGTGTAAAACGACTATTCTTTTGATATGCCAAAGAATAGAAAGCTTCGGGATGCATTCTTGTACTGATAATTCCGTTGTCAAACAATTGTGGTCTCGAAGTGGCTCTTAAATGACCATCCAATGCATAGATATTGATGTCAGTGAAAAACACATTCGAAAACTTAGTTAGGTACTTTGCTATTTTTTCATCATCATCAATCGCATTTTCTTTTTCCAGCTTATGACTGAGTTCTATCAAAACAGAAGATACTTTTTCCCTTAATAAATTTTCATTTTTCGCTTTGTTCTGAGAGACAATATAATAATAGGCTCCGAATCCAAAAAAGAGTAGTGAAATAAGTACGATACTAATCACTAGCGTTTGAATTTTCACCTGAAGGCTGAAAACAGTAGCTGTCGAGAAATCCTCTGCCTTTTCCAATAAAATGAAGACAACGAACATCAAACCAAATATGGAATATAGGTAGGTGAAATCCGTTATTTTATTCAACCACGAATCTTTCGCTTTCGATATAACAAAGGTATAGGGCTCCTTTTCAACTGCATAGTGCAAATATCCTGACTTGGTATACAGGCTATCTCGAACGCCATGTGTTTCCGCATTTCTATCAATCAAAAAAGGGAAAGATCCTTTTTGTGAGATCAATTTTTCATCGAGATAACGTGCTACAGAATAATCTGAAAAGTCCTTAGTGAACGTATTGCCCTTTATGAGCAGCTCCGGAAATCCAAGTTCTTCCGTGACAAATTTATACTCAAATTCCAGATAGTAATCATATCTCTCCTCAATGGAAGTATCCTCAACTGGCACATATACCATGTATGACAAATGCCGATCCTCAGGATTCACCATATGTAATCCTTCAGGGGTTGAGTAACTGGCATCCATAATAGATCTGTCCAATTCCCTTTTGGTCTTTCCTAAAAGATTGGATGAACTATAAATAGACGTTCCTAAACTATCGAATAGGTAGGTATTGATTTCATAACGATTCCAGTAGCCTTTGAAATATTTATCAATGAGTTTGCTAGATTGATTATTGGAACCTTTTGCAATCTTTTGGATTGCAGAAAAAAGCTCCGTGTCATTCCGCATGTTTTTCTCAATATCCAAGTACAAATTCTCCGCAACAATGTCGTTGTTGATTGATATCTTATCTGAAAGAATCACTAGCTTCTTCTTAGTCTTTATTTCCGAATATTTTTCAAACATATAGGAACCATAAAGCGTCAGTATCACCAAGAGAAGTATTCGCACAGACAATCTATTCTCCTTATTTTTTTCCAATAGAATGACCACCAATAGAAATATCCCAGGCCATAAAATCATAATCCAATCTACGGTTCCTTGCCACCAACTAAAGATTATATATAATACAAATATGAGTCCAAAGACTTGATAGTTTTTGATGCGAGTTTCGGTTTTAGTAAAAAACTCATTCACACTTAAGCCCAGATAATATATGCCGAAAAGAAGAAATCCAACAACGATGATTGCTAGAATACTAAATGGAGATAGATTAAAGAAATTATTGATATTGAAGGATATATTAGAGTCCTCAACCAATCCTCTAAAGAGTCTATTTACTACAAATCCAAATGAAAAATAAAGCGACAAATTGATAAACAAACCATAAAGGTGCTCTCTCGCGCTCAAGTACTCAGCTTTGAGACAAACCCACTTCCATATGACCTGAGCACCTACAAATACGATCATTGCGGTAATGAAAAAATCTCCTAGGGAAGGAAACAAATTCGATGACGCGTATATTTCTGGGTTAAAGAGTGCTAATTCATCAAATTGGAATATGAATTGAAGCTTATAGAGTAGAAAACGTAAGCCTATTAAAACCAATACAAACAACGGAATGTAAAGTAATGAGTAATCTTTAATCCTAGTTTTTCTAATTAAGCCTTGAACTAAGAATAAAAAAGCCAAAACGAATAAAATAAGACTGGCATATTCCCAAAAATGATTGTCATGTTTTGTTTTGGAATCCGTGATGTAAAATAGACTCTTATCACCGAGATGTATAGTTTGAGAATTTTCTTCGGCCTGAAGCGTAATTTCTGGATTTGTACGCAAGTTGAACGCTGGCGCAAAAGAATTTTGAAGATAGTTGTTCTCATATGCAAATTGGTTTTTAATCAATGCGACAGCATATAAATCAAGCCCATTACTTTTTTCATACCTTACCAGATAGTAACCGTTATTAAGCAACAAACATTGTTGTTCGGCAATTACTTGACTCAGTTTTTGAATATTCCCAACGCTATGATCCGACCAAGCAATTAGCCGTTCTTGATCAAAGGCAAAGAGGTCATATTCCCTATCCTCCACATTGCTGAAACTTCCAAACAGATCTTCTCTTGGTATCGATGACGTTTCATTCAAAATGACAGCCATCTCTTCATCCATCGATTGCAAGGTGTCTGAGATTTCGGAAGCCGCGTCTCTATCCTTTATTTGCTTTGTATATACCCATATCGCCATTGCAAATATGCCCAGCAGTAGTGCCGTAAAAAGATACCTATTGGTCTTTGATGGTTTGGATGAAGTCAGTTCTTCGTTCAAGGCGGGGATTCGTTAAAACGAATGTAGTAACAAAAATCATGCAAGCTTTCATTATTGATTTGCACTATAGGGTTCTCGCAGGCAAAGAGAAACACCTACAAGCAAAGAAACCCTTGCTATAAGCAAGGGTTTCTTTAATAATGTTTTGAAAAGGAATTGTCTGTTAACCTAAAAGGTTAGATCACTAATCATTCAACGCTTCAGCTCCACCAACGATCTCTAAGATTTCGTTTGTAATGGATGCTTGTCTTGCTTTGTTATAAGTCAATTTCAACGCATCTCTAAGTTCTCCAGCATTATCTGTCGCTTTATGCATCGCAGTCATCCTTGCGCCATGCTCTGATGCATGAGAATCAAGAATCGCTTTATAAAGATGGATTTTGAGAGACTTAGGAATCAAGTCCTGTACTATTTCTTCTTTACTAGGGTTAAAAATATACTCAACTGAAGATGTTTCATTCTCAACAGATTCTGCTGGCATTATTGGCAACAATTGCTCTGTTTTTATAATCTGAGTAGCTGCGTTTTTAAAGCTATTGTAGCATATAACAACTTTGTCATAATCCCCAGCTAGATACGCGTCCATTACCTTTTGAGCAATGTTGCCAACGTTAGTGAAGTTCAAGTCATCAAAAACACCTTTGGCATTAACACCAAATGCTTCAGTGACAGAAGAAGTTCCTTTCTTGAAGTGGTCATCCATTCTCTTTCCAACAGATAAAACACTTATCTCTTCTTTATTTGAAGTAGTGTATTCCTTATAAGCCTTTACAATGTTGTTGTTAAAGGCACCAGCCAACCCTCTGTTAGAAGCTATCGCAATAAACAAAGTTTTGTTTCCTTCTCTAACTTGAGCAAATGCATTCTCGGAAGTATCCAAGCTTGCGCTTACATTACTTAAAAGAGCTTGTAGCTTTACAGCATACGGTCTCATACGTGTGATCGCATCTGTAGCTCTTTTCAATTTAGCTGCAGAAACCATCTTCATGGCAGAGGTAATCTGCATGGTTGATCCAACGGATTGGATTCTAGTTCGTATTTCTTTTAAGTTTGCCAATGTTTAAGCGAATTTTGCAGTTACACTTGCTATAACATCTGTCAAAGTACTAGTCACTTCATCCGTCAATTTACCTGATGCTAAAGTATCCAATATACCTTTATGACTGTTCTCCATTATCGTTAAAAACTCCTCTTCAACTTCCTTCACTTTATTGAGAGGAACATTCTTAAGAAGACCTTTAGTACCACAATATATGATCGCTACTTGTCTCTCTACAGACATCGGAGTGTTAAGGTTTTGTTTCAAGATCTCAACATTCTTTTGACCTTTATCGATCGTAGAAAGTGTTGCAGCATCAAGGTCAGAACCAAACTTAGCAAATGCCTCTAGTTCTCTATATTGTGCTTGATCAAGTTTCAACGTACCTGCAACTTTTTTCATTGATTTGATCTGTGCAGATCCACCAACTCTAGATACAGAGATACCCACGTTAATTGCTGGTCTTACCCCTGATAGGAATAAATCAGACTCTAAGAATATCTGTCCATCGGTAATAGAAATTACGTTTGTTGGGATATAAGCAGATACATCACCCGCTTGAGTTTCGATAATCGGTAATGCTGTCAATGACCCACCACCTTTTACTTTGTCTCTTAATACGTCTGGAAGATCGTTCATGCTCGCTGCAATATCATCAGAGTTGTTGATTTTTGCTGCCCTCTCTAGCAATCTAGAGTGCAAGTAAAATACATCACCTGGATATGCTTCCCTACCTGGAGGTCTTCTTAAAAGAAGTGATACCTCACGGTAAGCAACTGCTTGTTTTGATAAATCATCAAAAACAATCAAAGCTGGTCTTCCAGTATCTCTGAAATACTCACCAATAGCAGCACCAGCAAATGGTGCATAGAATTGCATTGGTGCAGGATCAGAAGCGTTTGCAGCAACAACAGTTGTGTATGCCATTGCTCCGTTTTCTTCTAGTACTTTTACAATACCCGCAACAGTAGAAGCTTTTTGCCCAATAGCTACATATATGCAGTAAACAGGCTCTCCTTTGTCGAAAAATTCTTTTTGGTTAAGAATGGTATCAATAGCAACAGTTGTTTTTCCTGTTTGTCTATCACCAATAATTAACTCTCTCTGACCTCTACCAATTGGAATCATTGCATCAATAGCTTTGATACCCGTTTGAAGAGGCTCAGAAACTGGCTGACGATAAATAACACCTGGTGCTTTTCTCTCTAGTGGTAACTTGAACGTTTCTCCACTAATAGGTCCTTTACCATCTATAGTTGTTCCTAAAGTATCTACAACTCTACCAACGATTCCTTCACCAACATTGATGGAAGCAATCTCGCCAGTACGTTTCACAGTATCACCTTCCTTGATACCTACAGAAGGTCCAAGAAGTACCGCACCTACGTTATCTTCTTCAAGGTTAAGAACGATACCTTTAAGTCCATTAGCAAACTCGATAAGTTCACCAGCCTGCACGTTTTCCATTCCATAGATACGCGCAGTACCATCACCTACACTCAACACTTGACCTACTTCTTCGATCTGTGCGTCCGTGTTTGTTCCGGCTAATTGTTCTTTTATAATTGCTGATACCTCAGCTGGTTTGATAGATGCCATATTTAATTAGGTCTTTTTATTTCGGAAATTAATTCTCCGAGAAAATATTCTTACTTAATTCTTGTTGAAAATTCTTCAATCTTCTTTTAACACTTGCGTCAATTTGTTTGTCGCCAATTTTAACAATCATACCACCGATGATATCAGGATCAACACTTTCTTGAAGTGTTACTTCTTTATCACTCATTGATTTGATTACAGACATAGCTTTGATTCTCAATTCATCGTTAAGAGGCACAGCTGTAGTAATATTTGCAATCACTTTATTTTCCAACACCATTTGTTGAGCGATAAAGGAATTGGCAATATCCGCCAAATGCGATTCTCTTTTGTTCCGAATTGTAGTTTCCATCAAGTTGACAGTCACATTGGTCACTTTACCGTCAAAAACAGTTTGTAACACTTTGCCTTTTTGTTCTCCAGTCACAATAGGATTATCCAATAGCAATTTGAGCTCACGACTTTCCGCAATGGTCTCAGCCAATAAATGCATGTCCGCAGATATGGCTTCTATAGCATCATTCTCCTTTGCTAGTTGCAAAAGTGATTTGGCGTATCGATTGGCTACTTTTGAATATCCCATGTATTCCTTAGTTTAATTTTAGATCACCCATTAGGCTATCCACCAACTCCATTTGTTCTGTAGCAGAGTCCAACTTTTTCTTAACTACTTTTTCAGCAATTTGTAAAGAAAATTCAGCAACTTGAGTTTTCAGCTCGCTCATCGCGGCTTTCTTCTCTTGCTCAATATCAGCCATCGCCTTCTTCACAATACCGTCCGCTTTTCCTTTAGCTTCAGTTTCTGCTTTTGCAACGATAGAGTTTTTCATCTCACGGGCCTCCTTTAGCAGTGCTTCTCTTTCCATTCTCGCTTCTTTCAAAAGATCCTCGTTACTAGCTTGTAGACGAGCCATTTCTTCTTTGGCCTCTTTTGCAGATTCCAAAGCTTCAGCGATAGACTTTTCTCTAGCGCTCAATCCGTCAAGAATTGGCTTCCAAGCCATTTTTTTCAAAAGAAACAGAACTATAAGAAAGGCGAGTGATGCCCAAAAAATAGTACCGATACTTACACTCATTAAATCCATGAGAAAGTGATTAAAAAGTTACGTTCCGAGCAAATGCTCCGAACAAAAAAATATTATCCTAGTACTACTAGCAAACACACAATGATACCGAAAAGAGCAACTCCCTCTACAAGAGCAGCAGCGATAATCATGTTGGTTCTTAAGTCACCAATTGCTTCTGGTTGTCTAGCCATCGCTTCTACAGCCGATCCACCAACTCTACCAACACCAATTCCAGCACCAATTGCAGCAAGACCTGCTCCAATACCTGCTAATCCAGCATTTGATGATACTGCTTCTGCCGCTTGTAATAAAATACCTAATTCCATTTTGTTAAATTATTTGTTTGTTATTATTTATTCTCGTTTTAGTGATGTGCCTCTTGTGTTGCCTCTCCAAAATAGAGAGCCGTTAATAAGGTAAACACATAAGCTTGTATAAAAGCCACCAATAGTTCAATAAAGAACATAAATATCATAAAGGCTACGGAACCAACAGCAACTGCTATTCCACCGCCAAAGCTATTTTGACCAACCATTAATATCAAACCTACGAATGACAAAATAATGATGTGTCCTGCTGTAATGTTTGCTGTCAAACGAACCATAAGTACAGCTGGCTTAATGAAAATCGAAAGCACCTCGATAGGTACCAAAATAAGTTTTATTGGTAAAGGCACTCCCGGAGGCCATAAGATGTGACCCCAATAGTGTTTGTTTCCGTTAACAGTGGTAATGATAAATACCATTCCTGCTAGTACAAGTGTTATACTTAATGTTCCAGTTACATTGAATCCACCTAAGAAAGGTACTAGTCCCAACATGTTGGCAGTCCAGATAAAGAAAAATATCGTTAGAAGGAACGGTGTAAATCTTGCAGCGTGCTTTTTACCTACAGATGGAATTATCAATTCATCTCTTAAGAATATTACAAATGGCTCTACCACATTTTGAATACCCTTTGGTGCTTTTCCTTCTCTTTTGGCATAACCCTTCGCGGCCGTTGTAAAAATGAGAAGAACTAAAAACAATGCTATAAACATTCCTAGTAAAGACTTAGTAATGGAAAAGTCAATCACACTCGAGTGATGTGGATCTTCTCCCTGAACTCCTATGCCATGACTATTCATATAAGTAACACCTGAACTTGCCGTATATGGCTTGTTTACCTGATGGCCATGCTCAACATCATAAAGATTGTTTGACATGAAAAATTCAAGACCCGAATTTTTATTGTAAAGAATAACAGGTAATGGAAGATATACATCTCCCCAAATATGCACTGAATGACCATCACTAACGTGATGCATAATCATTTCACTCATATTGAATGCTTTCTTCTCTCCATGACCTTCAGTATCACTAGCCTCCAGATTAAAGCTGCCAAAAACCAAAGCAACTAAAGTTACTAGGCTGATTAAAAATCTACTGTTCAGACGGTGAGATAAATTTTGTTTCATAGATACGCTCCTCAAAAAATCGATGCAAAATTATACATTATTGTCTTAACAACAACTATAAATTAGATTTTTTTGAAGGTGTATTTTGAGCCTTGAAATTTTTCTCTGATTTCTTAAGAAAAACTATCATATGTATGTTGAAAATCAAGTAACAAGCGAACAAAGAAAGTGCTACTTGAAATTTGTTTTCTGGGTTCAAATAAAGATACGTTCCTATTATTGCAAGAAAGCTGAACATTTTCACCATAAATCCAATCATATAGCGATTAACATATAGTGCTGGACGCTCATTTAAGGCCCCAACAATCCATTCCCCAAACAAATAGCTCATCGCTGCAAAGACCGTTATGGCTATATATGAGAAATTAGGCAAAGACAATTCAGAAAATTTGGGTGCAAAATATATGATGGCACAAAGTAGAATCAGTGTGCTTATAATGCTTAATAAATGTCTACTAATCATTTTTAGAAACGTCTTTTATTATTTGCCTAAGGGCAATGGCAATAAAGGTAAGAGATAGGACTATTGTCCATATGGGCGTTTGGTTATTTTGCTGATCGTCTAGAAATTGTCCTAGAAAAACTCCAAGGCCTATAGTAAGTGCCATTCTTATGGCTATACCGGTGAACTTCAATTTTAGAGTTAAGCGGGTTGACCGATTGGCTGATTCTTAGCAGCCATCTTTTGCTCTACCTTCCTGTTAGATCCGCCTTTGTTGATGTTACAACTACAGGCAAGTTGTGCTCCCTCTTCCACTTTAAGCTTACTAAACTCAGCATCGCCATATATCTGGGCAGAACTTTTTAGAGATAAAATCTCTTCTACTTTCAAATTTCCTTTGAATATTCCTTCAATTTCAGCGCTTTTACATTTAACATCCCCATTTATGACTCCTTTGTCACCTATGATAAGACGACCTTCGATGATTAAATTTCCTTCAACCTTTCCATCCACTCGAAAGTTTCCTGGAGATTTAACTTCACCTTGTATTTCAGTGCCAAATACAATGCTATTTACTCCTGTGGTGCTCATGGGCGAATCTGATCTTTTCACGTTATTTTTATTGTTAGAAAACATAGTTTTTAGTTTAGATAATTTTCTTGGAAGAACTTCATGTATTCTGCTACGTCTTTGGACTTAAACAATTGCGCAAAATTCTTAGAAGTAATGATACAAGATTCAAAACCTTTCTCATTTATTTCTTTAAGTACAGACTCATTTACTTTAGCCGACTCATAATAATTCATGGCCGTTTCCTTCTTTTTAAAAGTACGAATTAAAATCAACTTTGTCTCTTTTGTCAGAAAACTGCTTGTCACCTTTAACCCTTCAGAATCAAAGGCCGCTTTATTATAATCAGAGAATTTGTACTTGAGTTCATTAGTGTCGTATGCTCCTTCAGGCACAATCATAGCGTAATAGTGGCTGCCAGTAATTTTTTTGCTGAAATCAGCTTTTGGCAAATCTGGCTTTTTCTCTTCCTTTTTCTTGTCTTTATCATCCAGTCCTGCAAGGAGATTATCATTCTTTGGCTTTGTATGGGCTGTTTCACCCAAAAGGCCTAATAGTCTTGCAGCTTCATCCCCTTCTTCAGTCCCTGGAAACTTTGACACTACTTCTTGGAGTGCGATCACGTAGTTATCTCTATCTTTTTTCTGAGCGATTACAAAAGCCTTCAGCAAGTGATACTTCGCCAATAATTTATTACTTGGGTCGTTATTAATCACATCCAAACAAGCGACCAAAACTTCATTATAATTCTTCCTTCTAAATTGTCTAAAAGTGTTTTTGTAATTCTCTAGTACCTCCTCCGCTCTTTTGTTCTTATCACTTTGAAATTCTGGATCTGATAGAATTGATGCGAACTCAGTACTAGAGTGTTCATCGGTGATTAGGGTCTTGTAGTATGCAGATGTACTACGAAAGTCTGGTGCCAAGTAGTTTTTATCTTCCTCCTTTTTTAAATATAGTATGTACAACTGGTAATATACCGTAGGAATAATCTCCTCATCGGGATATCTCAGGCTCATTTCTTCAAAACTTTCGATCGCGTTGTCATGGTCCTCAAACTTCTCTTTATAGATACGACCAATATGGTACATTGAGTCAGAGATCTTTTTATTGGCAATCACTTTTTCTTCATCTTCAAAAGGCAATCTCTCCTTCAGTTCATCAAATGTTGGAATTTTATCCGCATCATCAATTTCTTCAGCCAAATCTCCATCTTCCTCGTCTAAATCAGGTGCCGATGATGACTTGTCTTTACGTTTCCAATTATCCTCCCACCTTCTACTTCCAAATTTTCTCTTAAATTCCGCAAAACCTGAACTTTTTGTATTGGGATTATAGAAATACCATGCTCCGGATCCTCCACCTCCACCTCTATTATTTCCAGTACCATTTCTTTGGTTATCGATCCCCTCAAGTCTTCTAGCTTGTTCATTTTGTTTTTGCTCCCGCTCTAATCTTCTCTTCTCAGCCCGCTCCTCTGATTTTTGTTTGATATAATCTCGTAATACTTTATTCAATTCTTTTTCCGGCAAGTCCGCCAACATCAATAAACTATCTTGATTTTGTACTACAAGCAGATGTCCAACCAATTCACTCAAATTTACTTTAGTATTTCTAATGACTTCGTAATCTGGATAATCTGTTGGCAAATACGTAATGGTAGAATCATAGAAACCACTGGCCTTCATGTAGTCTCGTTGTTCAAAATAAATTTCTGACAGGGATAAAAAGGATTTCCCTTTTTGTCTATCATTATTCACACTTACTTCTGTAGACTTTATGAGATATGCGATGCCGTCATCATTTTTTTTATCTGCAAACTCAATCTGAGCCAAGGCAAAATAGATCTGATCTTTGAACTCGGCATATTTCTTCTCTTTGAGGAGTTTATTAAGAACTCCCCTAACTTCCCTACCATCTGCTCTTGCATCAAATGCCAATGCCTGATTGATCTTAGCATAGAATTCCATTTCATAATCTGGTCGAAGCGTCAGAACTTTTGCGAAATTCTGAATGGATTTATTACTCTTGCCCATATGATCATAAATCTGAGCCAGTATGAAGGTTAATCTTGTTTTACGTTTCTTATTCTTGACTAGAACAATGGCTTTTTCCAACTCATCTACTGCAAACTCATAATTTCCTTGCTTCAAGTAGTGCTCAGCGTATACTTGTCTGAACCATTGCTCGAAGTGTTTCGGAAAATCTTTTATATCCTCTTCTAGTTTTTCTAGTATCGATCCAGCTTTAATGTAGTTCTTCTCCTCATTATTCATAATTGCCATCCAAAGGTTGGCATCAAATCTTATTTCTTCCTTACGATACTGCTTCTCAACATATTTGAAGATTTCTTCCGCTTTCACGAAGTTCTTTTTGTACAAAAAAGCCTTCCCCATTAGCAGATAAGTGTCATCAATCCAAGAATTGTATTCTTTTTTCTTTATGTAAATGGAGTGTCTATCTATCGCACGACTGCATTTTTCAATGGCAGTCTCCATATTTGGATAAACAGATTCAGCACCATAAATATACAATGGCAAGATATTTTCCCAATCCTCATCGTTACTTTCCCATAAAGCTTTGTCCGCCAAGCGCATTTCTTCCCTAGCATTAAAGAACCCGTTGTAGTGGGTGGTTGTGCGGTGAAAGGTCCTGCTTAGAAAAGTATTTTTCTTGTTACTACACGAAGTAACGAACAACACAATGAACAGAAAAGCAATAATTTTTCTCAAAATCAAATTATATTAGGAAGCCACAATTAATATGTAACTTCAATCAGGCAAAAATATTTTAATTTTTGCAATAAATTACCTGTTTATCAAGTTTTTTCAGATATAGGTCTCACACATAATTCTAAAAGCAAATGAAATTTTAGTTTTCTTTGTGTTTAATAGCTGCTATGAATGGGTAAATTCAAATCATATTTTGGGAAGTTAAAGGATAAATATCGCCTTCTCATTATCAATGAATCAAGTTTCGAGGAGAAATTTGCTTTCAGGTTATCTCGAATGAATGTCATCATGCTCGGGGCTACATTTTCTGTGTTTCTGGCTTTTCTTATTCTTTTGGCAATCATATACACCCCCTTGAAGACCATGATTCCTGGATATTCTGATGCGGAAACAAGAAAGAACATGCGTGTAGCTGCAGAATCTTCAAAAGAAATCGAAGGCAAATTAAATACAAATGAGGCCTATCTTTTCAATCTTAAGAAAGTGCTTAGCGGTGAAATTGATGTTGACAGCTTAGAGGTAATTCAAGAACAGGCAATGTCATATGATAATTTGGATTATTCCATTTCATCCGAAGATTCTCTTTTACGAAAAGAAATCGAAGACAGTGAAAAATACAGTCTGGATTTGGATAAGTCATCACAACCTGGAGCAAATCGAGATCTTAGTGATTTAAATTTTTTCTGTCCATTGAGAGGTGATGTTTCGAGTGAATATCAGCTAGGCGTCAATCATTTAGGGGTAGACATTGTCGCTCCTGCAAAGGAAACCATCAAATCTATATTGGACGGAGTGGTAATTCTATCCACCTGGTCTTCAGATGAAGGCCATATTATTGCTATACAACATAACAATGAAGTGGTGTCAATCTACAAACACAACTCTGTGCTTTTGAAAAAAATTGGTGATGTTGTAAAAGTTGGAGAATCCATAGCCATAATTGGCAACAGTGGTGAATTGACAGATGGTCCACATTTGCATTTTGAGCTATGGCATGACGGCATAGCCTTGAATCCATCTGATTATATTCTTTTCAACTAGTTCTATGGATTTAAAAGAATCTCTTAGTATTCCTTACGCTAAATTACTGATCAAGAAGAGGGCTACTTGGCTAAAAGATCCTGTAAAAACTCAAAAAAAGGTTCTTCAAAGGCTCATCAAAAAAGCACAAAACACAAGCTTCGGCAAAGACCATGACTTTCTCAAAATTATTGATTATGAGTCATTTAAAGCGAGGGTTCCTGTTCGTGAATATGAAGAATTAAGAAAGTATATCGATGATATGACTTCAGGCAAAGAAGATGTATTGTGGCCAGGGAAACCAATGTATTTATCAAAAACTTCGGGAACTACTTCGGGGGCGAAATACATTCCCATTACAAAAGAATCGATGCCCTTTCATATCAAGTCGGCTAAAATGGCCCTACTGTCCTATATTGCGGAAAGTCGATCAAGTGATTTTGTTGGGGGTAAAATGATTTTCTTACAAGGAAGTCCGACTCTCGATGAAAAGAATGGATTATCTGTTGGGCGACTTTCAGGTATTGTGGCTCATCATGTCCCGAAATACTTGCAAAAAAACCGAATGCCTTCATTTGAGACAAACACGATTGAAGATTGGGAGGCGAAAGTTGAAAAAATCGTTGAAGAAACATGCAATGAAGATTTGCGTCTGATTAGTGGAATTCCTTCTTGGGTACAAATGTATTTTGAAAGGCTGCTGATTCATACTGGAAAGAAGACTGTTTTGGAAGTCTTCCCTAATTTCTCGCTTTTTGTGTATGGCGGAGTGAATTACGAACCATATCGCAGTAAGTTTGAAAAACTAATAGGAAAATCGATTCCTAGCATTGAGTTATATCCTGCCTCTGAGGGATTTATCGCTTATCAAGACTCGCAAAAGGAAGCTGGCATGCTCCTGGAGTTGAATTCACAGATTTTCTATGAATTTATTAGAACAGATGAGTTCCATGACAAGAATCCCAAGCGAATTTCAATTGCAGATGTAGAATTGGGGGTAAATTATGTCATCATTCTGAATACGTCAGCAGGATTATGGGGTTATAATATAGGTGACACGGTGAAATTTGTTAATCTAACACCCCATCGAATTATAGTCTCCGGTCGAATAAAACATTTCACCTCAGCCATGGGCGAGCACGTTATTGCTGAAGAAGTGGAGAAAGCCATGAAAAAAGCCAATGATACTTTCGATTTTTCAGTTTCAGAATTTCATGTTGCACCACAGCTATCTCCAAAAGACGGACTGCCATATCATGAGTGGCTCATTGAATTTGATGAGATGCCGCAAGACATCAAGGCCGTAACTTCAAAAATTGATGCCGAAATGTGTCGGCAAAATCCATATTACAAAGATCTTATCGAAGGTAAACTTTTAAGAGAGTTGATAATTACTTCCTTGCCAAAGGGCAGTTTCAATAAGTATATGGAAAGTCAAGGGAAATTGGGCGGACAGAATAAAGTCCCAAGATTGGCTAATGATCGCAAGGTGGCTGGGTATTTCAGTAATCAGTAATCAGTATTCAGTGGTCAAGGGTCAAGGGTCAGTTTTAGGTTTAGGTTAAAAGTTTGTGTGACTACATTTATTGAGTGAAGGAAATTATAAGACAAAAAAAATCCGATTCAAATAAATGAATCGGATCTAATATGTTTTTAGAGTTCTTATCATACACGTGCTTTGATTAGTTGCATTTTCAAAGTTTCTACTTCACTTAACTTGTTCACGTATTCACCTAGTTTACCTTCTTGCATTAAGGTAATAGCTGTCTTCTTTGCTTTCTTATACTTCTTTATTAAATCTAACATAGTAATTTGTTTTAATTGTTAATTCTATAACGTGGAATTATCCAATTTCGTGCCAAAGTTTTATAGTGTTGATAATTAGCATGTTATCGCTTGTTTTGATTTTTTAGTGAAATGTATTTATCTGGAAAAGGTTGATTCTCTAAATTTTGTGGCTATTTAGATTGATTATGCTGTTGATTAGATTTGGTCTGGCGGTGGGATGTTCGCTCAATTAAGTACTTATTTGTATAGAGTGCACTTAGCATGACCTGATATTTTCTTGTTTGGGTCATTATTCAATAAGTGATTCGACATATCATTTAAACATTGATCAAATGGAATAGAAGCCATTTTCCCAGACAATCTGTGAAGCTTAGCCTAGAATTATAGACGCTTAAGCTCCCCATTACTCATCTATAATTATTATATTTGAGTTCCAACAAACCATAATCTGAAATTTATGAAGCGATTTTCTATCCCATGCATATTAACATTTGGTCTATTACTGTGTTGCATCTGCTCGAGCGGACATGCCGTAGACATCAATCACACCAAGAAATCCAGCGAAATAAGCCACATGGTGGCAGTGAACCAAGAGTGGAATAAATATCCAGAAGCTGTGACATCAATTCATTTGAATTTCGATTCAGATATAGATCGGATTGCCAAACATTTGCATCTAGTGATAGATCATCTCAAGGAAAATACACTTTTAACGTATGATGAAAATCAATTGGAAAAGAGATTTCAACTATTAGCTGAATTAGAGAAATATGCAAGCGATAAAAAATTTCCTATCAACACTGGGCATAAATCTAGACAGCCATACTTTATTGATGATTATGGTACTCATTGTGCTGTTGGTTTCTTGATTGCGGAATCTGGCAATGAAGATCTGGCTCAAAAGATTTCAAAAGAACACAACTACGATTACATTAAAGATATTAAAACGGAAGAGCTTTTTACTTGGGCGAATGAACATGGTTTTACTTTGGATGAATTGAAATGGATTCAGCCAGAATATCCAGCGGCCACAGTCATAGAATCTGTTGGAAATGGCACAGATGGAGCAATTAACAACTTTTGTTATCAAGATGGTCTCGGTTTAATTTTTTCAGGTTCGTTTAATACCGTTAATAGTCTACCTTGTATTAATATCGGTCTATATACAGAAGATCAATTATCCTGCTTGGGTCAGGGATTAATAGGTGTAATCAATGATATCCACATTATCGATTCATTAGGAACACTTGTTACTGCTGGATTGGTAACAAACAATAATTCTTCTTATCCAGCCGCAATATTTCAAGATAATTCCTGGGAGTATTTGCAAATTCCTGAAAGAATAGGTGCTACCGGCCACGTCTTATATAAAGGAGGAAGTATTTCAGATGGAACTAACGAGAATCAATATTCGTATATCATTGTCATCAGTCACCCTTCATTAAACGGAACCCAAGAAGTATGGAGGTATTTTGATAATGATGGTTGGATACAAATGGCTAGTTTAACTGGTGTGGTAAAAGATATCGCACACATGCCGGAAGATATTGCATTTGTTGGTAATTTTAATTCCATTACCAATGCATATACTAATGAGACAATTTATACGAATAACGTGGCTCTTAATAATATTTTTACGAATTCCTGGAGCACAATTGATGGCACCTTGAATGACACCGTTTACACAGCCCTTACGGTCGCAAATTCTACTTTTTTTACTGGGACTTGCAATTCCTATTTTAGTGACAACAACACATGTATTTCAAGATATTACAATAACAACCTGCAAACGGTGGTTATTAATAATACCAATGATTACGGTTGGATCAATAAATTAGCGCATCAAGATGGCACTACAGAATTAATTTTAGGAGGGAAATTTCATTTAAACCTTGGTTCGGACTATGGCTTTAATCTAGGTAAATACAACTATTTTTTCGATGGAGGTCAGATGCTCGCTGCACCAAACGATGAAGTTAAAGATTTAGCATTCATAAACGATCAACTTTATTTGGGAGGTCATTTTACTGGTAATTGGTACACAGAAAATTTAAAACATCTCGCTAGAGTATTCAATCCAGTTGGAATCGGTGAATCAAACCTCCGCAACGAAAATACTATTTACCCAAACCCATTCAATGATCACATAATTCTTGACTCTGACATCAATAACTTCGAATACGAAATCTACTCCATGACAGGTCAAATGGTAAAAGAAGGATTTGCAGATGGCAAGAATATCAATGGACTGGATAACCTTGTAACTGGGCTGTACACACTACACGTGTTCACTAACAGCAAAACCTTCAATCACAAAATCATTAAAGAGTAATTCTTCTGTAAAATCACATGTTGATTGGGCCAATTATTTACGGCTATTGTCTACTTAATTTTTCAGACCTTTGGCTTTGAATGAATTTTGAGAGATACATTGCTAGTAGACTGCGATCGAGTGCTGGCCGATTTTCCAAACCCATAGTAATCATTGGTATTGCCGGTGTTGTGTTGAGTGTATCAATCATTTTACTATCGTTCGCTATAGTCCGAGGTTTCACTGAAGGCATTACAGATAAAGCCGTTGGATTCAATGCACACATTCAAGTCTCCGATCTCAATGGAATAAGAGGAAAGGAAGCTGGCACCATTACCAAGAATCAAGGCATCTATGATTCTCTTAATAGTATGGAAGGTGTCAAACATGTCCAGACATACGTTAACAAACAATCTATCATAGAGACAGAAGAAGGGATTTCGGGGGTGTTTGTGAAGGGGTTTGCCAAAGATTTTTATTGGGATTTTTTTAAAAAGAATCTGATTGAAGGAGAAATTATTGCATGGGATGATTCGACCACCAGCAATGAGACCATCATCTCCAAAACCATCGCTGACAAACTTGACATTCACGTTGGCGACAAATTAACCTTCTACTTCATTCGTGGCCAAGATGATTTTTCTCCCCGTAAGTTAACAGTTGCCGGTCTTTACAACACCGACATGATTGAATTTGATGAACGATTCGTTCTTATGGACATTCGTCATCTTCAGAAAATCAATGATTGGGGATTGGAAGTACAAGTTCGAACAGATGCAACTTGCGAAAATGACAAACTGAAAATCGAAGTGTTTCCGTATGGTGGAGATGGAATATATCACATAACTTGGAGTGATGGCAAGGCTATTGATCAGCGGGTCAGGTATGTTTGTCCAAATCAAATGAATAACCTCTCTGTTGTCTTAAGCGATGACAGTAAGACCATTTCTGATACTGCCTTTGTTCACTTTAATATTAAAGACCAGACAAATTGTGGCTGCAATAATTTGATGAGTTATGCCACAACTTCTGGTGGATCTCGAGATAGATACATCAATGGCTATGAATTGTACATCGATGACTTCGATCAAATGAAATCGATGGAGTCCAAAGTATCTCAAGTCATTGGCAATAAACTTACGACCACAACCATATTAAGACAAAGTCCTGAGATTTTTTCTTGGCTTGAGCTGATAGATTTGAATGTATATATCATTATCATTCTGCTATTGGGTGTCGCCATCATCAATATGTCCTCGGCACTCATTATTAATATTTTAGAAAGGACGCAACTCATTGGAATATTAAAGTCAATGGGCGCGACAAATTGGAGTGTTCGGAAAATCTTCCTAATCCACGCCACAAGGTTGATAGGTATCGGACTCATACTTGGGAATATAATAGGGCTTGGTCTAGCATGGCTCCAACAAAAATATTCACTAGTAAAACTTGATCCAGAGAGCTACTCACTGAGTGAGGTTCCAATAATTATCAAATGGTCTGATGTCCTTCTATTGGACATTGGTACAGCTGTGATATGCATTCTTGCTTTGATAATACCGAGTTACCTCATTACCAGGATAAGCCCAATAAAGGCAATTACTTTGGATTAATTCTTCAAAGGAAATTCGTAATTCGTAATTCCTAATTGATTCTCTATCTTCGCGGAAAATTGACCATTTCTATGAAAATTCACGACAACATACTAGGGACAATAGGGAATACACCTATGGTTCGATTGAATAAAATTGCTGAGGACATCCCAGGGACCATTTTGGCCAAGGTGGAATACTTCAATCCTGGACACTCTGTCAAGGATAGAATGGCGCTTAAAATGCTTGAGGATGCTGAAAAGGCCGGTAAAATCCAACCAGGAGGAACAGTTATAGAATGTACTTCTGGAAACACAGGAATGGGACTGGCATTGGCTTGTATCGTCAAAGGATACAAATTGATATGTACCACAAGCGACAAGCAATCTAAAGAGAAGTTTGATGTGTTGAGAGC
>JBLIMR010000043.1:0-24664 GCA_047638815.1 Gammaproteobacteria bacterium
CGATCATGAATGGATTGCCTGACAGAGTTTGTAAAGACGTGGCCATTGACCCAGAGAATAATGATGTGGCCTATGCGGTGTTTTCCGGATTCGGCACAGGTCATTTATACAAAACAGAGAACGGAGGGGTTAATTGGTTTTTAAGTGACCTTGGCCTTCCTGATGTTCCCACAAATACGGTAATTGTTGATGATCAGTGGTCCAGCGAATACATATATGTTGGCAACGATCTTAGCGTATATTTTTCAGATGATTCAGGAGAAAATTGGTCTCTTTTTGACAATCAGTTGCCCGAAGCCGTAATGGTCATGGATCTTAATATTTCGCCATCCAATAACAAATTGCGGATAGCAACACATGGAAGAGGCATCTATCAAACGGGGCTGGTACAACTACCATTCTCCATTGAAGAAATCTCATCCAACATACAAGAAATTAAGCTCTATCCCAACCCAGTAATTGACTATGTTAATTTGGAATTTGAAGTTGCTTCAGAACTAAAAGAGACTGAAATTAAACTTCTAAACATTACAGGACAAGTAGTTAAAAATGTTTATTCGGGCAGTTTGAATGTCGGTAAAAATACATTTTTAATTGAAGATCTAAACAACTTGAGTTCAGGCAAATATATCATCTCAATTTCTTCTGAAAATGGAATTTTGACTAAAAATCTTGTGGTGAATTAACTTTCGCGCTATTGTTATTCTCATTACTTTTGAATGAAGCCACTTAATTTGGTTCCTTTTCAAAGTATATGAAAACACTAAAAACACTATTCATATGCAGCATAATCTTTATTGGTTTTTCTGCATACGGACAAAGTCCAGTTCAAGGACCAGACATATATGTATATGGTTATATCGAAGATTATTTCAGCAAAGATCGACTAGACAGCTGCGTTATAGAAGTTTTTCATAATGATGTAAAACTCAACTCATATCCTTACGATGGTATTGGAGCCTATGAATTTTATCTAAAATTTGATACCCTCTATACGATTGAATTCTCATGTCCGGGATGTCTCAACAAACATCTGAGCATCGATGGTAGACATATCCCAAAACAAGTAAGAAGATTTGGGTTTTCTATGGGACCTGTAATTATCGGTCTTTTCGAACCATTGGATGACATAGATTATTCAGCATTTAAAAATCCAATGGGAAGGGCCCTGTTTAATGATGCTTCTGAGACATTCGATTATGATTCCCTTTACAATGTATTAAACCGAGAGCGAACTGAAAAAGTGATGATCAATCACAGAGCAAAATTGAAGGCCCCAATTCATTTGCTCATTGACAATTGGCATAAGGCAGCAGCAGTAGCAGATGAAGTATCATACTTCGGAAGCATGACGGATGATGCGATTTTTTTGGGCACGGACAAAACAGAACGGTGGGAAAAAGGTGTTTTTGAAAAATGGGCACAGCCGCATTTCGAAAAAGATAAAGCTTGGGCATTCACCGCTCATGATCGCGTAGTATATTTTGATGACGATCATCAATTGGCATGGTTTGAAGAGTTACTCGACACTTGGATGGGAACATGCAGGGGATCGGGAGTTATAGAGCTTACGGATGATGGTTGGAAAATCAAACATTACAATCTAGCCTTGTTGGTGGATAATGATAAAATGGATAAGGTTATTGAAGTGACTAAGTAGCTATTGGTTGGTTGACAATGCCGCAATCTTGTAATGATACAATGCGATAAATCTGTAGTGGATTTGTCTTATCTTTTTACTTCAACAATCAACACTCATCAATGCCCCAATACCAAATCCGCAACCTCCTTCCCAACCAAACTCCCAATCGCAATACCCATTCCTCCTAACTTGACTGCGACTGCAGTATTTTCATTGATCATTTTGATGATTGGGGATTTATCTTCCCCAACACCCATTATTCCACTCCAGGCATAATCAATTTCATAGGGCTGATTCTTGAGTATGTGTCTGTCGACAATTGCAATAATTGAATTTTTAATCTTCTCAGTGACAAACATTTTTGTCGTTTCCTCTCCTTGAATGTCAATATTTCTTCCACCTCCAATTAACAATCTACTATCTATATTTCTAAAATAATAATAGCCTTCATCATAGTGAAAACATCCGTTGATTTTTAGGTTTTCAATTGGTTTGGTCACAAGTACCTGAGCTCTTGCTGGTTTTACAGGGAGATCCAATAGATTTTTTGCAAAGCCATTGGTCGTTACAATAATTTTTTCTGCAGAAAAGTCGATCCCTTCCTCACACCTTACATGTTCGCCATCCAACTCTTTTACCGTTAAGCCGAATTGCACTTCTATCCCAATTTCCAGGCATTTTTGAAGTAATGACTTCATCATCATACCAGTATTTATCTGACCTTCAAACTTGTTTTTAATGAGCACATCGATATCTGTGAAGCCAAAATTACTCATCTCTTGGGTAGCTGGGGAATATGTATCGTCACCGATGATTGAAGAAAAGGCTCCATTATATCGTTCTATGGCATCAAGACACTTACTACTTGTCGTCCCTTGATCTGACTTGAACATCTCATAGCCACCAAACTCCTGATAATCAATATTTTCATCTCCCAAGTTTTGCCTCAGTAGCTGTAAACCTGTCCATCTTTTCTCAACAAGATTTAAAACGGAGTCTATGCCATTCTTCTCCTCATCTGCTAGTAACTCCGATAAGCTTCCAAAGCAAGCAAAACCAGCATTCTTTGTGCTTGCTCCTGCTGGCATTACACCCCTCTCCACAACAGTGATCTTCCACTCCGGCATTGCAATTTTCAGGTTCAAAGCGGCATTCAAACCGGTTATTCCCGCACCTATAATCAAAACATCCCTATGTCCACCAAAAACTGATTTTTCCCAATAACTCCAAGCCATGTACTATCCATCTGATATTATGGCATAAATATAGCATTAACACCTAATTGTAGACTTTTACATAATGAGATTTCAATAATTTGACAAAAAACAATCAAAAATCTAGAACAAAATGCCGAAATTTACGTTTATTAATATCTTTGACACAGAACCAATTGCTGTCAAATACTAGGGGGAAATAAAATGAAATTGAGGTTCTTATATATATTTTCTGCCAAAAATCTTAGGTTATCAGTAGTACTGATTATGGCTTTGCTGTTTTCTGATCTTTCATTTTTTGCACAAGAAGGTGATTCTGATTTGTATATTTTTGGAGCTGTCAAAGACTATGATACTAGAAAAAAACTAGAGGGTTGTATCGTCTCAGTGTATGTTGGGAGCAGTGTCGTTGAAACATATACCACCAATAAAAATGGGAAATTTGAGTTCTTCTTGACACTCGACAAATCATATAAAATAGAATTTAAAAACTCTGCGTATGTTACAAAACATCTGAGTGTAGATGTAGATAATATTCCGCAAGAAGATCGAAGATCAGGATTCTCATTAGGTCCTATGGATATGAGTTTGTTTAAGCCAATTGATGGCATTGATTTCTCTATGCTAGAGGAGCCAATAGGAAAGGCTAAATACAATGGAGAACGTGGTGCTGTAGAATGGGATGATGCCTATACCGCCAGTATGTTGAATGCCATCAGTAAAATGATGGGTGATTACGAAAAGGCCAAAAGAGGTGAACTGAAAGCCGATGACAAAGACGCCAAAGAGCTAGCAAGAAAACAAGCTGAGTTTGATAAATTAGTTACTGATGGTGATGGTAGTGTAAGAATTAAAGACTTTAAAACTGGAGTAACCAAGTATCAAGCGGCCCTGGTGATTTTTGCGGATAAGCCAGATGTAAAAGCTAAACTCGATGATGCTCAGATAAAGTTAGATGAACAAAATCGTTTGGCGAACCAAGACAAAGAATACAATGCCTTTGTCGATAAGGGAGACGAAAACTTTGATGCTAAGAATTATGAAGAGGCAGTAAATCAATACAATTCTGCTCTAGAGGTGAAAGCAGGAGAAAGTTATCCAACGGATCAAATTAAGAAAGCAGAAGCTCAGTTGGCGAAGATTAAAGATCTAAAGGCCAAAGAAGATGAAATTGCTGGTTTGATGGCAGACGGTGACAAGGCCATTGCTGATAATAAATTTGAAGAAGGAATTTCGAAGTACGAACAGGTATTAAAAATTGATGCCGCAAATTCGGAAGCAGATAGCAAACTGGATGCGGCATACAAAAGCCAACTGGCGTTTGAGTCACAAGCAAAAATGCGTGCAACGTACGATGAAGCTATCGCTACTGCTGATGCCTCCTTCCAATCGGAAGATTATGAAACTGCGATTAGTAGTTATAACAAAGCGAGTGGACTAATGCCTAAGGAGGACTACCCCAAAACTAGAGCATTAGAGAGTCAGGAAAAGCTTAATGAAAAGCTTGATGCTGAAGCCCAAGCAAAGGAGATGGAAAAAGTCCAGGCGGAATTTGCTAAATTGGTTGCAGATGCTGATGAACTATCTGCCAATGATAATTTTGATCAAGCGATAGAAAAATATGATGAAGCGCTGAATCTTCTGTCTGAGAAAGATCAGGCCGTTGAAGCGAAAAAGCAGACGGCTATTGATGGAAGAGATAGATTGAAAGCGGAAGCTAAAGCTGGGGAAGAGTTTGCAGCTGCCATTGAACAGGCTGATGGATTAATGGTCGCTAAGGATTTCAAAAAAGCGATTGAGGTTTATAATGAGGCGATTGCTATCCAAGACGAACAGTACCCAAAAGATAAGATTGCTGAGGCCGAAGCTGCATTAAAGGATCTTGAAGATCAAGAGGCAGCTGCACTGGAAGCGGAGGAAAGAAAAAGAGAGGATGATGCGCGTGATTTAGAACGTAAAAGATTATTTGATGAGTATATGTCCGCGGGAGAAGAAGCCTCGCGAAATGAAGACTTTGAAAAAGCTATTGAAAACTACAATGGTGCCCTTGGGGTTGTAGAAGGTGATAAGAATGCTTCAAGTATGTTGGCAAAAGCGGAGCAAGATTTGGAGGCTCAAAGAGCAAACATGGCAGATGAGGAGCGTAAAAGAATTGAAGAGGAAGAACGCTTGGCCGCGCTTGCTGCTGAAGAAGACATTGAGAATCAATTCATGGCATTTGTGCAAGATGGTGATGACGCTTTTAACGACAAATCATACGTTTCAGCCATTGAGAGATATGAAGAAGCTTTGACCATCAAGAAAGACAAGGGAGTTACCAAAAAGATAAAAGATGCCGAAATGGCGATGGCTTATGATGAGAAAGCTAGAGAAGATGTGGAAAGGCTTGCTGAAGAAGAAAGATTGCGCCAAGAAGCCTTGGATACTCAACAAGCACTACTTGATGTGGAGGCTAGATTGGAGGCAGAAAGATTGGCAGAAGAAGCAAAAAAAAGACAAGATGCCGCTGATGCACAACAAGAGGTTAAAGATGCTGAAACAGCTGAAAGGGAAAAATATCTGGGTTATGTGAAAGATGGTGATGAAGCTTTTGCTACTAAAGAATATCGAAAGTCATTACGAAATTTTGAAAACGCAAAGGAAATGCGTCCTGTGGAAAAGTATCCGGCAAGTAGAATAGAAAAACTTCAAGCCCTTATCGAGCAACAAAAGGAAGATGAAAGAAGAGCCAATGAAAGGGATGAAAAAAGGAGGTTACGTGAAGAACAAGCCACTTTTACTCGAGGAAATGATCTCAAATCAAGTGAGGAGTCCAATATAGATGATCAAATAGCTCAAATGCGTAAGGAAAGGGAGGAAACGAGATGGCAAGCTATGGAGGATTACAAGCAAAGCTTGAAAGATACTGAAGCCAAATACAAACGAGGTGATAATAATCAACTTGAGATTAGCCAGGATGAGATGGCTGCAATTAAAGATCAAGAAAATAGAACTCGTGAGGACGCAAACTCAAGGCTTGCTGATCTAAGTCAGAATATGCAAGAATACAAGGATGATCTTGAAGCCAACAATAACAGGCTAGCTGAAAAGCACGACAATAGAATAGAAGAAAATAGAGAGGAGTTGGCCAAGTTGAAGACTTTTTCAAAAGACTATAAAAATAGTGCCGCTTATTCCGATATGATGGCAACCAATGAGCAGAAAATAAAAGATGCTGTTGCTTTTCAGGAGAAAATGAAGGCAGATGGGCGTGATAAAACAGAACGTTCACAACAGGAGATGGATGAATTGAAAAATCAATATCAAAGTCAGAATGAAACGCTAGTAAAGCAGGAAAAAGAAAAAATTAAACGTAGTACTGAATACGCAACTAACCTTAAGGCAAGCATTGATGAGTTTAACGCTAAAGGAACTGCACAACAACAGGATAATGCCGAAAATTTAAATGCCCAAATGGATATTTATAAGAACCAAGAAATTGCAAGACGCAATGAGGCAAAGACGGATCGTGAAAATAATTTTGATGCACTTCAAGATATAGAGACACATCGTACGAAGAAAGATCCTATGAGTTATGGAGAGACTGATCTTTCTATCAAGTATCCACAAGGTGTGACAGAAGAAAGAACTGACGAAGGAAGGAATATAGTTCTTAGAAGAATTGTAGTCGTTGGGAATAAGGCGGTGGAATACAAAAAAGTCACCTCGGTCTCAGGGACATTCTATTTCAAAAACGGTCTTTCCACATCTAAGTATATTTGGGATATAGAATCCAAACAGGTTTTGGATTAGCAGTTTACTTTTAAGCTAGGGGTATCACGCTGCCCTTTAATTCCCAAAAGAGATCCATCACACCTTTGAACTCTCAATGATCCAAAGATGGAATATTGTAATGCTTTATGCGACCATAGATTATACTTCTTCATCAAACACTCAATAATCATCAATCTAAATTCATTTGCGACCTGCTACATCGAAACATATTTCATCATAAGGGCACATCCCATGGCTGCGAAAGTTCCTAGGGTATAACCTAAGACCGCCAGCAATACTCCCACAGGAGCAAGTGATGGAGAAAAAGCGGACGCTACGATAGGCGCTGATGCCGCACCACCAACATTTGCTTGACTTCCAACTGCAACATAGAAGAATGGTGCCCTAATAATTTTTGCTACGATCAGAAGAAGGATAACATGTATTAGCATCCATACGATTCCGATAAGTATCAATGATTTGTAATCTCCCCAGTTATGGTAGAGTTCGGCCAAATCCATTTTCATTCCAATGGTTGCAACAAGAATGTAAATAAATAGAGATCCGATATTGGAAGCTCCTATTCCTTCTAACTTCTTGACTTCTGTGAAGGAAAGTGCCAAACCAAATGCCGTTGCAAAAACAACCAACCAGAAGAAACCATTCCCTAAGGAAGATAAATACTGCCATGGAGATAATGGATCAACAGCTACCTTTGCACTTATAAAAGCGTCCATACTTGGAGCAATCCAATCCGACAAAAAGTGTGATAACCCAACAGCTGCGAAAATAATAGCCATTAAAACGATTAGATCTTGAAAATTTAATGGTTTAACAAGAGTACTTTTATAACTTGCAATACTCTCTTTTAATCTAGTAACCGCTGAATTATCGGCCTTAAATATCTTGTCGATTTTATCGGATATTCCAGCACCGTACAGTAAAAACGCCATCCAAAGATTCGCCACAAAGACGTCCACGATAATCATCGCAGAAAATAGTGTTTCCCCAGATTCATAAATTTCTTTCATGGCGGTTTGATTTGCTCCCCCTCCTATCCAACTTCCGGCTACGGTTGCCAATCCTTTCCAAATCGTATTCTCGCCATCTTCCATTAACACGCTAGGATCCATACTACCAACAATCATAAGGGCCACAGGACCTCCAATAACGATCCCCATGGTTGCTGTAAAAAACATGATTAATGCTTTTGGCCCGAGACCAATTATTGCTTTTATATCGGTACTGAGGGTTAACAATAGTAAACTTGCCGGAAGAAGATATCTCGAGGCAACAAAATACAGTTTACTATCAGAAATATCGATAATCCCCACAGAGCTAACAATTGCAGGAATAAAATACGCCAACAATAATGCTGGGATGTACTTATAGAAAACTTTAAAAAAAGAATTATCTAGCTTGGATGTATAAAATATCAAGCCTAAAATGGCCAATAAAACCCCTAAAATAGTCGCATCGTTAGTAATTGGAAACATTGAATAATTTTTTAGTGAATGTAATAAAAAATTAAAGCTTTATTCCAGTGGATGGAGAAACCTCAAAGAACTATATGGCAACAATTTATAAGGAAACATGCAATGAATCAATTATTTGGCTCGGAATTTGTATTTTTGAATATAAATTAATCAATGAATATGATCTCATTTCGAAAAATTGCTGGTTTAGTCCTAGCTCTATTGGTATTATTTCTAACAATCATCTCTGTTTTGTCAATATGGGGTTTGTTCGACCTAGATTTTAAAAGTATCGTTTCAAAATCAATTTATTCCTTATCAGTTATCTTTATTGGTACACTATTGCTACTCTTTATCTTTTCCGTACTGGTTAAGGGTGACGAAAGGAGTCGTCCTCCTTCAATAAATCCATAACTGACTACTATACTGATAGTTCCTCGAGATGCAGCCATGAAATGAACAATTTATCTCATATGGCCTAGAACTCAATTATTAGCGAACAGGAAATAGATTATTCAGTCATTAAACTGGCTTTTTTAAGAACTTGAAACCTATTGATTTAACTTACGTATTAACTTGTTAGAGTGAAATCTGTAATACAAGCATATGATTAAAGCAATACAAATATTTATCGTGGTTTCTATGCTACTTCTTGGATCTTCCATGAAAGCACAAGTGGAATCTGGGAACATTGCTATGGCCGAGTTTGATTACGAACTAGCCTTGGAATATTATTCGAATGCCCACGAAAACAATGTCCAGACACCCTATCTACTTCGAAAAATTGCCAAAACATACTATATGCTAGGAGATTTTTCAGAGTCGAAGAAGTGGTATAAAAAGTTGGTACATATTGATGCGACAAATCCAGAAGACATGTTATATCTCGCAGAGGGATACAAATATGATGGCGATTATGAAAATGCCATGAAATACTATAAAAGATTCAACGCGAAGGTTCCTGGTGACAGAAGAGGTGTTTCACATACAATGGATGACAGTCTTTTCTTTTATTTGAAAGCGGATTCAATGTTCTTTGAAATAACACGATTATCGATGAACACACCTAAACCAGAATTTGGTTTGACTCCCTATAAGGATGGGACATTCTTATTTTCTGCCGCAGGAGTTGCTAATCCCGAGTTTTCAAGAAGAAATAATAAGGAAGTTGAAAACCCTTACTTGGATGTTTTTAAAGTAAATAAAACAGGTGAGTTTGAGTTGACAATTGTAGATTTTGTAGGGGGTTGGATTAACACGCCATATCATGATGGGCCAGTTTCATATTCTCCTAGTTATAATGAAATGTTCATCACCAGAAATAACATTTTTGAAGATGAACCCGTCCGTGATTCACAGGGTAGAATTAACCTGAAAATCCTTTCCTCTTTTGAGCTGGGGGGCGAATGGTCTGATCCATTAGATTTACCTTTTAATAATTCAGAATATTCATGTGCGCAGCCTGCTATTTCTGCCAATGGAAATATGCTGTACTTTACCTCAAACATGCCAAGTTCACTTGGAAAAACAGATATCTATTATTCTAAGCGAAATGATGAAGGCTGGAGCGAGCCTGTTAATCTAGGCTCAATTATAAACACTGAAGGTGATGAAGCATTCCCATTTATCGATGACAAGGGAGATCTATACTTTGCATCGACCGGACATGCTGGTCTTGGTGGTTTCGACATGTTCAAATCAGAGTTCATAGAAGGTAAATGGACCACTCCTGTAAACTTAAAGTATCCAATAAATTCCCGCAAAGATGATATTTCAATCATGCCAGAGAATAGTGATCGTATTGGATATATTAGTTCCAATCGTGAAAGCTTGACAGGCGATGATGACATTTATTTCTACAAGAAAATTGCCGATTTTATTGCTAACATATACGTGCATGACAAATTTACTGGGAAGCCAGTAGATGCAGTTAACATTGTATTACTTGATACCGAGACCAAAGAATTGATTTTTGATGGCACGACTGATGAAGAAGGAAAGATTAATATTTCATTGATGGAAGGCAAGGATTATGAAATTAGTTTTTCAAAACCGGGATGGTTTCTAGGTGCTCAAAATCTTAGCACAAAGGACAGAAACCCTGGCGTGATAAATGTCCATGAGTATATGGAGAAGATGGAAAGAGGGAAATCTTATGTCATCAACAATGTATATTTCGATTACAACAAATGGGATATCAGACCGGATGCAGCAGAGCAACTGGATAAGATTGTGAAAATATTAAATGACAACCCATCTCTTAAAATTGAACTTGCAGCCCATACAGATTGTCGTGGAAGTGCTGGTTATAATGAAAAGCTTTCGGACAAACGTGCTAAGTCTTCAGCTGCATATATTGTTTCACAAGGGATATTTGTGGATAGAATAACTGGCGTGGGATATGGTGAGAAAAAACTGATCAACGAGTGTGAATGTGAAGGCAAACGAACCGTTCCTTGTACGGAAGATCAACATCAAGAAAATCGAAGAACGGAGTTTACCATCATCGATTTCTAAGTGTAAGAATTAAAGACTGGAAGATTTTAAGAAAGAAGAAATGTAGATCTGAAAAATATATAATTGTGAATAAAAGGAGTTACTGAAAAGTAGTTCCTTTTTTGTTAAAAGCATATTCAACAGATAACTACCCCAGAGAAGATCTTATCATCTTAAATCTATTGGTCTTAACATCTAACAAAGTTATGAGTATCTCAAATGTCTTACAGACTCACCTTTGTCCTTGATAACATTCAAAGAGGTAACTCCAATTCTAATATGAGTATCAACAAAGTTTGCAGTAATTTGTTTGTCACTTGCATCCGTTTTCACTCCTTCAGGTGTCATTGGCTGATCACTTATTAAAAGTAATGCGCCCACTGGTATTTTATTTGCAAATCCAACTGACAAAAGTGTTGCAGTCTCCATGTCAATAGCAAATGCACGTATCTTTCTTAGGTAGGCTTTAAATTCTAAATCGTGTTCCCACACCCTCCTATTGGTTGTGTATACAGTACCTGTCCAATAGTCCAATTTTTCATCTCTAATCGTTGATGATACGGCTCTTTGTAATGTGAAAGCCGGCAATGCTGGAACCTCAGGTGGAAAATAATCATTGGAAGTTCCCTCCCCTCTTATTCCCGCTAATGGCAGAACCATATCCCCAATTTTACTTTTGGATTTTAGACCTCCACATTTACCTAAAAATAAAACGGCTTTAGGTGATACTGCAGAAAGCAAATCCATAATCGTTGCTGCATTGGGACTTCCCATTCCAAAATTGATCATGGTAATGTCATTTGCCGTAGCACTATGCATGGCCTTACTATCTCCATCTACCGGCACATTATGCATTTCAGCAAAGCGTTCAACGTAGTTTTCGAAATTTGTAAGAAGAATATAGGACCCGAATTCATTTAATTCTTTTCCTGTGTAACGTGGCAACCAATTGTTTACTATTTCTGCTTTATTATCCATATATCTTTTTACCTGACAAAGTTACTGTAAAATTCAATGCTCGAATAGCCTAAAAATTTGACATAACTTTGATGCACATTTTATGGCAGATAAAAAGAAACTAAATAGAGAAATATTACTCACTCTAAACAAGGCTAAATTGCTTGGTGTTGAAGCACATGCAAAGGTCATGTCATATAAACGAGAATCTGTAGAACAGGGCTTGAAAAGAACTCCTGCACCAAAAGAAAGTGCGGTATTATGCCTACTCTATGAACTTAAATCAGATTGGCACCTGGTACTCATGAAACGGAATGTTTACGAAGGAACTCATTCTGGACAAATTAGCCTACCCGGAGGTAAAAAAGAAGCAAAGGACAAAAATTTACTTGAGACCGCATTAAGAGAATGTGAAGAGGAAATAGGAGTTTCTAAGAATCAACTCGAAATTTTAACGCCACTTACTTCACTGTTTATTCCGCCAAGTAATTTCATTGTACAACCTTTTGTTGCCATTGCTAATAATCCAATTTCATTCACACCAGACCCTCGTGAAGTCGACCTCTTGCTGCAAATGCCTTTAGATTTTTTAACCAATGAAAACTCCTTAATAGATACAAAGGTAAAACTGAGTGGAACAAACAATCATATTATCAAGGTCAAAGCTTTTGACTTCGAGAATGAAATAATTTGGGGTGCTACTGCAATGATTTTAGTAGAGTTGGCGGTAATGATTCGTAATTTATAATTAGTCTACCGCAATTCCATCCATCACCTCCTGGCTCACACCGGTGAATGAATATCCACCATCATGAAATAAGTTCTGCATGGTTACAAACTTGGTCATATCACTGAACATCGTTACACAATAATTTGCGCAATCCTCAGCTGTTGCATTTCCCAAGGGACTCATTTTATCTGCGTAAGAAACGAATTGATCAAATCCTTTTACACCGCTTCCTGCAGTCGTCATTGTTGGTGACTGAGAAATGGTGTTAACTCTTACATTATTCTTTACGCCATAGTGATATCCAAAGCTTCTAGCAATTGATTCTAACAATGACTTTGCATCCGCCATATCATTATAATCAGGGAATACTCTTTGCGCAGCGATATATGTCAATGCCACCACTGAACCCCAATCTGATAATGCATCTTGCTCATATGCATGTTGAAGTACTCGATGCAATGACATACCAGAAATATCCAATGTCTTGTGATAGAAATCGTGATTTAAGGCTGTATAATGTTTGCCTTTTCTAACATTTGGAGACATGCCAATCGAATGCAATACAAAATCAATTTTTCCCCCGAAATGTTCTACTGATTTTTCAAAAAGATTTTTCAAATCCTCATCACTGGTCGCATCAGCAGGAATGATAGGAGCGTTAAGCTTCTCTCCTAATTCGTTTATTGCTCCCATACGCATGGCAATAGGTGCATTTGTTAAAACAATCTCTGCGCCCTGTTCAACCGCCTTTTCTGCCACTTTCCATGCTATAGACATCTCGTTAAGTGCTCCGAAAATGATTCCTTTTTTTCCTTTAAGTAATTCCTTGGCCATCTTTATTCTTTGTTTGATTTCAAGGGATGAAGATAGATATTAATTGATAATTGAGTTGTTCGCTTCTCTCACTAATTGATAATTGACAATTAAGTTCCCTTAGAGTGATGATTTCCATATAAGTGATCAAATCTATCTACATCATTAATCAGTCCACTTATTATCAATTTTCAATTACTAAATTGGTTGAAACCCAATAATAGACTGAACAAGTTGATACCCTTCTTTTCCAAAGGCCTTCTCTACTTGTCCATTGTTGATCAACTCCATTGGTTTACCTCTATGCAAATGATTATTTTCATCAATGAGCCAAATTTGATCCGCATAAATAAATGTAGATCCTATATCATGACTACTGAATAGAATTGCTTTATGATTCTCTACGCATTGACTTTTCAATAAATCCAAAATTTCAAGGCTAGCTACGGGATCAATAAATGCGGTTGGCTCATCCATTAATATCAAGGAAGTGTCTTGTGCTAGCGAACGTGCAATAATGGTCTTTTGCCTTTCACCATCACTCAGTTCGAATAAGTATTTACTTTTCATATGAGAAATCTGCATGTCCTTTAATACACCTTCAACCTTACTGATGTTTTTATCATCCAATTTTCCACTCCAATTCGTGTATGGATACCTTCCGAGAGCAACGAATTCCTCCACCGTCATATACCCCAAGTCAGGTAAAAAAGTACGCACTATACTTAGCGCTTTACTCTTCTCTTGAATATCAATCTGAGCAGCTTCCTTCCCTCCTATTCTAATACTACCTGCGGCAATACTTGTCTGATTTGCAATAGCATTAATCAGTGTACTTTTTCCAGATCCATTTTTCCCAATAAGTGCTGTCAATTGTCCTTTTTTCAGACTTGCGTTCACTGATTTGAGCACATAGCTTTCACCTTGATCATAGGATAAATCCAAATTCGATATGTCTAGAAAGCTACTCATAATCTCATTTTCCTCTGTTTGAATACAAGATAAATAACCATAGGTGCTCCAATCAAACTAGTCACCGAATTGATAGGCAATCTGAATGGTAATCCTGGCAATTTGCTGATCAATAAACACAACAAAGCCGTGCCAGCACCTAGTAATAAACTCCCCGGAATGAGGACCGAATGTTTTGCTGACTTGAAAATCATTCTTGCCATGTGGGGTACAGCCAAACCTAAGAACGCAACAGGTCCAGCAAAAGCTGTAACAATTCCGGTGAGTAGACCAGCCAAAAGAATAATAATCATTCTCCACTTTTTCACATCCATACCCATGGAAGTAGCGTATTCTTCTCCAAGTAAATATGCATCCAGTGGTTTAGAAATAAAGAAGGAAAGAAATAATAAAAGAGAAATTGCAATGGCAATAAAAAAAAGTTGATCCCATGTAACAGAAGAGAATGAACCCATACCCCAAAAGACAAATTTCTGTAATGAAATTCGCTCAGCAAATATCTCAAGACTGCCAACAACCGCAGATGCAAAATATCCAACCATGAGCCCAATCAATAATAGCGATGTGTTGTCCTTAACAACTTTGGCAATGGATATTATCAACACGAGAACAACTCCAGTCCCTAGAGCAGAAGCCAACACTTGTATCGCGGTTGCTCCTAAGCTACCCGTAAGATTAGCAAAAACACCAGTCATCATTGCTAAAGCAACCCCTAACCCTGCACCAGAACTCAAACCAAGTACGGAAGGTCCAGCCAAGGGATTTCTAAAAAAGGTTTGCATCAAAAGTCCACTTAATGATAGTGCCATACCCACCAAGATAGCCATGATAACCTCTGGTATTCTGAGCTGCCATATTATGTTGAAATTGGTGCTGGTTTTGTCTCCACCAAGCAAAGTTTTAACCACATCACCCAGACTGATATATGATGAACCAGCCGCAATATTTAAAATTACAGCAAGTGCAATCAGCACGAATAATAAAAGATATAATAAGCGATTACTTTTTGTCATCTATGGCAGCATTAAAGATGTTTCTTCATTCCTGCATGACTTGCAACAAAGCCAAGGTTTTCATAAAAAACTATACTCTCTGGTCTCTGCTTATCCGTTGTTAACTGAATCACATGAGCCTTTTCTTCAATGGCTTTATCTATAGCCCATTGTATCATTTTTTTGCCCAAGCCTTCCCCTCTATTTTCCTTATGAATTCTTACCCCCTCCACCTGCGCTCTCACTCCACCTTGATATGTCAAGTATGGGATAAGCGTCAACTGGCACGTGCCTATGACTCGACCATCCATAGATTCAACGACCATCAACCATTGATTAGAATCTTTAAGTATTCTATCCAACGCATTATGATAAGATCGAGGCAATGGAGAAATATAATTTTCTCTTTTAGCGCCAAGTTTATCATCAGCGAGCATGGCGATAATTTGGTCTAGATCTTTTTCCTGTGCTCGTCTGATGTTCATTCTGTGAATAGGTCTTTGTAATGCGAAGTTATGCAAAGGAATAATTACCAAATGCTAAATCCAATATAAAATGCATCAACCCGTTAGTAAATCATGAAAAAAGCAATGGCTATACTCGTTATTGGATTACTTACTCTAAGTTTTCAGACAATAACTGAAATGGACTCTGAAGAGAAAAAGTTTGATGTTTGTATTTCTGAGGATGAAATGGAGATGTATGATCTTATCAATGACTATCGTAAATCAAAAGGATTACCCCATATACCACTATCAAGATCATTGAGTTTTGTAGCACAGGAACATTGTCGTGATTTGAGTGATAATTATAAACGTAGCAAGAAATGTAATTTACATAGCTGGTCGAAAGAAGGCGAATGGTCTTCATGCTGCTACACGGCCGATCACAAGCAAGCGGAATGTATGTGGTACAAACCTCGTGAGCTTACAGATTATGATAGTGAGGGTTACGAAATCGCATTTGCAAAATTTAGATCAGACAATTCTATCCCACCGATGGAGCCAGAAGAAGCGGTTGATAGCTGGATAAAAAGTAAAGGGCACAACTCTGTCATGATCAACAAAGGTGGATTCAAAAACTTAACCTGGAATGCTATGGGTGTAGGCATGCATAACGGGTTTGCTTCTGTTTGGTTTGGAGTAATAGAGGATTCGAAAATTCCATTAAAATGCGATTAATCATCTCCTTGACACAAACTTAGTTGTTAGCTATGATGAAATACTCGCCCTGATGTTCAGGCAATAATGTTGGGTGAATAATTCTAATCATATCCGCCAAAATAACTTCAGGTTGCATGACTGCTGCACCAAAGTAATCGCTGCTTGTCGTATTACAATAAAAGACATTTCCTTTTTCAATTGCCTTTAACGATTTCAATTTTTCGCTGGCTTCACCGAGCGCTTTCAAACTGACATCTACATTCGTAATCTTACCCCAATAATTTACATCTTCTGCTCTTTTAAGTAATACCTCCATGTCAACTTGTTGATTGCTCTTGCCTTTGAAATCAGAAAAAAGATAATGCCCTCCTGCGTCTCTAATGAAAGTGGCAATTAAACTTTCGCCTCCAGGCATATGCCAAACACCATTCTCCTCCGAACCAATAAGAACCATAGGCATAGAGGAAAGAAATGCCCCCTTGGTTTTCAGACTCAGATACTTTTTTTCTATTTCAGAAAAAATTTCATTTGCTTTTTCATCCTCACCATAAAATGCCCCAAAGAACTTAATCCATTCCGCCCTTGCCAATGGCGTTTCTTCTAAATATTCAGACACTAAGATCAAGGGCATATTTACAGATTTAAACTTCCCCAAATCACTCATAGCAAATGGATAATTTGTGAAGGCCTTCGATCCGGTCGCAATCAATTTTTCCAAATCCACTTCTTCAGCGCCCGAAATGTTTTCTGTGAAACCTGATTCGATCTGACTCGTTATAGCTGGATCTTGAGCATACTGCGCCCAGGACATTCCCTTGATGTTCTTCTCCAATCCAAGGGAGATAAGAAAGGCAGAATGTGTCGTTGAAGCGATTGAGAGATCTCCAAGAGGAACCTGAAAATGATTCTTAGCGTCCTCATGTTTTATGTTCGACTTTGATAAATAATAAGTGTCTAATACCTGTCCTTCTCTCTCTAGATCATAGAGGATGATTTTAGTTTCGCTGCCATCTTTAGATTTATATACCTCAAAACCTTTAGCGTAAGAAAGTTCAACTTTATGGTATTCAATACTAACAGATTTCTTCTCAACTGTTGAGGATGAAGAACAAGAATGCAAAAGAATAATCAGAAATGCTAATCGAAGAAATCTCATGAAGTTAATTTCTGCTAGTGATCTGACGGTCCTTTTTTCTCCTTATCATCAATCTCGGCATTGTGGTTTTTCACTTCATCGCCTTCATTAATTCCGGATAATACCTCAACCATTATACCATCAGATAATCCCAACTCAACATCTCTTTTCTCATATTTATTTTCCCCTACTAAGATTTCTACAAATGGTTTTTTCTTATCTTCTTTTTCACCATCTTCTTTCTTCTCATATTGTATGACACTTTCCGAGATGGTCCAAACTGAATCTCTTTGATCGATAACAATATTGGCGTTTGCAGAATATCCCGCTCGGATGAATACATCATCCGGAAATTTCATTGCTGCCTTTATGTCGAATTGTATTGCTCCGTTTTCCTCAACCCCTTTTGGTGAAACGTACTCTAGATTAGCCGTAAAATCTTCACCTTCAATCGCACCAACACTAACTAATATTTCCATTCCTTCCTTTAGTTTTTCGATTTCAGATTCATCAATCTTACCATCAAAAATCATATCCCCCATATTTGCAACAGTAGCGACTGTTGTTCCATCATTAAAATTATTCGCTTCAATGACCGAGTTCCCAACTTCCAGTGGCACATCCAGAACCATACCATTCACAGTGGATTTCACCAATGTATTAGTGCTTTTCCCGGAACGGCTACTCACGCCCTTTTTGATTATTTGCAACTGATCTTTGGCTGCTAATAGTTCCTCTTGTGCATTTTCTTTTGCATTCTGAAAAACTTGAAAAGTTGCTTGGGCTATAACTTCCTGATCGAAAAGATTTTTATTTCTATCGAAATCTCTTTTGGCGTTATCCAATGCAATTTTAGCTCTATTAACTCTGTTTTCAGCACTGGAAATATTGGCAACATTTGCGACAACTTTTATTCTGGCAATCACATCACCTTTTTTAATTCTATCTCCAGCAATGACCATAATTTCATCAACGATACCCGAAACATTAGGCTTGATATCAATCTCTCTTCTTGGAACTACCGAACCAGTGGCAACTGTCTTCACCATGATATTATTCTTTTCTAGCATTTCCAACTCATACTTCTGCGGTTCTTCTTGTTCGTCCATGTATAACTTACTGAACACTCCAATAGCAACACCAACTACCAAAACAATAAACAAGACCAAAGCCGTTAAACATCCTTTTTTCATATCCTCAATTTTAATTCATTTATCACGATCGAATCGCGTCAACTGGTTTTATTGCCACTGCTCTCATTGCTGGAAGCAAACCTGCCAAACCACTAAAAAATATCATGAAAGCAAGTGCTGTTAGCACATCCTTCAATTTCACTCCTGGGTTCTTAAAACTACCTCCCCCATCCGCTGGCATATTTGACATCAACATGCTTATTAGTTCTAATATACCAACCCCTACTATCATTCCAATAAGTCCCGCAATAACAGTCAATAATAAAGTCTCTTTCATTACTTGAGCAATAATTATTCTTGGGGTTGCACCCATGGCTCGCCTTATTCCGAATTCTTGTGTTCTCTCTTTTACTGTGATCAACATAATGTTAACGATACTTATGATTCCCGCAAAGAGGACCATGAACCCAATAAAAAAGGACAAAATGTTAATCCCTGTAAACAACATGGTGACCATACCAAAAACTTCTTCAAGGTTAAAACTTCCGATGGCTCGATCATCTTCTGGGTGAATCTTTAGCCTTTTTCGCATGGCCTTCTTAACTGCGATATCCATTTCAGCGACCGAGTAACCATCAGCGCTGAGCAAGGCCATCCATCCTACAATATCCCCATAGTTAAATGACTTCTGAAAAGTTGTGAATGGGATTGTTATTGACTCTAATGCTTCGATTGCATCTTCACCGGTTTTGTATGGCTTGAATACACCAACCACCGCAAAGTTGATTCCATTAATTTGAATGTATTCACCCAAGCAATCATCATCACCGAATAGTGTTATTCGCACCTGATCACCGATGATACATACTTTTCTTTTTTCGGATATATCGCCTTCATTGATCGATCGACCCTGAATCATATTTATTGGCTCTACAATCGTATAATCAGGATAGTCACCGTGCACGGAGAAAGCACCAGTTTTATCTTTATAAATCACATTGTTCCCTCCTCTGAACCCTCCAAGTTGCACTCTTGGTGAAACCGTTCCTACTTCCGGTACGGATGCTTTTATGAATTCGACATCAGAATTTCTAAAATTATATTGTCTGCCAGTCTGAAAACCCATATAAGGTTTAGTAGTACTTTGTGCCCACATGAACATGGAATTATTGGCGATTCCTTTCATGTCTTCCGTCACACCATTCTCAAGTCCATTTCCTGCTCCAACCATAATGAGAAGCATCATTATACCCCAAGCAACACCAATGCTGGCCATAACTGCACGAAGTGGTTTTCGTACAACAATCTGTAATATTTCTCTCCAGTTGTCTCTATCAAACATGATTATTCATCTTTGAGTGCCTCTACAGGCTTTATTTTTGCTGCTTTCAACGCTGGTATCATCCCAGAAATGGTTCCAGCAACGACCAAAATAATAATGGCCAATAAACTTAGTCTAAAATTTACAGATGGATTTTGAAAAAATTCATGATCCACGTTATCTGAAATTACATTAAGGATTCCAACACCAAATAAGAATCCAACCAAACCTGAAACAGTTGTCATTAAAACTGCTTCTTGAACGATCATTAAAACGATCGACCTAGGCCTAGCACCTAAGGCTTTTCTGACCCCTATTTCTTTTGTCCTTTCTTTTACCACAATGGTCATAATGTTGGATACACCAATAATGCCAATCATCAATGTTAAAAATCCAATGGCTCCAACAAAATATCTTATGCCTCGCATAACTCCAGAGAATGACTCGTATCGCTCACTCATGTCGATAATACGTAAGCCCTTTCTATCATCAGGGTGAATCGAATGACTTTTTCTGGTGTAGTCTTCCAACTGTTTTGCAATCGCTGCCTGTCTTTCCACAGATTCATAATCAGTTTTCACCGCATACATGCTGAACGCATCCTTTCCTTGGCCGAATAATCTTTGACCTGTATTTATTGGGATGTAAGCTTGGCGATTTTCCCATCTTCCGTTAGGTTCGTCAAAAACACCTATGACCATAAAATTGATCCCGCGGATGGTCATTTGCTTTCCAATTGGATCGTCATCACCGAAAAGATCATCACGTATGGTCGATCCTATAATCGTTACTTTCCTGTTTTTCTCAAGATCACCTTCGTTCAAAAACCGACCGGCAACCATATGTAAAAGCTCTACCCCAATGTAGCTTGGATGAACACACCTCAACCCAAAGTTCATCTTCTGTCCATCGTATGTCATGTCCGAACTCCAAAGGGTCATTCTTGCGGATGCATCGCTGATGTCTACAATTTCATTTTCGGCAAAAAGTCTATCGCTTTCTTGTAATTCAATTTGTCGATTGGATTTAAAACCATTGTATGGCAATGAGGTTCTGCCTGCTCTCACCCAAATAGAATTACTGGCGTCATCCATCATAGAATTACCAGCTCCAGTTTCCAAGCCCTTTCCCATTCCTAATAAAACCACTAAAATGAAAATACCGACACTTACCGAAATAGAAGTCAACAGAGTACGCAATGGGTTGCTCGCCATTGAACTCAAAATCTCAATCCATTTATCTCTATCGAACATTCTTATTGACTAATTATTAGACCATCTTTTAGATTAATAAGCCTGTCAGTCATATCAGCAATATCATCCTCATGAGTTACTATGACAACAGTCATCCCTTCCTTGTTTACTTTTTTCAAAAGATCCATCACAGAACTAGAAGTTTCCGAATCTAAAGCCCCAGTAGGTTCATCTGCCAAAATCACTTTAGGCTGAGTGATCAAAGCTCTTGCGATGGCAACTCTTTGTTTCTGACCACCAGACATTTCATTAGGCAGGTGATCTGCCCAATCTGCTAAACCTACTTTTTCCAAATACTCCAGTGCTTTTTTGTTTCGTTCTTTCCTTCCAACACCGGCATAGAATAATGGGAGGGCAACGTTCTCTACTGCGTTTTTAAAATTGATGAGATTGAAGGATTGGAAAACAAAACCCAGCATTTCATTTCTCAATTGAGCGGCTTTTTTCTCAGATAAATTTTCCATATGCACACCATTGAGATGGTATGATCCAGTATCGTAATTATCTAAAAGACCCACAATGTTTAGTAAGGTGGATTTACCAGAACCTGAAGATCCCATAATAGAAACTAATTCTCCTGCCTTAATTTCCATATCGATGCCCTTCAAAACCTGTAACTTGTTTGAACCGACCGAATATGACTTCGTGATTTGCTTCAATGATATCATCGTTGTAAAAATAGTTTTTCTGTATTGTATCTCATTACTCAATACACAAATGGTTGTTTTGTGGTATTAATGGGGTTCTATTTTCACACGAGCAGTGTGGTGATCTTATAGTATTCATCTCCTTTAAATTGTAAATAATTTTAGCCTCAATGCATAAATAGCGTTCATACTCAACTTATTTTACACCTACATAAATCACTGCAATTATTTGACTACAAGTTGCTTAACGGCTCAGATTGATCTTTATTACCAATGCTCCCATGGACACACCTATTAACCGCCTAAATCGCGAATTATTGCAATTATTAGGCATCCAATGGTTGACAATCATTCAATTTACTCTTAAGAAAAAGACTCATATATTTGGATGTTAAACCAAAGGAAAATTTTAAACAACAACTTTAATATGAAAAAACTAATATCATGCCTTGGCATTGTTGCCATTTGTGCTGCTTTTAATTTGCAGGCGCAAACATTCTCAAACATGACCAGCATACTTAACTCAGTACCTGGATCTTCAAATCAACCTTGTGTGGTTGATATGGACGGTGATGGCCTAGATGATGTCGTAAGGCTTTCTTCTAGTGCAGTGTACATTGACTACCAACAAGCTGATGGAACTTTTAACCTAAGCACATTTGCGACAAGTATTCAGAACGAAGCATCATGGAGTATTGCTGCAGGTGATGTAGACAATAATGGATTTTGTGACATTGCTATTGGTGGAGGCAGTCGAGCTTCATTCTTAATGGCCAATGACAACGGCACTGGATTTGAAGAAGTATATATAGATGATTATATCTTCTGCCAGAGAAGTAATTTTGCCGATATCGATAACGATGGTAACCTTGATGCTTTCATCTGTCATGATGTTGATCAAAGTCATCCATTTAGAAATGATGGTAATGGAAATCTATCAGAAGATCAAACACTAATTGAAACAGTTCCGCTTGCGGGTAACTACGCAAGTCTTTGGGTTGATTTCGATCATGACAATGACTTGGATCTTCACATTGCAAAATGTAGACAAGGTTCTGCTCCTGGTGATCCAGAAAGAATGAATGGTTTGTATAGAAACAATGGTGATGGAACATTTACGGAATGTGCTGCAGATCATGGATTGAATGATGGGGATCAATCTTGGGTTACCGTATTTGAAGATTTTGACAACGATGGTGATTTTGACGCTTATACCGTTAACCATTATATAGCGAACATTCTGTATGAAAATGATGGTGCTGGAAACTTTAGTCAAGTGACTGCAGGTAGTGGTATCAATGAAAATGATCTTGGATCATGGGCTTGTATCGCTGCTGATTTTGATAATGATGGCTACATTGATATATTAAGTGAATCAGGATCGAATGATGAATACTATCATAATGATGGTGATTTCACGTTCACTGTATCAAGTATGAACTTTGATGATGGCGCATTATGCGATCTTAACGATGACGGATTTATTGATGTTTTTACTGGAAATACCGTTTGGATGAACGATGCCAATGACAATAACTGGATTAAGTTCAATCTACAGGGCTTGCTAAGTAATGCAAGTGCAATTGGCGCTAAAGTGATGATATACGGTGATTTTGGTGTTCAAATAAGAGAAGTTAGATCTGGACAAAGTTTTAACCCTATGAGTTCTTTAAATCAATTCTTTGGTTTGGGTTCATATGATTCAGTTGATTATGTAGAAGTGATCTGGCCTTCAGGAACTGTAACTACGGTGGATGATCCTCAGATAAATTCTACTGTAACGCTTATTGAAGCGGATTGCTTGTTTGAAGCAGATGACATAACTGCTTCAGGACCAGTTACAATATGTCCAGGTGAAAGTATAGAACTATCAGCGCCTGGTGGATATGAATACAACTGGAACCAAGAGTTAGGCTCAGGTCAAACTGTAACAGTTTCTGAACCTGGAAACTACTATGTGATAATGAGTGAAATTGGTGAAGACTGTATTTCGATCTCAAATACAATAGCTGTTGCATTCGAAAATCAAGATCCACCGACAATTAATTATGAAGGCGATTTACTTTCTTGTGCATCTGACCCTGTGACTTTAGAGTCTTCTGAAGGATTAAGTTATTTATGGAACACAGATGAAGACACGCAATCAATTACAATTAACGAAACAGGTGCTTATTCTGTATCTGTTGAAAATGCATGTGGCGTTGTCACATCAGAAAACATAAACTTTGAATTCCTAACTGTAGAGAGTCCAGTACTAACTTCAACTCCAGAAATTATCATTGGTGATGACGTTACATTGGAAGCTACTGGTGATAACATTAGCTGGTATGGTGATTCGGATTTAACAGACCTTTTAGGAACTGGAAACTCATTGGATGTTACGCTTACTGGAGATCAGACCTTATATATGCAAAGCTTCGCTGAATCAGTTGGTGCCATGCAAGAAGGTGGGAAACCAGACTTCGCAGGAGGTGGTGGACTACCAAGTTCAGGTGGTGGTAGCACTTTCAATGTTTGGGAAACGTTTACATTAGTATCGGTTAGAATAGATGCTCCTTCAAGCGGTAGCAGAACAATTCGATTGGTTAATAGCAATGGAGCAATCCTTGAGGCTTATACTGCAAACATGAGTGGTGTGATGGTTTTAGAACTTAACTGGGATATCCCAGTTGGTGAAGATTATCAAATACTATGTGTTCAGAATAACTTATTTAGAAACAACGGTGGTGTAAATTACCCATATGCTATTGGTGATGTTGGTGAGTTATACACGTCTACATTCGGTGGACAGTACTACTACTATTTCTACGATTGGCAAATACAAAAACAAAGTTTCAACTGCTTTTCTGATATTGTTGCTGTTGAGCTGAGTATTGTTGGACTTGAAGAGTTAGCTAACATTTCTGGATTGGCAATTTACCCAAATCCAGCGAGTGACTTCTTGAATGTAAGTCTTGATCTTAAGGAA
>JBLIMR010000044.1:0-24214 GCA_047638815.1 Gammaproteobacteria bacterium
AAAATAGAACGAAACGACCTACAACAACAGATATAGATCATTGCCACACCAGCTCTGTCGGGACTAAGCCCCTCCCCTCACACTAGCCAAAGCAAAATCCATATCTCAGGTCCGTTATGCTTCATTATAACAAACCACTAACCAATGATCAAATTCTTTAGAAAAATACGCTACGACCTTATGGATAAAAACAAAACTGGAAAGTATTTAAAGTATGCATTAGGAGAAATTATCCTTGTTGTTATTGGAATCTTAATTGCACTCTCAATTAATAATTGGAATGAAAATCAAAAATCAAATAACAAATCTTATAATTACTTGGAAAGACTAAATGACGATATAGAAATGTCTTTAAAAGAAGTAGATTACTTTATAGAAGACAATGAAAGAAAGCAAAAAAACTCCATTTTGGTTATGGATGCTTTAGAGTCACATGAGCTTCCAGCTGAACAACAAGAGAATTTTAGTAGTTATTTAAGACAATACTATCAATTTCAAATAGTCATTCAAAACTTTAATACGTTTAATGAAATGATGAGCGCAGGTGAGTTGGGATTAATCAATAATCAGCAGCTTAGAAGCGCTTTTGCTAATTTAGCTTCCACCCGAGAATTTATTATGGAAGTGAATCAAAGTCATCATAATGCCTATAAAATTAATAACGATTTATTTCAAAAACATGTGCGCTATCAAGTGAATGAAACAGATAATGATTCTACAGTAATAAACTCAATCTATGATTTTGAAACTATGGCAGAGGATAGACTTTTTATTAATAAAATTTCAGATCAATCTTATACTTGGTTTCTAATTTTGAATATGTATCAAGACTATAAATCAAAACTTAATCAAGTTAAAGATACTATCCAATTAGAGCTCAAAAAATATAATTAATGATAAAATTCTTTAGAAAAATACGCTACGACCTTATGGATAAAAACAAAACTGGAAAGTATTTAAAATATGCTATTGGAGAAATTATTCTAGTAATTATGGGGATTTTAATTGCCTTAACGATAAACAATTGGAACCAAGACCGTCTTACCGAAAATTTAGAATATCAATACTATAGTCGTCTTTTAGATGATGTCAGGGAGGAAAAGTTTATTCTTGAAGCGACTATTAATTATTCTAAACAAGTTAGTCTGCATGCCAAAAAGGCTATAGCTGTTTTTGAAAATTCTTCAAATGGTAATACCAATCCTATTGAAAATCTCATAGATATGTATCAGGCAAGTCAATTAGCAGACTCGTATTCAGCCTCATCAACTTATAAGGAGTTAATTTCATCTGGTCAGATTAATCTCATCCAAAATAACAGTTTAAAAACTGCATTAATTAGATATTATGAGTCAGATTGGTCTGAAAATGGAGTGTTTGTACTTGAAAATAAATATAGAGAGAACTTAAGAAGTAAAATGCCCAATGAAATTCAGACGCAGATACGGTTGAAGTGTGGGGATGTTTATGTAAAAAACAGCTACAGTTTTATAATGACATTGCCTGATAAGTGTGATATTAATCTTAATCCTAAAATTGCTAAAGCCGTTGTTGAAGAGTTACGTAATGACGAGAGTTTAAAAAAAGATTTACGCTATCTAATTGGCAATGAAGAAGGTAAATTAAATGATTTATCACCAACACAATTGCAACTTGAACGCCTCAACATTCTATTGGAAGAAATTATCACTAAATAAACTAAGAGAAAATTTAAAATAAATTTAGAAAATAACGAAAGCGCAACACAGTATAAAATTAATTGCTGGTTTTAGGCAATTTACGAAAGTCCAAAAGGATTTTCTATTCGTTTTTTATTTACTAAATTAGGTGCTTAAATACGCAACAAACCATATACAACAACGTTGTGTTCAATTATGACTCGTCCTGAAATATGTATACACTAAAACAATGTATATGTATAAAAATGATGGATATGTGAAACGGTATAGTGAAAGCTTTAAACTTAAAATTTTAGCAGAACTAACCAAAGGAAACCACTCCAAAAGACAAATTGCATTAACTTACGGCATACAATCCAGCACCATAAATGTATGGATTAAAAAGTATGATCGTAAAGATTTAATGAATACTCGTGTGACCGTGCAAACAGATGATGAATTAAGCCGTATTAAAGCCCTTCAGAAAGAGCTAAAACAACTCAAAAACCTTCTTATTAAGAAGGATCTAGATAAGCTTGTTACGGACTCTTATCTTGAGTTGCTGCCGAAAACTTAGGATATAAAGATGTTCAAGAATTAAAAAAAAACTTAAACATCGAGCCCTAATGAAAGTAGCACCAAAAAACAGAGAAGATAAAATGTTCTCGATAGATGTGATTTGTGATGCTTTCTCCCTAAAAAGAGATGCGTATTACAAATACAGTAATCGTTATTTAGCTAAACAACAGCTGGGACAAACTGTTGTTTAACTGGTTCTAAAAAGCCGAAAAACACTCCCCAGAGAAGGTACTAGAAAGTTGATGAAGTCATTATATAACGACTTCCAAAAACAACACTTGAAAATAGGCAGAGATAGACTATTCGGTATATTGAGAGAGAATGAACTACTCGTTAAAAGAAAAAAATATTCTTCTAGAACGACCAATTCATACCACAGGTTCTACAAGTATAATAACATCATAAAAGACCTAAAAATCGTTAGACCTAACCAAGTTTGGGCATCTGATATTACCTACATTAGAACCATTAATGGATTTTGCTACCTGGCCCTGATAACAGATATGTACTCAAGGAAAATTGTGGGCTATGACCTAAGTGATAGTCTTGAACTTACATGTTGTGTGAGAGCACTAAATAAAGCTATCTACCAAGCTAAAAATATTAAGAGACTAATACATCATTCACATAGAGGAATACAGTATTGTAGTAATGTATACACACAAATACTCAAAAGAAAAAAGATAGACATTAGTATGACCGAAGAAAATCATTGTTACGAAAATGCTATGGCAGAACGCGTAAACGTAATCCTAAAAGATGAGTTCTATCTAGACCAAACCTTTACAACAGTGAATCACGCTAAAAGAGCAACAAAAAATGCAATCAAATTATATAATAATAAAAGATTACATCTATCTTTAGATTATAAAACACCTAATTACGTGCACCGAACTGCCGCTTAAATTTAAATATTAACCTGCAGCCGTATTTTAGGACCTGACATTAGAAACACCAGTATTAAGAATTGGAAAATTTAATCAATAAAATAAAAAACAGCCTACATCTAAGCTCAGAAGCTGAAGAATTTCTTCATTCCATATCGAAAGAAAAAACACTTCCTAAAGGAGAAGTGTTAATCCGTCAAGGACAAGTTGTAAAGAAAACATTCTTTGTTATAGCAGGTTGTTTAAGGTCATACTGTATTGATAAAAATGGGAAGGAACACACCTTGCAATTTGCAATTAAAAACTGGTGGATTAGCGATTACATAGCTATTCATACTGAAGAGCTCGCAACGCTTACCGTAGAATGTCTTACCGAATCGAAAGTTATTGAATTCAATGCCAAAGAACTGGATGGAATTCATGCACGCTTCCCAGAATTCGAATCTTATCAAAGACATAATTTAGAGCGTCACGTAGTTAGTTTGCATAAACGCATCTTGAATCAACTACAATTAAGTGCTCCTGAGAGGTATGATTTATTTTTAGCTCAATATCCCGACATAGAGCAGCATACTCGAAATTATCACATCGCATCTTATTTAGGAATCACGCAACAAAGCTTGAGTCGTATAAGAGTTGAAAAAGCAAAAAAATAGCTTTCTTACCATAGGGTGAATTTTCCTCGGAATACTCACGCTAATTTTGTGTCGAATTATTAAACAAAGAAATTGATACAGATATGAAAGCATTACAAATAGTAAAATACGGTGAGATTAGAGATTGTTTAACCTTTAACGAAGTAAGTAAACCTACCATACAAGCAAAAGACGTTCTTATCGAAGTTAAGGCTGCTGCCATTAATCCGATAGACAAAAGTATTATCCTTGGAAACCTAAAAGGTATGCTTCCAATTCCATTACCTAGTACTTCCGCTTATGATGTAAGTGGAATTGTCGTAAAAAAGGGAGATGAAGTAACCAACTTTGAAATTGGTGACTTGGTCTATTCTAGAGTACCGCAAGAGCAAATGGGCACATTGGCTGAATTCGTTGTTGTAACTAGTAACGCAGTTTCAAAAAAACCTGGAAATATTTCTTTCGAAGAAGCGGCAAGTTTACCATTAGCAGGACTTACTGCCTTACAATCCTTGGAATACGCAGGCATAAAAGAGAACGATAAAGTGCTTATTCATGCCGGTTCGGGTGGTGTTGGAAGTTTTGCTATTCAGTATGCCAAAGCAAAAGGAGCTTATGTTTATACTACCACAAGCACAAGCAATGTTGAATGGGTTAAAGAGCTGGGCGCAGATAGAGTAATTGATTACAAAACTGAAGATTACAAAGCCATTGTTAAAGATGCAGACATCGTGTTTGACACACTTGGTAAAAACTATACTACAGAAGCTTTTGCAGTGGTTAAAAAAGGCGGAATGGTTGTAAGTGTTGTTGGACCGCTAGATGAAGAAAGTGCCAAAATGTTTGGAATGGCCGATTACAAATTACCGACTGAGCTAAGCAATTTAGTAAGTGAGAAAGAGGCCACATACAAGTTTATTTTCATGCACCCGAATGGTTCGCATTTAGGCGAAATTAAAGCCTTGGTTGAGGATGATAAAATCAAATCAATCATTGATAAAGTATACCCTTTCTCAGAAAGCATCGAAGCATTCACTCACCTTGCATCAGGAAGAGCAAAAGGGAAAATTGTAGTAAAAATCAGTTAAGTCTTATTCTAATAAAAACATAAAAATTTAAATCATGATGAAAAAAATATTAATTGGATTAGCAAGTGTTACTGTACTTGTATTTATTGTAATCTATTTTATGGCTCAACCTACGCTAGAAGAGGATGGCTCGTATAGCCCTTCAAGTTTAGCGCTAACTTTAGGCACTGTTTCCAAAACGGATTTTGAGGACATCAAGTACACAAAATACCAAGGAGATAAATCAAAGATTTTGGTGATTTTCACTGAACAAAAAAACTTGGAAATGAAAAATGGTAAAATGTTCTCTACAGGAAATCACCCTATAGAAGCTCTTGTACCAATGTTACACCTTAAAAATGCAGGATTTGATTTTGAAATCGTAACACCTACTGGTAAACCTGTTGTATTTGAAATGTGGGCTTTCCCTAATAAAGATGGGAATGTGAAAGCTATTTATAATGAGTACAAATCGAATTTTGAGCAACCTAAAAAATTGACAGATTTTATCACTAATTCATTTGCAAATGATAGTTCTTTCGCTGCTGTATTTGTACCAGGTGGACACGGAGCAATGATTGGAATTCCAGAAGATAAAAATGTTGCAAAAGCCTTAACTTGGGCACACGACAGAGACTTATTTACAATTACGCTTTGTCACGGACCAGGCGCATTATTATCTACTACACTGGATAATCAAAAATTTCTTTACGATGGATACAAGATGGCTGTATTCCCAGACGCTGTGGATGAAATGACACCAATGATTGGTTATTTACCAGGACACATGACTTTAGGGGTAAGCGAAAGGTTAAAAAGCTTAGGAGCTACTATTGTTAACACAGAATCTGATAAAACCGTTTGTGTGGATAGAAAATTAATTACTGGGGCAAGTCCTTTAGCCTCAAATGAATTAGGAAAACTAGCAGCTAAAACTTTATTGAAAGAACTAAATTAAAAACTACTTACAACAATGTATAAAAGCAATAGCGGTTTGGGTGTATACTCAAACCGTTTTTGCATTAAATTAAGTATCTTGCTATCCAAAAGGAAAGAGCACTTAATACGCTACTGCTCTTATACTAACTGTTAGGCTCAATTAAAATCACAATATGAATAAAATCCTAATTATATTATTACTCCCTGTTTTATTTAGTTGCAATCAAACGCGAAAATCATCTCCAGAAATTAGTCACTCAGAAAATCTAATTAATGACTTTGCTAACCTTGTTGAAAATGATCTAAAGGACGATAACATAAAGGGTGCTGTAGCTTTTGTTATATTGAAAGAAGATAACATAGTTTCATCTAAAACGTTTGGATTTATTACCCCCGACAATGAAAAATTAGCTGATTCAAGTACGATTTTTCGTGTTGGTTCGATCACTAAGTCACTTACTGGATTTCTATTATTAAAACTCCAACAAGATGGAGTTTTAAAACTTGATGACCCTGTAGAAAAATACTTACCCGAAATCAAAAAATTAATTAACTATGACCAATATCCTCCTATAACTTTTAGACAATTAGCATCTCACACATCAGGAATAGATAGAGAGTCAAGATATAGAGAAGCGAATTTTGGGTCAGTCAAAGAATGGGAGGAAAAAGTACTTAGTTCAATTCCTGAAACTAGTTTCCGCTTTACACCAAACGAAAGGTTCGGATACTCCAACATTGGCTACGCAATACTAGGGTTTGCGATTTCAAGAGCTGCCGATAAACCTTTCACAGAACTAATAAAGGAAAAAATATTGCAGCCATTAGCAATGACTAATACTTTCTTTGTAGTACCCGAAAACAAAAAGAATAATCTAGCTAAAGGTATGGCTGGTGGACCAACTGCAGAATTAGATTACGAACTTCCTTTGAAAGAACATGAGGGAAGAGGGTATCGTATTCCAAATGGTGGGCTTTATTCTACTGCAAATGACATGGCAAAATTTATGAAGGCCTGTATGGGTTATTCAACTATTTTGAACGAAGTAAGTTTACAGCTTTTACAAAATTCTCAAACCCCAACTGTGAGATTAAGGTCAAATTATAGTTTTGGTTTTATTTTATACTCAGGCCAAGGGATTAATACTGCAGGGCATGGAGGTTCTACTCCTGGATATTCTGCACATTTTGAATTTGAAAAAAACACTAAGTATGGTATTATCATAATGAGAAACTACAATTTTGGAAATACTAATTTTGACCTAAGGTCGAATGCTTTCCTAAGAAAGATAAATCAACTAAAATAAAAGAGCATAAGCGGCATATAAAATCATAGCACCCTTCAGGATGGCAACGCTTGTTATACTAGTCGTTGTAAACTATTAGAAAGAATCCAAACCATGAAGAAATTAAAATTTACAAAAGACAAAGGTTCTGACTTCTATAAAGAACTCAATGAGAGAATTGAAGAGTACTTTTCGACAAAAAACATTCGGAAATCAGGCAATCATATCATGATAATTAAAATAATCATGTATTTCAGCCTTGATATACTTTTTTATTCTCTTATGATTTCAAGCACATCAACAATTGCATTTTACTCTTTCTATTTACTCATGGGACTTTCTATTCTATTAACAGCTTTTAACATTTCACATGATGCAGCTCATGGAGTTGCTGTAAAGAGCAAGTTTTGGAACAAACTCTTATTTTCGCTTAGTTTTAATCTCCAAGGAAATAACGCTTATGTTTGGGGGAAGAACCACAATGAATCCCATCACTCATACACTAACATAGAAGGAAGCGATATTGATGTACTTAATAACCCTGTACTCAGAATGACCGCAACTCAACCGCTAAAACCATTTCATAAATATCAATACCTCTATGCACCAATTTTAAGTCTTTTATATTCTATTAATTGGTTCTTTATCCGTGAATTTTTAATGCTTTTTAAAAAGTCTAGCAGAACGATTGAGGTTGACATGCCTTATTCAGAAGTAATAAAGCTGATCATATTTAAACTGCTATATATCGGATATATGATCATATTACCAGTTTATCTATTGCCTTTTGGCTTTCTCAATGTTTTTTTGGCTTTTATTCTGAATCACTTTATGATTTCTATCATTTTCACAAGTGTACTGGGCGTTTCTCATTTATCTGATTATGTAGAGCACCCAACACCTGACAATGAAGGTAAATTGCCTATCAGCTGGCCTACTTTACAAATGAGCACCTCGGTTGATTATAATGCTAATAGTGTTTTTTTGAATTGGACTTTAGGAGGATTTAACGCTCATTCCATGCATCACATTTTGCCTAATATTAGTCATGTTCATTACCTAGAAATTCTTCCAATATTTATTGAAACAGCTAAAAAACATGAAGTAAATTACATGAATATGTCATATAGACAAGCTTTAAGTTCATATTATAGATTCCTATATAAAATGGGACGTGATAAATCCTTTATACCCCTACAATATGAAAGCAAAACATCTTAATGTATCTGCCCATAATGATTTGTATAAATCGATATACAATCAGATCCATAAAAAACTTAATATGAATAAGCGAAAAGCAAATAGATATTTTGTGCTTAAAGGTCTATTTTATTTCAGCTTGGCGATAACTAGTTACACATTAATTTATTTCATTAGCAATCCCATTGCTTTCGTTTTAAATTTTGTGTTATTTGGTTTTATATCTGTTTTACTTTGTTTCAATTTTGCTCATGATCTAAGTCATCATTCAATTTTTAAACGCCCCTTTTGGGACAATTTCGGTTTTGAATTTATCTATACATTGGTAGGTGCTCATCCAGAGGCTTGGAAAAAAAGACATCTTAACTCTCATCACATTGCCCCAAATGTTGCTGGTTTTGATACCGACTTAGCTATAACTGGAATAATTCGAGTATTACCACAAGCCAGTCGTAAATGGTATCATAAATATCAATACGTATACGCACCTTTTGCATACATGGCATATTCCTTTTATTGGGTGTTTATGAAGGACTTCATTGTTCTGAAACAATTTTCACCCAAAACAAAAAAACAACAACCGAGATATCTAGTTACATTTATTGTATTAAAATTATTTTACTTATCCTACCTACTAATCTTTCCATTATTGTATTCTAATGTATCTATTTGGATTGTTTTGATTGCCTTTTTATTAATGCACATGGTTCAATCACTTTATACTCTTTTCACTTTTTTCATCACCCATCATGTATATGATGCAGCCTATCCGACTGCAAATAATGAGGGGTTAATAAGTACTTCATGGTTTATGAATCAAATAAAAAGTTCAAACGATTTTTACCCCTTTAGTAATGTGGCTAACTTTATTTTTGGTGGAGTTAATAACCATGTTGCACATCACTTATTTCCTCATATCAGTCATTATCATTATCCTAAACTAAACCGCATTTTGTATAGCTCACTAAAGGAAAACGGTATAATTCCAAATCAAACATCCTATATTGGTGGAGTTATTTCACACTTAAAACTATTGAAAAGAAGAGGGATAGAATAAATAACAGTTTACAACACTATGTAAAATTGCATTAAAACGTATTTTACATTAACCGTTAAGTTTAATTAAAAGCAAAGTTCAACATAGAAATGAATAATAGTTTAACAATAGAACCGCGTTTTTGTGGCCCAAGAAATAGTGGGAATGGGGGTTATGTTTGTGGGAAATTAGCCAATCATGTTAATTACACCGCAGAGGTTACCTTGCGCCAGCCACCCCCGCTAAGTAAGGAAATGGAAATAATCGTTGAAGAAGAATCTTTGCAGCTAATACATTCTGGAGAAATAGTGGCAACCATGAAACCCGGGATGGTTGATTTTAAAAGCCCCCCTGCAGGCTGACTTCTCACTAAAATAACCTCCCAGGTCATTTCTTCACGCTCGAATCTCCAGGTAAGGGCATCTTCTTTCACTTGATTCCTGCTGCATCTACTACTTCGGTTATCGTTTAAAAAAAAACGTTTCAGAATTTGCAGTGATGCGCTGCACTGAGCTCTTGCCGAATGTGTGTCTACTTATCCAACCTTATAGCCTCAGTATGCAGTTCCTGCTCGGTTTATCCTGAGCTCTTGTCGAAGGGTCAGTTCCAAGCTTTATAGTCTCGCTTCCTTCAGTCCTAACCTCGCGGTTAGCAACCTTGCGACTTACTAAGGGTTCAAGTCGTTACACCTGCCCATAAGGGACTTCCACCCTCTAGATTAATTACTTAACTTTGAGTTAAGCAAAAGATGCACATGCTGGGCACACACAAAACCTAAACTGCATTGAAACGCAGTTTAGCCAAAACGTTACTCAGAATTAAATAATAACTAATTTTAAAGACTACATGAATCTGAAAAAATACATAGGAGAATTAAAAAGACGTAATGTATTCAAATCGGGGATAGCCTATTTAATAGTGGCTTGGCTTATTGCTCAAATAGCCTCAATAGTACTTCCTACTTTTGAAGCACCACCTTATTTTATGAAAACCCTTTTGTTTATTTTGAGTATTGGCTTTCCGTTCAATTTAGTTTTTGCTTGGATTTACGATATTACTCCGGAAGGAATTAAGAAAACCGATCGTATTGAGCAAAAATCAGAAAAATTGATCATAAAAAACAATCGGCTAAATAAAGTTATTATTGCTTCATTATCTATAGCTGTAGTTATATTGTTATATAACCAAATCAATAATAACCCGAAAAATAACATAGTCAATCCAGCAGTTATTAGTGAAAATACAAGCGCTAATAATTTATTAGCTGTTCTCCCATTTTTGAACACAAAATCAGATGTGACAACTGATTATTTAGGTTTCGCTATGGCTGATCAAATCATTGGAAGTTTAGTATATGTCAATAATATTACCGTTAGGCCATCAAGCAGTGTAAGAAAATTTCAAAATCAAACTATTGATCCACTGGTCGTAGGAAAAGATTTGAATGTAGATTATATTTTAGTCGGAAATTATTTGAAAGAGGAAAATATCATTAGGTTGAATATTGAATTGATTAATCTTAAAAATAATCAAATAATTTGGCGAAAGGCAGTTGAAGTTAGTTTTCAATCTGCTTTTGAGCTACAAGATATTGTTTCAAAAAAGGTAGTAACAGGTTTGAACGTTCAGTTCTCTCAAAACGAGATAGACAGAATTAATAAAGACATACCCATTAACTCCTTGGCTTATGAATATTATTTGCGTGCCATTGCTTATCCTCGTACAAACGAAGGAGATCAATTGGCCGTTGAGATGATTAAAAAGAGTATAGCACTAGATTCTTTGTATGCCCCTGCCTATGCTCTTTATGGTGATCGTTTACACACCCTTGCCAATTACGGATTACTGAACCCGGAAGAATCAAAAAAAGCGGAATTTTATTTAATAAAAGGATTGTCAATTAATCCTGAATTATATCGAGCCATGGGTATTCTGGTATTTATTTATACAGAAACTGATAGAATAGAAGAGGCTGTAAAGCTGACAAGAAAAATGGTTGAATTAAGCCCTAATAATGCAGATGCACATTTTTCACTTGGATATATTTATAGATATGCCGGAATGAATGAAGAGGCAGTCCTTGAAACGGATAAAGCACTCATTCTTGACGAAAAAAACCCGAGGTATAGATCTAGTATGCTCACCTACACATTTGCTGGACAAATTGAAAAAACCCTATCAACATATAATAATTTTAAGGAATCTCCATTTACTATGTATCAAAAAGGATATGCACTCTTTCGATTGAGTAAGCAGGAAGAATCTATAAAATACTTTAAAAGATCATTTGAACTGGATCCGGAAGGACTAACTGGTCAATTATCCAAAGCAATGATAGCAATTATGGAAGGTGATAAAAACGATGCAAGGAAATTGATGAAAAAATTAGAGCGTTATAAATTGAGTGATGCGGAACCCTGGTATTTTATTGCACAGATTTATGGATTATTAGGTGACAGAGTTGCAAGCAATAGATGTTTGAGAAGAGCCGTTGATGGCGGATTTTTTAATTACCCTTTAATGAGTCAGGATGTATTCTTTGCGGCCGTTAATGATGATTCAGAATTTCAAGAAATATTGATACTTGCTAAAAATAGGCACCTAGCATTTAAAAAGGAATTATTTTAAGACTACACATAACACCATATATAAAAAATAGCGGTTTAGGACTAAAATGAAATTTATGAATTTAAGGTTATTGTTTTACTGAAAAATTAGTGAGTAGAAACCCCCTACTTTTCATATACAAGACCGTTGTGTGTGATTATGACTAACCAATAACCAATGATAAAATTCTTTAGAAAAATACGCTACGACCTTATGGAAAAAAACAAAACTGGAAAGTATTTAAAATATGCTATTGGAGAAATTGTACTAGTAGTTATTGGAATTCTAATTGCATTGAGTATTAATAATTGGAATGAAAATCAAAAAAATGCACAATGGGAACAAAGATTTTTAAAGGACTTAAGAAATGAATTACAAAGTGATTTAAGTCAACTAAACAATTCATATGGAATACAGGCAAAGAAGGGTGAGACTTTAAAAAATCTAATGCAATTAATTCAAAAAGGGAATTCTGATAAAAAATCAGAAATCGATTCTATTTTTGTAAGCACACAATTTGTAAACCCAACATTTTTCCCAACTACTGGTGTTTATGACTCTGGCGTAGCATCAGGTAAAATTGAAAACGTAAAGAACAATAGTTTAAAATATATGATTACAAACCTTTACAATCATTATTACAAGCGGTTAGTTTATAATGGTGAAATATTGGATGGTGTTGTTGGTAAAGTGGATTGGGAAAAAAGCAAATTTTATAACCCTAATAAAAAACAAATTAAATCTTGGGCGTCTGTTTTGGATAGTGAATTTTATAATCAAATGGACTTCTTAATGCATCAAAACATAGTCTATACAAGTCTATCAAAAGCAAATATAGATCAGATAAAGAGTGTCATTAATATTGTTGATAAGGAAATAAATAACAATGACTGAATTTTATAGATAAACAAATTGATGGAAAAATAAATAACGAAAGGCTAACAACGACTATATCCAACGGCCCCACAAAGCAAACACACAGCGAGTTACACCAGCCTTACCAAGCCACTGGCAATAGTCTCGATACGTCATGGATAATGAAAACAAAGGCCAGCGGTATGGCAAAAAGCACTATATTTGATAGCATCAAATGATAGTATCAAGTAATGAAGCCTCCATATCAAATTTCGCCCCTTGTATTAAGATTAGTCAGCTCGATATCGGAAAAAATTGGCCGAATTAATGCACAGTTTCTAGATAAGCCTTCTCCAAAACTTAGAAAGGAAAACAGAATTAGAACAATTCATTCTTCTCTTGGCATTGAGGGTAATACCCTAACCGAAGAACAAATCACCGCACTATTAGACAATAAAAAAGTCATAGGACCGGTAAAGGATGTTTCAGAAGTACTCAATGCAATCAAAGTGTACAGCAATTTAGTTTCTCTAAATCCATATTCTCAGAAATCATTTTTAGAAGCGCACAAAACATTAATGACTGGCTTAATTAATCGGCCAGGCCGTTACAGATCTAAAGGAGTTGGCATAGTTGTAGGAGATCGTATTAAACATATGGCTCCTCCAGCAAACAGGTTAAATTCCTTAATGACAGATTTATTTGAATACTTGAAATCCACAAACGAAATTGAATTAATTAAAAGCTGTGTTTTTCATTATGAAATGGAATTTATCCATCCATTCGAGGACGGTAATGGAAGAATGGGAAGACTCTGGCAGTCTCTCATATTAATGCAATCCTTTCCAGTATTTGAATTTATTCCGTTTGAAAGCATTATCAGTAGTTCTCAGGCTGATTACTATTCAGCACTTTCTGTAAGTGATAAAAAAGGGAATTCCACTCCCTTTATCGAGTATATGTTGAATGCGATAGATCAATCATTAGTGGACACATTGAATACTAAAAGTCAAACCATGAACTCTCAAGATAGAATCAACTATTTCTCAGAGTTTACGGATAAGATGTTTACTAGAAAAGATTACATGATGGTCTTTAAGGATATTTCTTCTGCCACAGCAAGTCGAGATCTGAAGCTTGCCGTTGATCTAGGAATATTTAGTAAAATTGGTGATAAAAAAAATACTACTTATAAACTGAAAAAATATCCATAACACTGACTAATATCAATATTTGGGCTTCGCCACAAGTACTTATCTTAGTCTAACCGTCAGACTTCATTATAACCAAACAAGAGTAAATGATAAAATTCTTTAGAAAAATTAGACAGAACTTGCTTATGGAAAATAAAACTGGAAAGTATTTTAAGTATGCTATTGGAGAAATTGTACTTGTGGTAATTGGGATTTTGATTGCGCTCTCAATAAATAATTGGAATGAAAATCGAAAACTAAACCTGAACGAAAAAGATGTTATTGAAAATCTAATTGAAGATTTAGAATCAGATTATAATAATTTTGAAGAGAACAAAATAGGCCTTGAAAAACAACTAATACTAGTAGACCAACTTATTGCTGAACCTGCCAATTCCAGAATGGATAAAACTACTTACTTACATGATCTTAGATGGGGTGGAGGACTCCATCCTATTGCGTTTGAAGATAATATTCCTAGGGTGTTATAAATAAAGATATTATAGAAGACATTAAAATCTACTACAGAGATGAAAAAAAGACGATTGGGAGTTTTGAAGATTACGGCATAGTTATAGGTGATATAGTAAGACCATTCCTAAGAAAGCACGGCATCCACAATGCTAAATCGGTAAACGAATTTCATTATGATTCTATTAATATAGAACTATTGATAGAAGAAAAACTTGCCGCACAATATGGATCTGAAGAATTTGGACAAGTTCTTTTTGAGCTAAGACTTAAAGCTGGTGAATTACTGCATAACCTAGACAATTTATCTAACGCCAATAGAAAGCTCGTGCCTATTCTTAAAACATATATCAATGATTAAATTCTTTAGAATATTAACCTTAATAAAAAACGAAAGCTTAAAACATGTATGAATCTACCTGTGATTGTGACAAATCGATAAACAACTATTACGACACACCGCAAAAAAGGTATCCTTATCATCTATCAATGCTAAATGGATAATCCCATTTTTCAGTAATGCATGAAGAGTGCGATACAATGTTTTTCAATCAAAGCCATGAAGTGCGTTTTTTATTTCAGTAAAAGGAATGGCTTTTTTATAATTGGATATTACTGAGAGAACTTCTTAGCGAGAAGAGGTAGCTTTTAACTTTCGTTCACTTAAAAGCTTGTCTAAATGAACATTTCCTTCCATATCATCCATTAAAATGAAATATTCACCCCTACTATTATATTAAAACCCAGATCATCAGCAAAATACCGTTGACGATTGAGATAGTCACGATAAGTTTCATTGAGCAAATTTTCTGCTCTTACAAACATTTTTAACCTAAGCTTTCGTAATTGCTTTTCGGCTGACATCTTGAGGCCAGCCAAATAATAAGACTCAGGTGGAGCCACAAAATCTTGAGATGGAATTATGTTTTTTTGCTCAAAGACCAATCTACTATTGATTTGAAACTCTAAATTTTGGAACTTCCCAAACTTCGGAATCTGATAGTTTAACACTGCATAAAGATTATTTGATGGCATATAAACCAACGGCAAGTTATTCTTTAAATCATATCCATCTAAGAAACTGTATTTTCCTGCTATATTGAATCGTTCAGTTACCATATATGTTGTGGCCAAATCAAACCCGATTAGTCTGGCATCTGTTTGTTCGTATTTGAACACAGGAAAGGCTCCACGTATTGTTAACCGGATTTCATCTTGTGGATTAAGGTAAATGTAATTATCAATATTCTGGTAATAAAATAAGCCCTCAAAAAACAACCTATTCTTCATATTACCATTAATGGATATTGTGTTTTTAACTGATATCTCTTTGCTAAGAGCAGGATGCCCTTCTTCAATTCCGCTTACTCCTTGATGCAATCCATTACTGTATAACTCATTGACTTCTGGATTTCTCCCTGCGTAACCAATGTTATATGCAGCTTTCCAACTTTTACCTAGCTCATGCGTAACTCCTCCAACCACACTCAGATTATGGTATTCATTTTGATATCGGTTGATTTCTCTTGGAACGCTGACAGAAATCGCAGCTACATTTCTATTTTCAAAATCATAGCGTCCCCCTATTTCAATGATTGTTTTCTCCAAACTTTTGTATACAAGACCAAACATCCCATATTCATAGGAAATATAATCGGGAACAAGGGGTAGTATGCCCGTTTCTGGTAGATTTTCGTTATCTACCCTATTCATCTGAATTCCGCTTTTTAGTTTCCAATTTCTTGATAGGTATTTTTGATATTTGCCTTCAAAAAAACTTGAAACTTGCTTTAAACTCAATGCTGGTAAATCAGATCTTCCGCTTCTTCGAACATCAAACTCTTTTCTCAAGTTATATTGACCTGCATAGGTAATGTCAATCCACTGCTTCTCGCTTATCCTGTATTTCGTATGGAATTTTAGTAAATGATGATTTACCTTTTGAGAAGGAGAACTAATGGAATAAGAAAAATTATCTTCTGTAAAAAACGGAACATCACGACCAAGGGCTTCCTCTAAATCAGTAAGATTACCAATATGGGAACCTCGCAGAACGCCAAACTCAGCATTAAAAGAGCTAACGTATAAATCGTTGAACCACTTTTTATTAAATGACTTTTCGAATTGCAAGGCTATGTTAGCCTCCTGATTACCAGTATTTCGTAGAAAGTATTTTGAAGTTCGATTATCACCGCTTTTTTTAAGGGTCCCAACTACACGCCAAGCGAATAATTTAGGGTGTTGTTGTAATTCAAGGTTAAGTCCATTTCCCAAGCCGTTAGACTCAAAAAAATAACGACCTTCTCCATGCAGATGTGGTTCTCGGTCTATTTTTTTGGATTCAACCAATATAACACTTCCTAAAGAACTTCCCTGATATTCTAATGCCCCAACTCCTTTTACCACAGTAATTCTATTGGCAATTAATGGATCAATTTCAGGGCTGTGGTCCACCCCCCATTGTTGCCCACTTTGTGCTATTCCGTTGTTTAATATTGTAATTCTGTTTCCATATAGTCCATGAACTATTGGTTTGGCAATGCCACTGCCGTTTTTTATGATACTTACACCCGATATATTCTCTAGCATTGTTGCTAAATTCTTATCAGAATTTTGAGCAATATCTTTTGAATTCAACGACTGAGTTTCTTGAGTTGTGATATTCCCACCTTGACTTGTTATCGCCACTTCATGCATTAGTTGACTATTATGATCTAAAAAAACAGTAATGGAAGTATCCGATGAAATAGTCAAATACTGCTCCTGTCTTACACACCCGAAGTGACTGATAGAAATATGATAGTTTCCGGCACATATTGTTTTCATTTCGAAAAAACCAAGACTGTCAGTAACATCTCCGGTTTGTAACTCTTTTACAAAAATGTTAGCATACGAAATCGGAATACCGGTACTCACATCTTTAACAATCCCAGAAATCGCCAAATTGCAATCTTGAGCGTATGTGAGTACGGGTATAACTAAAGTGACGAGACAGACAACGCTGTATTTACTGAACTTCCACACTAAAAGTAACTTCTATGTCTGTTTCACCGCCAGCATTGGCGATGTCACCCGCAGAGACACCAGAAGCATCTTTGATAGGTTCGTGTCTTAATGTAACTGTCAGAGTTCCTGTGCCTGCTTCATTTGTTGTCAAAATTGATGCTATACCAATTGGATCCCCATTTGCATCCATATCGTCATAAGCGATGATTATATCGCTTACAGAAGTTTGAAAAAAGAATTGATGATCAATTCCTTCTTCTTCCACCTCTTCAGTTATATCAACTGCCGGATCCTCCAACTCATTTAACAATTCCAATGAACCATTATATGTCGTGTTGGCATCAAGTGTTCCCCCAGTATTGATGGGATCATTGCCACCATCCCCATCTAAATCTTGAAAAGTAAGTACGATTGGCGTTCCACCTCCATCAGGCGTTAAGGTAAAGTTCAGCGCTGTAATAATCTCTTCTTCATTTGGGATAATAGGATCATCTGGCTCATCTTTTTTACAGGCAGAGATAAACAACATGAAGAGCATTCCAATGATAAGCAATAGGTTAATTATTTTCATTATTTTTCTTTTTTTATTTACGATTGTGGCAAAACTACAAACTTATTGCAACATTGTTGCATTTAGATCAGTGAAGTTTTCAAATTACCATAAATGGCAAAACCAACAAACTACAGTTACCCAGATCAGAAAAAATAAAAAAACGCAAGCACAACAAGAGCTATATATAATGCGGGCTTTAGTTATTAATTGTAAGTAAGAACATTTAATGTACTTTTAGGTGGACTAAAATTGAAACATCCTAAAAACCGACACTACGCATAGCCAAACCGTTGTTATTCATTTTGACAAACCGATAATAAATGATAAAATTTTTTAGAAAAATACGCTACGACCTTATGGGAGAAAATAAAACAGGTAAATACCTTAAATATGCATTTGGAGAAATTATTCTTGTAGTTATTGGTATTTTGATTGCTCTAAGCATTAACAATTGGAGTGAAAATCAAAAAACGCGTGTTGAAGAATCTATTCTATTAAAAGCCTTGGAACAGGATTTTATAGAGAATAAGCAAAGGCTGAATAAGACTATTAGATCTCAAGAGAAGATGTTGTATTACAGTAATAGCTTCATCAAACTCATTTCAAGTAATTCTAGTAGAAAAATAAGTCAAGATTCAATAATAAAGCTTAAAGTCTATGGCGCTAATTCTTGGTATAGAGCAGAATTAGTAAATAGCAGCTTCAAAACAATTATTGGGTCGGGGAAAGGCAGCATTATACAAAGTATGAATCTCAAAAAGCGACTGATTGAATTTGCGACTGATATGGAATCAGGCTTTGAGGATGATTTCGAAAGTAAGGAATGTCTCATTTTTATGAATAATATATCTTACAAGTATGATGCAAACCTTTTACTCGAAAATGAAAAGAAATATTTTGGAATGTCAATACCTCAAGACTCAGTCAGGAAATCTATTGACAGGTTATTATCCAACAAATATTATCTAGGAGCTCTTCTTAATAAAACTGGAATAGAATCTGCTCGATTAAATTATCAAAAAAAATTACTCTATCAAACGGATGGAATATTACTAGAACTTGAATCGGAAATTGAATAACGAAAGGCTACCAGGGAGTGATTTAAAATGGCTTATAAAGCCGCTCACTGGTGCAAAGAGATACTCCTTTACTTTGTCTCTTTCCTTACTCTTGGTTCGTTGTATGCCTTTGTAAAAACAGAACTGAATGAAAAGATTACTTCTGATAATCTTAATTTCCTTTTCAGGAATTTGCTTAAAAGCCCAAACGAATCTAGACTCATGATTTACTAATTGGTCAGATGAAACCTTACCGGACTCGGTACAAGCGCAATCTTTTAACGGATATGTCTGGAACGGGTTTTTATTTAATGATCCAGATTCTGCCTCCAAGCTAGCTGAGACTTTATATGAATTTGCCGCTCGCCAGAATCTTTCCTCATTTCTCTCACAAGCTCGAAATATGCAGGAATCTCTTTTGCTGTTCAAGGAGAACTAGACAGAGCTCTGGAATACTACAACATGGCTCTTGAAATTGCTGAAGCTAATAATTCGAAAAAAGATGTTCTGCTCGCACTGAACAATGTTGGACTCGCCTATAAAACTCAGGGGAATTTAATTGGCGCGTTGGAGATATACTTGAGGTGTCTGAATATACAAGAAGTGCTTAAATATTCTGATTCTAAAAAGGCGCCTTTTCTACAAAACATCGGAAATATATATTCCGAATTGGGTAATTATAAATTCAAACGAAGAAAATATTTATGCAGTACAGACGCTAACTTTATGGCGTCAGCGAGCGCGTTCTTCGATTTAATTATGAAATAGATCGTAAACAACAACATACAACAATAGATAAAACCAATGCCATTCGCTCTCAATTGTAGTTGAGGCTACAGAGCACTATCTTTATTTCAAACGCTGTGCATAGTTCTCACCGATAATTAGTAGCCACATTCAAGTGATTGGTCGATGACTCTCAACAAAAACAAAATAATTGGAGCAATAATATAATGATTTAATCACCTATTAATCTGATTATTACAATATTTATTTAATGAAATTTATCGAACTGTTTTCCTTGCACCAAGAAATCATCTAATTTAGATGGTTGTAAACCAAGAGGCATATACTATTCTTACAAAAAGTATTCAATCTCGCAGTGCGAAAAGGAATACGTATTCCCAAGTGCTTGATGTGTAAATCTAAATCACGATTATTAATTGATAAAATAGCTAGACTGCAAGAATATTGTTTCAAAAATAGAATTAATATTAACCGACAATTAAAGATCCCCACTTAAGCGATCATATAATTTAAAATAAAAATGAAAAATATCACAACAAAAATTTTATTCAGCATCATATTATTCTGTTGCATCGTAGGAAATAACTTTGCCCAGACATATTGTCTTCAATTAACTGAGATCTCTAATGATGGAATTAATTCTGTGGTAAGTGTTCAAATGCAGGGAAGTGAAGGCTTTACATTAGGTTCTTCTAACCTACAATTTAGGGCAACAGACGGTGCTTATGGGACACCAACTTTGGTATCTAGTGTCCTGGCCCCACCTTTTTACTTCGTGCCAACGGTTACTCAACCTTTACCGGGTTCAATCTCTTTAAATATAGAGTTGGCGTTTTCGGATAATTCTGGTGCCATTAGTGCTGCACCTGGTTTCACGGAGATTATGGTAATTAACTTACCAATCGCTGATGCCGATTTAGCGGCTGAAGGTGTATTTTGGGAATATAACGGGGGCACTACTCAAACCGTAGTATTCTTAGATGATGAGGCTAGCCTATTATCTGCTACGTCCCCATCATGTTTAGTTACTTTTACTGCAGATATTTCTGGTTGTACTGATGCAAACGCATGTAACTTTGACCCAGATGCTCTTATCGATGATGGGAATTGCCTAATTATTGGTGACACTTGTGATGACAATGACCCTCAAACTATAGAAGATGTGATAACCGATGATTGCACCTGTGAAGGTGCAATGATAGTTTCAGGTTGTATGAATGAGGATGCGTGTAATTTCAATGCAGACGCAAACCTGGATGATGGATCTTGTTTAATTGTTGGTGACGCTTGTGATGACAATGACCCTAATACTTTAGATGATGTAATAACCGCTGATTGTATCTGTGCAGGTGAAGTTATAGTTTCAGGTTGCATGAATGCAGATGCTTGTAATTACAATCCAGATGCAAACACGGACGATGGATCTTGTTTAATAATTGGTGATGCATGTGATGACAATGATCCACAAACCACAGAAGATGTTATAAACGTTGATTGTAACTGTGAAGGCACATTGATAGTTTCAGGTTGCATGAATGCAGATGCTTGTAATTACAATCCAGATGCAAACACGGACGATGGATCTTGTTTAATAATTGGTGATGCATGTGATGACAATGACCCACAAACCATAGAGGATGTTATAAACGTTGATTGTAACTGTGAAGGCACATTGATAGTTTCAGGTTGCATGAATGCAGATGCTTGTAATTACAATCCAGATGCAAACACGGACGATGGATCTTGTTTAATAATTGGTGATGCATGTGATGACAATGACCCAACTACTTTAGATGATGTAATAACTGCTGACTGTATCTGTGCCGGAATTACTGTTGGCATTGAAGATCTTTCTGGAAATGAAAGTGAATTGGTTATCTATCCTAACCCTACACAAAATGATCTGTTTTTAAACTTCCAATTAAAAGAAGCTGGACAGATAACATTCGAGATCTTTGATGTCCTAGGAAATGTTGTGAAAAGTACAGTTAGTAAATTAAATAGTGGAGAAGTGACTCATTCGCTAAATACGATGTCTTTAAATGCAGGCATGTATATTATTAGAATATCAAATGGAAAAAACACTGCATCTCAGAGATTCTCAATTATAAGATAATCAAAAGTATTTTGAGGCGATTAAGATAACAATTACCTCGTTCCAAGAGTTTAAAACCTTCTTATCACATTGGTAAGAAGGTTTTTTATTATTCTGTATTTAGTATTGCCTTTCATAGCTTTAAGCATCATTGTTTATTTGATGCGCCATTTTTGTTTAGGAACAAGTATGGGATTTCTATTATTGTTTTCAATTGAAATGCATATTTTTATAGAATGAATTATTCATTTCCCAACCAAAACAAAACAACTGGATTGTTTTTGTTACTCATAGCAGTTTTCACAATTAATTTTTCTGTTCAATCTCAATCAACTGAGAAAGCGGCTCCAATATTCAAAAATGGAGAAGCACAGATAGTACCTGCATTCTCAGACGCTAAAAATTGGCTAAGACATGACCTATGGGTAGAGACCGAATTCGATTCGGATGGTGATTCTAAACCTGATAGAATGCATGTATCAGTCACAAGACCTGCTCAAACAGATTCGGAAAAACTAAAGCTCCCAATTGTTTATGTATCCAGCCCTTATTTTGCGGGAGTAGCAGAAGATGTTGATGGACTCTTTTGGGATGTAAAACATGAGCTTGGAGAAAGTGCTAAGGACAGAGTACATCCAGAAGTTAAAAGACAGGGGGAACGCCCAATAATTTCTAATTCTCATATTAACCAATGGGTGCCGAGAGGATATATCGTTGTTCATTCTTCCTCCCCAGGCACAGGACTATCACAAGGAGCCCCAACGGTTGGTGGTGACAATGAGTCCTTGGCTCCGAAAGCCGTTATAGATTGGCTATGTGGACGTACTCAAGGATTCACAAGCCCAGACGGTAAAGAAAAAGTAAAAGCCTTTTGGTCTACGGGAAAAGTCGGCATGACCGGGACTTCATATAATGGAACCATTCCACTTGCTGCAGCTACCATGGGAGTTGATGGTCTTGAAGCCATTATTCCTATCGCTCCCAACACATCATATTATCACTACTATCGCTCCAACGGATTGGTGAGATCTCCTGGCGGATATCTTGGCGAGGACATCGATGTATTGTATGATTACATTCACAGTGGAGACGAAAAAAAACGGGCTAGAAATAACAAAGTTGTAAGGGATACAGAAATGAAGAATGGGATGGATCGAATAACTGGAGACTATAATGATTTCTGGGCCGGGCGAGATTATCTCAATGATATGGAACCAATGAAGGCTGCCCTCTTAATGTCCCATGGATTTAATGATTGGAATGTCATGCCCGAACATAGTTATAGAATCTATGATGAGGCTAGGAAAAAGGGGATTCCATCTCAAATTTTTTATCACCAAAATGGCCATGGTGGACCACCGCCAATGAAAATGATGAATAGATGGTTCACGAGGTACTTACATGGCATTGAAAATGATGTAGAAAAAGATGCTAGAGCTTGGATCGTTAGGGAAAATGATGAGAAAGACAATCCAACATCTTACAAAGATTATCCCAATCCTGATGCGGCAGATGTTCAATTTCATTTGAGTGGAGGAGCACCTGGCCAGGGACAACTAAACACAAATAAGCAAGAGAAACAGGGAACGGAAATGCTGGTAGACAATTATTCTTTTAATGGAGCCAGTTTAGCCAAGGCAGAAAGCACGAACCATCGATTGATATATGCTACTCCGACCCTAACCAAAGATCTACATCTGTCTGGTACACCTTCGGTTACTATCAAGTTGGCTTGTGACAAACCAGCAGCCAATTTATCAGTATGGCTTGTTTCCCTTCCTTGGACAGAAGTCAGGAGGATAGATGCTAAAATTACCGACAACATTATCACACGAGGTTGGGCAGATCCACAAAATCATAGCTCGCTGACTAAAAGTGAAGCACTAACTCCTGGCCAGTTTTATGAAATCACTTTTGACCTCATGCCAGATGATCAAATAATTCCCAAAGGCCAGAAAATTGGGCTCATGATTTTTTCTAGCGACAAAGAGTATACCCTATGGCCAGAGCCAGGAACTGAGTTAACCATTGATCTTGATGGTACATCAATCACACTTCCGATAGTTGGAGGAATTGATAACTATAGCGAGTCTATAAAGTAGATTCGTGCTAAAAGAAACTGATCACTTCTACGACAAAAAAGAAGAGCCAAGCAAAAGTTGTTTGCTCGCTTTAAGAAGGATCATTTTGAAAATAGATCCTGAAGTAAGTGAAGCCGTAAAATACGGCATGCCCTGTTTTTGCTTCAAGAGTAAAATGTTCTGCTACTTATGGACAGACAAAAAAACCGCTGAACCATATATTCTTTTTGTTGAAGGCAAGAGACTCAATCATCCAAAATT
>JBLIMR010000045.1:0-24205 GCA_047638815.1 Gammaproteobacteria bacterium
GTGAGAATCATTATCTATTAAATAATTTAAACCATTTAAGGTCAATCCTTCGATTTCCTTAATTTCTCCTTCATAATGCTGAAACAATCGGTTCATTTTATTAATGTTGGGTAACGGACCTTAGATATGGATCGTTGCTTGGGCTTGTGTGATAGGAGGGACTTAGTCCCGACAAAGCTTGTGCGGCAATGATCTATATCTGTTGTTATCACTATTTTTCTTTCAATTTCGTTAAGTCTATTCGATATCCCATCTGACAGATAGAAGCTCCATTTTCCGATATTCGGTATTTAAATTCCACATTCATCCCAGCTGCTAATTCTAGATCGAAATCGTTAATATTAGATGGCTCCAGAAAACGATTTTCATTTTCATCCGCCTCTATTTCTATTATAAAATCACAAGAACCACCAGGTGCTCTTATAACGCCATTATCCTTAGTTGGAAATATTTCTTTGCCACAACCAGTAAATATAGTTAGAACAGTAAGTATTAATAGAGCTGGTTTCATAGTTTTTGCAGTTAGTGATAACGCTAGGCTATGCGTAGTGCGGGATTTGAAAATCGGAGTTTTCAAGTTTGCACTTAGCCAAGAGTTTATATTTTGTTTTTAATTTATTCACTTTAAATACCAAATTAAAGTTTTGGCGGACTTCATTAAACGTACTGACCTTTCGTTTAGCAGAAAACCCGCATTACGTATAGCCATTGTTAGGCAATCGTTTAATTTAATTTTTGTAATTCTTTTTTCAACTCGCCCATTGTGTAATCCTTAAACTTTATTCCAGTAATCTCTCCCTCCAAAGTTTTATGTTCGGTGATAGACATTAGAATCTTAGTTCTCTTTGCTTTGATAATCATTAGTGTAATGTCTTTATCTTCAGGAATACCATTGAAATAATTAATCCCATTGTTATAAGTAGGAGTGACAATAGATTTATAATCTTTATAGATGAATTTAATCATGAGGTTTTCATCTGACTTCTGTTTTAAGGTCATATTAACTTTGTTCGCAGGGTCATTTACAAAATGATCGCAATTCAACCACCCCAATTTTGCAGTACTGAAAATGTAATAGTTTAAGTCAACTTGACTAATATCATTGATTGATTGGTTTTCAAATTCAGGATATTGGTCTTCAATCCCTTTTAAATAAGCCTCATTACTAAGGTGCTTGGCTGGAATATATTTAACCGCAAAATTAACCCAAGACTCCATGTCTATTTCCATACCATTTCTTTTAAACGGCTTTAGTTTGGGCATCTCCGAAATTAAATTCATTAGTCTCTTACACTTCTTTTTGTTATATTTTTTTTCAAGTTTGACATCTTTTACTTCACCGTTTTTCGAAACTATATATCGAATATTAACATCTCTTAAACGGACATAATCGCGTTCTTTTTCTGTTAGCGATATTTCCTGTTTTAGCCAAGTCCATATGTTTGTCCCGTCCTCAAATTCCATCCATTGAGAGTCAAGGTCTTCATACTTAATGATAAATGGTGTTATAGTATCAATCTCATGTCCTACGGATTGCTTTTCTTGTCTCCATCTTACAATGCTATCAGATTGGTCTGATATTGATTGAGAGAATAATTGCATTTCCTTCTTGTTTCCATTCTTAGGAAAGTGAACAATGACGTCTTTTCCTCTCTTTAGTTTTAGTTCTTGACCATTTGAGTTTATTTTCAGATTTATCATTCCTCCTGTTTCCAGAAGACCTTCATCCGCCATTGTCGAAAGTTCTTGAGTTATCATATCTGACATGGAGTAATACTCCTTCAATACTATTTCTATTGTAGAGTTCGGACTTGCCCCATTTTCAAATTCTAATGAGTTTGCTTCAATAAAAATTGCTGTTCCAGCACTACCAAATAGAATGGTGTCCCTATCTGGTTGTATGGTGAAAATTGAGGGCTGAACGTCAAGCTCCCTTTCGATATTTACTTTATCAGCTTGTTCTTTGTTCTTACCATCGTTCTTACAGGAGAAGATGAATAAAGTCAAAGTTGCTATTATGAGTAATCTTATTTTCATTTGGTTATGTTGCCTAACGATACTGTATGTTGCGTTTAATACAGTTGATTAATAGTACCAAAGTAATGAATTTTGTAGATGTACCACACAGCAGTTAACAAATAAGTAGGAGAGAAGCTACTCAACCACTGCAAGGATGCAACTTGCAAAGCTCTCAGATAACCACCTACAAAATGAATGGTACTAATTCAACAAATTTTCAAACAGTTAAAACTGCTCGCAACCAAAATGCAATATACAGCGTGTTAGCACCAGTAATATTCCTGTATTACAGTTAAGTGTCTATATTTATTTCGAGAGAAGATAATCTCTTGGGGTATCAATATTGTTAAGAAAACAATAATACTTTTAATGTCCTGAGTTTACTTTTCTGTCTTTATTTATACGAGAATAGATTCCAGCTATTATAATTACTGCAGTAGTCAAAATAGCCGTATTTGCATAGTCCTTTTGGAAAATGAAAATACTCTATATAATCCATAAACAGATGGAGGTGATACTCATTATTATAGTCAATTTTGATATTTTTTTCATCGGAGAAGTATATTTATTTTTTTTCGATATTGGTGCTAACGTTTAGTATATGAAGCGTAGCATCCCGCAGGGTGCTATGATTTCATATACAGTGTTACCACCTTTTTTTATTCTGTTACAGTTTCATTTTTCAATAGTTCCGTGTCAACTCTTGGCTTATTGAGTTTCCACAACCAATATATACCACCTAATGGTATTCCAAAAGTCCAAGCTGAACTTAGATATCCCATATAACTAAAGCTAATACCCAGTAAGATTTGAAAACTTAATAAGCTAAATGAAAGTCCATTAACAGCACTATAAGTTATTGCAGGTACGTTAAGGAAAATGACAGCAATATATTTTAACCACTTTTTCTTTAAGTCACTTTTTCTGATTTTCCTAATTATCCAAATGTTGAAAATCGGTACACAAATGGCTAATATTCCAAAAAGCCAAAATATCATCATATTCGGAATGGGTTCTTTTATGTCAAGAGTTTGGATGTAGTATATCTTATTTGAATTGTCGTCAAAAATTATTTCGAAAACTCCGAATTCCTTGTCGTTCGAAAATTCGATTTGAGCTTTCGTTGTATTTGGAGCTGTGCTTTCTCCTTCTACCGTTGACAAAGTTTTATTTGCGGTCATAAACCTGTAGTCCAATTCGGTTCCGAAATTATTTACAATTATCTGCCTTAAATTGGCTAAACCTACTTTTAAAGTGTCAAGATTTGTATTTTTAAATCCATCGTGTTCGGTCGCCATAAAGGTTAAACCTTTTTCATAATCTTCATCTATTAGGGCTTCTACAAATCCTTCAGTTGTGTCTTTGTAAGTAAATGCGTTGTTAATAAAATCACAGCTTGTAAAAAGTGATACAATCAATATCAGAAGCGAAGTTTTTGTCAGTCTATTCATTTTTTCTAATTGGTGGTAACGCCCAATCTATGTTTTTGTAGGGCGATTTAAAAGTACATATTTTCGTTTACCTAATTAGCCAAAGCTTTGGCTTTGAGGTTTAACTTTTTCCTGATAAAACGTCAAAACAAAGTTTTGGCGGAGTTTATTAATTGCTTTACTGTTTCAGATTCCTACCAACTGCCCTATAAAATATAGATGATGTTAGTACCTTTTTATTCATAAATCAATTCAGGTTTTATTTCTATAACATTTGTTACCACACCAAATGATGAACTGTCAGTAATAATAATGTCTAGCGAAATAACTTTACTACCTTCCTGATATTCACGATTAACCTCTAAATGAAGTGTGTCACTACGATAATCAATGTTTTTTAACTCATCTATCCAACCATCGTGGCTGTCATAAGTTAGGTAATTATAGTTGTATAATTCTGATGACCCTTTGATTGGTATGTATTCATTTTTATTAAACTTACTATTATAAAGAATAACTGGACTTCTATTTCCATCACCACAAAAAGATAACATATCTTCCTTTTCATCATAAACACCAATATTAAAGTTGTTTGTAGGTTTAAATTCAAATGTTATGTTGTCTACAGTAAATGTGGTGTCTCTTTTATCATTTTCAAATACGTACTCACCAAACACCCAACCATTGATCTGTTCACTATTAATTTTAACAAAATTATGAAGGTCACAACGGTCGTCAGATTCTTTTAGAGTATGTTTTTGTTTAGATATACTATCAATACTTACAACAACTCCAAATAGGTTTTCTGATGAGCCTATTATTTCTTTGTTGTGATTATATAAATTCAGTTTATTTGATAATATAATCCCTGTATTATTGTTTCCTTTTGACTTGAATGAATTGGCATCTGGATTTAAGGATATCCGATCTTTTATTTCAAGCGAATTAAGTTTGTCTGATTCAATAGAAATAGAATCATTTGAAATATCCTTTTTCTCGTTAGTCTGAGAACAAGAAAAGATAATAAATGAAGTGAATATTAATAAACTATTTTTCATTTTTTATAATTGGTACTAACGGAACAAATGTATGGCATGTGCCAAAGGCGGAGCCGCGCGTAGCGCGGTGAGCGGGTGGTTTTGTGCGAGGCATATGCTATCACATGGTGTTATCTGCTTTTTCATTCACTTAGTCCTTTCCACTTTTCATAACGTTCTTGTTCTTCACCGCAATAAAGAAAGCCCTTATCCGCGTGAATTCGGTCAATCAGTTTTGTCTTAATCGCAGATTCTTCTGTTGGGTAAGACAAATATCGCCCTGCATTTCCACGACTTGTCAGAAAACCTAACTCCTCATTGATAAACTCGGACTTGCACGCAGGGGTTTTCCAATCTACGCTCGTCACTTTGTATACCAAATATCCTTTTCCCTCTATCTCGTAAAATTTTGATTCAATGGCCCTAGATGTGTCCTTTTCCACATGATAATCACGCAACTTAGAGACTTTGCTGTAATTGGTAAGTTCGGTCACATAGTAGTCAGTATCTGGATAGATGTATGTCGAATGGTAGCTGTGATAGCTGGTGTCATTGCGAACGAACTCAAATTGAGTTACATATTCAAAAGCACCATTGTCAAGACTATTGTTGGCATAAAACATAGTGCTCTTACTCGTGCTATCCTGTCTAACCGTGATTACTTCTTGATCAACAAAATCCAATTCCAAATAATAGTCTGTTGGGTGAGATTCTGTGCAAGCTCCCAATAGGAAGAGCGAAATTGATATTTGAATTAGACTGATTCTCATTCATGTTCGGCATAGAAACCTAGGTCAATCAGTTGATCGTAATGCAATTTGGTTTTCGCGCCCATCATCACTTTTATTCGCTCTCGCACTCCAATAATTTCTGTGGCAATAATCGTTGGGTGAAAGTCGGTATAGACATAACACATAATGTCGTCACGAAAGTCTTGATATCCTTGTTCTATAAAAGCTAGAATTTTTTCGACTTCTTCGAATTCACCATTTATCGTCCATTCAATCACAACCTCCGCGATTGACGTGAGAATACCAGCATTCGAAGGTGGCTCTCCTTCATAACTGAATTCATCCCACATTGAATGCTCGTGAATCTCAGGAAATAGCTTTCTTATTTCTGAGTAAAATTCTTCAGCATTCTTTTTCACTACTAGCATTCTCTATTGCAGATAACAACAGGATATAAGCACTTAGTGGCTTATATATCCATTATATTTTTTACTTGGCAAGATACTGAAATTCACATTGTTTTTGTTCATTGTAGGCTGGTAAAAGGATTGTGAGTACTTCACTGGGGTAATACAGATGGATAGGCCAAGCAAGGGTATTTGTCTTAAACTAAAATACACTACCATGCTCATTTTGATTAGGTTTTCACTCAATTTAGAATGCGATAAGTAGCAGGGCATAGGCAATATTTTCAAATATTTTTCACGTTGTTCATTACATTACTATAGAATCGCTTTGTAGTTTATCTCTTAAGCAAAGGTTTGTCCGTTGAAGAGGACTATTAATAGTCCTTTGGTACTTGATCCAATTTAGAATATATTTATCTATATCTAGGGGTATTGCTCGAAATTCAGGTAAACGTCTATGGTTAATGCATAAGCCAAAAATAGCTCTATTACACATCATAATCTAGGTTAACCGTAGATTTAGACGAATAAAAAAACGTATAATTCTACGCTTAGAGCAATTTTAAAATCTAACGCAAATGAAAACTAGGGAATAAATGAATGGGATAAGCAGTCTTACACATTGGTCCTAAAATGGAGAATATCTCCATCTTGAACAACATACTCTTTGCCTTCAACTGAAAGTTTACCCGCTTCTTTACAGGCATTTTCTGATCCAAGGGAAACATAGTCGTTATACTTAATCACTTCAGCACGAATGAAACCTCTTTCGAAATCTGTATGAATTACTGCAGCCGCTTGAGGGGCTTTGGTGCCTTTAGTGATCGTCCAAGCTCGCACTTCTTTTACACCTGCCGTGAAGTAGGTGTCTAGTGCAAGAAGCTTGTATGCTGAACGTATCAATTTGGAAACCCCTGCCGTTTCTAATCCAAGATCATCAAGGAATTCTTTTCTCTCTTCGTATGTTTCTAAATCTGCAATGTCAGCTTCAATACCAACACCCAAAACTAAGACTTCAGCATTTTCATTCTTAACAGCTTCCGTTACCGCTGCTGATTGCGCGTTGCCATTGACAACATCGTCTTCATTCACATTACAAACGTACAGCACCGGCTTCGCAGTAAGCAATTGAAGGTCCATCATCACATCGGTAGACCAGGCGTCAAGCTCAATGCTACGAGCAGATTTACCAGCTTCCAAAGTTTCTTGTACAAGCGTGTAGAAATCAAATGTTTTCTTGGCTTCAGAATCACCAGCCTTTGCAGCTCGTTTAACTTTACTCAATCTAGACTCTACCGTTTCAAGATCTTTGAGTTGTAATTCCATGTCGATAACCTCCTTGTCTCTCACGGGATCAACAGACCCATCAACATGAACGATATTGTCATCTTCGAAACATCTTAGGACATGAATAATGGCGTCCGTTTCTCTGATATTGGCTAAGAATTTGTTTCCAAGACCTTCTCCTTTACTCGCTCCTTTTACCAATCCAGCAATATCCACAATCTCAATGGTTGTTGGCATAATACGCTCAGGGTTAACATGTTCTGCTAATGCATTGAGTCGCTCATCTGGAACAGTGATAACACCAACATTGGGCTCGATGGTACAGAAAGGGAAGTTTGCTGCTTGCGCCTTAGCGTTTGATAAACAATTGAATAGTGTCGATTTTCCAACATTTGGAAGTCCAACGATTCCACATTTTAAAGCCATATAATACCTGCTGTTTGATGATTTTTAGGTGCGCAAAGATAGATATTTTCCGCAGATTGTTTTGTTGAATCATTTAATATCAACGGGGATAATTGTTGTATCGGACATCTAACATTAATGAGCCATTTCTATGAAAACATGGTACAAAAATTTACTAGTAGTCCTAATGACTTTAATGGCTGTGCCGGTAATGGGCCAAGGTTTAAATTTCGAATTGGGATTCAATAACTCTTATCATCAGGTCCCAGAGGCGATGCTTTGTGTGGATGACTATTCCTACATGGCGTAAGAAGATCAGGAACCCGGGGATGATTCTAAAGCCTACCTGGTCAAACATGATACAACAGGGACAGCATTTTGGCGTTTGATTCTTCCAGTTGGTAGCACACAAATTATCACGATTAGCGCAATTTTCCCAACGGATGATGGAGGTGTGTATGTTTGTGGTTCAGGAGTATATACCTGTATAAATGGAGAGCCTTTTGTTTTTGTGGTGAAGTATACTGATGATGGAGAGGCTGTTTTAATTGTTGAGCAGTATTTTAAGGATACTCAAAGAGTAACAGGAAATTTTGATTCTCCTAGCTATGAAAAGTTCTTTAATTATCGGGATATATTGCTTGTAAATATCTCCTCTCTAGGAAAAATTGAATGGGTGGAAAAAATACCAAAAAGACAATTGGTAGGGACACCAGCTGTCTATTATATCTCCTATGAAATGAAAGTTCATAAGGACAACCGTTTTTTTATTTTCAATCACAATATGGATAATGCAGGATATACGGGAGAAGGGGAGCCTAAGAGATTTGGAGGTTATATTCAATCACATTTAATGTTGGTCGCCTTGGACGGTAATGGTAAACAAACAAGAGAATTATTAGTTTCTGGGATAGATGCAAAATTCATGGTGCGTCCATCACACAGTATGGCCCTTACCAAAGATGAACTGATTATTTATGGAAGAACTAGAAATCGTTACAGGCTAAGTAAGTTGAGTTTTCAGTAAGTTGATTCGTTCAATCTAGTCTGATTTAGTTAAAAACTTATCCCGATTATTAGATATGGATTCATCACTTCACTCCGATATGTTCAGAAACCTAATATTGGACCATTTACCGAGGGAGGCTTGACTGTAAAAACTTCAATAATCAACACTTATTAATCTCCATGCCTTTCTCTTCTCACCTTATTTCCATCATAAAAATACCACAACAGTGCAGGCAACAATAGCAAATCTGCAAAGACAGCAAACACCAAAGCCAAACTTAGTAGCAAACCGATGTAGAATGTGCCTTGAAAATCTGAAAGTATCAGGGTAAGGAAGCCAGCAATAAGAATTAGTGAAGTGACTATGATGGCTTTCCCTGAAGTCATAAATGTCCGTTTCATCGCATAGAGTAGGGGTTTGCCTTTACGTATTTCCATTCTGAACTTACTCAAAAAGTGAATCGTGTCATCCACGGCAATACCAAAAATGATGGTGAATATAATCGCAGTTGATACTTTAAATTCAATGCCAAAAAGTCCCATGATCGCTCCAATCAAAACCAAAGGAAGAATGTTAGGGATGAGTGAAATGAATAGCATAGGAATCGAACGGAATAGGAAACCAAATAATATGGCGATAAGAAGAAATGCGAGACCGAGGCCTTTGAGCATGGATGTGGATAGAATCTCATTGCTTCGATCAATAAGAGAGGCTGTACCGGTTAATTTTATTTCAAAGGGGGCATCGGGTAATGTCTCTTTCATGAACGTTGCCAAGTCTTCATTCTTCTGTTTGTAATAAATTCTACCCAAGTCAGCGGTCTGTCCATAAATCCTAGACATATTATTCTTCGGACTATAAAACCTACTGATTATTTCATCTCGACCTTTTAAGAATTTGTATGCCTTGTTAATTCGTTTTTGTGAATCTTGAAAATTCTTCTTTTTGCCACTGACCACTTCATCTGTTTTTTGAAGTAATTTGTGAAACGAAGTCACAGCCATCATGCCATAATTCTGCTGCAAATAATCTTCCAACTGCATCAAATTATTCATGACTTCTGGTGAGAGGTGATCAACTCCTTCGTTATATATTACTGCCACTTCTAATGGTCGAGCACCAGAGAATTGCTTTTCGAAATAGCGCATTTCTTTTTTCAATGGATGATCTTCCTTGAGATCTTGCAGTAGGAAGTTGTTGGCTTGCACCAAGCTGATAGCCCATATGCAAAATCCAAATACCAAGGTGGTCCCAATCAATATGGCCTTTCTATTTCGCAAGGAGAAAATAAAGAGGTGATGCATTTTTACTCGCCAAAAATCTTTGTCCCTCAATTGCTTCACTTCTGGCTGATGCAAGAGTGTTAATATGGAGGGTAGGAGGGTGAAAGCCAATACAAAAGCTAGTACAACACCTAGGGCGGTATATAATCCAAAATTGGCTATGGGCTGTATAGGCGAACTAACAAGTGTAATAAACCCCAGTGCGGTAGTCAATGACGTCAGCAGAGTGGCGAGACCAACTTCCTTGAAAGTAACTTTTATCGCAGATATTTTATCCTGACCCAAGCGCAGTTCTGCTAGATATCGTGTGAGAAAATGAACGATATCACTCATTCCTACAACGAAAATTATCGTGGGTAAAATCGTAAGCATCGTGTCAATCTTCTGACCCAATAATTTAATAATAGCCAAATTCCAAACTATGGCCAATATCACAACCAGTGCTGGAACCCATACCCCCCAAAAGGTTCGAAATGCAAGAATTAAAAAGATCACGACCAGCACGAAGCTAAGACTCATGAAGATGATCATTTCCTTCTTCATCATGTCTACATATATCACCTGACCGATACTTCGACCCATCATATGAACTTCGTCAAATTCATATTCTGCCATCAGATTATTGAGGTCATAAGACAAGGTGTCACAGCCAAATTTTGACAAATACTGTTTATGCTTGACCCATAGAGCCGTAGATTTCATATCCCGAGAGACGATGGTCCCAAACCAATCTTCATTCTCAGCAAGACGGACAGAATCAGAAGAATATTTTTCTGGTTGATCAAATCGTAATACTGGCACTTCATATATCTGTCCTGTTCCGGGAGCACTCTTGAAATCTCGAGCATTGGTAATAGCAAGCACCTGATCGACATTCTTCACCATGTTAAGATCCTCAACCAGATTGTCAACATTGGCTAAGAAATCCTTTTGAAAAAGACCTTTGTTGTTTACTAATGCAATGAGAACAAAGTCATTGTCACTATCGAAGTTTTGTCGGTACTCTTTGTAGAAATCACTCTGAGGGTCATCTTTTGGAAAGAATTTTTCAAAATCGAAATCGAATTCTAATTTAGAAATAAGAAAACCCGAGATTAAACTAATGATCAATAGCCCTAGGAGGACTCTTTTGCTTAATTTTCTATAATAGCTTTCTCCCTTTTCCTTCATCAATCTTTAAATATATCATTAGGCGTTAAAGGCCTCCGATCCATTTCCCACTTGAATTTTTTTAGCTTAAGTTTCTCTTTACTGATTTGGTCTAGTGGGTAAAAAGAACTTGCGGGTTGTATTTTGAAGTTGACGCTAGTTACAGCTCTATCTTCTATGTACACCGTAATATCAGTGCAAGTGCTTTTATTGACACCTATGAAACTTCCGTCTTTATCATCGGTTGCGAAATAGATGGATTCACCATTGCCGATGATATCTACTTTGTGCAATTCATTGTCCTTGAAATATCCAATTAGATTTTTTCCTTTTAGCTGATTGTAGTGGGCAGTATCAACTTCGGAAATCATAAAAGCATTGCCTTTGCAAAACAATTTACCTATTTGGCCATCGAATGATTTAATTTCTATTTTTCTTCCTGTAATCTGATTCTCATCTGACCAAATTACAGGATCTCGAAACATCTCCAGTAAACTATCTCGTTCACTAAATGACAATGAATCACAAGCACCTTGCATATCATTTTTGTAAAACTTCACGCGAGGGTAAGCCAAGATGTTTTTCTTTTGAAGTGTGTCAGGAACTGAGTACAAAGTGTCTGCGTGCATGTGCAACGTATCTCCTTCGGTAAATTGCTGAAACAAGGCCATGCCCGTCACAAAACTTTTATTTGTCTTCTCAAGATGTTTTCCATAGTCGCCATAAATCGAAAATTCATTCACCGTATCGATCACGCTCACATTACCAAAGGCTTCACCAAAGGCGAGATTTCTGTCGTAATATAGACTGTCACCCAACAGTTGCTGTCCATCCGACCAGAGATAAGCATCTTTATTGAATTGAGCCAAATCGTTCATGGTGTCATACCATCCGTTTTCACAATAGATGAGATCCTCATCACTGTTAATGGTTGTCGGACCGAAGAAAAACGCCTGTTCACTGTTCATGTAATATTGCAGTGTGTCAGTATCCATCGTGTATTCTGGATTGACGAGCAGAACACTATCCTTAAAGTGCAAGCTCTTGTTAGTCGCAAAATAACTGCCCTGTTCACTGGTGAGAACATTATTGTTCTTAGAACTGACGATCTTTCCACCATTAAAGTAGGTTCCAACCTTCGTGTCGGTATTATACTTGAGATAATCCGTAGTCAAGGTCATTTCATTGTCTCGCAGTCGTATATCTTCGAATAATTCTGCCAAACTGCTATCCCCATAATATATCAATCGCTCGGCATCGAGATAAATAGAGTCTCCTTGAATGACTCTAACTTTCCCAAAAGCTTTCATCAAGTTATCTTCTTCATACAACCATGCGCTGTCACAATACATAACAGCTCCTTTATGTTCAAACATTACATCACCCAGCAGACGTTGCGCCTTGGCATACTTCGCATCATATTCTGATACATCCGCACGGTGTAATTTGATCTTCGTACTGTCTTGAGAGAATAGACTTTGACAGGTGAAAAGAAGCAGCAACGTAAGAAGGCTTTTAAAGCGCGTTTTGTTCATCAATTACCTACTGGAAATATTATGCCAAAAATACGGAATCAATTATGAATTACGAATTAGAAATTACGATTTGTTTCCCCTTACTTCGGCTTCGCTCAGCATGACACCTTCATCAGCCTGATCTTCATGAGCGACCTCTAAGAACAGGGCCTTAATGAGCGTAACGTCCAATTAATGAATAACCAATTAAGAAAAACCCCTATGCCAAAACAGAATCTCGCATTATCGTCTGAGAACGGTCAGGACCAACAGAAACAATACTTATCGGTGTCTCCAACTCCTTTTCTAAATATGCGATGTAGTCATTCATCTCAGGAGGTAGTTCTTCAGCGTTTGACATTTTGGTCAAATCTGTTTGCCATCCTTTCATTTCAATATACACCGGTTCAAGATCATTGTCATTCGCTTCGAAAGGAAGAATGTCTGTTAAACCATCTTTGGTTTTATAAGAAGTACAGATCTTGATCTTCTCAAAAGTATCCATAACATCACCTTTCATCATGTTGAGGTGTGTTACTCCATTGATCATAATGGCATATTTCAGCGCAGGTAGATCAATCCATCCGCATCGTCTTTCACGACCAGTAGTCGCACCATACTCATGACCAATGTCTCTTAGTTTTTGTCCATCTTCATCGAAAAGTTCCGTTGGAAATGGGCCAGAACCTACTCTTGTACAATAGGCTTTGAAAATACCATATACTTTACCGATTTTGTTTGGTGCAATACCCAACCCTGTTGAAGCACCTGCAGCGGTGGTCGTTGAAGAGGTTACAAATGGATAAGATCCGAAATCAATATCGAGTAGTGAACCCTGAGCGCCTTCAGCCAAGACCGCTTTACCAGCTTTCATGGCATTGTTTACATAGTATTCGCTATCAATTATTTGGAATTTTTTTAGAAACTCAATGGAAGCCAACCAATCTTTTTCTTGTTCTACTAAATCATATTCAAAATCATACATTGACAATAATGTCTTATGCTTGGCCACAAGTCTATCATATCTTTCTTTGAAGTCCGAGCTAAGAATATCACCCACACGCAAACCATTTCTACCCGTCTTGTCCATATACGTTGGACCAATGCCTTTTAAAGTAGAGCCGATTTTACCTTTTCCTTTTGAAGCTTCAGAAGCAGCATCAAGGATTCTGTGTGTAGGAAGTATGAGGTGAGCCTTTTTCGAGATTAATAAACGTTCCCTAACAGGTACATTCATTTTTACCAAAGCGTCAATTTCCGTTTTAAAGATAATGGGATCAATGACGACTCCATTACCAACCAAATTGATAATGCCATCTCTAAATATTCCAGATGGTATTGTATGAAGAACATGTTTTATCCCTTCAAATTCCAAAGTATGTCCTGCATTAGGACCGCCCTGAAATCGAGCAATAATATCATATCTAGGGGTAAGAACATCTACGATCTTACCTTTTCCTTCATCTCCCCATTGTAGTCCCAAAAGTATGTCAGCTTGCATGGCCATTTTCTTTAAAAATTAAGCGTCTAAAGGTATTTTTTAATTCGAAGAATGTCCCTAGAATAAGGTGGAATGTTTTGAACATAATTTGGCCGTATTGATCCCAATTGGTGCATAAGTGCCAACTAAGGAATATCTCAATAAGAAAAAACCCAAAACACTTATAATTTAGCGCTTTGGGTTTTTTGCAAAATGTCTTTGTAAATCTTATTCCAAACTATGATCTACAGCACCAACAAATAGTTCGATATATTTCAATCCAAGGGTGTTAGCGTTCATCCCTGCAAGACCATTTTCAGCAGGATCGTCACAATCTAACGTCTCCGTATCATTGAAGAATAGTTTACTTAAATCAAAATCAATGTTAAGGGTTGTAGAAGACTCACCATCCAAGGATATTGGTAAATCTAAAACAGTAGTTCTGTATAAAGTTTGAGTTCCAGCGTGATATGAAAAAGTGTTAATCAAAGGATCAGTCCCATTCGCATCAATGTTATATCTACCTTCTACAACACTATATCGATATCCCGCATTCCAAGTCCAATACATAGAATTATTAAGATTCAAAGGATGATCTGGTCCATACACTACTGGATCGAATTCTGGATTATCAGTGCCTCCAAGAGATTCAGGTACTCCCCAAGAGTACTCTAAGCCCGTGTATGTTCCAACAGGTACTGTGAAGTTTTTAGACATATTGTTATCCAAAACACTATATAACTCAATTTCACTCAATAGTTCTTTCGTTCCATCCGACTTGATCAAGCTGATGTCTCCCAAATAAAATTTAAGGTTTGAGAAACTGACACGATAGTTCGTGGCGTTGATATACTCATCGTTGAGTACGAAAGCATCGCCACCAAAGTTTAGATCAATCGCCATCTTGAACACTTCAGATGAACTGATGGTTATTGGATCGTCCACTTCTTTTTTACATGAGGTAAATGCGAGAGTAAGGACTAGAAATGTGAATAATATGTTGAATTTCATATTTAATTTTTTAAATGATATTGCAATGAAGACAACAAAAATAACTACAAAATTCCTAAACATTGTGCCTTTGATGACATTACAGGTCAATCACAAGCTATATATTTCATCTACTCTTGTAAAGCAGATAACAATTTCAGGTTAGTATTTTTACTTTTCACCCGCACATTTATGCACTATTAGCAATTAATTTGCACCTTAGCTGCGGTTAAAATGACCGCAAATGGCGGTATTTTGCCGAAACTGGTTCTTTATCAATGTAATGTAATTATGAAAATTATTGGTTTTTTATCGGTTCTCATTGTTTGTCTTATAGCATGCAAACATGAGCCATTTCCTTCAATTGACGTTACAGGTTCAATGGAACTTGCGGACTACGAATGTGATTCTGATACAATATATTTTCAAAATACCATTCTACCAATGCTTATTTCTAATTGTTCAACCAGTGGATGTCATGACCTTGCTACAGCGCAGGATGATGTTGTTTTGATAAACTATGATTTGATTATTGCTACTGGTGACATAGAACCAGGAAATCCAGAAGATAGTGAGATATATGAGTCAATTACGGAGGCTGACCCTGACGATTTCATGCCTCCAGCACCGAATGTACCGCTAACTCAAACTCAGATAGACATGATTTATGATTGGATAGATCAAGGCGCTTTGAATAATAGTTGTGAGGGATGTGATACAAGTCAATTTACGTACACGCTAAGTATAAAACCCTTGATAGATTTGAAATGTAAAGGATGCCATAGCGGTGTAGAACCGGAAGCCGATTTCAACCTTATTACCTATGATGATATTAGTATGATTTCCATGAATGGGATATTATTAGATGTTTTGAACCACGGAGAGGGTGATTTTGCAGATATGCCTCCAAATGGAGGGCAACTAGCTGATTGTGAAATAGAACAAATAACAAAATGGATAGAAGCGGGTGCTTTAGAAGATTAAAAATGAAGAGATCAAGGATTATATTTTATTGCGGTATTTTTTTCGGGTTGACATTGCTGATTCAAAACTGCTATTATGATAATGTTGAGGAGCTATATCCTGGACCATGTGATATTTCGGTAATTACCTATGAGGCAAAAGTATTTCCAATAATTGATAACAACTGTCTTGGATGTCATTCCAGTTCTTCTGCTGAAGGAGGGGTTGTTTTAGAAAGTTATACGAATCTCTCACCATACATTGAAGATGGCAGCTTCGCATGCTCAATAAATTGGGAATCGGGCTGCTCACCAATGCCTCAAAATCAATCACAATTGTCGGCTTGTGACTTAGCCATTATTAATGCTTGGATTGCGGGCGGAAGTTTGGATAACTAGTTTCTTCGTTCATTTTTTCTTGATAAAAAACGAACCAAAAAATCAAGGCTGTGAATACAGATCTAGTTTGTTTTAGAAACACTTCGCTACGCAAAGCAAACTCACAAACGCTGTTACCATATTTTCTTTGAAAATATGACAGCTGAGTTCAGACAGGTGGTTGCTGAGCTTGTCGAATGTACTTTGCACTTTACGCTGCTTTTATTCTAACAAACACGATCTTTATTCAAGGCCGAATCAATCCATGTCCCAATTTTTGTGTAAAGGGTGATTTCGAACATTTATATCTTAAGTCATTCCGTAATAATTGCTCAGGGGATCAAACAGAAGAGCGATCCCGATTTAAGTTTTGTAAGTTTTTTTATTAAAAAGCAACAAAAACTAATTTCGGGATGGTTCTGTTTGCTCATTTTTTTTCATTCTTTTTTAGAGGTAAAAAAGGACATGGTTAAAAAGTCAATAAATCACTCAATTATTAAATAAACTGGGATTATGAGATTTCTGTAAAAAATAGTTGCTGTATCGTAAAACAAGAGAGAAATACATTATGCTAAAAAGCAATTCATTTCGTTACTTTGCAATCGATGAATTGGTCTGATAAAAAAGGTGTTCAACACCTGGTGGCAATCTGTGCAGAAAAGGATGTGAAGCATGTCGTCATATCACCCGGATCTAGGAATGCACCAATAACCATAAGCTTCAATAGGTACCCAGGAATCGAAGCGATTGTCATTCCTGATGAACGAGTCGCTGCATTTTTCGCTTTGGGTATCGCCCAAAAAACAGATAAGCCAGTCGCCTTGGTCTGTACCAGCGGAAGTGCGATGTTGAACTACTCGCCTGCTTTGGTTGAGGCATATTATGCGCATATTCCATTAATCGTTCTTACAGCAGATAGACCTGGGTTTTGGATAGATAAGCGAGAGGGTCAATCGATCAGACAGCAATCTGCTTATGGAGATTTTGTCAAAGGAAGGTTTAATCTTCCAATGGAATCTGGTGATTCCAAGTTGCTTGAAGAACTGGATGAGAAGGTTAATAAAGCGATAAACCTTGCGACAAGTGGGAACAAAGGCCCAGTCCATATTAATGTGCCACTTGACGAGCCTCTCTATGATCTAACAGAACTGAAAGATGTTCGATTCAACGTTTTTGAAAAGAAGACATCTGAATCCTCTTTGGATGAAAGATTCTGGGTAAATATTAATAAGGAGTTAGAGAAATATAATAAAGTAATGGTCTTGGTAGGGCAGTCCAAAAAGGATAATGTGCCTAGTGAAAAATTAGAGGCTCTTCTCGCAAGTGAAAAGGTCGTTGTGTTATCAGAATGTACTTCTAACTTTATTGGTGGTAAAAAAGTTGGGTGTATCGATCGGAACATCATGGCTATTGATGATCATGATTGGGATAGGTTTCAACCTGAGTTGTTAATCACTATCGGTGGTGCCATTGTCAGTAAGAAAATAAAACAAAGATTGAGACAAGAGGGTGTAAAAGGTCATTGGCACGTTTCAGAATTTGATGGGGAAATTGATACATTCAGCCATTTATCGAAGGTTGTGGAATGTGATGCCAAGATGTTTTTCGATCAAACAGATTTCTCGGACACTTCTCACGAATTTTTTCGACTTTGGGATGATCATAATGAGTCTACCCGTAAAGCCCATCATGAAATAATAAAGAAACTGTCATATTCAGACATGGCTGTTTTTAAAAATATATTAGATGTTATTCCGGACAATAGTCAGGTGCATCTTGCCAACAGTTCACCAGTGCGTTATGCTCAACTTTTTGACCATAGATCAGACTTGCACTTTTTCGGGAACAGAGGTGTGAGTGGCATAGATGGGAGTACGAGTACCGCAATGGGCGCTGCCTATGTCAGTGATGGACCTGTGTCTATGATCACAGGAGACATGTCGTTTTTTTATGATTCCAATGCCTTTTGGCATAAACAAGTGCCTTCGAACTTTAAGTGTATTGTGATTAATAATGGGGGAGGAGGAATATTTAGAATCATTCAGGGGCCTGATGAAGTAGATGAATTGGAGGAATTTTTTGAAGTCCATCAAGAAAATAAAGTCGATAAGATTGCCGAGGCATATGGCATAGATTATTTGAAGGCAGAAAACTTGGAAGAGTTATCTTTGAGGCTGAAAGAACTCTATAAGAAAAAAGACACTGCATGTATATTGGAAGTCGTAACGCCAAGGGATATTAATAGCGAAGTTTTAAAAGATTATTTTACTAAAATAAAAAGTATTAAAGATGAGTACTAGAGTGTGGAAAAGCCTCAAAGAGTATGAGGATATAAAGTTTGAATTCTTCGAAGGTATTGCCAAAATAACGATCAATAGACCGGAGGTTTATAATGCGTTCAGACCGAAGACCAATGAAGAGATGATCGATGCAATGGAGTTATGTCGAGAGAATAACGATGTTTCTGTTGTTGTTTTTACCGGTATTGGAGACAAAGCATTTTGTTCCGGTGGAGATCAGAATGTAAAAGGTGTTGGAGGGTATATTGGAGATGATGGAGTGCCAAGATTGAATGTCTTGGATCTTCAAAAACTTATACGTTCTTTACCTAAACCTGTTATCGCCATGGTGAATGGTTATGCCATTGGTGGTGGGCATGTACTTCACGTTGTGTGTGATTTAACCATTGCTTCAGATAATGCAATATTCGGACAAACAGGTCCTAAAGTAGGTAGCTTTGATGCTGGATTTGGGTCTTCATATTTGGCAAGACATGTTGGACAAAAGAAAGCCAGAGAAATCTGGTTTATGTGTGAACAATATACAGCAGATGAAGCCGAGAAAATGGGTATGGTAAATACCGTAGTGCCTCTAGCGGATCTTGAAGATACTACCGTGAAGTGGTGTAAAACCATTATGAAAAGAAGTCCAATGGCCTTGAGAATGATAAAACGTGGCTTGAATGCTGAGCTAGATGGACAGCGAGGTCTGATGGAGTTTGCAGGTGATGCAACTTTGATGTACTACCTCATGGAAGAAGCTCAAGAAGGTAAACATGCCTTCCTTGAAAAAAGAGATCCTGATTTCAAGAAGTTTCCAAAATTCCCTTGATATAGAAATCGTAGGTGTCAGAATTTCGAACAGTCATAAAAGCAGTTAAAAGCGATTGGGAAATATCCCACAAGGATAAAGTCTTGATGTTGGGTTCATGTTTTACAGACAATGTGGGACAAAAATTATTGCAAGATAAGTTTGATGTTTTGTCCAATCCATTTGGAACACTTTTTAATCCTTTAGCGCTTGTAAACTTAGTTTCTAGAGCACTAGATGACAAGATGTTCATGAAGGAAGAATTCTTTTTTGAAAATGAACTGTGGCATCACTGGTCCTTGAATACGGGATTTGTTGGGCCGAATCTGGATGAATTGCTGGAATCATGCAATAAGCAGCTACTGGTATTGCAAGAAGCTTTGATATCGGCCAATTTTCTCATAATCACACTAGGAACCGCGTGGGTCTATCGGTTAAAGTCGCAGGGAGAAGTTGTCGCTAACTGCCATAAAATGGATGCGGCTCTCTTCGATAAAATATGCTTGAGTGCTGATGAGATACAAAATGTTTTAGCGCAGGGCATAGATAAATGCAAGGGTGTAAATCCAGATTTGAAAACGCTTATAACATTGAGTCCAGTGCGGCATTGGAAAGATGGTGCTATTGATAATTCTTTGAGCAAATCAACTTTGAGGTTGGCTATCGAGCAGACGCTCTATGAGAATGTTCGCTACTTCCCATCCTATGAGATTATGATGGATGACCTGCGAGACTATCGGTTTTACGAAAAGGATCTTTTGCATCCTTCAGAAATGGCTGTGGAGTACATTTACAAATTCTTTGAAGAGTCATTCTTTACTAAGAGTACATCTTCCTTGATAGGGAGAATCAACAAATTGCAACAGGCGATGAATCACCGACCAGTGCATCCAGAATCCAAGAACAATATTGTTTTTCAAAATAAGATAGAGGAGGAGCTGAGATCGATTGACAATGATCATCCAGAGTTGGCCAATAGGTATAAACTAAAGGGTCTAATATGATCGTCTTCAAATAAAGAAGTGGCTAAGCCGTTAGTAAAGAATTAATCAGATATTTGCACCATGAAATCCCTCACTCCTTGGATAATACTCATTCTTGTCATTGCCATATTTATTGGTTGCAAGAAAGACGATAAAATTTCTACGAATTCTTCAGACATGTTGAGCTTCTCAGCGGACACAATTATCTTTGATACCGTGTTCACAACCATTGGCTCAACAACTAGATTACTTAAGGTATATAATGACAATGATGAAACGGTGAGTATCAGCAACATCAATATTGAAGGAGGTGACGCTTCGAATTTCCGAATCAATGTTGATGGTGACCCTGGTACAATCTTCCAAGATGTGCAAATAGGGGCCGATGATTCCTTATTCATTTTTGTTGAAGTAACCGTTGATGTGAACAATCAAACTGGCCCAATGGTCATTGAAGAACACTTAAATTTCACTTTGAATGGCAACGAGCAGGAAGTCTTGCTTGTGGCTTGGGGACAGGATGCACATTTTCACTATCCCACAAGTTTTTTAGGCTCCTTAGGCATTAGTTGTCTCGATGAGGACGGAGACTGTTTTAATGGAGAAGGACCTGTCGAGGAACTATGGGTAAACGACAAACCTCATGTAGTGTATGGATACCTTATTGTTGACTCTCTTGACCATTTGACAATAGAAGCCGGGACACAAGTGCACTTTCATGATGGCTCAGGACTATGGGTTTGGCGTGGTGGCTGTATCACGGTGAATGGGGAACCTAATGATCGCGTTGTCTTCCAAGGTGATAGATTGGATTTTGTTTATGATGATGTTCCTGGACAATGGGATCTTATTCGTATTAATGATGGCCCATCGGGACTGGACAATGTATTTAACTATGCTACCATTAAGAATAGTATCGTAGGTATACAAGCAACACCTGTTCCTATTCTCCAAAGTACTAGTCAAGCAAATAGCGTTCAGACAAGCGAAAACTGGCTGGTGCTTAATGGGGTTATTATGAAAGACAATTCCGATATAGGTTTATTTTCAAGGAATACGAAAGTACGTGCAACGAACAGTGTGTTTGCAAATGCTGGAAGATTTAGCGGCTTACTTCAGGGGGGTGGGGTATATGAATTTGATCATTGCACCTTCGCCAATTACTGGACGGAAACAACAAGAAATGACCCTGGGTTCTTCATTAGCAATAGATATCCCAATGAGTTGAATTCAGATGTTACGATTTTATACAGCATAGCGGGTTCTTTTTTTAGAAACTGCATTATGTATGGCAACAACTTTGAAGAGTTTGCCTATGATTTCGATACAAGTAGCTCTGAAATTACCGTAGTTCCTGGAATTTTTGAGAATAATCTCTATAAAGTCAATGAGACCAATATAAATAACCTCTTCTTCATAGGAGATAACTGGACCAATAACGATCCTGATTTCTTTGATATTTCATTACGAAATTACACGTTATCTGCAGGATCTTTTGCTATTGACAAAGCGTCAGTTTCAAGTACTTTAGATATAGATCTCTTAGGTAACTTTAGGCCTGGTGGATCAAATAATGATTTAGGAGCTTACGAAGCTTTTGAATAGAATAGAAGAAAGTATTATTTCTTTACTTTACCCTTGTTAGAAGCATTGCCTTTAGGTGCTTTTGTTGAAGTTTTACCTGCATTTTTAGGAGTCGCTTTCTTAGCTTTTGGAGCAGCTTTCTTGGTATCCTTAGCTGATTTGTCATCTTCTGAATTTTCACCTTCAACGTCAGCAGGAGTCCAAAGCTTTTTCTCTATCAAAATGTTGTACCATTTGAAAAGCTTTTTCATGTCGGAAGGATAGACATTGTCTTTATCATACGTAGGAACAAGCTCTTCCATTTTAGCTTTCAGCTCATCTACAGTAGCTGTAGCGCTATCCATGGTTTTCTTCCCATCTTCAGCTTCATATATCTTCACCAAGACTTCTTCCAAAGCAATGTTGTCTTCATAAGTGAAAACGCTTATGTCTTTAAGGATGGAAAAATTATCTCTTGCGAATACTGGTACTCTTTTACCCGTATCCAATGATTCCACAATGATCCTATTCGCGCTTTGAGCAACGATTTGAAACAGTCCTGACTTTCCTGAGATGTTAACTACTTTTGATAAATCCATGTAAATTTCTAATAATTGCTGCAAATGTATGATTATTCAATTACGAATGGGGATTGACGATCGGAAAAATGTCAGCGAGCTTTTGTTATGGTCATTCAGAATGGAGCGCAGCGCAATGAAGAATCCCGTATTAATAATCGAGATAGCATGATATGAAACACCTGCTTAATTATTATAGCCCGATTATTTAGACGATCCCGATCGTTCGGGATTCGCTCCATTACATTTTGCTCTGAATGACCCACTAGAGTTGATGTTTTCTCGAAATGAAGTTTTTGATTAACTCTTTAAAGCTGATTGTAATCCGGTATCTGCCTCAAGCTTTCCATTTTCTTTTTCTCCTTGTTGAGGTGGAAGCAATAGTGTTCGAGGCCATTGCTAATGAGCAGATAGTCAACCTGTAGAGATAGGTTGTAAGCCGTTATTTGCATAAACACTTTTTGATCTAAAGGTACCTCAGGAGCTTTGAGTTCTATGATCATTTTTGGTTGACCCTGCTGATCATGAATGACAATATCCGTTCTTTTACTTAGGCCGTTTACTTTTAAAGATTTTTCAACGGCCATCAAACCAAGAGGATATGATTTGTGACTGAGTAAATAGTGAATCATTTGTTGACGCACCCACTCCTCTGGCTCCAGCTTGACATGTTTTTGTCTAACAACATCCCACACAAACTTCTCGCCATTTTTTTCAGAAAATCTTAGAGGAGCTAACGGTAAATTTAGAGAAGGTAGAACATCCATAGGAGATAGATCGAGATTCCGTGTGAGGTATTCGGTTATATTGCTTTTTTTTGCAAAGATGGCATTCGATTCGATATTAAGTGATCTTAAGACTAAAAATTACAAGTCAATGTACTTGTTACATGGTGAGGAGTCATACTATATCGATCAGTTGGTGGAGCACTTTTTAAATACAGTTGTGCCACCAGAATCAAAAGATTTCGACCTATCCATAATGTACGGAAAGGATTCTAAGGCTGATTTGGTGGTGAGTACTGTTAAGAGATTTCCGATGATGGGGGAGAAACACCTCGTTGTTTTACGTGAGGCGCAAATGATGCCCAAGTTGGAAAATATTGCTCCACTAATCGAAGACCCTGTAAATACTTCCATTTTGGTGATAGCCCATAAAGGTAAAGTCGACCAGAGAAAAAAGTGGGTCAAAGATTTTAAGAAGGTGGGTACAGTCTTTGCTTCAACGTCAATTCCTGATTGGGATATGCCGAAGTGGATAGCTCAGGAGTGTAGAAAAAAAGGATATACGATTGATCAAAAAGGAGCTGTAATGCTCAATGAGTTTTTGGGAAATGATCTTGCAAGAATAGTTGGGGAAATAGACAAACTAGGCATTTTGCTCAAAGGAGGAAAAGACATCACTCCAGCTTTGATTGAGAAGAATATTGGCATCAGTAGGGATTACAATATTTTTGAATTACAAGATGCGCTTCTTAATAAAGACATTCTAAAGGTCAACACCATTATCAAGTATTATGGACAAAACCCAAACCAGCATCCAATGCCGATGCTAACGGCTTCCCTATATTCATTTTACACGAAATTGATATTGGTTCATGCACACAAGGCATTTAGCCCTCAGCTTGCCGCACAGAAATTGGGTGTTAAGCCTTTTTATGCAGGTAAATTAATCGCAGGGGCTAAGAATTATACCTACGGGAAGCTAGTCAAAAACATTGAGATTCTCGCCACATATGATCTGAAATCTAAAGGAGTAGGGGCCTATGATATTGAGCCTGGAGAACTTATGAAAGAAATGTTTTTTAGGTTGTTGCATTGATTTTTTAGGTCAGTGGTCAGTTTCTAGTGGTCAGTAATCAGTGGTCAGTAATCAGTTTTTAGTGGTCAGTGGTCAGTTTTTAGTGGTCA
>JBLIMR010000046.1:0-22668 GCA_047638815.1 Gammaproteobacteria bacterium
CAATCTCAGAGAACCACTTGTTGTGCCTCAATCGAAAAAGATTGTTGTAGAGGCGGGAGTAAATATAGATATTACAAATGAAGCTTACATATGGTCTTATTCTTCTGTTGATTTTCTTGGGACCAAGGACTTACCGATAATTTTTAGATCCTCGGATAGAAGTGCAAGAGGCATTACGATTTTGCAAGCTGGTGAGGAATCACATGTGAATTACACCTCATTTATTGGGTTTAATACTTTCAAGGAGGGATCCTGGGAATTGACTGGGGCGGTTAACTGGTATGAATCGACTGTTAAAATTCGAAATAGTAATTTCAAGGAAAACCAGTGTGAGGATGCTTTAAATATAGTAAGATCTAACTTTGATATCTCTGGTTGTAGTTTCCAAGATATATATGGAGATGCATTTGATGCAGACTTTTGCAAGGGAATCATATCAGAGAGTGATTTCAATGAGATTGGCAATGATGCTATCGATTTTTCTGGAAGCCAAGTTGAGATTGTTGATGTGAAAATAACAGATGCCAATGATAAAGCCATTAGTGGGGGTGAAGCTTCTAGGCTTACCATAAGAGGCTGTGATATTGATCGGGTAAATATAGCCATTGCCTCAAAGGATAGATCAGACCTTAAAGTAAGTGATGTGAGGATATCTAATTCAATTTATGGCCTTGTAGCGTATGTTAAGAAAAAGGAATATGGGCCAGCTGAAATTCATGCAAGCAATTGCATCTTCGATAATGTAGAACAGGTTCATTTAATAGAAAGAAAATCAATTTTGAATCTTGAAAATGAAGAGATCATTGGAGATAAGAACAATCTGCAAAAGCTATTTTATTAATTATATCTTTGGCGACTTTAATGCAATTAATTTAACGATATGAGAGACTCTTGGTCTTTGTTTAAAAATTATTTATCATCTCAAGATGCACCAATTGACATTCAGGAGTTCGCGGTAAATGCGCTTCTTGTTTTAGTCTTATCTTTTGTTCTACAGTTCACCTATATTCGTTGTGGTAAGAGCCTGTCTAATAAGAGATCCTTTGCGGCTAACTTCTTGTTACTCACTTTCACTACTATGATAATAATCACTATAGTGAAATCATCCATTGAACTATCATTAGGATTAGTTGGAGCACTCTCTATTGTAAGATTTAGAGCTGCAATAAAGGAACCTGAGGAATTGGCCTACTTGTTTTTTACTATTTCTATTGGGCTGGGCTTAGGAGCAAATCAACGCCCAGTTGTTCTTTTGGCTTTTATCATACTTATTGCAATAATTTGGGGGAAACACTTCTTGTCGAATAAGGAGCGGGTTCAGTCATTATTCCTAACGGTAACAAGTTCATCGAAAGAAATTACACACGAACAATTGCAAGTCCTTGTGAACGATCATTTCAATAGAGCTGAGCTTAAAAGATTGGATGAGGACGCATCATCTCTTGAAATGGCATATTATTTAGACATAAAAAATAAAGATGCTATTGGCAAATTCAAGAGCGAAGTAATTAAATTGGATGAAACTGTTAGCGTTGTCTTTATTGATAACAAAATATAATATTAATGTCCTCCTTGCAAGGTTATACTGAGCTTAAAACGGCAAGATATGAAAGAAAGTTTCCTATTGATGATCGCTCATTAAAATCAGCTGAAATATTAATAAAAAATCATCCAAAATTATTCAAGGAAATCTACCACAGGCGATCAATTAATAATATTTATTTTGATACCCCTGGGATGGATTTTTATTTGGACAATCAAGATGGAAAGAAGGAAAGGAAGAAAGTAAGAATTCGATGGTACGGTGATTTAAATGGAAAGATAGAGAAGCCGATATTAGAGATTAAAATAAAAAATGGATTGGCTGGCACGAAGATGTCCTTTGCTCTTCCAGCGTTTAACATAACTCCTTCTTTGGATATAGCATCAATTGAAAACTCAATATGTAACGCTAATTTACCGGAGAATGTCTTAATGCTTCTAGATTCTCTTAAACCTACTTTGATTAATAGCTACAAAAGAAAGTATTATCAAGATTTCACCAAAAATTATAGAATTACTTTAGATTCTGACATGACTTATTATAATGTTTATAAGAATTTAGGCAGTATAAAGAGCATGGTTAATCATGGCGATAGAATGGTGCTAGAATTAAAATATAATATTGAGCGTGATTCTCAAGCTTCGAATTACTCTAGTTATTTTCCATTTAGAATGAACAAACACTCAAAATATGTTAATGGAATTGAAGAGTACTATTCAGTAAGACATTAAGAGATCACACCAGAACCAATCAATTCTTCTCCGTCATACCAAGCTGCAAATTGACCTTTCGATATGCCTCTTTGGGCATCATTGAACTCAATATAAAGTCCATTCTCAACTTTATGAAGAGTACACTTTTCCAATTCCTGACGATATCTGATTCTTGCGAGAAATTCTGATGATTCTCCAGAATTTAATTTTCTATTGGTTTGAAGCCAATGTATCTCTTCCTCCTCTATGAATAATGCAGAACGAAACAGTCCGGGATGATCTGTGCCCTGTCCAACAAAAATGACGTTCTCTTGAACATCTGTTTCTATAATGAAAAGGGGTAGGGGTGAGCCACCAATATTGAGACCTTTCCTCTGACCAATGGTATAGTAATGCGCTCCTTGGTGATTGCCTAAATTCACGCCATCTTCTCGTTGATAATGAACAGCATGGGATTTTTCTTCGAGTGTTTTAGAGACCAAAGAATAGTGTGGGTGATTTGTACTAATTTCTATTACATCACCTTTTTTTGGTTTGAGTTGTTGCTGTAAAAAATCGGGTAACTTAACTTTACCAATAAAGCAAAGTCCTTGAGAATCCTTCTTCTCAGCGGTCACTAAATCCAATGCCTTGGCTATTTCTCTAACTTTAGGTTTCTTTAGGTGTCCAATTGGGAACAGGGCTTTGGACAATTGCTCTTGATCCAATTGACATAGAAAATAACTTTGATCTTTATTTTTATCTGCTCCTGCAAGCAGATGATGTGTTTCTATACCGTTAGAAATAGTGGTTGACCTTTGACAATAATGCCCTGTCGCGACAAAGTCAGCGCCCAATTTTAAAGCTTCTTTCAAAAAAATGTCAAATTTCACTTCTCGATTACATAAGACATCCGGGTTTGGCGTATAACCTTTTTCGTATTCCCGTATCATGTAGTCCACGATTCTTACTTTGTATTCTTCACTAAGATCAAGAATATGAAAAGGAATGTTAAGTTTCTGGGCCACCTGCATAGCATCATAACTATCTTCTATCCATGGGCAATCTTCAGAGATGATTACAGAATCATCATTCCAATTACGCATGAATAATGCAATGACTTCATATCCTTGCTCAACTAGAAGGTGAGCAGCAACACTAGAGTCAACACCACCAGAAAGACCTATGACAACTCTTTTTTTCATACTGCAAAAATAGAGATAAAGTAGGGATCAAAAAAAAGACCAACTTGAAATTTTCAAGTCGGTCTTTATATTATTGTAAGAACTGATTATTCACCGAAAGGACGAGGGAATTGTGTATGAACAGAGTCATTTTCTCTATCCAATGGCAATTCATCTAACCTGTTCCATCTTCTCATATCAATCCATCTGTGCCCTTCACCGAAAAGAGAATATCTTCTTTGTGTAGCTATTTCATCCATAAGTTCAGCTTGTTGAACACCACCAGTGTAATTTCCAATACCAGCCGCATTTCGAACAGTGTTAATGGCATTTATTGCATCCGCGCTATTAGAAACAACACTTGCTTCTGCGAAGATTAATATCAACTCTTCATTTCGAATTATGCTAACGTTAGCACCATTGTCTAAATAAATATTTGCTCTGTAATCAGACGTTAAACCATCAAAGCTAACTGGAGTAAGAGACAATTGGGTTTTAAGTAATCTGTTGTCTCCAATTGCCGCATCATCTATAAAAGATGGATGTGCCATAAATTTAGCAGTATGATTCAACGGATTGTTAATGTTGTCTGCAACATTGTATGACAGATAACCTCCAATACTCATATCGTCTGCCAAGTCCATAAATGACAAACCAATTGCCGTTAAAGCAGCAGATTCATCACCAGAGTATAGCGCAGCTTTTGCAGCTAGTCCTCTATTGAATTTAGCGAACTCACTTGGAGTGCTTACGTGCGAAAAACCAGAACCTAAATCAAAAGGAAATGAACTCCCACCACTTGTTAATTGAGTGTAAGCAACATCCAAAAGGCTTCTAATTGCCTCTTGAGAATCTTCTCTAGATAGAAAAGGTCCTTGATTCGCAGGATCTTCAGTATCGATTCGGATCCCGTTATCATATTGCGTGTTCAAATTCATCTGTAATGCATTAGCTTTCATTGTATTCACAAATCCTTTAAATGAATTTACTTGAGCATCAGAAAGAGATGCTGTTGTATTTTCCAAACCCGTTAACACGTTATTGGCTTGAAGAACAGTTTTGTATCTAGCAGCATAAGATCTTGTAGTAAGAAAACCGCCAGGATCTAGTGGACCATTCTCAGCACCTAATAACTCACCAGTATATCGTGGATCAATACCGTTTAGATCAAAAGCCTCTCGACCAATTGCTCCTACAATATCCACATACATTTCGATATCTACTTTTGCTTGTGCTTCAACTCCTTTTGTTAGCAAGACTAAATCATCCAGAGTAGGATTTACTAAGAGTTCAGTTGTGGGAGCATCTAGAAAACCAGGGTCCTCGTATTTTTTACAGCTACCTAAAAAGAGTAAGCCGAATAAACCTATATATATTATTGAATTTTTCATTTTATATCTTTTTATTTAATTAAAAGTTAGCTACAATGTGAAAGTTGTATCTCTTTGAACTTGGAAATGGAGTTACCTCCACTGAATTACCTAATGCATCATTACCAAAGTTTGATACTTCTGGGTCATAACTGTTATAGTCAAATATGTTAATTACGTTTTGTCCAGAAACACCGATTTTAAATGAACTGAAAGCTTTCTTATCAGACATATCAAACTTGTAATATACAGCAACCTCTCTCAATCTCAAGTATGAAGTGCTTTCCACAAAACCAACAGGACTTCCTGCAAAGAAATTATTTACTCTATAATCACTGTTCGTTAATTCACCATCTGGATCAAGATCTGTATCATCATAATCCCAAGTAGTACCAGCTAAATCATAAAGTAGGGTTGAGAGATTAATTCCGTCACCACCTTTTTTCCAGTGCCATAACATGTTGATATCAAATTTCCCAATATTAACACTATTTAACCAAGACATGTTAAAGTCGGGTTCAGCATTTCCATATACAATTAGTCCATCTCCATCAGGATCACAGCCGTCACAATCGTCAGCAACATAACTTCCTACAATTTGTGTTATACTTTCACCTTCCTGAATTAAATATGTTCCTAAACTATTGGCAAATCCACCTGTTGTAGTTTGATCAACATCAAGTCTAGTAACCTCAGAAGTGTTCTTCCACCAATTAATGTTTGTATTCCAAGTGAAATTTTCTTTTTCCATCGCTTTGATGCTCAACCCTATCTCCAAACCTTGATTAACAAGGTCACCTGCATTAACAAACTCGCCAGTGTATCCACTTGACAAAGGAAGATCAGCGTTTAACAAAAAGTCGACAGATTTTCTAGTGTAATATGTTACATCTAAAAATACCTTGCCGTCCATTAAACCAACGTCAGTTCCAAATTCCAATTCCTTATTTCTTTGTGGACCAATTGTAGGGTCTCCTAAGGTATTGCCAGGTATAACAGCAGATGATCCATCAATATTCGTAGCATTGAATGGGGTTATTTTATTATTTGCACTTGGGAAAAGTCCAGCCTCTCCATAAGCAACTCTAAGCTTTAATGAGTTAATGGTTGAACCTTCTCCACCTATACTAGTTAACTCATGAACGTTAAAGGCTATGTTGGCCTTTGGGTAATAGTAGATTTTATCTACATCTCCATTTCTAGTAGATTTGTCAGCTCTTACTCCTAGTGTTCCGATAATTTTATCCTTGAAATTCACCTCTTCTTGAATAAAGAATCCTTGATCAATAAATTGATTTCTCTTATGCTCAACCAATCTATTTCCAGCTTGTGCCAAACTTGTTTCAGAACCATTTATATTAGTTGCAACAACACGCTGCACGTCATAATCCGTTGATTCTTGTGTCAAACCAACTTGAGTTCGGAAGGTCGTATTAGAGGGCGTATAATATGTGTGAACCAAAATAGCATTTGAGTTTTGATTCAAGTTTGAACCACTACTGCCCACAGTTGCACCATTGACACCTTCCAGCCCTTGTCCTGTTCTAAAATAACTTAAGCTTCTTGGAAATATACTAGTTGTGCTCAAACTATAATTATCATATCCTCCAAAAACAGATAGCTTAAGCAATTGATTTTCTCTTTTCAATAAATTGAAATTTAATTTAAGTCCACCAATGAAACGATTAACGTTTTCACGATTTATAACTCTGTCAGTAGTTTCTAGCACATTAGAACCCGCTCCACCAGCAGGATAAATGCCATTTTCATCAGCAGATAAATTCTCCCAAGGGTACGTAAATGCTAAAGCATAACCAACGGTTGTATTGTTATTACTATTATTAAAGAAACCCTTATCAGTTTCTGAAGAAATATAGTTACTTGTAAAGTCCATTGAGAAGAGGTCTGAAAATTTCTGACTGATGTTTGCTCTTACAGATGATTTATCATACCCTGTATTTTCAACAATACCGTCTTCACGTTTAACCGTACCTCCAATGAAGTAGGAAGTATTGTCTTTTTTACCTGATAGAGAGACTCTAGTATTAGTCAATAAACCAGTTCCTCCATACACTTCATCTTCATAATCTCTATTTTCGTTCTGTTCAAACAAATCACCACCCCCAGGAACTGTAGCTTCAGCTCTTTCTCTGTTCCAATCTCTCTGTCCTAATAATCGAGTAGCTTTTGTCATTCCAAAAGTTTGAGAGAAGCCTAAAACAGGTTTCCCATTCTTACCTTTTTTTGTAGTAATGATAACAACTCCGTTCGCGGCTTTCGCACCGTATATTGCAGCTGCAGAAGATCCTTTAAGTATTTCCATACTTTCAATATCTTCAGGGTCTATATCGGCAATTCTATTTGTTGCATCGTCCTGATTGGATGCTTGATTCCCACCACCAGCGGCAGCCGAGATCGCGTTATTACCAAATCCTGTTGTACTGTTATCTAATAAAACACCATCTATAATATAGATAGGTTGTTTGGATCCTAGAACGGCTGTTACACCTCTTAGCCTTATAGACATACCACCACCCGGGGCACCAGAATTTGAAGTTATGTTTGCTCCTTTAAATTTACCATATAGAGCACCTTCCATTGTTGATTGATTTGTGATTCCAGTTAGTTGTTGGGAATCTATATAATCAACAGAATTTGCCAAGTTGGATCTTTTTACAGAAGTCCCTAAACCGGTAATCACAACTTGATCTAACTGAGTTGTAGATTCCTTCATAGCAACATCCAAAGCGCCTGTTGAGGCTGAAGCGGCTTTTTCAACATCAGCAAAACCGATATACCTGAAGAGTACGGTTATTTCACTTTTTGTAAAGCTTAACTCGTAATTTCCATTTACATCGGTCAACGCACCATTGGTTGAACCTTTTTCTGATACGGTTACACCTATTAAAGCGTTACCATCTTGATCCTTCACATTACCCTTCAACATATTTTGAGCTGTGAGAAACGAACTCAAGCCTATGAATGCTAAAAGGGTTAACGATCGAATCAATTGTCTTATTGATTTTTTCATCATACTATTGTTGTTGTTATTTGGTTTTAATGTTCTTTATACATTCTAAAATTAACTTTTTTTTAATATAAATGTTAACTAATCTTAACATCAAGGTTCTCCTTAATCAGATAAATTGTTCATAACAATAATCTCTCTAGTCGTTTTTCGTGATATGTCAATTTCAATAATATGGTTGCGGCACAAAATCAACGACTTTAATATGTTGCTGGGAATTGACTAATCAGGCTATTTTGATTTTGAGCTGTTAAAAGATAATTCCTTTTGCTTCGAGATCGAGTATTTAAAAATATGTTGATAAAACATCGAATATATCTTTGTATTCCATCTGTATGTTCTACTTTTGACGCTCAAAATTATTTTAGGAAAAATTATGAATCTTCACGAATTTCAGGGTAAATCAATATTAAAGGAATATGGCGTAGCCATCCAAAGAGGAAGGGTTGCTTCAAGTGTAGAAGAGGCAGAAGCCTTGTCGAAAGAACTAAAAGAAGAAACAGGAACAGGATGGTTTGTGGTTAAGGCACAAATTCATGCCGGTGGTAGAGGTAAAGGAACTGTTATAGAGACCGGATCTCATGGTGTTGTTCTTGCGAAAGGTCTGGATAAAGTTGGTGAGGTTGTAGAAGGAATCCTTGGAGGTCACCTAGTAACCGCACAAACATCAGCCGAAGGTAAGCAAGTCAACAGAGTCTTAATTGCTGAAGATGTTTATTATCCAGGGGATTCTGAACCAAGTGAATTTTATATATCTGTTCTACTTGATAGAGGAACAGGGAAAAACATTATCATGTACTCCACTGAAGGAGGGATGAATATTGAGGAAGTTGCGGATAAAACGCCTCATCTTATTTTTAAAGAAGAAATAGATCCTAGATTAGGGATGATGCCGTTTCAAGCAAGAAAAGTTGCTTTTAACTTAGGACTTAGCGGAAAGGCATTTAAGGAAATGAGTAAGTTTATCAGCCAGGTGTATAAAGCTTATGTTGGTAGCGACTCTTCTATGTTTGAGATTAATCCAGCTTTGAAAACGTCAGATGACAAAATCATTGCGGTTGACTCTAAAGTAACATTGGATGCTAACTCCTTGTTCAGACATAAAGATTACGCGGCAATGAGAGACACTTCTGAGGAAGATGCAATGGAAGTCGAAGCTGATGAAGCAGGTCTAAGTTACGTAAATCTTGATGGAAACGTTGGTTGTATGGTAAACGGTGCTGGATTGGCAATGGCAACTATGGATATTATAAAATTGTCAGGTGGTGAACCGGCAAACTTTCTTGATGTAGGTGGTACAGCAGATGCTGAAAGAGTGGAGAAAGCTTTTAGAATAATACTTAAAGACGATAAAGTAAAAGCAATCCTGGTTAACATATTTGGTGGCATCGTAAGATGTGACCGTGTTGCTCAAGGGATTGTTGATGCTTATAAAAACATCGGAGACATAAGTGTTCCAATCATTGTGAGATTGCAAGGGACGAACGCCATCGAAGCGAAGCAATTAATTGAAGATAGTGGACTTAAAGTACACTCTGTTGTACTATTGCAGGAAGCAGCTGATAAAGTTGCTGAAGTTTTAGCATAAAATTATTTGATGTCAACAACAGAAGAATTACAATATATCTATACAAGAGAAGGGTTTGATGATGCACTTCTCGTAAAAATGTATAAAAGTATTTTGCTTCCTAGATTAATAGAGGAGAAGATGCTAATTCTTCTGCGTTCTGGTAAAATATCTAAATGGTTTTCGGGTATTGGTCAGGAGGCCATTTCTGTTGGAGCTACTATGGCGATAGAAGAGGATGAATTCATACTTCCAATGCATAGAAACCTCGGTGTTTTCACAACTAGGAACATTCCCTTAAATAGATTATTCTCACAGTTTCAAGGTAAGGAAACAGGTTTTACATCGGGGAGGGATCGAAGTTTCCACTTTGGATCAAAGGAACATCATATCGTTGGAATGATATCTCATTTGGGTTCCCAACTTGGTGTTGCTGATGGTATTGGTCTTGGGTCGTTATTAAATGATTCGAAGAAGGTAACCGTTGCCTTTTCTGGGGATGGAGGAACAAGTCAAGGAGATTTCCATGAGTCTTTAAATGTGGCGGCAGTATGGAATCTACCAGTTATTTTCATTGTCGAAAATAATGGATATGGTTTGTCTACACCTAGCGATGAGCAGTTCAAGTGTAAGCAGTTTATTGATAAAGGAATCGGATATGGTATGGAAACATGTCAAATCGCAGGAAACAACATTCTAGAAGTTTATTCTAAAATCAAATCTTTAGCAGTAAGTATACGTGAAAATCCGAGACCGGTCTTAGTGGAGTGTGTGACCTTTAGAATGCGTGGGCATGAAGAGGCATCTGGAGTAAAGTACGTGCCCAAATCCATGTTTACAGAATGGGCCAAAAAGGATCCGGTTGGAAATTTAGAGTCTTTCTTAAGGAAAGAAAAGTTAATTGATGACGATAAAATGATTGCAATTCGATCATCAATAAAGCAACTAATTAACGAGCAATTGGACATAGCGTATGAGGAGTCTGATAGACAAAGCGATATTGATCGTGAGTTAGGCGATGTGTTCATGACATCAGAGGGTGTTGTTGTTGATCCTCAACAGGATAGTAAATCCGAAAAAAGAATGGTTGATGCCATATCAGATGGTCTAAGACAATCAATGGAAAGGCATGACAACCTAGTTTTAATGGGACAGGACATTGCTGAATATGGCGGTGTTTTTAAAATTACGGAAGGCTTTGTTGAGCAATTTGGTAAAGATAGAGTTCGAAATACACCACTATGCGAAGCTGCCATTGTTGGGTCTTCGCTTGGGCTTTCAATTCAGGGCTATAAAGTAATGATGGAAATGCAATTTGCAGATTTCGTTACAGAAGGATTTAATCAGATTATTAATAATCTGGCGAAGATTCATTACCGCTGGGGACAAAATGCCGATGTTGTTATTCGTATGCCTACTGGAGCTGGTGTCGGTGCAGGTCCTTTTCATAGTCAAAGTAATGAAGCTTGGTTTACTCATACACCAGGTTTGATAGTTTTATATCCTGCTTTTGCTAGTGATGCCAAGGGACTTTTAGCAGCTGCTATCGAAAATCCAAATCCTGTAATGTTCTTTGAGCATAAGGCGTTATACAGAAGCCAGAAGGAAATGGTGCATGATGACTATTATACTTTACCAATAGGAAAGGCTAATGTCCTTAGAGAAGGAGATGATGTTACTATTGTGACCTATGGTATGGGTGTTCATTGGGCTATAAAGGTTTTGGATGATAATCCAAATATTTCTGCGGATCTCATTGATTTACGTTCATTGGTGCCATTGGATGAAGAATGTATTTTTGAATCTGTTAGAAAAACAGGACGAGTGTTAATTCTTCACGAAGACAATATGTATGGAGGAATAGGAGGTGAGCTAAGTGCTTTAATTTCCGAACACTGTTTTGAGTCGTTAGATGCACCAATTAAAAGGGTTGCAAGCTTGGATACACCAGTTCCATTTTCTTCTAATCTTGAAGAAGAGTTCTTGGCTAATTTCAGATTGGAAGACGAGTTGTTGTCTCTCATAGGCTACTGAAATAAACCATTAAAACATTGCTGCTTTTATGTAAGTCGTTGTATTACAGCGATATTTATTATTCGCGATAACATTTTGCTGCCCAGCGGTATGATTCAGGTCAATTGATGTGATAATTTAATCAAAATGCTTGGTAATCAAAGCTTAGTAAAAGTATTGTTCTTCGGTTACTATTCAACAAAACTTACAAGTTGCTGAAATTTAACGGTTTGTTGTTTTTGTTGATTTATGGGTGAATTCCGATGACCCAATCTAGAGATGAAATGATCTCTCCTTCCGCTTTATTGAGTTCATCAAGTCTTTCATATACTAACTCTTTATCCCAATAGTAAAGTGCAAGCTTCACATAAAGATCACCATGCTTTGCTTCAGAAGTCCAAAGCATTTTATAGAACTTTTTCAATTCTGGATCTTCAAGCGCTTCGGATATAAGTCGCAGTTTTTCAGCCGCTCTAACTTCAATAATGGAAGCCAAAATCATTCTGTCGAGCAACCGTTCTTCTTTACCATGTCGACATAGCGTCATAAGGGTCTGGATATATTTACTGCCAGGTATTTTATGAGGAAGAAGAATTCCTCTTTTCTCCATGATCTTATACACCTCCGCAAAATGTTCCAGTTCTTCTTGAGCCACTTCTATCAAGTGTGGAATAAACTTCAACTTATCAGGTGCCTTAGCAATAAAGTGCATTGCCATGGCAGATGCCTTCCGTTCAGCATCTGCATGATTTTGTAGAAAGCCGTCTAGATCTGTCAATACAAATTGTGCCCATTCTGGTGGAGTTTTATATACGAGATCTATGGAGTGTTTCATGGGGTGAAGGTAGAGGAAATATGGGTTTGAAGTTGAGTTGTTTTTGAAGGGTCTATAGCGGTTGTTGTACGAAGGGTCAATCTGAACATAACACAATATTGACTATACTCAATCAACGAGTCATTCTGAGCGCAACGCAGTGAAGCGTGAGAATCTGTGAATAAATAATCGGGCAACGCCAATTAATCTCACCCCGAAAACCTGAACAGATTCTCACAGTCGTTCCTCCTTCAGAATGAGCCTTCCAAGGATACTCAAACAAAAGTTCATTCTGAGTCTATCGCAGTAAACACAAAACTTCAATCAAAGAGTCATTCTGAGCGCAACGCAGTGAAGCGTGAGAATCTGTGAGTTAGTTATTGGGCAACGCCAATTTGCCCAACCCCAAATGCCTCAACAGATTCTTACAGTTGTTCCTCCTTCAGAATGACCCTTCGGAGGATGCTAATCACCCATATATTCCCTACCTTGATCAAGCATGATTAAAACAGGTTACGTCTACATTCTCACAAACAAAAACAAAACTGTCCTATACGTTGGTGTTACAAACAATCTAAAAAGAAGGCTTAAAGAGCACATGCAGGAACCAAAAGGATTCGTAAAAAAATACAATGCACAATTCCTTCTTTATTTCGAATCGATTCAAGGAATTAGAAAAGCAATAGATCGTGAAAAGCAAATTAAGAAATGGCGGAGAATTAAGAAAGAAGTGCTCATCACATCTGTTAATCCGAATTGGAACTTTCTCAATGAGGAGATCCTATAAAAAGCGCTCTACCGAAAGTCCTTCTAAACACAAACTTCAATCAACGTGTCATTCTGAGCGCAACGCAGTGAAGCGTGAGAATCTGTGAGTTAGTTATTGGGCAACGCCAATCAACCACATCTCCAAAAGCCTCAGCAGATTCTTACAGTCTTGCCTCCTTCAGAATGACCCTTCGAATGAAACGCAATGAACACCACTAAAATTGAAACCATAGGATCCAAAAATATCCTGTTGGAAAAATCCCCCAACTGAAATATTGTTTCCTAGTGTATTTGACTCTTGTACTCCGAGGCGATATGTAAACTCATCATCGTTAGTCGTGTAAATGTTAGCAAAAGGGATTAATGTGTGATTCTCCTCGAAACCATAAACTATCTTGTAGTTGCCATCCGCCTTCTCATAGACTTAATAATAGGCGTGAGCAATACCAGGTAATCTTTTAAATCTGATTATATCAGCTACCATCAGAGCAGAATCCAGGGGTGAATCTATCTTGGTTTTTGCTAACCTTAGTATAAAACTTGATTTTTTTTAGTGTTACCCTGTATTACCAATTCTGATATAGATCCCGCTTGGGATTGGACATCAAATGAGATATAGCTAAACAGCAATAATAAAAAAGCTATTTGCATCCAATGATGGATATTATTAGAGGGGAATAATGTGATATGTAAAATTAATGTTTTTCGATCGGAATGCAACTCATGATGGTTTGAAACTGTGATTATAGAACAAAGTGTCAGCAAGGCATGATTTGCAATAGTAGCGCTATTTGACTAGTGAGTGGCAAGCTAGAAATTGTACAATGTGTGAGTTTCAAACATATGCAGTTGAACCTAACAGAACAACTTAATTAAACGTAATAAACAAATAATACTTTTTTAATGACAGCTAACACAAAGTTTTAGACCTTTGCCCAGAAATACAGAGTTATGATCGATTATCTCGCGGAGTATCCCTTATTGTTGTTGTTTGTTGTTGTTTCCCTTGGATACCTCATTGGTAATTTCAAAGTTATGGGGAGTGGACTGGGAGTGGCTGCCGTTCTGTTTACCGGTTTAGCCTTTGGTGCAATGGATTCACGCTTTGAGATCCCACCGATTATTTTTCAATTGGGATTATCCATTTTTGTGTATTCAGTGGGATTAAACTCCGGCCCCGTATTTTTCAAAGCATATAAGGAAAATGGTATCAGAGACTTTCTTTTTGCTATGACAATGCTAGTGTTAACTGGACTAATGGCAACCTTCTTTTGGTGGGCGTTTGGTTTTTCAGCAGCGGCAATTACAGGTGTATATACAGGTAGTACAACGAATACTGCTGCTTTGGCCGGGGTAATTGAGTTTATCAATCAAAGTACAGTTGACGGCAGTGCTGCCGTATTAGAGAAGGAAATGGTAATTGGCTACACGTTTAGTTATCCTATGGGTGTGTTAGGTGGTATAATTGCGATTGTTCTCATGGAGAAGATATTAAAGATTGATTATAATAAGGAGTTGGAAGAACAAAAGAGTAAATATCCATTATCTGATAAGCTGACTTCAACGACCATTAGAATATCCAATCGGGATATTTTCGGTTTAAATATTAGAGAAATTAAAAGAATTCATGGTTTTGATGTTGTATTCGGAAGGATATTCAAGGGAGATAATATGATGCTCGTGACATGGAGTACGGTGCTGGAGGAAGGAGATGGGCTAATTGCTGTTGGTGATAAACCGGAGTTAGAAAGACTAACCGAGTTGCTGGGCGAGAAAACTAATTCCCCAAGGGCAGGAGATACAAGAAAATTTGATGTAAGAAGGATATTTGTTTCTAACCCTAAGGTAACGGGTGTGACGATTTCATCACTGAATTTAGACGAGAAGTTTGACGCAATTATTACTAGAATACGTAGGGGAGATGTAGAAATGCTGGCGACTCCTAATATGGTTTTGGAACTTGGGGATAGGATTCGTTTTATTGCCAGAAGAGAAGATCTTAAGGGTCTGTCAAAAATGTTCGGGGACTCATATCAACAGTCGAGTAAGGTTGATTTATTCTCATTTGGCTTGGGTATAGGATTGGGCTTATTACTTGGTAGTATTAGTATTCCACTTGGCGGTTTGGGAGAATTTAAATTGGGTTATGCTGGTGGACCATTGATTGTTGGTCTAATTCTAGGAGCCTTACGCAGGACAGGAAACATTGTTTGGACCATGTCCTACGGTTCTGGTGTTACCCTGCAGCAAATGGGATTAATTCTCTTGTTGGCTGCGATTGGAATTGGTTCTGGATCCGCTTTTGTTGATAGTATGGGCTGGGATAAGCTATGGTTGTTCTTGGCTGGAACAGCAATGAGTTTATTAACCGCCATTTCCATTTTATGGGTTGGTTATAAGCTCAGAAAAATGCCCTTTAGTCTCTTGACAGGTATGGTAGCAAATCAGCCAGCAATATTAGATTTTGCCATGGAAAGAACTGGAAATAGGCTGCCACTCTTCGGTTTCTCTCAAATGTTCCCAATTGCGCTGATTATGAAAATAGTCATAGCTCAAATACTTTTCATAGTTTTATCCTAATGAGCATTCTCAATATTAATCGTCTTGGGTTTGTTCTCTGTTTTTTTTTTTCGGGGACAATAATTTCTGCAGCACAAGATCAACAACTAGAAAGTAGGCCATTAATAAAGTTCGTCAATGAATACGTTATTCCTGCAAAATTAGAAGTTGAAGAAACTGTTGTTGGTGGCCTTTCTGGTATTGATTTCTACAATGGACAGTATTATGCCATTTGTGATGACGAACAGTTGCCGAGAGTTTACATTATGGATATTTCAATAACTGATCAAGGTATTGAGGGCATAACGATAGCGTCCGTGATTCATTTGAGAGATTATGAGAACAGAAATTATACAGGCAAACTAATAGATCCAGAAGACATTAGGGTGCATCCACATGATGGAAATCTCGTTTGGGTGAGTGAGGGTAAAGTAAAAAAAGGAGAAGGGCCTAAAATAGTCTTGTCCAGTATGGATGGAATCGAAAAACAGACCATCACTCTCGACACTTGGAATATACCGGTGGAAAGAAAGAAAGGGTGGGGGCCAAGACATAATAAAACATTAGAAGGTCTATGTTTATCGAATAATGGCCAGTCAATTTGGACAGCGATGGAGATGCCATTAAAGCAAGATGGCAAAAAGCCAAAGTTAAAAGACGGAAAGTATCCGATACGCATTAGTCAATTCAATAAAGGGGATGGAAAACTTATTTCGCAACATGCTTACATGTTAGATTCCATTGCCCGGCCTAGTCTGGTGCCCGAAGGTAAAGCCCTCAATGGCTTGACTGCTATATTGACTTATGATAAAATCGGTTTTTTAACGCTAGAGAGATCGTATTCTGAAGGTTATATGGATGGTGGGAACGAGGTGAAAATATATTTCACAAGCATCGATGAATCTTCTGATATTAAAGATGTCACTTCATTAAAAGAAGTGGAATACACGCCAATGACAAAAGAACTTCTTTTTGATTTCAGTACGATCAAAGATTCTTTAGTGAATGGTGTGGTTGATAATATTGAAGGCATATGCTTTGGCCCAGATTTACCAAATGGCAATAAATCTCTTTTGGTTATCTCAGACGATAACTTTCAAAAGTATGGACCTCAGAAAACTCAGGTTATTTTGTTAGAAATAGAATAGTGATTGAGCCTCATTCGAAGAGTCATTCTGAAGGAGGAACGAGTGTAAGAATCTGTTGAGACTTTCGGAGTGAGGTCTATTGGTTGTGCCCGATAATTTAGTCACAGATTCTCACGCTTCATTGCATTTCGCTCTGAATGACCTTCTGATTGAGCATCATTCCCTGCAATCCCAACTAATTTTCCCCTTATCTTTGTAGAGAACAAACAAACCATGGCAGAAGATTCAATTTCGGAACACATAAAAAACGTCAGAAGAGAATTCAGTGATAGCAGTTTCGATAGGAAAGACATTCATAAGAATCCATTTGTGCAGTTTAAAGAATGGATGAGTAATGCCATTGATTCAAAAATATTGGATCCATATGCGACATGTTTGTCAACGGTTGATTTGGATGGTGGAGCAGATGCTAGGATTGTATATTTGAGAGATATATTGGACGATGGATACGTTTTGTTTACAAATTACAACAGCGCAAAGGGAATTCAGATAGAGAAAAATCCAAAGGTTAGTCTCAATTTCCTTTGGAATGAACTAAGTCGGCAAGTGAAGATAAAAGGGATTGCTTCTTTAGCGGATAAAAGTATGTCTGATGATTATTTTGCAAAACGACCAAGGAATAGTCAATTGGGTGCGTGGGCTTCAGAGCAAAGTCAATCCATTGAAAATCGAGAAATTTTAGTGGAAAGATTAAAAGAAATCGAAGAACGCTTCGAAGGAGGAGAGGTGCCAAGGCCACCTCATTGGGGAGGGATAAAAATAATGCCAACTTATTTTGAGTTTTGGAAAGGTCGAGCTAGCCGATTACATGATCGATTCGTTTATGAAATCAAAGATGGTGTTTGGGTAATTAATAGATTGTCACCTTGACTTCATATCTTGAAAAAAGAGCTCTTTATCCTGCTCTAATTGATGAAGCTCCGATTAGAAATTTATTTAATGTTGTTGTTATTCCTTGCTATAACGAGCCAGATATTCTTGACACAATAAGATCCTTGCAAAAGTGTGAACCTCCAAAGAGAAGCGTAGAAGTTCTGATCGTTATTAACTCTTCCAAGCAAGAGGAAGAAAGTATTTTACTTCAAAACGAGAGAAGTGTAACGGAGATAAAAAACTTTAAAAATGAAAATCCAAATTTATTCTTCGAGATACATGTTCTGCATGTAAAAGATTTAATAAATAAAACTGCCGGAGTTGGTCTTGCAAGGAAGATTGGCATGGATGAAGCGATCTATCGATTCGATTATGTCGATAAAAAGAACGAGATTGAGACTGTCGGTGTCATTACCTGTCTTGATGCAGATTGTACCGTGGACGTTAACTACCTGATCGAGATAGAAAAGAGCTTCTTATCTAATACAAAATGTCCGGGAGCATCCATTAAATATGCGCATGACATTGATAGTGATGAATCAAATACAAAAGAAATTATCGATTATGAGTTGCACCTCAGATATTATAACCAAGGTTTAAAGTGGTCAGGGTTTCCTTTTGCTTTCCAAACGGTAGGGAGTTCAATGGTAGTGAGGAGTAATGAATATCAGCGCCAGGGGGGGATGAATAAACGGAAGGCTGGAGAGGATTTTTATTTCTTGCATAAGTTCATACAGCTTGATGGATTTCATCATATTGACTCAACAACAGTTCGCCCATCTTCCCGTAGTTCTGATCGAGTACCGTTTGGAACGGGTAGGGCAATGTTGCAAATGAAAGAAATTGATTTCATGACGTATAAGTTTTCTGCTTTTATTGCATTAAAAGATTTTCTTGATAGATTAGATGAATTATATTCTAATAGGAACGATATTCAAGCCTTTGTTGAGAGTTTTGAATCTAGCCTGTCGGATTATATTCTGAAGAAGTCAGATTACCTTGAGGATTGGCAGAACATTATGAATAATACGTCATCATTGATTAGCTTCAAGAAACGATTCTTTGTATGGATGAATGCTTTTTGGGTAATGAAGTTTCTAAATTATCATAAGATAGAACAGGGTGGTGGGGAGACGCTCGAAAACGCCAGCAAGCTCTTTGAAATGCTTTCGTCTAATAATGAAGCAATTGAATCTAAGAAGGATCTTTTGGAGTCGTATAGATTATTAGATAGGGAATAAAAAAAGCCGCATCCTATATCTAGAACGCGGCTTTAATATTTTATATAGAGGTTTTATTTCTTTTTACCTCCGTCTAGCTCGTCTTGCAATACTTTTAGCTCATCCCATTTGCCATCAGCAGCAAGTTGAGATTGTTGAGGCCAAGTATCAGTAACGTGGTTTCCTCTAACACCTGCTATTATTTCTGAAATTTTCTCAGAGTCAGCTTTTGCTAAATCAGCATAGTTAGCAAGTCCAGCAGCAACCAGTGTTTCCGCTATTTTGGGTCCAATGCCTTCAATTTTCTTTAAATCATCTCCTTTACTCGATGATTTTTTAGGAGCTGCTTTAGCCGCTGCCTTTGGAGCAGCTTCTTTTATAGGAGCAGCCTCCTTCTTTTTAGGAGCAGCTTTCTTTTTAGGAGCAGCTTTCTTAGGTTCTTCAGCTTTCTTAGCCTCTTTTGCTGCCGCAGCAGCTATTTGAGCCTCTCTTTCTTCTTTTGTAAGAACTACAACAGCTTCATTTCTAGTAAGTCTTGGTCTGCTTACACCGTAAGTCTTTCTCCAAATCTTACCTTTTTTAGTTCTTTTATCGCCTTTTCCCATTAATTGATTTCTTTGTTGTTTCTATTTAATTTTTCCTTCAGGGCTGGCAAAGATATACAAATTTGTTTATCGAATTCAATGGTTTGCGGGATTTATTGAAACATATAATAATTGGGGAATAATTATAGTGAATTTCTGTGTTTTGAGTGAGTAGTTGGACTTTTCATGGGTGTTGTATTGGCATCTAATTCATGTATGACAATAATTTGATATAAGAAAATTCAATATTGACTACTTTTGTATTATGAACAATAGACATATTATGGAGGATCTTAATAAGCAATGGGAAGGATACTCCAATGCTAGTGAAGTTTGGATTTTTCAGTCTTCTCTTCAAATTGAAGATGATAAAAAGGCGAACATTGTTAGTGATTCTAGGATATTCGCTTCTCAATGGTCGTCACATGGTGCAGCGCTTCAAGCGACAGCTTCATTGTTTTATAATCGGTTTTTGATATTTATTGTTAATGGTAATGAAGGACCAAGTGGATGTAGTAAGGATAGTCTAACGCATTTTGTCCAATCATTAGGGAACCGTCATGAAATTGATTTCTTTAATAGAATGCAGGTTCTATATAGAAATAGTCATGAGAAGTTGATTGAAATGCACTTGAATGATATGAAGGCGATGTACGAAAGAAATGTAATCACAGATAATACCACAGTATATAATAACCTGGTGAAAAACAAATATGATCTATTAAACAATTGGGAAGTACCAGTAAAGGATAGTTGGCACAATCAATTCATTTAGGTTATCGAAAAATCTTAAGGGTCCCTGTTTTCAGCACTGTATCAGTACTGCCATCAAATTTTATACGCATCAACCAAGTGTATAATCCGTCAGTGGTATAGTTTTCTGTATAACCTTTGAATGATCCGTTCCATTTCTCAAGAGGATCTGAAGTCTCATATACAATGTGGCCCAAACGGTCATAGAGTATGAATTCATAAAAGTTTATTATGGGAGAACCTTCTATTACTGGAAAAAATAATTCGTTTAGACCGTCTTCATCTGGAGTGAAGGCCCCAGGCACATAGATTGTTTCATCAGGAGAAATTCTTATGATCTTTGAAATTGTGTCAGAACATGATGGTGTTGCAGTTACAAGTGTCACCGCTATTAGTCCAACAGCCTCAAATTCAAACACCGGATCTTGTTCATTCGAAATAAATTCACCGCCTAGATCCCAAGTGAAATTAGATCCACCATCACTTAAATTAGAAAAAGCTACAACTGGATATATACTTGTGATTTCATTTGGCAGGTAGCTGAAGTCTGCTACTGGAATATGAGCAGAAACAATTGCTCCAACAGCAAGTAAGGTGTCTGTACAGCCAAGATCATTCGTTGCAACTAGTTGCACATCATAAAGACTATCAACTCGATGGCTTGGGTTACTAAAACAGACTGCAGGATTTTGTAAAGATGATGAAGCTCCATTTGAAAATTCCCAATTCCATTGTACAATATTTCCAGAATTTGTCGAAGAGAATTCAGAAAACTGTACGCAATGAGGTGAGCAACCAGCAAAATCATCTGCGTTAAAATTGGCAGTAACCTCACTAACGGTTACAATTTCAGTAAATGTATCAAAACAGCCTTCATCAGATGTTGCTGTGATAGTTACATTATAATCACCACCAACGGCATAGTCATGTGTCGGATTGGTTATATTGCCTTCTGTATTGGTGTCGCCATAGTCCCATCCAATGAAAGCAATATTACCTAATGAAATTGTGCTTTCATCAAAAAATTCTACTGGACCTTGATCTTCACATGCCGGGGAATTACTAAAATGGGCTACTGGATGGGCAAATGTAGTAACCGTAATTGTTGTGTCATCTGAACATCCATTAGCTGTTGATATGGTAAGTGTAACATCGTAATCTAATGTGTCGGGGAATTGATGTGTTGGATCTTGCAGTATTGACATGCCTGTTCCTCCGAAGTCCCATATGAAACCTGCTAAGCCTGAGCCATTAACGCCAGGAACTGATAGATCTGTAAAACTAAGGGGTAGATTAAAACAATCTGGAGTATAGCCAAAACTTGCCACAGGGGGACCTTCAATAGCAATCGAAAAAGAAGAATCTGATTGACAACCAATATCACTAAATGCAGATATTGTGACATTGAAATTGCCAGGTGTAGGGAAATTTTCAGTTGCGACATCCGTGGGGTAATTGTTTACAGAAAAACTCCAATTTGTGCTATCTATCGTGCCGCTGGCTATAACAGAGGTGCTGGTGAAGGTTACATCATCCGGGGGACAAAGATCAGATAAGGTATAAGTAAGAGTAGGATAGTCATTATCCAAAACATCAAGGAATGTGAAGACACATCCAGTCAATGGAAATATAGCCAAAGTATAATTTCCAGCACCTAGTCCTAGATTAGAAACATCAATATCATCAGTTGTTTGTAAGGGTATTGAAACACCATTAAAATACCATTGTGTAGTTGGATCTGGCACCGTTGAGGAAATCATGCTGTTGTCTAAACACAATTCTCCAGTTAGAGATAATGCTGTTCCGAAGGATGCTTCAAGGTTAAGGATCATATTATCCACGAAGAAATACGGTAAGTCGTTGGCGTTAATATAGTCAAATGGCAGCGCGGTTGGTGGTCCGAAAGCAATCATTGAATAATTATCATTCGCTGTGAAAAGCATTGATTCATCGGTCCAGAAGGCATTTGGCGAATAGGAAACGAATCCAATAACCTCCCATGTGCTTGCTGGTGCAGGAGGAACTATTCCAGTGGTTGTTGCGATTGGGAAATTTGCATTCGAGAGATTTCCATAAAGAGTAATATTAATACTAGAAACCAATGGTGGTCCTACAGAGTTTTGAATAGTGCCATCCAAGTGCGCTGCAGCCATATTAAAATCCAATCGATAATCTTCGCCAGCAGTAAGTGGTGTGGTTAATTCAGCACCGATAAATTCTAAGAAACCATTCGAAGCTGCAAATCCAGCAACACCATTCCCATCCGGTAATGGCATAGGTGCGATATTCGCAAATGGATGACAAGTATTAAAATAATCTGGCCCAGCATTGGTCATTTGATTCCAAGATGTCGCTTCATTCATTTGTTGCGGTACAGATGGACAAATGTTAAATGTTTCAAACGATGGATTTGGAATCAAAGATGTGACCATGCCAATTTGTGTTGAAAAATCACACGGGCAATCCGCAATATCCTGTAAGTCAATGAGACCATCAGCATCATTATCAATACCATCAGTGCAGTTGTTCTCTTGCGCGATTACTGACAGCAT
>JBLIMR010000047.1:0-21895 GCA_047638815.1 Gammaproteobacteria bacterium
TACATGCAAAGATAATTCATCAATCAAATTAAATCTATGTCTCTCGGACATTTGGACACTATTTTTATAAGTTATGTGCTGATAATTAATCACTAGCTTTAGATTTCAACTAATTCAATAGATCAAAATAGAGAAATGTGTTATGATATAAAGACCAAACTAGAGACCATGCTCAAGTATGCAAGGAGGTATTACGATGAGCAGACCATCTTGGATTTAGAGAACAAACTTGCCCCTTATTTGGATGATCCTTTGCATCACGCTTCTGGATTTTCACATCCCAGATTGCTCATATATACTGGAGAACATGGGAATAAGCCAGTACTTGCAACATGGGGTTTGATTCCTCATTGGACGAAGGGTAAAGAGCAAGCAAAAAAGTTTTGGAATAATACATTAAACGCTAGAGGTGAAACTATTTTCGAGAAACCATCATTTAGAGACTCCGCTAGAAGTAAAAGATGTATCGTTTTTCTAGATGGATTTTATGAGCATCACCACTACAAGGAGGGGAAGTATCCTTTTTTTATTTCAAGAAAGGACAAGGACCCTATTGCTTTAGCAGGGCTTTGGAGTGAATGGGTCGACAAAGACACGGGCGAAATCATTTTAACGTTCACAATAGTTACCACCGAAGCAAACACTATGCTTGCTAAGATTCATAATAATCCTAAACTAGCTGGACCTCGAATGCCGGTAATTATCGAAGATGGTGAGGAAGAAATGTGGATGATAAACGAAGGTGCTAATATTGATTCAGTCAGGGTTAGAAGTCTTATAAAAGCATCAGATCCGGATAAGCTAATGGCACATACAGTTCAGAAACTCAAAGGGAAAGCCTATTTGGGTAATGAGACAGAAGTGAGTAATGAGTTTATCTATGAAGAATTGGTTTTTTAATTATTCTCAGCTCAAGTATGGAAATGACAATTGTCGATGCCTGTTCATCTACGATCAGGCGAAAACATTAAGTTTTGATGATGATTTTAATTTAACAAAAATTGATGTTATGAATGCGCATTAGTGCTAGGAATTTTGTAAAATTGATCTAAACTAAATTAATGTCGTCATGAAAAAACTACTCCTTATTACTTTCATATGTTTCGTAACTCAGAGCTGGAATGCCCAGACCGAGATTGAATTAATTAGCAATACACTTATGGATTATATCGAGGGCTCAACAGATGGTCAACCAGATCGTCTAAAAACTGCTTTCCATCAGGATCTGAATCTTTATTATGTCAGAAATGATACGGTCAGAACATGGTCTGGAGTCGATTATATAGCGGACACGAAGAAAGGTGAGCCGACAGGTGAATTTGGGAAGATAATTTCGATTGATTACGAAAATAATGCTGGGATGGCTAAGGTTGAAATCACTGACCCGAAAAGTGCAGTGACCTATGTGGATTATTTTATGCTTCTTAAAGTGGATAAGAGATGGCAGATTATTCATAAAATGTTTACCAAAAAATGATAAAATTTACAGCGTAATAATAAGTTCTACTTTTGCATTTAAAAGAACCTTCATGAAGCACCATTTACTATCACTAATATTAATACTTCTTTGTTTAAATGCTCAATCTCAACTGCAAAAGGGTGAGTTGAAAATGGGCGAAGACATGAGTTTTGAAATAAAACCAGGAGGAATGCATCAAGTGATTGTTTCACTGGAACAAAATCAGTTTGTATACATTAAGTTACTACAGAAGGGAATAGACGTACAGATAGACGTAAAGGACCCAAGTGGAAATAAGGTTGGATACTTTGATAGTCCAAACGGCACGAGTGGTCCTGAGCCAATAGCATTCAGCACCACATCTAGTGGTAAATATATGCTTGAGATATCTCCATTTAATGAAGATGGACCTTCTGGAACATATGATCTCAATGTTATATCTATTCAACCTAAGGCGATTGAGAATGGCGATCAAGTTGATCAATTGTTTACCATATGGGATTCTAAAGTAAGTCCGGGTGCGGCAGTATCAGTAATACAGGACGGAAAAATTATTTATAAGAATGGATATGGAATGGCAAACTTGGAGTATGATATTTCGGTTGAACCTTCAAGTGTTTTTCATATAGCTTCTATATCAAAGCAATTCACGGCATTTTCAATTCTTCTATTGGAGAGTGAAGGGAAATTATCATTGGAGGATGAAATTCAAAAATACATTCCTGAGGTGCCAGATTTTGGTAAGAAAATAACACTTAGACATCTAGCTTCGCATACGAGTGGGATGAGAGATCAATGGAGTCTTTTGCAAATGGCTGGATGGCGTATGGACGATGTTATAACCAAAGAGCAAGTGTTGAAGTTAGTTGCCAATCAAAAAGAGTTGAACTTCGATCCGGGAGAAGAATATTATTATAGCAATACTGGATTTACCCTTCTAGCCGAAGTAGTTGCAAGAGTATCTGGAAGGACATTTGCTGAATTTACACAAGAAAGGATTTTTGAGCCATTGAATATGAGCAACACTCTTTTTTATGATGATCATGAGAAAATAGTTAAGAACCGTGCATATTCATACCGAGGTCTAGGCGAAGGTTTTCGCAAAGCCAATTTGAATTATGCCAATGTGGGGGCAACCAGCCTTTTTACTACAGTGGAAGACCTTAGTCTTTGGTCCATGAATTTTTGGAATATGACGGTAGGGAATGAAGAAATTTTCAAGAAACTAAATACACCTCATAAACTAAATAATGGTGAGGAATTTGAAGGTGCCTTAGGGCAGTTTGTTGTTAAATACAAAGGGATGGATGAAATCCAGCATGGTGGTGCAGATGCGGGATATAGGGCTTATATTACTCGATTTCCTGAAGAGAATTTCGCGGTAATCGTATTTAGTAATGATGGAAATTTTAATCCCGTTAATATGGCGCATGGTATCGTTGATATTTATTTGAAGGACAAACTTAAACAAGAGAAATTACCACCGCGACCACCAATACCACCAACTGATACCAAAGAGAAGTCTTTTGATCCAAGTACCGTTGACCTCAATGAATTTCAAGGTGAGTTTTATAGTGAAGAGTTGCAAACTACGTATAAATTTAAGGTGGTTGATGGTGCATTAATGGCCTCTCATCCAAGGCATCCGGATTTTCAATTACGACCTAGAATAGAGGATGAGTTTACACCAACAGCTGGATTCTTCGGATTGACAAGATATGTGCGTGATGATTCAAATACAATTACAGGTATTAGAGTGTCCAACGGTAGAGTGAGAAATTTATACTTTGAGAAGGTAAAATGATATCTTTGAGTGCATAACTTATAATATTTATTATGAAAACCATGACTTGCAATCAATTGGGCGGAGCCTGTGACCTCGAGTTTCACGGTGAAACTTTTGATCAAATGGCAGAACAAAGTAAAAAACATGGTATGGAAATGTTTCAGAAAGGAGATGAAGCACATTTAGCGGCTATGGGAAAGATGAAGGAAATCATTCAAACTCCAGGAGCTGTTGAGGGGTGGTTCGCATCGAAAAGAAAAGAATTTGAGGCGCTATAATTTGATTCTTACATGAAGGAATTTGTCTCAGCCCAAAGGGCATTTTTTCAAAGTCATAGAACAAAGGATGTTGATTTTAGAATCGGACAGTTAAAAAAGTTGTCTCGACTTTTAAAGGAATATGAAAGTGCTTTGGATGATGCCATCTATTCTGATTTTAAGAAATCGTCATTCGATAATTATACGACTGAGCTTGGTATTATTCACCAAGATATTAGCAAGGCTATCAAAAAGGTTCGCAGATGGTCAAGAAAGAAAAAAGCAAGAACCAATTTTATTAATTTCCCAGCAAGTAGTTATATTATACCGGAACCTTTAGGGGTGACTTTGGTTATCGCAGCATGGAATTATCCTTACTTTACCTCACTGGCTCCAGTTGTTGCTGCCATGGCTGCCGGTAATACGATTATTCTGAAGCCAAGTGAATTGCCATCGAACACAAGCATAGTGTTGGCCGAAATCATTAATGGGCACTTTGATCCCGAGTATTTTGTAGTCGTTGAAGGTGGTGTGCCTGAAACAACCGATTTGTTGAAGCAAAAGTTCGATAAAGTATTTTTTACTGGAAGTGCTCAAGTTGGTAAAATAATATACCAAGCAGCAGCAAAAAATCTTACTCCGGTTACTCTGGAGCTTGGTGGCAAATGCCCTGCTTTTATTACATCTGATTGCAATGTTTCAATGGCCGCTAAAAGATTGATATGGGCAAAGTTTATGAATGCAGGGCAAACCTGTGTTGCTCCGGACTATGTACTCGTCCATAAAAGTGTTAAAGAAAAATTTATTGAAGCTGCCAAAAAGGAAATTGAGGGGGGTAATTATTCGATTGAAAATGGTAATTATTGTCAGATAATTACTGAAAGACATACTGAAAGATTGATATCGTTTATAGATAAAAGCAAGGTCGTGATTGGCGGAGAGTATAGTGTGCAAGAAAGATTCATTTCACCAACATTAATGACTGATGTTACTATTACTGATGAAGTGATGCAGGAGGAGATATTTGGGCCAATCCTACCAATAATTGAATATGAAAATATTGAGGATGCGATTAAGGTTGTGAGGGATCACCCAAACCCATTGGCGTGTTCTGTTTTTTCGAGCAGTAAAGAAACTAAGAAGAAAATATTAAGAGAAATATCATTTGGTGGTGGAACCATTAATGAGGCAGTGATGCACATTTCAAACAATAATTTCGCATTTGGAGGAGTAGGAGAGAGCGGCACTGGTTCCTACAGAGGTGAAGCTGGATTTAAAACTTTTTCTCATTTTAAAAGTATTCTTGACAAACCTACATGGTTGGAGCTTAATCTGAAGTACTACCCGCAATCATCTAGAAAATTGAGATGGATAAAGAGGATAATGGGTCTGGGGTAATCATTTCTATTCCTAATTTTAACTTGATTTTAACACACTGACCTCAATTCTTCCATAACTTTGGTTTACTCGGATAATTCTAAATACATTTTTCATGGTAAAGCTCGATCAACAACTTATCGTAATTCTATTTCTAATATTTTTCACTTCGTGCGAGGGTCAAGTTAAACGTGATTCATCAATAAACATCAAAGAACAGAAAGTTCAAAAGGAAAAAGTAAATTCTGATGTTGATGAATATTTTGTGGAATCAAATGATGATTCGTCTCCATATGCTCCGAGCAGTATTACTAGGAATATATTAGAGGATAAAAATGGTCATATTTGGTTTGCAAGTTGGGAGGGGATTATTCGATATGATGGCAAATCATTTGTCAATTTCACCAATAAGGAAAAGCTCAGACGGTATCATGTTTTTTCACTATTGGAAGATAGAAATGGGATGCTTTGGTTTGGAACTATTGGAGCTGGTGTATATCGTTATGATGGAAAGTCGTTTGTCAATTTCACAATGAAGGAGGGGCTTCCCGATGATCGAGTAACATGTATATATGAGGATAAAAAGGGAGATATATGGTTTGGAACAACTGGTGGAGCAAGTCGATATGACGGGGAAACATTTAGAAATTATACAAGCAAGGAAGGTATGAGTAATCACGATATCAATTCTATAATTGAGGATAGCAACGGTAGCTTCTGGTTTGGAACAAGAGGGCAGGCTTGCAAGTTTGACCCAGTAAGGAAATCTTCTGAGGGAGATGAAAAATTTGAGGTAATAATAAATCACGAAGGAAAATCTTTTAATAATGTTCGGAGTATTATTAAGGATAAAATGGGTGATATATGGCTGGGAGGAAACGATGGACTCTGGCGATATGATGGTAGATCATATGTCAATTACACGACAGATTTTGTTGGTTACATCTACGAAGATAAGAAAGGTAACATTTGGACCAATTCCGCCAAAGATGGTAATGAGATGCGTTGGAGGCTCTCTCGGTATGATGCGCAATTGCCCTCACGTGAGAAAATGAATTCAAAACTAGTTAAGGAGGAAAATGACATGTTCTTTGGAATTACAGAGGACTCCAATGGCAATATCTGGTTGGGTAAAGGGTACGGGATTTATCGATATGACGGAGAATTCTTTGAAGAATTCAGTAAATAATGAGTGCCTTATTTCAAAATATTTAGTCATCTGTAATTACCATTAACTCGGTAATCTATCCCTATCACTTTTGCTTCTATTTAACCTATAGGTAAAGGTAGCAACAACTCTTCTTGGTTGCCAAATTCCCGTTTCCTTATTATGTTGATAGGTAAGATGAACGGTTGGGAAAAGATCAGTATATTTTTTTCCGGTTTTGAATTGATCTTTTCAATCTTACTTTTTTTATAGCCTGCAAATTCAAAGGTTATGTTGTACGTCCCTGGATCAACATCAATAATGTAATATCCTTTATCGTTTGATGTAACAACGACAACTTGAGAGTCATCAATGGGGTTGAAGATAACGACATTTGCGAAAGGCATGGCACCCTTCGTGCTGGCATCTATAACTTTTCCAGAAATTTTTATTGGGTTGTTGTCTTGTGCGAATGATGTAACGTGGAGAAGTAGGGCGAAAATTATTAGTATGTATTTCATCTAGTTCGATTTTTAAATGTTGAGCAAATGTTGGTTTAAAATCAAGGGATAATTCTCTAAGTAGATGAACAAGCAATAATAGTAGTCGAATAGGCTAATTTATTAAATAGTGCTCATTCACCCGTTGTCGCGGATCTAGCGTAGCGAGCTCCGTGACGAATAATCATTGAATTAGATTCAATCTCGTTTCGTTAAAGTTGAATGAATGATTTTACAATTATAAAATAAAAAGGAAATTACTCATGGGGTCTCTGACCCCTAATCCCGATCATTAAGACACCTGTTTTAAGAAAGTCACTCTGTTGCTCTTACTTGCTTTGAATATTTCCCAGTTCGCTCGGATTTAGCTTGCGTAATCCGAGTGTGTTGTAAATGAAAAGTTCTGTTGCGATCAAAAAGGGCTCACCGTAATTTTTATGGGGATAAGATTAACTTTGGGGAAAACACAATGGATTGCAACAGGGATTAATAAAAGAGATACTACCAGAATTATTACTAGAACATTTCACAATAGTTAACTATACAAAGAGTGGATTAATCTCAAGTAAGAAGATCGAATTTGAGATAGAATTGGACGAGATAAATGAGTTGCCCAAAGGCTATAACAATTCTGAATATGAGTCGAAAGGATTCAAGACTCAGATTGGTTGGATTGTAGACAAGGAAAATAATTCAGTTCGATTTTATAATCGGAATGATGAAATAGAAAGAGCGATGGAAGAGTTTGAGCATCATGAGGAAAGTATAAAACTAAAAATGATGAACTTTGAGAAGAAAGTAATCAAAGAGTCAAGTGAGTGGTTGAGGAAAAGATAAACTATTCGGAGATGGCTATGTCACGAATTAAAAAGCCCCGTTTAATGCTGTTCTTTTTCTGACAACAATTGTTCATTATGTGCATTTGATATAACCAGGCAATCGCTAGTAGTTGTTAGATAATTTCTAAAATAGGGGATGGCCGCAATTAATCTAAACTGTTTTCTGGGTTTAATGCCAAATTTAGCTTCATACATCGGGTTTATGAGGTATAGTTCTTCTTTCCATATTGTTAGCCCATTGGAACTCATATATTTCCTAAATCCTTCAATGCTAATTCTGGTTTCCTTTGTGGCTTTTAAAAATTTAAATGATTTTTCCTTGGCTAATTTCAAAATTCCGTAATATAAAAAGTTCGGAAGTAGATGATAATAAGGAATTTTCGATAAAATTTTGTTATTAGCAACCTGTTGATGCCCTCCGTATGGGTTCTGCCATGGTGGATATCCAAAATATATTACGCCATCAGATGACATTAAAGTTTTTAATTTTTTTATCAGCTTATCATGATGATAGACATGTTCAATGACATCTTTGAGGATGATAATGTCAAATTTTTCGGAAGAATCAAAGTCATGGATATCCATTGCGATAAAATTGGCTTCACTTCTTTCAATATTATCGGAGTATCTTTTTTTGGCTTCAAGAAGCATGTTTGGTGATAATTCAACACCTGTAATATGGCAACCTCGCTGTAAAAATGGATGAAGAACACCCCCATCTCTACAACCAACCTCTAAGACTTTCAAAGAAGATTCAATTTTCTTGAATTGTTCAATAAAAGGGATTATGTACTTATCCGTATTTGTTTTTTGAAGATTGAAATACTTATCTCTGTTACTATGAAAGTCAAAGCTCATGTTTAATATTAATAATTGCTAACAAGTTTATTCGCTATATTATTTAACCAGCTCATTTTGGGCGAATATACTGCAGATTGTATGGATATTCAATAATTGACACTAAATTTTGTCGCTAAATTTACGACCCCACTGCTTGTAATACACTGTGAGCTCAAAGTCTTAAGGGAGTTCGTATCTATCAAAGGAATAATAGATCTAGGTTATAGATTTTAACGACAAAGGATATATTCATCTTGAAACAACCCCTCTCAAAGTATCTTTAAATAACAATGTTTAATTACTGAAGATCAACTTATTATGATTATATTTGGGAGCTAACAATAAAATCTGAATACTATGAAAAAATCAACAATATTAATTCTCACTATTTTTCTAGGCTTTTATTCGTACTCACAGTCTTGCTTAGAAGATGATTTATTAATTACCACTCAGGAACAAATTGATAGTTTCTCAGAAAATTATCCTGGATGTACAGATGTGCTTGGATCAATAGAAATCATTGGCACTGGAAGTAATATTATTAGTCTTGAGGGATTGACTCAGTTAGAGACAATTCAGGAATCTTTTATTGTGAAATATTGCAGCGGATTAGTAGATTTCGCTGGATTGCAAAACGTTCAATCTATCGGTGCTGATTTCAAGATATTTTCTTGTCATTACATGATTGAATTGACACTTGATAATCTCAACTTTGTTGGAGGAGATTTTGGTATGAGCAGTAGTGCTTTCATGGAAACCATAAGTTTGGATGTATTGGCTAGTGTAGGTGGAAATTTTAGCATTGGAGCTACATTATCGTTAGTTGAGATATATATTCCAGTTCTTTCATCTGTGGGATTAGAATTTAGTATTACTGGTACAGGTGTAACTGAGATAGATATACCTGAATTATCTTACATTTCATCAAGTATTGATATTGAATGGAATCATAATTTAACTTCCATAAATGCTCCGAATCTTTCATCCATTGGTGGTTTGAGTTTTCAAACAAATCAATTGTTAGAATATTTTAATGTGTCTATTGAGACAAGCAATTTTCCTGGCTCCATTTTAATAACTGATAATCCGGAGATGACTAATTTAAGTTTTTTACCTAACATCTTCAATATAGCTGGATCACTAAAACTTACTAATATTCCGATCACGGATATTGATGTTTTAGCAAACCTTAGCACCATTGGAGGTGGACTTCATATTGAGTTGCCTTTAATTTCCAGTTTGGAATCATTTAGTAATTTAACATCGGTAGGCGGAGATCTGAGGATAAAGGATAATAATTCTTTAGTAAGTCTAAGTGGATTGGAAAATATCAATGCTGTAAACGGACAGTTCGTTATCAACTACAACGAAAACTTAACTTCCTTGGAAGGCATCCAAAATGTTAGTGCAATAAATGGAATTCTGTGTATTGCACATAACCCAAGTTTAATGGATGTGAGTGACATTAATGTTCCTAACGGTAATGTTTCACTGGAATTAATTGACAATCAATCCTTAGGTAATTTGGATGGTTTTGAAAATATAGGTCTATTGAGTGGTTGGATCCAAATTTATGGTATGCCACTATTGGAGAATTTAGACTTTTTGAATAATATTAATATATCAAGTGGTGCTGGGTTTGATATTATGGGAAATATTAATTTAAGTGTTTGTAATCAACCAATAATCTGTCAAGCTATGGCAGAGAATCCTGGGGGGACCTATTTTCAAGGGAACGCTCCAGGTTGTAACACCAATGAAGAGGTGGAAGCTTCTTGTGAAATTGTAGGTATTGCAGAAATTAATGAGGTAAACAACACAATATATCCTAATCCCTCCGAAGGCCTGTTCAATATTTCTATGAATGAATTTGAAATTTTAACAGTATTTAATTCCCTAGGAAATGTTGTGATCAGTAAGGCCAATATCAATAATGTATTTGAGATTGATTTAACCCAATATCCAAAGGGGGTATATATGGTTGTTATAAATGGGGCAAAAGGAATTCATTCGATTGAAAGAATTGTGAAACAATAGACTCTTATTTCATATTTGAGCGCTTTACATTGCATAAATTGATAATCCCTTGAAGAATATTTACTCGAATTTTTAAGGCTAAAAAAAGCCATTCCGAGAAATTGAAATGGCTTTTTAATTTTATTGCAAAAAGGCTTTAGTGCTTCTTCGCTCTGGATAATTTCTTTTGATACCTTCCTTGTACCACATCAATCAACACAAGTATCGCTAGTATAAAGTAGAAAGTCGTCTTGTTCATCGGTGTTATGGCATTTCCAAATAACTTTAGGTGCGCCAAATGACCTCCTTCGGTAATAAGCATAATACCCACCAAGAAGAGAACAAATAGCCCCAAGACCTCATACATTCTGTTTTTCTCTAAGAATGCTGAAACATGATCCGCAAGATAGATCATAAGTAGCCCACTAATAACGATTGCTGTTGTCATGACCCAAAAGACATCGGTCAATGCAATGGCGCTTAATATCGAATCAAATGAGAAGACCAAATTCATAACTACAATCATCGTGATTACCTTCGCCACTGAGGTAGTTTTCTTGTCACTTGTGTTCTCATGTTCTTCAAGCTTCATCATATGCCAGATTTCTTTCACTGAGGTATAAAGAATAAAAATTCCACCAACTAAGACGATAATACTGTGCAATGTGAAGTGGCCAACGGCATAATCACCAAAATCAATTCCGAATAACTCCTGTTTAGTATATTTAAGCAGATTCACCAGTAAAAACAGCAAGACAATTCGAAGTACAATAGCAATCAAAATCCCTATTTTCCGAACATACGCTTGTCTTTCTTTTGGAGCTCTTTTTGATTCAAGAGAGATGTATAACAAGTTATCGAACCCCAATACACACTGCAAAAGAATTAGAAGAAATAAGTCAACGAGATTTTCCATAATAGTGTTTTTTTCAATTCGCTAAATTATGTAATTATTGGTTTGTTGTGGAAATGGAGTTGTGTAAATTGGAAGTGTCATTCTGAAAGAGGTACAGATTCTTATGCTCCTCTTCGTTACCCCGCTTTAGATTGTGCCTTTTTGGATAACCTATCAAATAATATTTTAGCTTCGCACCAAAGAAATCAGCGCAAGACTAAACAATAACCACATGGCATTAAAGGACGAATTACGAAGTCAGGGGAACTACCTATTCAAATATCGAGGATTCCTTCCAATACTCGTTGTAATACCCGCATTGGCAATTTATGTTTTTCATGAATACAATAATAATGGTGTTCCAGGGAAATGGGATGAAATCATTAAGTATGGTGCATTGGTCGTTAGTATCATTGGCCTTTTGATTCGATGTCATGTTATCGGTCATGTTGCACCAAATACTAGTGGCAGAAACACCAATGAAGGTCAAGTGGCAGATGTCGTGAATACCACTGGATGGTATTCATTGGTAAGACACCCGTTGTATGTTGGGAACTTCTTTATGTGGTTGGCACCAGCGATTTGGACGCAGAACATTTGGTTTATTGCCTTCTTCATTATTTTATACTATCTCTACTATGAACGCATCATGTTTGCTGAAGAGAGCTTCTTGATTGATAAGTTCGGTGATCGATATACAAAATGGGCATCAGAACGTCCTGCCTTTATGCCAAAGTTTGCTGGGTATGTTGCTCCAGAAACCAAGTTGAACATGAGAAAAATACTTCGTCAAGAAAGAACGGGTTTCATGGCAATATTCGCAGTTTTCTGGCTCTTTGATATTAGTGGTCAGTTGGCAGTCAATGGTATTGAATACATAGATTTGAATTTTTGGCATATTGCTTTTGCTATATCCTTGGTGATTTTCTTAATTCTTAAGGCTTTGAAGAGAAAACCGATACTGCAAGACAGGGTTTAAACAGCTTATTGATGAGCAAGAGATTAACAGAAACAAAAACATCGAACAAGAACGTTTGGTTATCTGCCCTGATTGTTTTATTGCTATTGATTTTCAGAATATTTCTCGGGATCCAAACCAATTTTTCTCATCTCGATTATGAGCAGATTTACCTCATGGGCTTGGAGAATGCATACTCAGGCAATTGGTCATTCTGGGGTCCTGATGTAGTATGGTCACAAACAAGATTGGCAGGAGCATTGCAAGGACTACTCGTTGGTATTCCAATCAAATTTTTCAATCATCCCTATGCGCCAATAGTATTGTCGAATATAATTTCCACAGGTGGGTTGGTGATTTTAGCGGTGTATGTAAAAAAGAGATTTGAGAATTTCTCATTGAACTTTATCCTCATTCTGTTTTTACTTCTGCCGGCATACTTGCATCATGGGACGGTTTTGCTGAATACAAGTTATCTTATTCTTTCTGGAGCATTGCTCTTCATTTCAGTATTCGATCGGTTTGTTTATCAAGACAATATGTTTTTTAAAAAGACCCATTGGTATTTCCTATGCATCGGGTTTGCTCTTTTATTTACATATCAGCTTCACCTAACCTGGGTGATGTTTCTGCCATTTATTGTTGTGTTGTTATTCTATGCTTGGAAAGAAGATAAGAAAAAGGGATCAGTATCACTCTTATACTTACTTATAGGCGGTCTAATTTCAGGATCTTTATTGTTGCCAACAATATGGCAATACGGGGATGTAATCTATAGTGGAGCAGGGGGGAACCTCACTTTTAAACCTGAGAGATTCGCGAAAGTATTTGATCTTATTTTAAGACATTTCTCCTTTGCTTCTTTTGACATAGTGGAGAAAGCTGATATATATAAACTTTCAATGGAGCAAAGTGCAGCTGTCAAGATCCTTATTTGGACGGTTAAAATTTTATCAGCTATTCAATTTCTAGGTATTTTGTATGCTGTTTACATGATGAAAAAGGGTAAGGAATTTAAACGCTTGATGATTGTATATGGACTTTCAATCCTTATGGCATTGGTTCTGTTTGTTCTTGGGAATAAGCATCTTTCGGCTAGAACTTATATTTTATTGTATCCTTTGCCTATAATGCTGTCTTTTTATGCCTATGATTATCTGCTACAGAAGAAATTCTTCAAACCATTTATGACAGTATCATTGATCGCAGTTTTCATCACCTTTACTGGGATTGCGATGACTAATTATAAAGGAGTTTATTCCTTTGATTCGGTTAAGGAACCAATGGATCGTGCATTTGAAACAAAAGATCCTTACGATTTTGCTAAAAGGCGAGAGTCAATAATGGATGACTACAACTAAGTGAAAAAAAACGAAGGCCCTCCTATCAATTAGAGGACCTTCGCCTGTTTTAACTACACTACTCTAACCTTAGTTTTTTATAATCTTTTGTACAGACTTCTGTGTATCGTTCGTTGCGATCAGAAAGTATGTTCCGCTTGCAAGTTCAGAAACATCAAGCCTTGCATTGATGTTATTAATAAATTCACTTTTTATTACTCTGCCATCAAGAGACATGATTTGAATTGTTCCTGTAAAGTTTTGCTCAAACAACAAGTTCAATTCATCTGTTACAGGATTAGGATATATCGATGAATTAACTGTAGTCAACTCTTCTAAACCAGTAGCAATTGGCAACGGAATTAGCTCTCCACCAGAAGGTAGTGCCACCCATAGTCCAAATCCAGGTCCATCACTGTTGTTCCCTGGATTTAAAAATCCTGACGCTACTACTACAATAGCTGAGCCATCCAAGCCAAGCGCTGATAAAGGGGCTCCGTAAGTAGCAACGGTAACAGCTCCTGTTTCATCAGTGATAGCCAATTCATAATCAGCAGTCCCCAATTCTAAGTATCCAGCAAAATCAGTGTAAGAAGCATTGTCTACAATTGTTCCAGCACCAACACCAACTTCTACAACATCTACCGTAGGAGCATCAGTGGCACCATGGTGTACTAATACGTCTGTGTTAGTAGCTATCGAAGCAGCTTCTCTACCCATACCGTAGATCTGCAATCCGAATGGCTCAGCTGGAGAGTAACCAGTAGCACTAACAATTCCGTCAGCAACTACTACATAGGTCTCGTCTGCAGCCAAAGTAACGGGGAATGTTGCTATCGCATCTGCAGCACTTGTGCTTGTAGCAGGAGCAACACCAATTACGATTTCAACACCGGCAGGTACATCAATAAAAGGACTCGCAGTTCTGAAAGCGAAATCATCAATCAGTAATCCGTCATTTGCGTAAATATCTACAAGCGCTGCAGCTGCATCTGCTGAGTTATGAATCACTTGTAATCTTGCAAATTCAGGGCATGCCTCATTGGTTACCGAGATAGCAATATCACCTTGCTCCGCTTGGTAAGAATCAACAAGTATCCAATAGGTCTGACCTACTGTTAGGCCACAATATGTTAGGCTTGATGCAAAATCAGACGTTCCATTGGTGCAAGCATCAACTAGGTCATCATTCGCCCCTAACAAAGTAAGCGTTGAATAATCGGTACAATCAGTTGCAGAATATAATGCCAATTGGGTATCAACATCGTTTCCTTCATTACAAGTTGTAATATTAACGCCAGTATCACCAGCAACAAAACTAAACCAGATTGAGTTTTGAATGACTGCGTCACCGCCACACCAACCATCTTGCGATGCACATGTACTCGGTCCATCCGTCCCTGCTAAGGGCGTAATTGCATCTTCACCAGCATTTACCGTAGCAAATGCATTAGAATATGTTCCAACAGTTCCGTCTACTGGCAAATTGATTGCATTACATGGGTTGTCATTAGGAACAGCCGCAGGAAGAGCAATTAGATCACCACCATCAGCCAGGGCAACATACAATCCAAATGCAGCACCATCACTGTTCAGTGTAGGATCAAGAAACCCCGATGCAACAACAGTAATAGCCGCTCCGTCTAATCCTAAGGAAGCAAGAGGTGCGGCATATGTAGCTACAGTTGTGCCTCCGGTCATATCAGTAATGGCCAAAGCGTAATCAGCAGTACCCAATTCTAAATAACCTGCAAAGTTTGTATATGAAGCATCATCTACTATCGTTCCAGCTCCGATACCTACTTCTACAACATCGACTGTTGGAGCATCGGTTGATCCATGGTGCACTAATACGTCTGTGTTTGTGGCTGTCGAAGCAGTTTCACGACCCATGTCATATACCTGTAAACCAAATGGCTGAGCAGGTATGTATCCAGTAGGACTTACAATTCCATCGGCTACTACAATATATGTTTCTCCATCGATAAATTGTACAGTAGCACTGTAAATCGACTCAGCAGCCGATGATGAAGTTGCTGGAGCAATATCCAAAACAATATCTACACCGGCAGGAAGCGCAACAAATGGCGTAGCCGTTCTAAAAGTGAAATCATCTAATAGGATATCTCCATTTGCGTAAACGTCAACCATTGATGCGATGGCATCAGCAGAATTGTGAATGACTTGCACCGAAGCGGTCTGAGCATTGACTGTTGCACCGAATATTATTGCGGTGCAAAGAGTGAGTAATTTATTGAGTTTTAATTTAAGCATGATATTTTTTATTATTAGTTTTTAAATTGATTTGACCCTTAGACGACAGTAATTTAAAAAACGCTTCCGTATTGTTTAATATATTTTAATAATATTTAAACAAAAGTACTGTAAGCACTATTTGCCCTATGTTTTTTTACAGAAATTTTATTTTATAAGAAGCGTTTATGATAGAATATGCATCTAAGAGGGGATTACTGTTAATGCACTTAATATTTAAGACCAAAAAAATAACGTTATTTGTGGAAGCGTCCGTAAACATATTTACATCTAGCAGTGGATCAAGCACAATGTTGAATAATTTTAGAGGTTTGTTGAAGAGCGATCTTTCTGATGAAAGAAAGTTTGTGCTTGCTATTTCCAATGGGGATAGACAAGCATTCCAGCACCTGTATTCTACGTATAGTGGTTTATTTTACTCCATAGCGCTTAGATATTCTTCTAGTACTCATGAGGCTGAAGATTTCGTCCAAGAGGCTTTTGTTCAGATACATAAGAAAGCCGATACTTTTTCATTTAAAGGTTCTTTCGAGGGATGGATGAAGAGAATCTTGGTGAATGCTTGTTTGAGCGGAATAAGAAAGAAAAAGATGCAATTTGATGATTCTGATGATGAAAATATATTGGATCAAGAATTTGAAAATAGTTATGTTATCGAATCAATGACTGCACATGATATTATTGAAGCGATAAAAGAACTACCTGTAGGTTGCAGAACAGTACTCAATATGAATGTCATGGACGGTTTTGATCATAGAGAAATAGGAAAACAATTGGGAATAACAGAAAGCGCGTCAAGAAGCCAACTAACAAAAGCACGCGCTAAACTCAAAGTTTTATTGAAACAGAAAAACTTAATTGAAAAATGAATGGCTTAGACGAAAATAAATTCGACCAGATGCTTCGGTCAAAGCTTGAGGGTAGTTCTATGGAACCTCCAAGAGATCTTATGCCCGGTATAATGGAGGCAGTAGATGCGAATGTTGCTGCCGGAGGAAGTAGGCAATGGTCCGGTGGATTCGTGATAGGATTATTGGCACTTTCAATTTTAGGGTATTATGTTTATTCATCATTTGAATCTAATCAAATAGCAGACACCGAAGAAACTATCATTACTAGTGATGGTTTGGAGATGAATGATGAAAACAAGTCGATTGCACTTAATGAAGTTTCTGGTAAAATAGAAGGAATGGCTAAAAACGGCTCTAATCAAGATGATAATTCTTCGAATGAAACAATGATTGCCTCTAAGTCAAATAATATTTCTGACAAGAATCAGAATGGTGAAACAATTGGTAATAATGGTTCAGAATTAAATGAGTCTGCTCGGGCAGAAGTGAAATCTAATATTGTAAATGAAGCTGGTGCTATAGGTCAACAGATTATCGATCGTAACTCCAAGCAGGTTCAAGGGACAGAGAAAAGTGTTGTAGCCAAAGTTCTTGCTAAAAAGATTGATAATTCTGCCAAACAGGATAATTCAAGTGCAATTAGAGAAGTGGAGAAAGTTACAAGTAATGCAAGTTCGAAAGAATCTTCAACTGTAGTTCAGGTAGCAGCGAATGACAATGAGCCGGAGAATATTGTTGTAGACACAAAGATTGAGCAAAAAATTGTTGAAAACGACATTAATTCTCCAAGTCTATCAAATGAAATTAATCAAGCTGTTATCTTAGGTGATCTTGAGAACACTTTGATTTCAAGTAGTTCAATTGAAAGCACAAATGAATCAATTAAAGCAATTGAATCAGAAGGCTCTATGAGCTATAATAGCACGATTGATAGTACAAGTGAATCCGTTAAAAGTTCTGATATTAGAAATACAGATTCACCTGAATTAAGTGGGGTTAATGATAATGTAGATCAGAATGACCTTTCTGGTGAGAATGGCAATACGGGACATGACAATAGTGAATCAATTAGCATTATAATAGATGATACTGCTGAGAACGAGCAAATTCTTTTGAATAATCCTCAAAAAGATGAAATTGACCAATCCAAAAATGATTTTGTTGACTCTTTACAAACAGCAATTCAATCTCAAATTGGTGAATCAAATCAAGTGAATGATGCAAGTGTACTTGAGTTGAAGGAAACCAAATGGGGTATTGATATCCATGCAGGGCCTTCAATGTGCTTCAGAACCTTGAATGTGGAGGGTAATGAAGATCTACAAAACCACAAGAATGATAGTGAGTCGATGCTGATGACTTATTCATACAGTGGTGAGATAACGAGAGTAATAGGGTCGAAATGGAAAGTTCATATTGGAGCCATGTATCTTAGAACAGGAGAGAAGTATTCTTTTTCGAATGGCCACAATACGCATGAAGCGACCAATAAATATGATTACGTAGCTATTCCAATAGGTGTGGATTATACTTTATTAAAGGCAGGTAAATTTGAATTTTTAACGGGTGTTGGTGCACAATATAATTTTTTGCAAAAAGGAGTTTCTTCATGGTTAGACCCGCATAATTTCAGTGCTCAGACCCATTCAAATGATAATAGTTCTAGTCCATTTAGAGAACATGTTTTAGCTTGGAACGCGGAGTTCGGTCTTCGATATAGATTAACAAATAGAGTAGATGCAATTCTCAAAGAGGAAGGAATTCTATTCAACAATTCTATATATAAGACGGAGACTGGAATGGATCAGAGGGAATATTCCTTTGAGACCTTTATTGGTTTAGGATATCGCTTCTAATCCTTATTCATGATGATATTCTGGTGCCTAATTGATTCATTGTGAATCGCATCATAAACCGCCTTAATGAAGTTACTGCCCAGTTCCAGTTCTTCTCCCTTATTAATACATAAGGCCGAAATTTCATTCCAACGTTCTATTTGAAAAATTGTAATCTTATTTTCCTTTTTTTCTTGCCCTATTTTTTGAGCCATCTGCATTCTTCTGGATAGCAGACTTAGAATCTCTGTGTCCAAAACATCTATTTGACCACGAAATTTTTCAAGATTGGCAGTGAAATTTTCATTGTCACTTTGAGACGTACGTTTTACCAAGTTAGATTCTACTTCAAATAACCCTTGGGGGGTCAACTGTTGTTTGGCATCTGATAAAGCTATAGTTGGATCAACATGAGTTTCTATCATTAAACCATCCATATCCAGATCCTGAGAAATCTGCGCTACATGTTGAATAAGCTCAGGAGTCCCACTGATATGACTTACATCACATACAACGGGTAAGTTTGGAAATCTACTTTTGAGATCAATAGCGATTTCCCACTTTGGCGCATTACGATAAGGCGAACTATCAAATTGGTGAAAACCTCTGTGAATCGCTCCAAGTTTAGTGATGCCAACTTTATTGATGCGTTCAATGGCGCCAATCCAAAGAGATAAGTCAGCATGTATTGGATTTTTAACAAAGACTTGAACATCTACTCCTTTCAAAGCCTCTGCAATTTCTTGCACAGTAAAAGGACTTACTGTGGTTCTAGCGCCCAACCACAATACATCTACGCCTGCTTTGAGGCATAATTCAACATGTTCAGCATTTGCAACTTCTGTTGCAACAGGAATCTTAAATTCTTTTTTAATATCTATCAGCCAATCCAATCCTATAGAGCCAACACCTTCGAAGGTGTTTGGTCTTGTGCGAGGCTTCCAAATACCCGCCCTGAATATATAATTATTGTAGTTTTTTGAGATTCCTTCCGCAGTTAGTCCAAGCTGACTTTGAGTTTCAGCACTGCAAGGTCCGAAAAAATTAAATGGGGCAGAGGATGACCAGTTTTGGTCTATGTTTAGGTTTGACTTGGTACTCTTCAAGGACAATAATTATTTAATGTAAATCCTTTAATTTATAGATTATAAGACTATCGCAAATTTACTTAAAATCGATTTGGAATGGGACATTAAGCAATGAATTAACTCCAAACGGTATTTGATTCTATAGGGTGGTATTCTTGCTTCGATAGAATATGAGATCGTATGATTCTTTGAACATGAGCATTGTCTTTTTGAAGGGTTAAATAATCTTCTAATTCACCAACATGATTTATTGTTGAATCCTTATCTAAAAATCCATATCCAAGGTATTTTCCATCCTTCACCATAACAAAGCCTTGCTCACTAAATGTTCTTCCTCCAACCTTAATTATAAAACTCTCAGAATCCATAACCATTTCATTGATAGCATCATTGACTCTTTCATTATACAAGTCTTCACTTTCTTCTGACTTGCATATTCCTTTACATGTCTGTATAAAATAGTGTGTGCAGAAATTCACATTTTCTTGAAGGTGACAATATTTTGGGCAGAGTTCATAATCATTGCATAGCTGCTCCATATAAACTCTTGCAGCATTGGCAGAATAGAAAATAGCCAATGGGTTTCTTGCATTTTTGATTTTGTCAACGGCAAGATGAATAATCCCTTTTTGATCAATATATTTCAAAATAGCAAAGCCCTTTATGGTTGTCTTCGCTACTTGATTATATCTAGGGTAGTGATGTTTTATCGCATGGTCTTCCATAAGTAGCGCTATAAGTTCACTCCCAGATAACTCGAAACTGATGTCTCGAGTTTCACGGCACAAGTCCAATTCCTTTTTAGTCTTATTGTAAAAATGACCTAGCACTCGTTTCTTTAGATCTTTTGCCTTTCCTACATATATGATTTTGCCTTTTTTGTCTTTGAAAAAATATATCCCAGCTTCATGAGGAATGGCATTAAAAACCTCACTTGGAAGATTTGGTGGGAGCGTGGCTTCTTTAGAACTCTTTTGAAAAAACTCTTTTATGACCTCCGGCCATTTCTCTTGAGCATTAAGAATGTTGAATAGAATAACCGTTGCTTCAGCATCACCTCGTGCACGGTGTCTATCTGTGATATTGATTTCCAGATCTCGACACAGTTTCCCCAGGCTATATGATCGATGGCCAGGTAATAATCTTCGAGAGAGCCTTACGGTACATAGCTTCTTTCGATTGAAATTCACATCGATTCGTTTGAATTCACCACGAATAACATTGTAGTCAAAATTGACACTATGAGCAACAAATACAGTACCTTCAGTAATGTCTAAGACTTTCTGACCTATCTCTTTCCATATTGGAGCATCAGCCACCATGTTGTTGTCAATGCCAGTAAGAACGGTGATATTCATTGGAATATCTGATTCTGGATTCACCAAAGAGGTAAACTCATCGATCACCTTTCCGCCTTTAACTTTGAAGATACTGATTTCAGTAATTCTGTTCCCACGTCCAGTGGTCTCAACATCAATTACGGTATACGTCATTCAATATTATTAAAGGTTTAAGGATACTTAATATAACCCCTTAGGGTAACTCAAATTTAAAAATTCTTTGATTCAGTTTTAGTGAATTCTATTTTTTTATGAAACACAATAGTTAGATCCATGAGCCTGTTGAAGGGTTCACTTTTAACTCGGTCCATGAGCCAGTCGAAGGGTTCATTATTCTCTTGGTCCATGAGCCTGTCAAAGGGTTCACTTAACCCTCCTATTCATATACTCCCACAATATTTCCCTTTGAGTTTTGGACAAATTCTTTCTGTCTTTTTGGTATTGATCATTCAAATCCAACATTTCCTTTAGTTCTTTTTCCTCTTTATTCATGTCCTACAATTTTCCTGGAGTAAATATAATTTACGAAGAAGAAATATGGGTGATGCATCTTGTTAATAATCTTAGCAAGATCTAGTGAAAATATTTCCATCTATGTTGATGTTAGAACACATCAGAAGTGATTGTTTTATTGGAACTCGTGAGAATGTTGGTTGCCGGATAAAAATTACCTTGGTGTTTTGAAAACTTTCTTTAATTACGATATCTTTAACGGTGGATGATTAAGATGAAATCAGGAGCTAAACACTATGAAACTATTTCCCATATATAAAGCCTTTGTTGCTATTGTCTTGTTAATGCTTTTCGCATGTTCGCGAGAAGAATTACCAACAATAACAATCAAGCATAAGGGGCCTATTGGTTGGGATGAAAAAGAGACTTGCCTAATTAATTACCAGACGGATTATGCAGAGGAAACAATCCTAGCTAAAATCAAATGTAGGGGAGGTTCTTCTTCTAAATTTTGGAAGCATTCATATTCACTTGAATTACACGAAGATTTTCAGTTCATGAGTCTGCCTGTTGATGATGATTGGATTCTCAATGCCAATTACATAGACAAAACATTTATGCGGCACAAAATCAGTTATGA
>JBLIMR010000048.1:0-21014 GCA_047638815.1 Gammaproteobacteria bacterium
AGATTGTTTGCACCTAAATCACTAATCGTATTACCAACACCTTCATTCATTTTCCATACACCAACAAGATTACTGTAATCAGGATGATTGCTTTCCAAAGAAGAACAACTCCAGTCTGATATTGACGATGGCGAAACAATACCGCTGAAAATTCTTACTTCAGATAAGTTCCCGGTAAATCCGTAATCACTCTCACTATCAGCACCAAATCTCAAAGGAAAACCTGTTGAAATACCTCCAATAGCTGTCATGGACTCCTGGCCCACAAGAGTCCCATCTTCGTAAATTGATAACATTCCATCTCGGTCAAAGGTGGCTGAAAGCATATGCCATTCTCCATCAGATATTTCACCCCCCTCAATATCTACACGATCATTTCCATCGCCAACATTTACCTTCCAAGGTCCGCCTCCAGCGTTAAATGAAAACACCCATCCAGGTAATACTCCAGAATCCCAATCTTTATCCGTTACGATAGCAACATCTCCAGATTCGTTAGTTCTAACCCAACATTCAACCGTAAAATCTTCATTTGATCCGAAATCAAAACTTGGGTCAGCATCAATACTTACATAGGAAGAACCGTCAAAAGCCAATTCCACCGAATCATTCAAGCAATTCACAACAGGAGGAATCTCAGTTAAAATTTCTTCAGCGACTATTTCCTGATTTGTTATCTCATCACCACTTACAATCATGAAAATATTTCGTTCTTCAATACTATTTCCTCCGTGTGACGTTCCAAGACCACCATGATCAGTGGATACTATGATTGCCCAATCTTCGCATGCATAATTCGGTCTATTAGTCAATGTGTTTAGGATTTGGCCAATCCCAGTATCCACAGTCTCTATTGCGCTAATATATTGTGTAACACTTGGCGAAAATCCAAAAGAATGACCCGCATGATCGACATCATCAAAGTGAAGAAAAATTACGTCTGGGTCACCAGTGCCAAGATGAACATTGGCCTCTGTTACTACAAAATCAGTGTGATCACTAACGTTAACCGTAATATCGGCTTCTGGAGCAGCAATTTGATCATTTATCGGATGCCACTGGACAATGGAAACTGTTTCTAAAGATGAGTCGTACTCTTCTATTCTTTTAAAAAGATGTGGGTAATTTGTAAAATCACTTCCTGAAAAGCTATTGTCTACAACACCGTGTTTTTCTGGCCACACCCCTGTTAAAAGCGATGACCAACCTGGGCCACTCGAAGTGACACCTGTATTTAAAGCATCCAAGGTAAAAGTGCCGTTTGCCATTAAAACATCTAGGTTTGGTGTAGCAGCTGCACTTACAGCATCTGGTCTACAACCGTCAATCCCTATGAGCAATACCTTTTTGGTCTGAGCGTAACTTGATAGACTTATGGCAATCAAAAAGCATAACAATACCATCTTCTCAATATTGAATCTACGCTTCGCTTCTATAATAATTACCATATTTATAAAACTTCAATCAGTCGAATCTCAAATATAAGCACTGAATTAGATGGAATGCCACTATTACCAGAAGAGCCGTATCCCAACTCCGAAGGAATCAACAATAATCCTTCTCCACCTTCCTTGAACTTAGGAATTCCTTCTTGCCAACCATTAATCACAGCATTTAGTGAGAGTTCAGCGCCATTGATTTCGGATTCATCGAATACAGAACCATTGGTTAAGTATCCCTTATAGTACACTTTTACAGTCGATTGAGAATTCGGTTGATCTCCACTACCTTCTTCATCAATCACATAATACAGACCTGATCCGGTTGGTGTTGCACTCAAGTTATTATCAGCAATATACTGCGTAATTATATCTTCGTCAATCTCTCTTTGAGGTCTCCCTTCTTTTTTACAGGAAATCAACAATGACATTAGTAGTATCAACACTAATAAGTTTCTCATATATCATTTAGTTTGCAGCAAATATAAGTGTTGGGAGGGATTAAAATATTTACTCACTAATTTATTTAGGCTAAATTGCGCAGCCTAATAATTAATCATGACCATCACAGGTAACCTCATTGACATCCATTCCAAAACAATATTTAAAGCCATTGTAGAAATTGAGGCTGGAAAAATTAAAAGTATTTCAGAAACTGATGGTAAAGTCGATGATCAATTCATCTTACCAGGCTTTGTAGATGCCCATGTTCATATAGAAAGCTCAATGCTAGTTCCCACGGAGTTTGCTCGAATGGCTGTGGTTCACGGTACGGTTGCGACTGTTTCTGATCCACATGAGATTGGTAATGTCTTGGGTGTTGATGGCGTTGAATTCATGATTGAAAATGGGAATAAATCACCTTTCAAATTCTATTTTGGCGCCCCATCATGTGTTCCAGCAACAACCTTTGAAACTGCCGGGGCTGAAATTGATGTTGAAGATGTAGAATATCTTTTAAGTAAGCCCGAAATCGTTTATCTGGCAGAGATGATGAATTGGCCAGGAGTGCTAAATGGGGATAAAACAGTATTTGATAAAATTACTGCTGCTAAAAAACATAATAAACCCATAGATGGTCATGCACCGGGTTTAATGGGTGATATGGCCAAGAATTACATCGCAGCAGGGATAAGCACCGATCATGAATGCTTCACAAAAGAGGAAGCACAAGGCAAACTCGATCATGGCATGTGGATTCAAATACGAGAAGGTTCTGCCGCAAAGAACTTTGAAGCTTTGGCCGATCTTATTCACGATAATTGGGAAAGAATGATGTTCTGTTCAGATGACAAACATCCTGACAGCCTGCTAGAGGGTCATCTGAATCTCTTGGTGAAACGAGCTTTAGCCAAGGGTCTCGATCTCTTTAAGGTTCTACAAGTAGCTTGTGTCAATCCTGTAAAACATTATAAATTGGATGTTGGTTTACTTCAAGTCGGAGATAAGGCTGATTTTATCACGATTGACAATCCGACTGATTTTAATATCATCGGCACATATATCAATGGTCAGTTACTCGCAGAGTCAGGTGAATCTAAATTATTGCATCAAACCTGCGACCATCCCAACAAGTTTAATATTGAAGCGATTGATAAAAGCCAATTACAAGTAAAGAGTTCATCATCTTCCATTGCCGTTATCGAAGCTTTGGATGGCGAACTCATTACAAATCGACTTGATTTAAGTCCAACATTAGATGACAACCTAATAATATCTGACGTTCAGAATGATATATTAAAGATAATTGTAGTAAACAGATATAAGAAAGTGGCTCCAGCGGTATCATTTATCAAAAACTTTGGACTAAACAAAGGTGCTCTTGCTTCCTCTGTTAGTCATGATTCTCATAACATTGTCGCAGTCGGTGTTTCAGATGAAGACATCACCAACGCAATAAATCTTGTCATTGAAAACAAGGGAGGACTATCGGCCGTTGATGGAGTGCATAATAATTTCATTCCTCTACCGATTGCAGGATTGATGACAGATGAAGATGGATATAAAGTAGCCGAACAATATACCTTACTTGATCGACAAGTAAAGGAAATGGGGTCAACGCTTGGTTCACCTTTTATGACATTATCATTTATGGCATTGCTGGTAATTCCTAAACTTAAGTTAAGTGATCTAGGGTTATTTGATGGAGAGAAATTTGAGTTTACTTCTTAAGGCACATATTTTAAGTTAGGTAAACATCAGTTCACTGAAAGCATAATATATTGCCATGATGGCAGAAAATACCGAACTAGCGAAAAAACGCCAATCGAGAGAAATTTTATTTTGGATGATATAATTCCCAATGATAGAAATCGGAATATTAAATAGGAACGATAACCATGCTATTTCAAGCAAATTCATATTTATCTGCTCAAATTGTCCAGCAAATAATTTTATAAATAATAAATGACGCGCCACCCATAGTGGATTGAAGTATACTGTTGCCCATCCAGTTTTTGCCCATGTTTTTTTTGCTCCTAAGAGGTGTTCCGTTTTTCTTTCAATCCAATTATAATAATTAGGAATTTCAAACGCATATATTGTAGCCCCAAGGATTAGCATCCCAAAAATACGATATACAGAAAATTCATCCAAAATAAATGAAGCAAGGGTATCACCAATGGCATATATTAATGCTCCATTGATTATATTGGACCTGGTGTATATTAACTTTTTACCAATTAACAAAAAACTTAATTTTGGCATAAAGCTATAAACATTTTTTGCCATTACTCTCCAGAACACAATATTATGTGTGACCAATTGCAAAAAAGAGGAAAATATTCATGCAACCTTCTATTTTAAACTTGTCCTTAAAAGAAAACAATCAAAAAGAACCCTATTATGAGAAATTTCATTCTAATATTCGCTCTATTCTTTCTTTCATCTTTATCAATCAGTGCAACGGAAAAAGAATACCCTGTAGATAGCTTCCGCAAAGTCATTGTTAGTCCGCACATTCAGGTTAATTTCATTAAATCCAACGAGTCAAAAGTCGTTATAGATAAAATTGGAGTTTCTATAGACAAAATGAATGTGGAAGTGGTAGGCAACACATTAAGACTTTACTTGGATGATGCTAAAATTGTAACGAAAACAGTTAAAGAGAAAGGTGAAAACTATGTTGCCACCAAACCTATATATCCTCGAAAAACGGTAAAAGCAACAGTGTACTATAGACATATCGATGAATTGTCGTTACGTGGTGAGGAAACGTTTGTTTGTGAAAGCCCCATAGAACAAGCTAACCTGCGATTAAAGATATATGGCGAATCTCAAGTATATCTCAACAAAGTTGATCTAACAAAGCTAGAAGCTACAATCTATGGAGAAAGTTACTTGAAAATTGTTGAGGGAACGACAACAAACCAAAAATTCAAAGCCTATGGTGAAAGTGTTATAGATGCTAGCGACATTAAGAACAAAAACACCAAGATTGTTGCTTATGGTGACGGTAGTTACAGAATAAACGTATCTGGCGAACTTAAAGTCACTTCATACGGAGAGGCCAAAATTGCCTTTGAAGGTAATCCAAAAGTGAACAAGGGAATTGTCCTAGGAGAGGCCACAATCCAGCAAAAACAAATATGTACCCAACAAATAAGGTGAGAAATAATTCAGCTTATTTTACTCACTAACAGTTAAATGTCACATTTACTCTAAATTACATGTTGCACTGTACGTTTTCTTTGTCTATTTTTAACGTGCAAAATGAAACATTGGGTTTTGTTTTACGTAACTAGAACAAACATTAGATAATGAAATTAACTAGAACCTGGGGTATCTCTACCCTATTGCTTGCTTTAGCGGTAGGCTCTACATCTTGTAAAAAAGACGAACCAACTCCAATTGTTGAAACTAGCCAATACGATGCATTGATCGATGTAGATCTTTTGGGTCTTGAAACACTACCTCCGGCTATAGATCCTTTTGACAATCCAAATAACGAAGCAAAAGTAGAACTAGGAAGATTTCTCTTCTGGGATCCAATTATTGGTGGAATGAAAGATGTGGCATGCGTAACGTGTCATCATCCTGATTTTGGATATACCGATGGTATTGATTTACCAATAGGTGTTAATGGTGTTGGACTAGGTCCAGATAGAATTGAGCATGCAGGTGGTTTAAACCTCATAAATGGAAATACTCATAGAGTACCTCGTAATGCGCCAACAATTTTGAATGCTGCATACAATGGTTATGCTAATGCTTCAACATTTGATCCATATGATTCACCTCACTTTTGGGATGGAAGAAAAAGCAGTTTCGAAGAGCAAAGTGTTATGCCTCCAACTTCGAGAGCTGAGATGAGAGGAGATGCATATGCTGATAGTGTTACTTTTGATTCAATAATTGTAAGACTGCAGAATATTCCTGAATATGTGGACCTATTTAGCGATTGCTTTAATGGTGGAATCGAGACGGTAAATGAACAGAATTATAAATTTGCAATGTCCGCTTTTGAAAGAAGCATATCTTCTATCAATAGTCCATACGATCAATATATTTCTGGCAATCTAACCGCAATTACGGAGGAGCAAAAGCATGGTCTTTTACTTTTTAACGGAAAAGCGAATTGTGTTTCTTGTCACCAAGGGGCTGCTTTCAATGATGGTTCATTCCACGCATTAGGTATTCCTGAAAACCCTTTAAGTCCAAATTCTGAAGGACCAGAAGGAGATACAGGGAAGGATGGTGAGTATAAATTTAAAACACCAACTCTTCGTAACGTTGAATTAACTGGACCATACATGCATAATGGCATGTTCAACACCTTAGAGGAAGTAGTTGAGTTCAAAAACAACGGTGTGAGTATCAATGATAATATCCCAGTGAGTGAATTAGAACCGCTAGACTTAACTACCGGTGAAAAAGCGGCTCTTGTTTCTTTCTTGAAAGCGCTTACAGATAATGATTTTGACAAAACAATTCCATCTTATGTCCCAAGTGGATTATCAGTTGGTGGTGATATCAATTAGTCATTAAATAATATTAATTAAGAAAGCACTTCACTTTTTGTGGGGTGCTTTTTTTGTATCCAAACATTTCTATTTGCAGCGCTCAATGGGCATAGAACGACTTCCGACCAAATCTGTCATTTTGCCTTTGATTTATTATGGTATTGGAAAGAAAAAGATGTATTCCAACGGGCTCTTTCTTGATCTAAATTTCAGATTACATTTCCCGTTAATCCTCAAAGATTTTGGTGGCAATAGCTACGGCTTCGGATTCGAGAATACAATAGAAATAAAAGGAGACCTTGAAAGAAATTCCTTGTTGCACGCTGCCACACCAGGTAGAAATTCAACAATTATTGATGGCGAAACTTATCAAGAGGTCATATTGAGAAAACATATGCATGCACATGAATTATTGGTTGCAAAAATTGCCTTGGGTTATGCCTTTTAATTTGCATATTATTTTGCTTTATTTACAGAAGATCTCAAAACACATTAAGCATGAATCGTAAATCATTTTTAAATCTAACCACAAGAGCTGGAATATTCTTGGGTCTCACACCACTTGTTGCTAAGGGAAATACGGAACATGCAATCGAAAGTGAAATACTAAAAGATATACTGGGTTCAAGGACAGCCAAAGGCACGGCTCTTGGATTAAAAGCAGAGCCAATTTCGAACGTTAGAATTGGAATGATTGGCATGGGGAACCGAGGGAGCGTTTTAATTCAAATGTTTGAATACTTGATTAAGAACAATCATGCAAGCATCGTAGCATTATCAGATCTCAAGGAAGATAAAGTGACGAAGAATAACGAGTATCTAAAAACCATTCAAGACAGAGGCGCTGATCTTTATCATGGCGGTGATGAGGAATGGAAAAAAATGGCTGATCGAGATGACATCGACTTACTGATTATCTGTACTCCTTGGAAATATCATACAGAGATGTCACTATATGGTATGGAGAAAGGAAAACATGTGGCATGTGAAGTGCCAATTGCTTACACCTTAGATGATTGTTGGAAATTGATTGAAACCGCTGAGCGAACCAAGAAACATTGCATGACAATGGAGAATTGCTGTTTTAACGGTGAGGAATTATGGGTGTTGAATATGATCAATGAAGGGATTTTTGGAGATCTTAATCACGCGGAAGGTGCATATATACATGACTTGAGAAAGCACATGTTGGATGATGTGTACTATGAAGATCAATGGAGAATCAAACACCATCAAGAAAGAAATGGAAATTTTTATACCACCCATGGACTTGGACCATGTAGTTTTTACATGGATATAGGCCGTGGTGACAATTATGATCATCTTGTCTCAATGAGTTCAAGAGAACAAAGCTTATCAATGGCCGCTAAAGCAAATAACAGTTCTTTCAAAGACTTTGCTTGCGGTGACATGAACACCACGCTTATTCGCACTAAAAAAGGCAGGAGCATCATGTTACAATTTGATGTTCACACTGGAAGACCATATACCAGGTTGAACACTGTAACTGGAACGAAAGCAGTTCACCAGGGCTATCCCTCAAAGTTGTTTATCAATGAACCTGAACTAAAATATTGGGGGCATAATTGGTTGAAGGATGAAGAGTACAAAGTTTATAGAGATAAATATGATCATCCTATTTGGAATAAACTAAAAACACAAATAGATGCCAACGCTGTTGGTCATGGCGGGATGGATTTTGTAATGCTATACCGTCTTGTAAGATGCCTGAATGATGGTTTGCCATTGGATATCAATCTCTATGATGGGGTGCTATGGAGTGCCATCACTCCGCTTTCAGAAATATCAGTTGCCAATGAAAGTGCGAGCACAAAGATTCCAGATTTTACCGGAGGAACATGGGAGACGCAAAGAAAAGCTGAAGTTCTGAGGGATATTATTTAAGAAAATAAGATTCAATTATAGAAACTATCTCTTTCTCTTTGCTATAAACAGATTTCAATAGACGAAACTGATTTTTAGCACGAATCAGATTGTGGGTTTCATACTCCACTTTGTAATATATGTTCTTATTGAGATAATCAGTTAAGAACCTTATGCCCATGATGTAGATCATGACTTTTACGCCCAAGGTAAAATCTCCTTTTTCCGCAGATGTCAAAATGTTTGTCGTTAGTTCCCCATAACCTTTGCAAAAGGCTTCGAAGTAATCTAACCTAAACGAAAGGCCCTCCACATCTGGATCGTCTTCCCTCCTATTGCTGCACATTGATCGAACTGCATCACCAAAATCATAATGAACTATACCTGGCATTACTGTGTCAAAATCAATGACTGCCAAACCCAAATCATTCTCATCGAATAATACATTTGAAATTTTAGTGTCATTATGTAACACTCTGATTGGATATTTACCCTGTTCTCGAGCCTGTTCTAATTCGAACATTTCTTCTTTAACACTGCGGGCATAATAAATTTCATCATGTGCCTTAGCCAGAAGTTCCTCAGAAGTATTTATCAGGCTGTCTTCAAATTGAGAATTTCGATGCGGGACGCTGTGAAACATTGAAATTGTTTCAGCTATCTTGTTGACAGGAAACGAATCCATCCTTTGAATAAAATCACCATATAGCTTTCCGGCTTCATAGACCAATGCACTGCTGCTTGGGATAATATACGTTTTGGAATCCTTCAGGTAAACCATCATGTTCCAAAATAATCTGGAATCGTCCTCATGAAAATATTCCCCAGTCTTGGTTTTTACAAACTGAAGGGCCTTATAGGCTGAAGGAATCTCATTCAAGTGTTGACTAACGTGAACCTTGTTACGAACTAGGGTCTTTGGATCATTGAAAACAAAATCATTTATCCTTTGAAGAACATACTGCATCTGCCCATCTGTTTCAATGAGGTAAGTATCATTAATATGACCAGAAGTTAGGACAGTAATCTTCCTAACTTCTTCGTTAATTATAAAATTAGAGCATATGGTTTTAGCCTTTTCCATTCTCTAACAAAGGAAAACTTTTTAAGTATAAAATTCTTTGTCTGATATATTACTTACCAGTATTCAGTTCACCACTCAAAATCTTTGCTCCTAAAATAGACTCTAGCATACCTGCATCATTCTTCCCACCAGTTGTGCCACCGAAAACGGTTCTTGGCAATGTGATGCCATTTGGACCAGCAAGTGCTTGTGTTCTTTGCACACTGGCATCAAGCTCCATTTGAAGACGTTTCTCTGGCGCTATACCTGCCAATACCTTTTTGGATATCTCGTACGCTTCTGCATCCGCCATGACTCTTATTTTCTCAGCTGACTTTCGAGCTGCTGCCAAAAGATTCGTTTCTTCCTGTTCCTTGTATGAAGCGGTCTTAGCTGCGGTCTCTGCAGTTATTGTTTGTTCCAATTGCACTTTCTCCAATCTCACTCTTGTCTCAGCCTTCTCACGCTCTCCTTTGGCAATTGCTTTTTGCGTAGCATAGAACTCCTTTTCCGCTTCTTGCTTCTCCAATTGCGTTTGTGCAACTTGTTCTTTTTGATCCTTAAGTCTATTATCAAAACTAGGTTCCCAGTCGATACTTGTCACAGCTACTTGCTGTACAGTTAATCCATACCTTCTTAGAGAATTTGAAGCATCTCTGATAGGATCTCCGGAAGCATCTTTTCTAATTCTGTATTTCTTTTCTCTCTTCTCGTTTATCTCTGATTTCCCCCTAGCCACAGTTCTTGTGCTATCAGAACCCATTGGACTCACCTCAATATCAGCATAGACCTCCTCAGTTAAATACATGCCATTTTCCATTTGGTCTTTTAGGTAATAATCAAACTGAGATGAAGCACCTGAAATATAATCTTGCGCATCCATGAGTTTGCATGTGTTCTTTAGCGCTTGATCATATACTGGATAAATTCTGGCATAGACCAATTTACTTTCAGATCTGTTCTTGTCTGCCATTTCTAAAAACATCTCTCTATTTTGATAATCGATGGAGACAATAAGTGCTGCAGCGATATCTGCCTTTATGGCGTCCGCGAACTCTCTTGTTTGTGCACCCCTGTGATAGATTCCTTCTTCAGTTCTGACATGGTCATCTGCTCTATCACCATTGTTATCATACTTGACAATCTGATCTTGCAATGCAATTTCAAAAGAGATTGGAATAGTCTTTCCCCAGAATTTCAATTTCACTCCTTGCGTTGTCACAGCTGCATCACCACCCCATAAATATTGCACTGCCGTTGCTGTACCCGCTGGGTTATAAAAAAACAGTCCGCTAATCCCTAGAATACATATACCTAATAGTATTGTCAGAAGAGATCTTTTAAGAGACCAAATCTTAACGATTCGTTGAATGATTGTTGGAGTTTTCTGCGCAATATCCGTTTTTGGAAATGCAGAATATATAGTGATAAAGATGGCCAAAAGAATGGCAATTATAATCAAAGAGTACCCGATGAAATTCATAGTCATATATTATATATTTAAAGTTTATGTTCTTTCCAATATAACAATAAAATTGCAGAAAACCTAGCAAAAACGGTAGATTTCGAAGCGTTTTTCACAAAACTCAGTAACCGTCCGATCTCTGGGAGGGGCTGTAAAATTTCTATAATATGATAAACCCGAAAATCTAGGAAGGGACCTGAACCATTATTGGATTACGATGACATCTTTAAGAAATAATCATACAATTCAAGAACAATTATTTGGAAATCCTGAATTTCTCAAATTTCGAAAACAATAATGAGTTTTTTATTTTAGCGGCCGAACCTTTTCTCAATAATTTCAATCCGCATTCGATGATGTCTCTGAAGAATGATCGGATACATATTTCCTACTATATTCCATACTATGGTAAACATGCCCAGCATAAGATCAACTACTGCTATTAAGTATATACTTAACACCATGATGAGTATGAAAGGAATTAAATGACCAAACTCCGATTTCATTGATTGTTCGGATAAGTTATATATACCGTCTCGGTTGCCATTAAAATATTTTTTTTGTTGACTCTTGCTCCTCCAGATTGTCGCCAACAACATGGTCCTGAACAAGGGAACACCCGCTGCCTTGTATATTTTCTTTAACCTCTTTGGGTTACTGATGTTGTAATATGATTTTGGAAGAAGCTTTTGAGTATGGAAAGCAAAACCAGAAAAAGCAAATATCCCTGTGATAAACATATTAATAATCCAGGCATAAAGTAATCTTACTCCCCATGAGAATAATTCCATTTCAGGAAGTATCATAAGAAATTTATACGATTGCCGTATTAAAAAAATAGTAGCAATTGAAAGCAAAATTTTTTTGGTCAACTTAAAACAAAATAACGGTCATTGGTAATTCGATTAATATTAGATCATTATAAGATTAAGCATTCCAGTATAGATTAATCCTATTTTTTCCAAGATATCAATCTTCCATTACTATTAAATACAAAATTTAAATCCTGAAACTGATAGCTCATATCTTGTTCAAATTCAAACTCCTGCTTTAGATAATAATTATTTAACTCAGGAAACAACTCAATGAACTCTTTAAATTTCAGATCCAGTTCAAGTTTTGCCCACGAATCATTGAATGATTTGGATTTAATAAGGTTTCTAAATTCTGACATTTCATCTTCTGTAATTTCCAGAAATTGTTCTTTTTCAACCTTATTATTAAAAAGATGAACGATGAAATTTCTCTTTCCAGATTCGAGGCTATTATTCGATTGAAAAAGAATAATATACTCCTTATAATTATTGGATTCATCGATTAACTCATTAATCTTTTTATCAAACTTCTCAGCTACATGAGTTTCATTGCCGAAATAATTCCAAAACACCTTAAATTCTATAGTATCACTTTCGAGGCTTTTGGGTGTGGTCCAATAAGACGTAGTCAAACAACTTTGTGATAGTACTGCTATCACCATATAAAGCAGAATTTTTGAGCCTGTTTTATTCCTCGAATTGCATATCAAGGATTGATGATTTTTTATATACCAGTTCATTTTTCAGATTTCCGTCATTTTGTGCGCTTAGCTACTTGACTTTTATACCTGACGGACAACCTCTTCAATCTCCGTTTTAGTATAATACTTTATTATTTTAGTCAGTAGATCCTTAATCTCCACAACAGATTTCGAATATATCACGTTAAACGGCTCGTCCCAGTTTTCGTTTTTGATAAGGTTAATTCTATATTCTCCTTTATTTTTTTTGATATCACCGTACCATCCTATGTCAACGATTAAGTCTTCTAATGGAAATGTGCATTGCAGTAAATCTTCATTAAGATATTTCAAACTATCTACCTCATTGAACGCATTCACAGGATCATAACTGTAGAATTCGTTGTGAACCAATATACAATCTACTGGGAAGTTTATTTCTTGAAGATTAATCATTTTAATTAAAAACTAAGTGTTATGGTATAAATCCTAGCATCTAATCGATAAATGCTAAGGCATATGCAAGATACGAGTAATAAATTAGACGTTGAGGCTTATATACTGTCAGGAAAGAGAATTCCATTCCGCTATTCAACCGGGTCTAATGTATCCTCTGTAACATGCTGTGCAGGAAATATCTTTGAAACAATATACCCCACAATCATGGCCAAAGCAAAGGAAGGTGCTAGAACATCTAACTCTTTAAAATAGGCCCCTACACTTTCAAGGTTTGACACTACAAATTTGAAAAATATCACTGACACAAAACCAGTTATCATGGAGGCTATTGCTCCTTTTTCAGAATAGCCTTTCCAGAAAAGAGAAAGAATGATTACTGGACAGAAAGTGGCCGCTATTCCAGACCATCCAAAAATCATAATCCAGAAAACCTGTCTGTCGGGATACAGGTTGTATAAGAGAATCGCTATACCTAAGGCAACTATTGCCATTCCCACCGTCACAAGCCTTGAAAATTTCGTTAAATCTTCATCCTTCAAATCCGGTCTGAAAATTTTCTGATAAAAGTCACGCGTAATAGCACTGGAAGCAAGAATAAGAAGAGAATCAATTGTAGACATAATTGCAGAAAGCACAATAGCAACAAAAATAGCTACTAGAATAGTTGGTAAAAATTCGTTGGTAATCATACTCAAAACATTCTCACCGCCATTTCCTAACACCGCTTCTGGATCCTGCCCTTCACTTGTGAAATATACTCGAGCAAGAATACCGATTGTTACAGCTGCTGCATCTGTCAAGAGAGTAAAAAGCAATGCAACCCATTTCCCCTTATCAATTTCCTTCACGCTTTCGATAGACATGAAGCGAACATATACCTGAGGTGAACCAAGAAAACCCAATCCGATCATTGAGAAACCGAGAATTGTAAATAGGTTCATCAATCCATCATCACTTCTACCCATTACCTGTGTTAGAGTAGGGTCAATGGCGTTCAATCCTGCTGTGATGCCAGCGCCATGATCCATGGAGAACCAAACAACAATTGGCAGTAGTACCAAACCAAAAAACATTAGAATCCCTTGGAACATATCTGACCATACTGCGGCTACAAATCCACCAATGAAAATATATGTCAGAACAATAACGAACCCGATCAGGGCGCCAATTCGATAGTCAATATTAAGCATTGATTCGAATGCAATCCCCGTTACATCCATTTGGGATGCGACATAAATGACAACAAAAATCACTAATGTCGCAGCTGATATTATTCGTAGTGTGTTTGTGGATGATTTGAAATGACTTTGCAGATAGTCCGGTATTGTGATTGCTTTATACTCGTCAGACCGTCTTTTGAATAGCTTGGCCATAAACTGCCAGGAAATAAACACCCCAAGCAATTCTCCCAGAACAACCCAATAGGCAGAATAGCCGGCCATGGCACCCATTCCTGTTAAACCGATTAAAAGCCATCCTGACTCTCCAGTGGCTCTTGCAGAAAATGCAACGGCCCAAAAACCCATTTTTTTCCCTCCCAGATAATAATCACTCATGCTTTTAATCCGCCTAGATGCGAAAATTCCAATGAGAAATAAAATCCCCACATAAATGGCTAAAACACCTATTTTAATTATGAATTCTTTGTCCTGCATAGTTTTTAAATATTTGTGATTCGCAGCCAACTACTTTGGCAGTCGTAAATCTTGAAAAAACACAAAACCATGGCTTTCTAAGATCATGCAAAATGCTCATAAGAATGAGTCAAAATACAAATTGTTTGTAAAACAATGAAATAAATAGGTTGAAAGGTATTTCAATGGCTACATTTGTAGAAGTTGTACGAATGATAAAACATTTCGAATTAACTAACTTGATTTGGGGAAAGGCCTTGGACTTGTGCATTTAATGAACAGAAAAAGCCATAACTTATTTGAATTCTAACGAACAACCCAAAGATACATTACAAACATTAGACGAATCAATCTCTGCCCTTTCTGAAGGGGAGAGGACGAAGTATGGCGACATATTACGTTCAATGAAATTGCCAAGCGGTGCCTTGGACTGCTATTGCTCATGGTCTAATGAGTCATATACCCGAAATTGTATTGTTGAAAACGAAAAGTTTGAATTAATCCTACTTTGTTGGGAGGAAGGTCAAATTACTCCCATTCATAATCATGATGGCGAGGAATGTTGGGTGAAAATTATCGATGGTGAATTTAGAGAAACGATTTACAACACAAATGATTCTGGGGAACCCAAACGTGTTAAATCGACCATTACGAAATCTAACGACATTAGCTACATGATAGATTTCATGGGTGTTCACAGTTTAGAGAACATGTCTAATAAAAGAAGCATGACGCTTCATCTATATGCAAAGCCAATTCGCAGTTGCAAAATATTTGATGAAAATTCTAGAAAATTTGTGACTAAGGATTTGGTCTACGACAATGCCTCCGAATTGGCAACGAAATAAAAAATAAAAATTATATGTCAGATATTAGTGGTGATTTAGCTTTGTTCAATGAGCTAGTTGAAATCTTAATAAATGAAGAAGATAAGCAACCTGTGGCCGATCGAATAGACGCAAATGAGCTCTATGACGCCATTGATCTTTCGCTGAATGATTCAGGGATGGTTGATGATGACTTTAAGGGTGTACTTCGAGACATTCTTGTATCTACTCCCAAAACTGCTACGAATTTATTCTTCAACCAACTTTTTGGAGGAAGACAAGGCAAAGCTGTTTTAGGGGATTTATTGGCTGTCATGCTTAACAATAGTATGTATACCTACAAAGTTGCTGGCCCTCAAGTTGGGATTGAACAGGAAATCATCAGACAATCTTGCGATCTAATCGGTTACGGTTCTCAAAGCAATGGTACGTTTCCAACAGGAGGTTCAATGAGTAATTACATGGCCTTAATTATGGCACGTGACACTAAAGATCCCAACTGTAGAGCAAATGGAATGTCGAAACAATTGGTCATCTATACTTCCAAAGAATCACATTATTCCAATGCGAAGAATGCAAGTTTTGCTGGAATCGGCAGAAACAATCTCCGTTATATACCAGCTGATTCTGAAGGGAAAATGATTCCAGAGAAATTGGAAGCGCAAATAATAGACGACATCAGTGAAGGATTTATTCCAACCTACGTGAACGCTACAGCTGGAACAACAGTTTTAGGAGCTTTTGATCCCATTGATAAAATTGCTGATATCACTGAAAAATATAATATTTGGCTTCATGTAGATGGCGCATATTGTGGAGGTGTTATTTTTAGCAGTAAGTACAAACACCTACTTAAGGGAATGGAAAGATCCAATTCATTTAGCTATAATGCGCACAAGATGCTTGGCACGCCATTAACTTGTTCCATCATTTTAGTGAATGATAAAAAGCGATTGCATGATTCATTTAATAACGAAGCCGATTATCTTTATCAAACAGACGGTGATGATTTCAACTTGGGTAAAACTTCGTTCCAATGTGGAAGAAGAAATGATGCTTTGAAATTTTGGACGCTATGGAAATCAGTAGGAACTAATGGTTTGAAGCAGATTATAGATCAGCAATTTGAATTGGCAGATGTTGCTCGTGAATACATTAGAAGTAATCCTGACTATACTGAATATAGTTTTGATGATTCAGTTTCTATCTGTTTCAATTATAAGAATATTGATCCGATGACGCTTTGTACTGCGCTGTACGAGCATCAAATTACAGTCGTTGGCTTTGGATCCTTTAATAACGATACTTTTATTCGATTGGTGACTGTCAATGCCAACAATACGAAAGAAGATATTTTAAATTTCTTCAAGGTTCTAGAAGAATTTGCTGAGAAGACCCCAAACTTGATTAAAGTAAAGGAAGAGACATTAAAGTGATTTTCTTAAAATCATTCAGGGCAAAAAAAAATCATCCAACTTATATTTGGAAGTAACTATTCATAGGTTGGAAGTAGTGCTTGTCCCATCCATTTTTATAGTGTTCGCCACTTTCTGGAAGCTTTGTGTGGATCAATGTTAATTCCGTTTGACTACCTTTTTCAGTCAATAAAATTTCAATTTGAGAATCTTCTTCATTCTCTTCAAACTCAGTTGTTCTCCATGATTGCAAAATTCTTCCAAATTGTTCCAACTCAATATTCTTTCCCTCAATATAGCCTTCCCATGCGGTAAACCTCTCTCCTACTTCATCAGAACTTGTTGCTTGCCCTCCTGTCATTTTCGTATGTCCATCACTACTGAGCCAAGTTTTATAAATTTGTTCTGGGCTAGCATCGATTAGAGTTGATATCGTAAATTCCATAGTGTTCTATATTAATTAGCTAAACATTGCTTGAGTCTTAATACTAAATCTGTGCACTCCATTCTACTTCAACTTATATGAGACATTGAATCTACCTCCAAAATTAGATTCCCCTCTTCCTGTGATTTGATCATTAAGAACATTTAATCCCTGATTGAGATATGGTGCAATGCCAATTGAGATCTTATCAGAAGTATTGATGCTAACTAAAAAATCTACGGTGAAAAAAGTGTGCGGGTTTCTAAAACCTAATTCAAAATAGTTTGATTCTCGCTCATTGTTAAATTCAAAAATAGATGTCTCTGTGGATTTCACTAGTATATCAAAATTAAAACCAGCCGAAGGCATGAATTCAATCTTTCCATTTCCAATCCTCTTTCCAACCATCAAAGGTACTCTAAGATAATCTGCCTTTACTGTTGTACTTCTAGGAATCAATAGATCTCCTTGGTCAATGTAAAACCAGTTATAATCCTTCATGATATTTAGACTTGACAATAATGCTCCAGATGTGATACTCAAATTATCGGAAGGCTGATAAGTAAATGTCAGGCCATAGCATATCTGATCTTCGTTTTCATATTTAATATCTGAGCTTACCTGAATTTGCGTATTATAAACGTACTTGACTTCTTCATAGGAGGTTCCTAATCCTATATAAACAATACCCTTCTGGCTAAATATTACTAACGAGATTAAACAGCAAATAATAGTGATGCAAATTTTCATATTCTCTATATTAATTTATCTTGATCACCAGTACGAGCGGTCGTAAAGCGTTTTGCATAATCAAAGAGTAGTTATGATTTTTATCCATTGTCACCATAATTGGTTATTTTTTACTCCAATTACTTTCGATTTTACAACCACCTGTACGTAACAAAGCTAAGATTGGACATCGAGCATCAATTTTTTCCCCTAAACTATTCACATCCTCTCCAGTTACTTCTCCTGTTACAACGGCTTCAAGTCGCACATTCTTGTAGCTGCCATTAGAATTATCCGACATTCCCATAAACCCAGAAAGATCGAGATCTATTTCAACATTAATATTAATTTGATCTATATTCAAAGCGAGCTCCTCAGCAACAACCTGAGCTTGCTCGTTTTGACACCCCGCTAATGAAGCTATGAAATATTGCATGGGATTGGGGCCGGAATTTGAACCGCCATCGTCAACGGGTTCATCCAATTGAATCTTCCACTCTGTATTTGTGATTTCTACTTTTGTCGGCCATCCATTGCCTTGTGCTTGTGCTTTAAAAGTCTCCAAATGTTCATTCTCCATTTTCAATATTATTTATTCCGCCTACTCTAATCAGTTTTCGACTTAACCTGTTTTTTATTCTTTACTAACGTATAGCTATACTTCTTTTTAACGCCCAATAGATCGTGTTGGAAGCTGATTCGTATCAGCCGCAATATCCGCTTCCGTAAGAAAAGATATATTTTGGCTTCCATTTGTTATCTTTTCCAAAAATCATTCTTGAACTCTTATCTCCTTTCCTTAAGCCCATACTTTCAAGGAATTTGATGCCCTCTTTGTTTTCAATAGGCAACATTGTTCTTTTTCCTTTTTTTGAATGTTTTAATTTCAGTAGTTCAATCCCCGCTTGATTGTCTCGAGACAAAACCAATCCCTGTCCAAATTCTGGGAGATAAAACCCAAGCATTTTCCTGTCATTGCCGAAATATCCAAATCCGTTTTGATAATATTTATCGATCAAGTGAATCCTATTTTCGTCATTTGCATCTCTATCCAGATTATAGACATTCTCTATGTCTGAAGGCCTCAACGCTTGAATAGAATTGGAATAATTATAGTCCTGGTCTACTTCTGAATCAAAACAGAGATATTCTGATACTTTTCTGAAACCAATTTTAGTATAAACGGCCTCCCCAAGATGCGTAGCGACCAACAATTGAGTTTCAAACCCTTTATCAACTACAAAGTCAACCAGAAATTTGGTCATTTTAGAACCCAAGCCTTTACCTCGATAATTCTCATCAACTATAATGTTCGCAAACCACGCTACATTTTCTTTTACAAGAACGTTCCCGGTCCCAACAATTCGTTCATCTTCACTTATACTAAAAGCATAAAAAAAATCGTCATTGATAAATTGTTGTAAAAACAATTCGTAATCAAATTTCCATTCAGACGGTGAAAGGCTATTCAAGCCTCTTATTTCAGGTTGTTTTAAAGGTCTTATCATTTGGTTAGATCTAATCTACTAATATTATTAAAATCAACCAAAAAGAACTCCAAACACTCAAAATATAATACCCCTTAATCCAACACACTTATCCCATTCAAATCCGTAGTCAATGTCTCACTCATAAAATTAAAAAATGGCCTCAAAGCTTCAAACGTCTTAACCACTTCTTTATCAAAATCCTTTGAGAGCACTTCTTTGTCAGTGAACGATCGTGCTACGTAAAATTGTTTTTTACGAATGAGATCAATCGCCTTGTGCTCTTTATCAAAATCTCTGGGAGCAGTCTTGAGCTCCTCCCCTAGCAAAGCCCCAAAGTTCTTTTTGAATTTCGGATTTTTAAGGATGGCTCTCATCTCTTTATCGTCTTGCTCAATTTCTTGTCTTATCCTGAGTAGATCCTCTTTGCTTGGACTATAGAATCCTCCTCCAACGAAAGTATTCCCTGACTCAATATGAAGATAGTATCCACCTCTTAGATGTGCGGTAGCCCTTCTGAAATATCCGCTGAGATGATTTTTGTAAGGCGTTTTGTTTTTAGAAAATCGAACATCTCGGTATATTCTAAAAACATTGAACTTTTCAATATTGTCGGTTTTGCACAAGCCCTCCATGATTTGACCGCAAAAAGCCTTCATCTCGTTGTTCAAATCATCGAAGGTTTTCTTGTTCTCCATGAACCACTCTCGATTGTTGTTTTTCGCTAGTGATTTAAGAAAAGTGAAATGTTGTTTTGTGATCTTCATCTCTAATACTTTATATTAACGAAAGTAATCATCAAGTTGATTAATTCTCAGTACTGCAAAATCTTTCATGACTTGTATTTCCTGATCGTAGGTGTTATTATCATTGTACCATTTATCATCCAATGGCCAGCGCTGAAAATTTCGATTGACCACCTCTTTAATTACCTTATCATTTCTATTTATATGTGCATTGAAGTTTTTCACTGAGATAACGTCCTTCTCTCGCAATTCCTTCCATCGTGCTTTAATTTTACTTGCATATTTAGTTTCTTCAATGCCCACTAATCTCTTCAGTAGAATGGAGCGGTTACAATCCAATTCTTGTTTCATCATGTTCAGTTCGTTATCACCATCTCTTCCAAAAGAATGATCATAATCCCATATAGCTATTCGGAAAGGAGTTGATGTATCCCGTTTGTAGAGATAGAAGTTCTTCATAATACCGTCTGAGTTATTGCTGAACAACAACAATATATGCCAATCCATGATATTATTTACATCTACAAAATCGTCAATATGTTTAATAAATTCTTGATCGCTAGATTCAAATAGAAAATCCTTAAAATGCAAGAGGTAATCCGTCTGATCCCTTTTTAATTTCTTAGGAAACTTCTGGGCATAATAATTGGTGGAATCCTTTACATAAGTCAATTTGCTTTCATAGAATATTGGAGGGTCTTTAAATATCATGGCCAAGTCATCTTTTTTATTGACCATCAACATGCCTCCATTAATCTCTTGCATTAAAACATAAAGTCCCATGTATTTCTCATTAAGCATAAGATTGACATAGGAACATTTCGATGCCACGTTATTTTCATTCATCTCTCTGAACAGATCATAACTGATTTTGTGCCGCATAAATGTTTTGTCTATGTAATTGGCATTGAGAATCCAATCATCATCAACAGGCAGACTCATGAACTGAAAATCTTCGTGTAATTCAAGTGAATATGAATGCTTCC
>JBLIMR010000049.1:0-21006 GCA_047638815.1 Gammaproteobacteria bacterium
GTTATGCAATGGGCTGAGCTTTTGTCGAAGCATTAAATTGCCGCTAGCTAAAGCTCAATTGCTTTATTAAATAATTTTGCTCCGTAGAAATTTTTAGGTACACAATTTTCCATCACACGGCAATTCGCAATCAACGAATCTCGTCCGAACGAGACTCTTTTCTTTTTTTGTCTATCCTCTTGTGTTTCGAGGCTTTAAATTAGACTCACCATCCCCCTAGTATTCAAAATTTCATGGTTCTACATTATGTTAAGCAGAAAGATTCAAATTATTCTATTCCTAAATGTAATATTCGACCACCAGATTGATTCACTGGACTAGTACTTTTACCAATTACAACACCATCTTCTGGTGCATAAAAGTCTTTTATCTTTTGTCCAAAAACATCTCTAAGAATTGCAACAGTATCTCCCTTTTTAACTTTTTCAAGCAGATTAGAATAGACGGTCATTAACCCGCCTTTGTCTGTATAGAGCCAATAAGACTTTTTACACATTATAGTCTCCGTTTCCGCTGGAACTATCTCTTCTGATACCATGTCCAAATGACACAATACATTATGTATCCCTTCAACCCCACTTCTGATTAATTTTTTCTGATAAGTATTAGGATTTCCCACTTCCAATGTTATTGCAGGAATGCCCAATTCATCTGCGGCACCTCTAAGTGTTCCATCAGAAGGAGGATTATGAACAATGATCTGAGCATTTTGAAGTAACGCCAACTGATTAACTATTGGATGACTCATATCTGCCCGAACGTAGTAAGAATTTATCCTACCACCACTTGCGGTATGCAGATCCAACAGATAGTCAAAACTTTTAATTATTCTATCTATTATTCTGTAAGCATAAATTTCACTAATGCTACCATCTTCTTTCCCAGGCATGATGTGATTAAGATCAACACCATCGTTAAAACGTCTTTGTTTTCTCATAAACGAAGGAACATTGGCTACGGGAACAGCAATAATATTACCGCGCAATTCCTCTACCTCCAGTTCATTAAATAATCTTTGAATAACAGGTATTCCATTAAGTTCATTACCATGAACGGCCGCTGTAATTCCTACAGTCGGTCCATCTTGTGCACCTCTAGCCACCATTAATGGCACAGATATGGGGCAACCAAGTCCATCAGATACAATTTTGAGCCAAAAATATTTTATAGTGGATTTTGGAACATCATTTATATCAAATGACTCTATTATTTCTATACTATTTATTGAATCTATCATTTGTGTAATCAATTATTTTTTGAATGGTTTTTTTTATTAACGGCATTCCAGTCTGTTTCTCTGCTTGAGGAAAACCACCTATGCTCATTGTATTAACTTCTGAAATAACTCTTTTACCATCATCGTTAACTAGTGTGTCAACACCATAAATTAAAATACCTTGTTCTTTCATTATCGGTGCGATAATGGCAATTAAACTTTTTTCATGATCCGTTGCTTCTGATTTTACGGATTTACCACCTAAAGCAACATTGCATATCCATGAATTATCTGGCGGTAATCGCAGGGAAGATGCCAATATTTCACCACCAATTACAATTATTCTTTTGTCCCCTTGATCTACGTTTTTCAAGAATGTCATCCCTAGATACCCCTCACCTTCCAGTGTTTGCTTAATCCCTCGCAAATACAGCGCCTTATCATGTATTTCTTTGCCATCATCAATAGTGTCTCCCGATATTTTTAATATTCCACGCCCTCCATATTCCCTTAACGGCTTTAGAACAATTGACTTGTTCTCAGAAAATGCCAGCACATCATGTACGGATTTGCATAGTTTTATCGGTGGGCAACATTCAGGGAAATTCAACATGAATGCCTTGCTGCTCGTATTAGTCATTCCCAAGGGTTCATTTACAAAGACTTTCTCAGGGCCATGACCTTTAATGAATTTCAAAAACTCATCAGTCACTGGCCTTGGGATTCTTAGCATAACCAAGTCATAATCACGAAAATCGACAATTTGTTGATTATCCACAAACAAATCTCCGGACCTATCAAAATGGATTGATTCTGTTACCCTTTTCACCATTAGCTCGGTGGTCATTTGTTGATGAAAAAAATCATCATTTAATACATTACCTCTGCTTGAAATATCTAAATATTGACACTGGGGATGAGCTGCCATCTCCGAAGCAAGAGGGTACAATGAGTTCTCAGTAGAATGATTCGCATGATCTGTGAGAACAATAATTTTATAGCGCTTCATCACAACATAATTTCGTTTAGCAAAGTCATATCGTTATTAAGCGACTTGAATAATTTTTTTCTGAATTTACCTTTCGAATTGTACAAGTTAATGCACATTTTATCGATGGCAATCGTAGATAAAACCGTTTGCACATATGCTTCAATAAGGTCATCCAGGCCAATTCCTAAAGTATTAAAATCCCTTCGGTCCATCAACATCAATCTGGTCGTGTCTGAATCCCACTCATTCTCACCTAATTTTATGGATAGATTAGTTCCAAGCATGGCCCAAGAATCATTATCATCAGTTAATTCTGCTGCAAGAGGTTCTTCCGCTCTTCTTGAGTAAATACAGAGTGGTCTGATACCAGTTTCTGTACTACTAACCATCATTCGGATATCAGCTACATAGGTCGACCCCTTCTTTGTTGGCACGGTGCCTACATGATAAAACTTTCCTTCAGTGCCTCTTGAACTCCATGCGTAATTTCCAATTAGACTTTGTACTATATACCTATCGTAATCAATATCCTCCGCCATAAAAGCTTCCAGCTCCTTCTCATTAGTGATCGTATAAACTCCTTGTCCTGCATTAGAATAAGGTACTTTCACCACAGCGTTGCCTCCCATTTTCCTAACCCATAACGGAATTTCTTCTTTGGATATATCCCACATGGTCTCAGGTGAATTTATTTTAAGTCCATAAGGTTCAAGTTCAGAATTGAAAAAGTCATATGCTTTGGCAGCGACCATTTTGTTTCTTCCTCCTGCTAAACACGCCACAATTGGGTTAAGAATCCGGGTTTTACAATGGAGCGGTATACGATTCCAGGGTTTTTGAGTGAGGTATTTAAAAACGGCTCTTATTGGTTGCCATTCCCCATCCTCTTTTACATGTATTATTTCGTTTTCAACCTTTATATGGCCATTTTCCTTTCCGTTATAGAAAGGAACCAAAAGAACATCTTCTTTGAAAACATCAGCAATTACTGCCGCATATCCAGAGGTTTCCATATGATTTTTATCATAAATAACTGCAAGTTTACCCTTCACGGCTGGCACACCTCTTTTAGGTTTGATATAAGGCTTGAATGTTCTTTCTACAAGAAGTCTATATGAACCGTCCTCCTTATTGTCATCAAGTAATGGCATCGACTTTTGACCAGATGGACATGAATTGTTTTCTATAACGACCATTTGCCTATTACCGTTTTCAGAGGTGGCATTAAAAAGATCTGCCCCACTCCAAATAAAGTATTTACATTGATAAGATAAAAGCTCTCTCAATTTATCCATATCTACCACTGGGTGCAGATGGCAATACCTCGATATTATCCTCTCTTTATCCAGATTCAGGAAGAAATTCACCATTGGATGAATAGTGGCGTTAAGTGCTTTTGGGTACCAGTGATCGGACCCCTTAAATGTACCCGGTTTTATAGATTTAGTTTCCATGGCTTAAATGTTGATTTTCGCGGTAAATATGTTTAATAAATTGACATGCAAAGCCACTTTTATTCGAAAAAAAAATAAAATATTAACAATAGTTTGTAACCTCAAATATTGAGTTCGGCACCAATCATTTTTTAAATTTAAAAGTATCTATAAATAGACTTTTGTTCGTTGATAGTCATGTAACAAATCAACTTCAGATTTCCTTAACAAAGCCGATAAAGTATCCTTTATTGATGCAAAGTTGTATGATTTGGGCGTGCCAGGGAGCCTGTGCTGAGCCCAGGCGAAATTGATCGGGCTCTCCGCTATATCTATCTAAGAAAAAGCAGAAAGGATGCCACTGCAACCCAGGAACCATTGAAATAAATAATAAAGCGAAATCACGACTATAGGAAGTAATTCCTCACGTGCTTCGAATTAAAGCCCGAAATGGTTTTTATCATATACTTCTCCGATGAAATAGGTTTGTAGGTAATTATTCCCTGAGTTATAATATAACGGACAAAAAGAAACCGAGAGTAACTATTTACACTTACCACCAGGGTTAAGCTTAATAACCTACATTAGCGGTGTATAAGCCCAACTTTTATAATTAAGGAAAAATGGAACTGAATGCATTAATTATTACCTAAATATGATAGAAAAGTCAATCAATTCAGAAGACATTATTCAAGTGGTGATAGGTGCCTCTGCATTAACCGTTCCTGTTGCTTTCTCTGAAGAATCATGGAGGCTTAGTGAAACCTTACCCCTATTTAATGTCATTTTCATTTTGTTCCTATCCTTGTTGTTCATTGGTCTATATTCAGTTCAAGGAATCTTTCAAGGTCACATTAAGCATCGTTATTATATCCTCATAGCTCGAACAATAGTTGATTATGCTGTTACCCTTATTGTTGTTTTCATTATCCTTTTTGCACTTAACCGTATGCCAATATTCGATGATCCAATAGTTGCTATAAAAAGAGTCATATTACTTTCATTTCCAGCATCTATAGGTGGTGTAATTGTTGATGGTTTTGACAAAGAGTAAGCTCATTACAGGTCTAAATTATTAATTATTAATCAAAGTACCTTCAGAACCTTCAAAATGCAAAAAGATCGTGAGTTTTATTCACAACAAATAATCTTATTTCCGACATTTTATGCTTACGCTATCATATGGAATTAAAGAAATTATTACACGAAAAATAGTGTCCTTCTAAAAGATGAACAAGATTTAAATCAATCCGTAAACTTATTGCAGGATTAAATATAAAAACTGTAAACTATTTTCAGTATAGGTAATAGTTAACTGAACCATTTTCAGGAATTTATTACTCAAATCAAGCAAGACACAATTATTGTAAATCAATATTTTTTTACAAACAGATATTTGACTCAAATGATCACTTTGTATTTGATTCCTCAACTCGATATATTAAAATTGTGGAGTCATTTTTTATGTAATATACTTTTGACCAAATAAAACCTATGAATTGTCCTAACTTAGCAAAAAATGATAACCATGATAGGTAGGTTCTTTCAACAAAGAAATTGACCATTTAGCTTAGCAATCAGATCATGATATTTTTTAGAGATATTCCTGGTCAATGTTCGAAGTATAATCTTTGTACTATTATTATAAATGAAACAGGGCAAATCTAATATCACTAGCAAAAAAAATGAAACTTCACATACAAAATATGGTTTGTCTTTGTTGCAAAAAAGTGGTTGCAATTGAGCTTGTTAATCTGGATATGATATATACCAGTCTCGAATTAGGCGAAGTACATTTACTCAAACCTATTACAAAAAAGCAAAGGAAACAACTTAAAAAAGTTCTTAATGAGTATGGACTTAGATTGCTGAAAGATAAAGAGTCTATATTGGTGGAAAAGGTTGTCACAACCATCATAGATTTGATACATGATTCAGAACACTTACCACCTGTAAATTTCTCTGTTTATATTGCCAATCAATTAAATAAAGATTACCAAACCATCTCAGCTTTGTTTTCTAAAACCAAAGGTGTTACTATTGATCACTTTTTTATTCTTCATAAAATAGAAAGAGCAAAAGAACTGATAATGTATGATGAATTAAGCCTTACACAAATATCACACAAGTTGCATTACAGCAGTGTTGCACATTTATCCAATCAATTTAAAAAAGTAACGGGTATGACGCCCACTTTTTTTAAGGGAATAAAAAACAAGAAGCGTATCCCACTAGAAGATCTATAGTCAGGCTACTTTTAACCCAAATAGTTCATAATACCTTTTTTAATCAGTGCGCTCTTGTGCTGAGCGGTAGTCAAAGAAAGTCTAACGAAATAAAGGCTGAAAGCACAATAAAATCGAGTGCTTTGTTGAGTAGGCCTAGCTTAAGCAAACCTGACGAACTTATGTGCAGTGAAACAATTGATTTTGCTATGATTTTAGAATGGAATAGAATTTCTAATGAACTATTTGGGTTTAACTAATCATGTAAACCTTATACCTAATTGTGTAATGCACATGGTAGAATAAGGACGCACCTTTGTAAAGCAATGAAAATTCTTTTGTTGTGTAAATTCCTATTCAATATGAAAACTAATCAAGAATTACAAAAAGATGTGCAAAACGCAATAAAATGGGAGCGATCAATGCACGCAGCTGAAATTGGTGTCACTGCCAAAGATGGGGTTGTTACATTATCGGGAACAGTAGACAGTTATGCCAAGAAATTAAATGCTCAACGTGCAACAAAAAATGTAGTCGGTGTAAAAGCCATAACAGAAGGCATCATCGTTGACTATGGGAATTCCTTCAGAAAGAATGATACTGAAATAGCTGGTGATGTGCTTAATATATGGAAAAACAACAAGGAAATCTCAGCAGACGAATTTAAGGTAAGAGTTGAAGCCGGTTGGGTTACTCTAGAAGGTGAAGTCGCATCGAAATATCAAGAAGAAGCTCCCGAAAAAGCGATAAAATATCTTACAGGGGTTAAAGGAATTACCAATGAAATAAAAGTAAAACACCCTTTAAAAGACGTTCTGGAGCAAAAAGCTGTTGAACAGGCATTGAAACGTAATTGGTCCATTAATTCGAATGATATACAAGTCTCAGTCAATCATAGTAAAGTTAAGCTTACAGGATTAGTTCATTCATTATATCAAAAAGATGAGGCTGGTCGTTTGGCTTGGAATGCTCCAGGTGTATTGTCCGTTGACAATGAATTGGCTGTCGCGTATGATTTAGCGTCAATTTATTAATTTTATAAAGTAGAACAAATGGAAAAGAAAGAAAAAAATACGTCTTTAATGACTTTACCCAAATCTCAAAATGAAGTGAAGATTGCAAATCACAAATTAGCCGCACATCATTTACGCGCTGCCGCAAAGAAACACTTAGATGCAGCAAAGCATTATGAAGAAGAAAAACCAAAAAAGGCCGCACAAAATGAAATTGACGCTCGTGACCATATAGTTATTGTAAAAAATGCCTTGCAAAAAGATGCACATCAATATGTCATTAAAGGTTATCCTGTTTAGAAAATTATTAAAGCATCACTATTTCAACAAGTGCTTTTATTTAAATATATAATCAATGAATCAACAAGATGTGCTTAATAAAAGAATCTTCTTAGCGACCTCTAAAATTTATGAAGAGTTTCCTGAGCTAATCAAATATTTGGATGAAATTCCAGCTCATGTTTCAACGGCCCCAGGTCAAGGATCGGACAATAGTGGGTTGATTGAATATTTAAACACCCTAAATAAATTATTAGAAACATACCATCAAAAGAATATTTAGTACCTGCCCACGTAAACTGAAAATCACAAAAAAATAAAATAGAAAAACATAAAAGCGTATGAAAATTCAAATAAACATTGACAGCAACACTGATGAAAGCAGTAGGAACCAAGATTATTTTGTTGCCCAAATTTCAGAGTCATTAAAAAGGTATCAATCTCAAATTTCAAGGGTTGAAGTTCATATAAAAAATGAAGGCCCTGAAGTAAAATCTTGTTTAATCGAAACCAGACTAGAAGGAGTGCATCCCTCCGCTGTTATCAATCAGGCGGCAACTGTAGAACACGCCATATCGGGCGCCATTCTCAAAGCAGTAAGCTCCTTAGATTCTACACTTGGAAAACTTCAAAATCAATAATCTCAAAATATCTTTAACACTATGAAAATTATGACAAAGAAAACTAAAGGCATCTGGATGGATCACTCAACAGCAGACCTAATTGATATAAATAAAGTGGAAGGCATACGCTCTATTACTTCGGACTTCACTTCTGACACAAAAGAAGAGGCCCTTATTAAGAGTGAAAAAGGGATGCATCATAAAAGACAACAAATGCAAGAAGCTTATTACAAAGAAATATCAAATGAAATCTTGAAGTATGATCATGTTCTGTTATTTGGCCCTACACATGCTAAAACTGAGCTTCTTAATTTTTTAAAGAAGGATTTACATTTCAAGAATGTCACGATCGATATTCAATCAGCAGACAACATGACCAATTATCAAAAAAAGGCCCATGTAAAAAGGCATTTTAAAAACAACTAAAATAAATAACATATGAAAACTCAAATAGGAATTTCCGAACCTAATCTGCAAGCTGTATCAACTGCTCTGTCCAAAATTTTGGCGGATGAAACGGTGCTGTACATAAAAACAAAAAATGCCCATTGGAATATAGAAGGTTCAGATTTTTATAGTATGCATACCTTTTTTGATACACAAATATTGCAATTGAATGAATTTATTGATGAAATAGCGGAACGCATACGTACTTTAGGACATTACGTTCCAGCTACTTTAAAATCATACCTAGAGCTGACGCATCTGACTGAAATGACTCGCGAAAAAAATGATAGTTCTGGATTTATCAAAGAATTACTTGTTGACCATGAAGTCATTATCATCAAATTGAAAGAAAACATTCGTCCGTTTGCAGATGAGTTCTACGATATAGGAACCAGTGATTTCATCACAGGTCTAAAGGTAAGTCACGAAAAAATGGCTTGGTTTTTACGTTCACATTTGTAACTGAAAAGTTAGAATAGGTATTGACATTTACCTAACGTGATAATTCATCTAAATACGATGAATTTCTATATTAATCATGCCTTTATGGGCTTATTCTCTTGACATAGATGAACTTAAAAGAAATTCTTGAATACAATTTTATCAACGTTGGTGATTTCCATTTGGGTCTAACGAATGTTATAGCAGTAGCAATAATAATCAGTATAGCCCTATTTTCAACGTGGACTATCGACAGAGTTATCAGACGTTTTACTAAGCGAAAAAAAATAAATGCTGGACGTCAATACGCTTTTTTACAATTTGTTAAGTACATCATCTATACCGGGGCAGTACTCCTAGTTTTAAAAGCTATCGATATTTCCCTTTCTCTTTTGTGGGGAGGGGCTGCGGCCTTATTGGTTGGAGTAGGACTTGGATTGCAACAAACTTTTAATGACCTGATTTCTGGCCTTATTTTATTGGTTGAAGGAACCGTAAAAGTAAATGACGTTATAGAAACAGATGGCATTATTGGTACCGTGACGGTTATAGGTGTTCGGACCTCCAAAGTGGAGACCCTGGACCATATTTCTATATTAATCCCAAATTCCAAGCTTGTTGGAAATAAGGCAACCAACTGGAGTCACAATAAAGCTGCTTCCAGATTTCAAATTAATGTTGGCGTTGGTTGCAAATCAGATCTGAATAAAGTAAAAGCTATTCTTCTTCAAGTAGCAGAGGAACACGATAAAATATTAAGTTCTCCTGAACCAGAAGTTCAATTCAAAGATTTTGGTAGCTCATCATTGGACTTTGTACTTCACTATTATAGTTACGAATTCCTGCGTATGGAATTTGTAAAAAGCGAATTGAGGTTCCGAATAACCGAGTTGTTAAGAAAGAATAACATTGAAATTCCGTTTCCACAAACCGATTTATGGGTGAGAAACGCCAACGATTTTGCAGCCCAACAAGAACCGAAAGTTGAGTCCGTAATTTAAGAGCCTACCTCATTAACATTATGAAATTGTCATAAAGTATCATTATTATCGGATCAACATTAAAATAACTTAGCATCAAACAATAGACTAAATCTTAGAAAATGGAATTCACAGACATAGAATACAAAAAACCTATTTACAAAATAAAGGGATTGCTATGGGAACACCTGAAACAATATGCTAGACTTCAGGAATTACCAATTTCCTACGATGATTTATTGAATTATGATGATCTCATTCCAATTATTGATGGAGATGGTAATGATACACTGTGGTTTTCTGTTTTGTATAGACCGGACGAAGTCACCTATCTTATAGAATCACTGAAAAGAATTTACCAGCTTCTTGTTTCAGGAGGCGATGAAATACCAGATTTAAAAATTGAAAGTATCGATTTTTGCTCATTTGGAAATTCTAAACCGTTTCGGATCAAAGTAGTAAATGAAGTGAATGACAACCATGATTTCTATTATGTCAAAAAAGCTGATGCGTCTAGGATTTATGGACTTGAATTGGAACAAATATTTTCTCCAGACAAGGTTTATTATTTGGTGCACAAAGACACCTTAATTGAAGATCATATTGTAGGTATACCATGTGATGACTTTATTATTAAAAGAAAAAACATAAAAATTGAAAATCGAGTGAGATTCGCAAAAGAGTTTGTGAAGTTTAATGAGCGATGTTTTGTTCGATTGTTAGGTGATATGCGTGCTTACAATTTTGTAGTTGAGATTACACAGGATTTTGACAACGTACAATATCGTTTGAGAGCAATGGATTTTGATCAGCAATCATTCGAAGGGAGCAAGAGCATTTATAAACCTCAATATTTTAAGGACAATATTGAATTGGTCGAGTTGGCACAAGAACTAATGACGCCTGCAATGGCAGAACAATATATGAGGCAAGAACGTGCAGCCATGAAAAAACGATATTTATCAGCCCGCCCTAGAACAAAAAGCTTATTGAGAAGAATGAAACGTGACAAAATATCCACTATTAAAAACATTGAACAACTTAGAAATGACCTTGCACTTTATCATGCCGATATTAGCTTTAAGGAGCTAAATTCAATGGGAGAAATACTCACCTTACATCTGGAATTAAGTCTTGGTGTAGATTTTTTTAGTCCCGGCTTGATACCAGTTAAATAAATGTAATAATCTAGAATGTGATAGTAGCGTACTCTCCTTTTGCCAACATTAATATAACCAGATAATAATTAGGTTGTTACAGTAATTTTACCTAATATGAATCAAAATAAAATAGCACATGATTGAAACCAATATATTTGACGTAAATAACAAACCAAACAAGATTGAAAAAAGAGAAATAATTGATTTTCTGCACGAACATCTTGGACAGTATGGGGATCCAAAAAAAGACATACATAAAGCCATAGATTATTCAATACAGGATTTTCAGTCCTTCGGAGGCTTCACCTTGCTTCTAAAAGAAAATACCACAACTATGGGCGCATGTGTTGTGAATCTCACTGGTATGGGTGGTTATATCCCTGAAAACATATTGGTCTATATTGCCGTTCATAATGGTTATAGAGGTGAAGGTTTAGGTAAGAAGCTCATGAACAAAGCCATTGAAAGAGCCACAGGTGACATTTCATTGCATGTTGAAGCCAATAATCCTGCAAAACATCTTTACGAAAAATTAGGATTTACGAATCCCTATTTAGAAATGCGGTTGAAGAAATAATATAGGATTGAGGGAAGCAATGATTTTCTGTACAACTGCTTTTTGAATATAGAACTGATTCCTTTTAACAAACCACTAAATCATTTTATCATATACGAATGCTCCTGCACATAATATGCCATTTATGATATGAAATCATCAAAATTACATTAAGGCACCATGCTTAACAAAACACAATTAGATAAACTTACAAGCATTCGCAAAACGCTTCATGCGAATCCCGAAATTGCTGAGGAAGAATTTGAAACTCAAAAGCGAATTATCAACTATTTAACAACTGAATGTGATACTGACATTTATAAGGTTGCTACAACTGGAGTGTTGGCCATTTTTTACAGCAAACGACCTGGACCAACAGTAATGATTAGGGGAGATATTGATGCCCTTCCCATTCAAGAAACAAATACATTTGAATATGCATCAAAGTCTAAAGGTATTTCTCACAAATGCGGTCATGATGGCCACACAACTATCTTGCTTGGATTAGCACTTTTGTTTTCTGAAGTACCAATAACAAAAGGGAAATTATTATTGCTTTTTCAGCCAGCAGAAGAAAATGGCATGGGTGCTGTGGCTGTTTTGAAAGATGAAGAATTCCAAAAGGAAAATATTGATTATGTATTCGCATTGCACAATTTACCTGGTTATGAGATCAATGAAGTAGTAGTTAAGGAGCAGGAATTTACTGGAAATGTAAAAAGTATTGTGCTGAAAATGACTGGCAAAACTACACATGCCGCAGAACCAGAAAAGGGACTTAATCCAAGCATGGCCATATCTGAAATATTCTCGTACGCAAGCGACATCACAAAGAATGAACCTTCAACAAAGGATTTTTTTTTAATGACTCCGGTATACAGCACACTAGGTGACAACGAGTCTTATGGTATTTCAGCGGGATATGGTGAGGTGCATTTTACAATAAGAAGTTGGTCAACAAATATTATGAAAAAACGCAGTAATGAAATAGTAACTTTTATGATGGAAACATGCAAAAAACATCAACTGAAACCTCATATATCCTGGACCCAAGTCTTTCATGCTAACATTAATCACCCAAAAGCTGTTGATTTCATAAGAAAAGCCAGCATAAAAAATAGTTTGAGCCTTACGGAAAGAGATTATCCCTTTCCTTGGGGGGAAGATTTTGGATTGATTACTCAAAAATATAAAGGCGCCATGTTTGGGTTGGGTGCGGGCATCTCCTCTCCTGCCCTACACAATCCTGATTATGATTTTCCAGATGAGATTACTGAAACTGGAATTCAAATGTTTGCTGAAATCATCGATCAAATTCTTTAAATAATGTTTCAAACTTCCTTTATCGAACTTTCTATATCTGCGGTCAAAAAGAACATTGAATTCATTCAGAACCTATTGGGTCCAGATGTAATTTTTTCCTCCGTAGTAAAGGGAAACGCTTATGGGCATGGCATAGCGAATTATTGTCCTTTGGCGTATGAATGTGGAGTCCGCCATTTTAGTGTTTTTTGTGCACAGGAAGCTCTAGATGTAAAAAAAGCACTGGAACATGACGATTACACATTGGTAATAATGGGACATATGGATAACCAAGAATTATCTTGGGCGATTGAAAATGAAATAGAATTCTATGTTTTTGAGCGTGATCGCTTTGAAGCAGCACTAAAGACTGCCAAGAAATTCAGTAAGAAAGCGCACATTCATTTAGAATTAGAAACTGGTATGAATCGAACAGGATTTAGTCAAAATGAAATCCATTCAATCTTCCTTCAGATTGAATCCAACCTAAATTATCTTGACGTAAAGGGTATTTGCACCCATTTGGCGGGAGCAGAAGACATCGTTAACCACATGCGTGTAATGGACCAGTTTGATCGCTTTAAGGGATATCTTACTAAACTAAGCACCTACAAATGGCTAAACGCCAAAAGTCACATTGCAAGTTCATCCGCTACATTGCGCTATCCTCAAATGCAATTGGATCTAGTGCGTATTGGCATATTACAATTTGGCTTTTTTCCAACCCAAGAGATTTTTGTGGATTATATTACCAAAAACAAAACAAGTGTTAATCCATTGCAAAGGATTTTAAGTTGGAAGACCAAAATCATTGACGTTAAAATAGTACCCTCTGGAGAACATGTTGGCTATGGCAATTCGTATTTAACAAATCGACCAACAAGAGTTGCGCTTTTGCCCGTGGGTTACGGTTTCGGATACAGCCGCTCCCTCAGCAATCAAGGCAAGGTACTAATTAACGGTGCACGTTATGATGTGATAGGCACTGTCAACATGAGTATGTTAGCTGTGGACGTCTCAGCAGACAAAAATATTAAAAAAGGAAATGAAGCGATTCTGATTGGAAATCAAGGAAAACTAGAAATATCTGTTTCTTCATTTAGCGATTTTAGTGATCTCATCAATTATGAATTATTAACGCGTTTACCTCAGGATATTCCAAGAATAATAACAAAATAATTATGGCAGAATTAATCATTCAAACGGAGAAAATAAAAAACAACATAAAGTATCTTAGCGAATACTTTAATCAACACAATATTCACTGGAGTTTAATCACCAAGGTGTTTTCAGGAGACAAGGAATTTCTTAAACATATATTGACAGATGATGTCATAGAAAAAATAGATTCCGTGGGTGACTCTAGGTTAACGAGCCTTAAAAACCTCAAAGAATTGAACCCAAAAATGCGAACTATTTATATTAAGCCACCTGCGAAGTTATATGCAGATGAGATTATTAAATATGCTGATATTTCATTAAACAGTTCTTTTTCTACCATTAACGCACTAAATGTTGCGGCTAGTAAAGCAGATAAAATCCATCAAATAATAATCATGGTTGAGCTTGGAGAATTACGCGAGGGCGTTCAAAGAACTGAGTTAATGAGTTTTTACGAGAAAGTATTTAAACTTTCTAATATAGAGGTTGTCGGCATTGGATCCAACCTAGGTTGTATGTATGGCGTTGAACCAAGCTATGATAAGTTATTACAACTCTCGCTATACGAAGAGCTTATTTCTGAAAAATTTAATAGAGATTTGAAATATGTCTCCGGTGGAACCTCAATTACTTTACCTCTAATTGAGAATAATACCATACCAAAAGATGTTAACCATTTTCGCGTTGGGGAGGCAGTATTTTTTGGGACGAGTCCATTAACTAATAAACCATTTAAGGAGCTTTCAACTGAAACCTTTGAATTTAAAGCAAATATCATTGAGTTGGAAGAAAAGAAAATAGTCCCCGAAGGAATAATAAGTGATGCAAGCATTGGACATTCGGCTGATTATAATGCTAATGACACGAGTACAACCTCTATCAAAGCGATTCTAGATTTTGGTTTATTAGATGTTGAAAAAGAAGATCTTGAAGCCCTTGATAAAGATTTGAAATTTGTGGGTATAACCTCCGACATGTTGGTTGTTGACATAGGAACAAACAAAACAAAAGACGGTAAAAAGAAATACAGTATTGGAGATAAAATATGCTTTCAACCAAATTATATGGCTGTAGCCAGATTGCTAAACTCCAAGTTTATTGACAAGAAGTTTGTATAAATCAAACTGATTATAACATCCCTTAACCACATTACAATCATGTATCATAAGTAATAATAATTTCATATTGTCTTTATTAAGGCAAAGTTCGATTATATGGGCGTATCCCCTACGTGTCGAGCTATCCGCTATATGACCCTTGCTAAAATAAGTTTACAGTTAAATTTATAATACTACTAATGCTTTACAGCATTTAAACTAACCTGAGTTTGGTTACCAAACTCAGATTTCTTCTTGTAATAATTCTTCCATAATCGATTTAATTTTAATTTACCATCTGATTGATGAACAAAGCTAGGTGTTCGATTACTAATGCTCAGATGCGGTCTTTCATTGTTGTATAAGTCGATCTTAGCTTTAAGTAACTTCTTAGCATTTGTGACATTTACTACATTAAATTGATCTCCGTATTCACCTTTTAATATTCCATTTATTCGCTCAGCCAATGCATTTTCCAGCAGATCTCCATTTTCGGTCATACTTATCGTTATTCCGTAATCCTGCAATAGGTTTACATATGATGAACTGCAGCACTATACACCTCGATCACTGTGATGAATCAGCTCATGCTTTAGTTTTTCCTTGTCAATTGATTTAAGTGCCATTTTCAATGCTTTAACACTTTCCACAGCCTCTAAGGTTTCTGCTAAATGATAACCAACTATTTTATGAGAATAAGCATCTGTGATTAAACTAATATATAAGTGCTTTTCATTCACTTTCCAATAGGTTATGTCACTTACCCATAGCTGATTTGGTCCAGCAGGCACTAGTTCTCTGATTAAATTTGGATATTTGCGTAACCAATGATTCGAATAAGTTGTTCGCACTGTTCTCTTGCGTTTTCGAACTAGTAAATTATTGATTGACAAAAGATTGAACAAAGCATCTCTTCCCATTTTTATCTGATGATCCAACAAAAATGGTTGTGTCATTTCCTGTAATTTTCTAGTGCCAATTCGAGGATGATCTTGTCGTATTAACATGATTTGCTGAAGTACCATCTGATGTTCAAGACCAACATCCATCGCTCTCCAACTATTTTGATAATAAGCCTGTCTGGTTATACCAAACCAACCACATAACCTGGCTAGTCCAATGTGAGAAAAATTACTCTTCATTTCCTCGATGGTTTGGTATTGTGCTTCTTTCTGATCGGAATCTTAAATTCCTTCTCTGCTATATCCACCATTGTAGAATACGCAATAGCTTTCATCTCTGCATCTTTAAGCTGACTTTCTAATTCAGCTATCCTTTTCATTAACTGAAGAGTTTCGAATGATTCTGATTCTTTATCTGTCCTTGACATCGTGCTAAAGTTATGAGTTCTTGTTGGATTTCCATCAAGGTAGCCTAATTCTCGCATCCAACGAATCAAACTTCCATGCTCTTCCTAGTGTCCAGTATATTTCTCCCAAATATCTCGTTTAGTCCTACCTGAACGTTGCCAATCTTTAATTAATATTTGTTTCTCAGATGTAGTAAAACGATTTACTATTCGTCCGTTTGACAGAATCGCTTGAAATCCTATTTTTTGTCTTCTATTTTCCATTGTTTACACTTTTTAGTATAAACCTATTTCAGGACAAGACAGTTGGTCAGCTGCAGGCATTAAGCCTAAGCGTTGGGTGAAATAACAATGATCTTGATTTCGGTAATTCTGATGTTTCGTTAAGTGATATGAATATAGCCAATGGATTATTTGCCGATTAGACAGTCGATGAATTACTTGAAGAAGCAAACCTAGTCTTTGGGGAATGTTCAAGTGAATGCACTCCGACACAGATGAATCAAGTGCTTTCGAGAATCAATGAGAACTATGTGGACGGGAGTCAAAATAACGGATTCCTCACATGTAACGAAGAGACTAACAACCCACTAGGCATTATTATTATTGAGCGTACGTGGGAGATCATCAGCAATTATCAGGACACTAGTTACTGTGATCAGATCATCACAGTGCTTGAGCAAGAGGTAGAATTGATTGTGTTTGTTTGTCATTCAAGCCATCTGAACAAAAATATCTTTTGGCTTAGAAAGACATGCTATAATATAACTTACGACTAACTAGAACGTGTTGTTGAAGGATTCAATATGTTTTAGGAACAAAAAACATTTCCCTACTATATGAATCAAGCTTTAGCGAAATTCACGAGTTGATGTAAAAAACCAAAAACAATACATTTTGTAATGTAGCACCAAAAAAAAGAGTCCCCATAAATTGGAGACTCTTTTATTGTATATTATAAAATCTTACTACTTTTTAATAATAACAGTTCTACTGCTAACAAGCCCACCAGTAAAACTTCTTAAAAGCATATCTACAAAGTTAGTTCGTGTATCAATAGAATAGTTTTCAGCACCACCTGCTAATGCTTTTGAATCTGCTTCTGAAATTCTATTTCCTAATACATAATAAGATTTGCTTCTTGTGGATTCAGTCGCTCCTCCATCACCTATAACATGTGTATTGATCATACAAGATGACAAACTAACTGTTGCTACTGCCAGAATAAGTACTATTTTTTTCATTTTTTTTTAGATTTATTAATTAATTTGTGTGAATCTACATAAATTAAAAACACGTTTATAGATTTTTATTTTTGAAGCTACTGTTTTACGCAAAAAAACCTTGTTACAGTCCATTTTGTGGTGAAAAGGGCCACAACAAAACTGACATTAACCAAAGTTATATTGAGACTAAACAGTCCATTAAGGGTTTTACTGCATTTGTACATAACTGGATATAGGCCCTGACAATTAATTGGGTTGTAATCAAATTCTTAGTTCTATAAATCAATATTATTAATGAACTAATTAACCAATTTCCTCTTGAGCGTTTATTTCTGACATTGCAACTTTTAATCTCCGCGAATAATCTTCTTTATATCCCTCATCTCCTAATTTTTGTCTTGAGTTTCTTAAACTAGAATATACATGTTTTATGATTTGACTGCTCATTCGATGATCGTAAAGAACTTTGTATCTTTCACTTAAATGTCTTTTCTTATTCAAAATCACCAAAATAGAATATTTCTAAAATATTAGGTAATAACGCACTCTTATTTTTCTCCATCGTCTTTACTAGACAATCATGTATTAGATTGTATTTCATTCAGTTATTCTACTTGTGAATTAACCTCATAAAAATGGTTGTTTTCGCCCTACCCATATCCATTTTCATTAAAAAAACAGATCATACTGACTAACCGATTATTAGGCAAAGTAATGCTTAGACTATACTCAGAGTATGATAATTCAATTAAACGCAGTTAGATTATCGTAAACAAAAAACCAAAAAGAGATATACCATTATTGAAAGCCACAGACTCAATAATACCTAATCACAAGGCAACTCAAAATTTCCTAGAAATATTGAAAAATCACTCCCATCCGTTTGACTATCATTATTAAAGTCAGTTTCACAAGGTGGCAATAAACAAGGCAGGCCGAAATTTCCTAAGAAAATAGCGAAATCTGATCCGTTCGTGGTACCATCTCCATCCAGGTCCGTTACGCATGGTGTTGCATCTTCAACCGATATTTCAAAATCAAATTCTTCGTCATTCCATCGGTCGTCCCATTCTATTAAATAAGTTGTTCCTGCTTCGCCAAGAAACTTAGCGATGGATGTAAATCCTTCACCACTTTCATCGTCTGAAACGATACAATCTAATGAGTCGCATGCAGAATGTACTGACACTCTTGTACTAGGTAGATCTGGATCAATGCTTGAAGAAATAGTTACTGAATCAGAGACCAATGCAGTGTATGAATACCAAACTGAATTTGTAGCTCCACCAAAGCATGCATTCGTTGCAGATGGCCCGCCTATGGCAGCAATGCCAGGTGAAGTTGTTATACCATCCAAGACTGTGATAGCCATTGAACAATCTGAACCTTCACCAAATCCGGCACAGCTGCAGTCTGCTCGAAGAATATCTCCCTCAGTGCTTGCATCTCCATCATCACATGTTGCACCAACAAAAATTGCCGGATCCAATGGATCACAATCCTCATCATTTAGATTACCATCACCATCTATATCGGTATCACAAGCGTCTCCTTCTTCATCTCCATCAAAGTCAGCCTGATCTGCATTTGCGATAAATACACAGTTATCAACGCTATCAAAGACACCGTCTCCGTCTGTATCAACTGGACCATTACATTCCGAAGCATGCGCGTTAATATTGTCTTGACTGTATGCCAATACTATCCATTCACTATCGATTACATCTGTACCAGCTGAGGCAATCCAATCAACAGTTGGTGCAAGAACACCACTTTTTCTTATGATTGTTCCGTTCTGAGTAGCATTTGCAATACCAGCAACCTCAAATCCAGAACCAGGATCTGGTCCATCCGTTCCAACAGCATCTACCAAATTACCATTGTTGGCTAATCCCATAGCATCATCACCGTTGAAATTAATAATTCCTGTACTTACCAATGTAGCACTTGGAACATCAATAATATTATTTCCAATCACTACAGTTTGCCCAGAAAGTATGGTTCCAGAAAGTGCAAAAGAAGCTTCTGGCCAATTTCCACCATTGCCTATTCTCCAAATCTCATATGTTGCCATGTCTATTGAATCTGCCGTTGGATTATATAGTTCCAAATATTTACCATTTCCACCATCGGGTTCGCCATATTCAGAGATAAAAAGTTCAGAACATGGAGCACTTGGTCCAATACCAGCACAGGTACAGTCACTTTGAATGACATCACCTAGCGTGATCGGGTCTCCATCATCACAGGAAGCGCCCGCAAAAAGCGTTGCGTCTTCAGGTGCACAATCATTCGCATTGGAAACTCCATCACCATCGATATCATTATCACACGCATCACCCATTCCATCTCCATCAATATCAGATTGATCTGTGTTTGGCGTATCTAAGCAGTTATCATCAACATCAGGAATAGTATCAGCATCTGTATCTAAAGTAACCGAAGTACCCACACAAGTACAATCTACAAGAATAAGATCTTGTACTGTGTTTGCATCCCCATCATCACAAGTAGCTCCTAGAAAAACCAATTCATCAAGTGGCGCGCAATCATCAACATTTAAAACGCCATCACCATCAATATCACTGTCACAAACATCGCCCTGACCATCTCCATCAAGATCCGCTTGATCGACATTACTCACAAAGTCACAATTATCTGCCGAATCATCAATTCCATCTCCGTCCGAGTCCACAGGGCCAGAAACACATTCTGTAGAGTGTAGACCAGCATTATCCTGGTTAAAATCAACCACTATCCATTCTGAGCTGATAGAATCGGTACCTGCAGAAATTATCCAATCAATATTCCCCTCCTGTATTGTGCTTTTTCTAATTAGGGTATTATTTTGGGTTCCATTGACAACACCCGCAACTTCAAATCCATCTCCAGGATCTGCACCATCTGTTCCTACGACATCAATCAACACACCTGATTTAGCCAATCCAATAGCATCATCACCGTTAAAATTAACAACCTGATTGTTTACTAAAGTAGCACTTGGAACATCAATAAAATTATTCCCAATTACTATGGTTCCACCGGAAGCAATTGTTCCACTAAGCGCAAAGGTTTGCTCTGGCCAATTACCTCCATTAGAAATTTTCCAAATCTCATAAATACTAAGATCAATCGGATCGGTCGTTGAATTATACACTTCAATATATTTTGCATTACCACCATTTGGCTCACCATATTCTGTAATAAAAAGATCAGAACAACTCAATAAGGGAAATATATCTTCGCAATATGTGACATCAAAATAGGCTCCATTTACTGCGAGATTACAAGAAACATCACCTTCATTGAATGTGCTTTTTGTTAATATGCCATCAGAAACGGCAGTAGATTCTCCGCTACTCCCGGATAAAGTTGTAACTGAAAAAAGAAATGCGATTAGATAAATTGATTTTATGTGCCTCATGATTAGCTGGTTTTATTTTTAGTAACAGTAGTTTAATTGTTGTAAGAAGTTAAGCTCTCGGACAGTGAATGTAAGTCATTAATGTTAAAAATCCCGTAAATATTAATTCTGCGGAAATAAATA
>JBLIMR010000050.1:0-18943 GCA_047638815.1 Gammaproteobacteria bacterium
AAAGTGTGGATGCAGATGAAGATGATTTTTCTTTTTTATTGAAAAATAGAAAAATAACATCATCAAACACAGGGGAAGAGGTGAGTGTGACATTGAAACGATTTAATGCATTTCAGCATGATGATAACATTGATTCAATCTGGAATAGAGAAATGCACGACATGGGGGTCAACTCTAGCATGGTTATACATAATGTGAAGAAGTACAAGGAAGACTCATTATTTGTTCTTGATCTCTTACTTGTTGATACGGGAAGTACAAGAGGAATAAAAGTAAAAAAGATATTGAGTAACAGAAGGTTGTATACTTTAAGAGCCTCAATTGATACCCTTAGCGTGTCTGGAAAATTTATTGAGTCAACGTATTCCAATTTTAAATTATTACCTGATTCTATTTGTCAATTAAGCTTATTTGAATCGAAGAATGATTTGTTTTTCGAATACCTTGAGAGTGGTGATAGTCTAAAGACGGCTAGATCATTTGAGTTTATTAATTTGATCAGGCTGGAAAGTAAAGACGAAAGCAGATTGTTAGCCTTAATAAATAATTTCGACATTGAGTACCATGGCATGGCTGAAAGAGCTGAGTTGATCAAACTATTAAGAGACCTAAAAACAAAATCATCAATTAATTTCTTGGAGAACGAATATTTGATTAATGAGGATACGGTCACTTATCAATTGGCATGTTTGTCGGCATTGTCATCCATGGGGACCCAAGATTCTAGAAAGGTACTTATGGAGTTAATGGTAAATAATCCCACAATTCCATCTGAAAATTCGGATATGAATGCTATTTACACTCCGCTTTTTGACTCCTTAGAAATCTCCAAGGTCTTGTTCCCAGAATTTATGGAGCTTAGTTCATTTCCGGAATACAAGAAGAACAATTTAAATCTACTGTCTTCACTAATACAAGGTAATCATATAAAGCCGAGAGTGATGAAGAAATACAAACGTAGATTGATTAATGAAGGACTTATCGAACTTAAACGTCAATTTGCAAGTGAAGAAGGATGGAAGGAAAAAAGTAATTCCAATTGGAATACCCGAAATAAGATGACACGTCTGAATTTTGATCTACTGGATTATGCTATCATTTTATCGCCTTGGTATGATAAAGAAGATAAGGTCAAGAAGTTCTATAATGATACGCAGCGTATGAAGAACAAGAAGACTTTAACTAGACTTGTATGTTTGATGGAATTACGTGGTGTTCCGGTGAAGGAGTCAACATGGGAAAGTTTGGCTTCTGAAGCAGACTCAAGGAGTTTTTTGTTTAAAAACATGAGAAAGTATGGGGTAGAGCATGAGTTTGATCAAAACTATTTTAAACAAGACAAGTTGTCTTTCTCTCAATTGGTGTCACAATACAAATTCGAGGATGCAGAAAATGATATCGAATTCGTTGAAAAAGTCTTAATTGAGTCTAAAGAGGATCCGGGATATTACTACTTTTATAAGGCAAAAAGAAAAGGGTATTATGAAGATGAATTTAAGTGGGCAATATATTACAATGGACCGCAACCATCTGATGAAACTCTGGTGAATTCCGAACCGAAGGTGAATGCTAAATCGGAAAATATAAAGCCTTCAGAGGATTATCAAGATCTACTGGAAGAGATAAAATTGAAATTGGAAATGAAGGGAAGAAAACGCTTTAGCAGAGATGGCTATTCTGATGAGCATGATGGCTTAGGGTTTTAACTAGAAGGTTTTCACGTAAAATATTTAAACAATCACAAATAATGATCATAGAGAAAATAAAGGCATATTTCAAGAAAAAAGCGGACGGAGTGGAAACTGCATCATCACCGGAAGGTACATGTCCAACATGTTGGGGAAGGAGTGAGTGGGATGGTAAATATTATGATGTTGTTAAGGATAAACACCTTCACCCTGAAGTGGATACTTATAGTCACTTTATTTCAAAGGTAGTCGATCAACATGTCGCAACGACAAGAAAACATGAGGATACATACATTTGTACGAATTGCGATAAGCCTATAGCTTAGTCGTTCTATTCGAACAAGTTAAAAAATAAAATTGAACACTATATAGCTAGAGATATAAGCAACACCAGTCATGAATAATAGCTGGGCAATTGCAATCATCCAGGATTTAGTTTCTCTTTTAGTAATGGCAACTGTACTCATACATTGCATGGCAAAGACATAAAAAATGAGAAGAGAAAATGATCGGGCCGGAGTGTAAGTTTTTTCACCCGTGAGATAATCTCTTTGATCTCTCATCCTCTCTCTTATTGTTTTTTCATCATCGTTCCCTGCCGAATATATTGTAGCCATCGTACTGACAAAAACTTCTCTTGCAGCGAATGAGGTTATTAAGGCGATTCCCATCTTCCAGTCAAAACCCAAAGGTCGGATAACCGGCTCTATCCCTTTGCCTAGATATCCGGCATAGGAGTATTCCAGTTTTTGAGAAGCTATTTTTGATAAAGCTTCTTCGTTGTTATCATCAAGCATTATTATTTTAGACTGTTCTTCAAGTTCCGATATATTATCTCCTGGGCCATATGAAACCAAAGCCCACAAAATAATGGATATAATTAAGATTACTTTTCCTGCGTCAAAAACAAAGATTTTAGTTTTCTCAACTAATGTAATCAGAACATTTTTGAAGGATGGAATTTGATATGAAGGAAGGTCTAATGCAAGAATAGATTTTCCGTCAGTTTTAAATATTTTATGAAGGATAAATGAAGTCGCAAGTGCAGCAAAAAAACCTAGAAAGTACAATCCGAATAAAACCAGACCTGGTAAATTGAAAATGCCTAAAAACTTCTCATCGGGGACTATAAATGCAGTCAGGACAACATAAACAGGAAGCCTTGCGGAACAGCTGATGAAAGGTGTAACGAATATGGTGATCAATCGTTCTTTCTTATTGCTAATGGTTCTGGCCGCCATAATTGCTGGAACAGCACATGCAATGCCAGAGATAAAGGACACCAAACTTCTGCCATTTAGGCCAAACTTACTCATTAATCTATCAGATAGGTATACTGCTCTAGGCATATAACCACTCTCTTCCAATACAGCAACCAAACCAAATAGGATAGCAATTTGAGGTATGAATATAACTATACCGCCAATCCCTGTAATGATGCCTTCTGTCAAAAGCCTTTGCCACCAAGTGTCTGGTAGGATAGAGCCAAGATAAGAATTGAGAGATCCAAATGTTTCATCAATAAGATCCATAGGAAAGGAGGAAAAGCTAAAAACTCCTTGAAAGATTAAAAATAGTAGGAGCACCAAAATAATGGTGCCGTATATATTATGTGTCAATATAAGATCCAGCTTATCTGTGAAGCTGACCTTTGCATTTTTATCTTTTCTGACAACTTTTGATAAGATGTCATTAACTTCTTTCAGACGGTGTTTTTTATCCTCAACCTCAGCAACAATAGGTTTGAATTCCTTTTCTGAAATTAAACGATCAAGCTCATTTTTGACATCAGCGGAAAAGCTACGCTGTTTCTTATAATCACATAGCGCAAGCATTGCGGCATAGTCACTTTCTATATTCGTTAACTTTTTGACCTCATCAATCCATGACGGTAGGTTAGCGGATTTCTTTTTGCCTAAACCTTTAGTGTTGTTGTCGAAGTCTGCAAACAGACTTGTCTTGAGTTTATCTAATCCAAGGCCTTTTTTAGCATTGGTTAAGACCACAGGAATATTCAATTTGCTCTCCAGTTCATGAATATTTATTGACAAGCCCTTGTCATCCGCCAGATCCATCATATTGAGACAAAAAACAATAGGAATATTTAGTTCTGTTAATTGACTTAAAAGGAGCATGCCTTTTTTTAAATTCCCGGCATTGGCAATAAATAAAATCAGGTCAGGATAATCTTTATTGCTTTTATTGAGTAGCATGCTAAGCACAACTCTTTCATCCTCAGCAATAGGATAGAGGCTATAGGTTCCTGGTAGATCAATGATTTGAGCGACATTACCATTATGACGCGTTTCGCCAACTTTTTTATCAATGGTGACTCCGTCATAGTTTCCGACATGTTGATTGAGGCCTGTAAGTTGATTAAATAAAGATGTTTTGCCCGAGTTTGGGCTACCGATTAGTGCAATATTGAGTTTGGTGCCATTCTTCATTTCAATACAATCATCTCAAGCTCAACACGTCTCATTGCAAATTTATTTCCATCGATATTCACAATCCTAGCCCCATTGAAAAAAGCTATTCTATCAACGGTGATTTTGGCTCCAGGTTCAATGCCAAGTACTAGAAATCGTCTCAAATAAGACTCGTCTATTATCTCACTTATAATACCACTTTCATGAGTATTCAATTTATCCGCTGAACTTTGCAATGCCACTAATTAGAATTATTCTAAATAAGGTGCAAACAACGTCATAAAATTGTAAAATTCCAAGAAGAGAATTTGAGATGTTTCGGAATCTTAGGCTTCCATAACTATCTTATATAGCCATTGGTTGAACCCGTTTTTTTAATGGTCAAATTAGACGCAACTTGCTTTGATAGGCTCATTTCCTTGAGATCTAAAAGAACATTCACAGAATCATCATATCTTACTACGTTCTTAAAAAACAAATGGAATGCCAATCGTCAATCCAACATTTGAGAGGTGTCTTAGGAAATCACGAGAATGATCTAAAACTCCAGAAATTACCGCTCTATCATTTTCTTCTAGATCATACATCGTTAGATTTTCAATCTGTTCCTTGATCATGCCGTCTTCATCGGGGATTGGCATGCCCATGGGATCTTGTTTGGGATAATTGAGGTAGTTATCTAACCTATTGGCGATTGTCTCGGATCCAATATGTTCCAGTTCTTCTGCCAAATCTTTCACTTCATTCCATCTGAACTTTAGTTTCTTATGCAAGAAAGCTTTCCAAAGACGATGTTTTCTGATCGTTCTGACAGCAATCTTTCGCCCATAATCTGTCAAATGAACACCCATGTATTTACGATAATTAACAAATCCTTCTTTATCCAGTTTTTGAATCATCTGAGTGACTGATGACGCTTTAATGTTTGGGTATGTTGCCAATTTATTCATGCTAACACCTACATTTACAGACTCCCCAATTTTAAAGTTGGCCTTCAAATAATCTTCGCAAGAAACATTAGTCATAACGAAGTAGTTTTTTTAAAGATATAAATTAAGGTTTCTAACAAGAGTATATGTCAACTTATTGGACGAAAAGATTGATAGAACAGGTAAATGAACTAGCTGGGCGGATTAAGCTTATTGATTTTCGAATTGACCGCTTAATCACAAACCATCTGTGATATCTGTTTTGTGTTTCTACTGTTATTATAAATTCTTCCTTAAATTTGTATTTATTACCTGAATAATTGAGATTATGAAATTTCCCGACCTTGACAATCATCCATACATTCAAGAGGTTCAATCATTAAACAAAAAGTTTCCCGTGAGAATGGAATTTCACAAGGCGATGGAGCCTCTATTGTTGAAAATGGGAAAAGACAAAGATTTTCTAAAAACGGTTTTAAAACGGAATTTCACGGATGAAGGCTACTTGGGTTTTGAATACTCCCTTTATAATGTGCCGTTTTTATATGTGCATGAAACAGATGATTACAATCTAAAAATACATATGTTCCCACCACATCCTGATAAGAAGGATGGTATAGCAGCACATTGTATCCATCATCATAACAACTATATACTTACAACCAATGCGATGCATGGCTCTGGATATGAGTCAATTCTTTTTGAGAAAAATGCACCAGTGGATCAAGAAACAGGCATTGCCAATTTAAAGATTAACAAGCATTTTCATCAGAAAGATTGGAATCCATCCCGAATTGAAAGTTGGGAGCCGCATATAGTTTTCATTCCGGATGAACTTTCGTCAACACTTCTTATATGGACACCCGATAAAATAAGAGCAACTGATAAGTTGAGAAATAATCCAGTAATTAAACCATTTAAAAAAATCTTAGCAAAGACCATTAATGCCTTGGGTCTAGCCAGTAACTTTGGAATTGCGGAAGGAGGAAAGAAGTTTCAGTTTTATGTCAAGGATGACACTTTTATTGGAATAGAAGAAGATGATTATTTCGCGCCAACCAGAGCTGCAAAGGGCAGGAAAGTGAATGAGTTTTCTATGCAACAAGTGTTCGCTGTGATTCAAAGGATGGGTCTGGTTGATAAAGAATTTTTCAAGGAATTGAAAAACAATTCTAAGACTCCTGAATATTATCATCAGTATATTGATATGTTGCTGAATGACAGAGTTATACCCGATGTGTCACATCCAACGGAGATCAATATCCCAAACAGGAGTTACACTAGAGAAGACATTTTTTCAGCGGACAAAAAGCAAGTTCTAGCGGGTAATTAGTCCTTCTTTTAATCATAATAAGACCCGAAAATTGACTTCATCATATCCAAGGACTTGTAGTTTAGATATTATGGAATTGATATTTTTGGGATATGATTAAATATAGCTTTTTAATAGTGTTGGCAATAATTGGAATCAGCTTTGCAGCGTGCGATAAGGACGAAAATGATGATCCAGAAGTTGAAATGGAAGTTGCGATTTTCGATTATCATACGCACATTAATAGCCCTGATGCGGAAGATAAGCATGTGGGCGAAACCATTGATATAAGTAAGATTTTGAGAGTCAAACCGGACAGACGGTGCATCACATAAATGTGAGAATTGTAAATGTTGCAGATTCTATTGAAATCTATAATCTACCAGTTGATGCACATGTGAGTGAAACAGATGGAAGCCATTCCTATTCAGATACTTTTATTTTATCCGAGGACAACGATGTTTCCGCTCATGCGGATTGGAGAGTTGAAGCCAAGCTTTGGGGTCATGATGCTAGTGAAGAAGAAGAAACGGAAACTTTACAGTTTCACGTGTATCCTTAATCTTAATAAGTAGACATTAAAAAACGAGTCAATTGTGCTCACTTCAATTAGAAGACAAAATTGTTTTCATCTATATCTCTTCTTCGTTGAAGTTTTAGATCTTGAAGAACAGAAGCTTTTACATTTAGCTGTAAGTTGTAACTTTTTCTAGTTCCTATTGGAATATATCCTGCGACAAACTCCCAACAGTGTAGATCCCAATGTAGTGTGAGATTTAAGTTGGTTACCTTATCTTCTTGAAAGCTGTAGGCGCCATTATATCCAATTTTCCACTTTTCAAAAAGTCTCACATCACCGTTCGATCGAATGTCTTGTCTGTCCGTTTTTACAAACCCTTCATCCACTGAAAAGGCATTTGCTCTACCAAAGGTATAAGATGCATTAAATGACCATGGCACATTGAAGTCCACGAAAAGATCTCTGTTTCTTTCAATAGCATCGAGATCAGGGTCACCAGAAGGGATTGGTGTTATATCCTTTGACTTATTTTGTCCATTACCACCCCTGAAACGAAAGTTAATTCCAAGGGAATTATTTATTAGTGTAGGGAACTTGCCATTTGACCATGTGAATACATTGATGGTCCTACCTTCACTATTTAACTCATAAGGTCTATAGCTACTTTGATAGTTGATGTCAATGTTTTTGAACAGCTTAGTTCTTGCTGTAAGACGAATATTAGACAGATTTAATGAGTCGGCCAAAAGATTGTATGCTGAAGAGAGGGAGAAGTTATCGATAATCCCCATCTTCTTAAAGCCGACACCTGTTGTATCTTTCCTATCTCGAACTTTCATCTCTAGGTTATTCATTAGTGACATGGTCACAGAACCATTTTCAACTAGGTTTCCTTGATTATAAACACTTAGACTATATGGATTATATTCATCAAAGGATAAAGAATCCTGTTGAAAGCCACCGATATTAAAATCAGACTCAGGACTATAGCTGACTCCAATAGAAGGCGTAATAACATGTCTTATGGCTTTAATACGATCTCCGTTAAATTGAAAAAGCCCAAAAACCTTGGTTGTAACATTCGCTCTCAAGCTCACATCATCTGTCATCCAAAAACCATCAATGGTATCGTTATCGTATGTTAAGCTTTCTTGGTTCAAGAATTTCTCATTCCTTTTGAAATGCCATCTCTGTCTATAGGAAATGCTTGGAACAATACTGAATGGTCCTGCCTTTAATGAGGCAGAAGTATTAATATTGTGAAGGACACCATTGCTCACATTATCGCTGAGTTGATTTATTTTATTGAATCCCAATTCACTTTCAGTCACGTTTCTCAATTTATTATCAAGCGTACTTGAGTAATTCACAGCAATCTTATCATACCACTTACTTCCAGTTTTACTTCCTGAGATAAGATGTGTAGGCAGAAAGAACCGGTTCAATGTAAAGTTTATGCTAGGTAAGGTGAATGCATATAATCCCGTTCCCAAGTTCTGATTATGAGTGGCCGTGCTCGAGATTTGCATCTTCTGCCATGACTTTGAGTAGGAAATCGTTGAGTTAGAGTTGTTTTGAACGTAATTGTCGGTTGAAGAAGTAAAGTTATTTCTATCCTTTTGTATCGAACCCAGATTCACCTTTGCGCTAAAAGTTCTATTGGTACTAGCTTTTGGATCTTGTCGGTGTTGCCAACCTATATTGAATGTCTTAAGACGACTATCTGTGTTTAGTTCAGCATTTCCTTCTATTCTTGAATCAAAACTAATATTCAAACCACCAGAGTATTTATATTTACTGACGTATCTGGTGTTGTTGTCAAAGCCCCAAGTGCCTCGAGCATATAAGTCAACAGTGATTTTGGTGTCAAAGTTATTGCCTATTGGAATATAATACCCTCCTCGGGTGAGGTAAAACCCCAAACTGCCGCTTTCTCCATAACTTGGAATTAAGACGCCTGCTTTTTGTTTGTCGGAGTTTGGAAAAAAACCAAAAGGCAAAGCAAGAGGTGTAGGCACATTGCCAACTTTCATGAATACAGGTCCTGTCACTACTGTTTTATCGGGAACTACAATCATTTTCTTAAACCTGAAATGATAATGTGGTTTGTCATTACTGCAGGTGGTGTATTTCCCCCAAAGATTATGAATCTGCTCATTGGAATGTCTTTTCGATTTTTCCGCGTGGATATAACTTTCATTATCATTCGTTTTAACCGCGCTTATAAGCCCCTCCTTTGTTTCGAAATTGTATTTTATAGTATCACTTCTGAAGGCCTGATCCCCCTCTGCGAAAATTGGCCGACCAATTGGATTGCCTAAGCTATCCAAAGTACCATAGGCTAGAACTTCATTATTTTTGAAATCAAATGCAATAAAATCAGCTTCCAACGTTATATCACCATAGGTCACCTTCGCTTGATTATACATCTTTACTATCTGATTATGAATATCATATACAGTAGAGTCTAAAGCCGGATATTGGATAACTTCATCAATTGGACCACTTTTTGTGCTGTCTACGGTAAGACTGTCTGTGTTGATAATAATGGAGTCGGATAAAAGGATAATCTCATCCATTTCAGTTGAAGAAGAATCAACCTGAGCATGATAATTTATTGGTGCTACTATCAACAGGAGGAGGAGGATAAGTGGAAGGCTTATAAAGATATGCCAGCGACCAATATGTTTATTTTTGAGTTGAATGGGGCGGTATTATTTGATGATAAAAGTAAAAATATATGAACAATAAACACTTTCTGTTTACGAACAAGAACCTTGCCAATAAAAAAACGGTTACTGGCTTGGTAATCATCATGATTGCATCACTTCTTTTTGGCTTCAATGTCGATGAGAATGAAACGTATGATGATGTTAAAGTACTAAGGAAGGTCATGATTGATGCTGGACACGGTGGTCATGATCCAGGAAATCTTTGTACAAAGAGATATGATGAAACAGAGAAAGATCTTGTTTTACAGGTTTCATTGAAGGTCGGAAAGAAAATAGAAGAACTTTATCCAGGGGTTGAAGTACTGTATACTCGAACAACAGATGTCTTTTTAGAATTACACGAAAGAACAGCACTTGCCAACAAAAACGATGTAGACTTGTTTGTTTCGATTCATTGTGATGCTGTTGATAATAGTAGTGCTAAAGGTTGTGGTAGTTTTGTTATAGGTCCAGCAAAAACGAGTGCCAATTTGAAACTTGCTCAAAGAGAGAATGCAACTATGCTTAAGGAAAAGGACTACGAAAAGAACTACTCCGGATTCGATCCATACTCTCCAGAAAGTTATATTGAAATGAGCCTCAGGCAGAATACGCACATGAGTCAGAGCTTAAACTTCGCTCAATTGGTACAGGATGAATTTCGAAATGGTGCGAAGAGAATTGACAGAGGGGTTAAGCAGGCGCCATATTGGGTTATATCTTTTACGACTATGCCTAGTGTATTGGTCGAACTTGGGTTTACAACCAATAAAGAAGAAGAAGATTTTCTGCGTTCTGCAGATGGACAAAAGAAAATGTCAAACGCTATCGTAAATGCCTTCGGAAAATACAAAAAGAATATGGAGGCGAGCCAGAAGGAACAAATAAGTATTCCGGTAGTAAGGGAAGAAGTTGTCATGGATAAGCCAAAAGAGATTGTTACAGAAATTGAGAAACCTAAAGTTGAAGTGATTAGAACTTCTAGCAATGATTCTGAAGTTTATTTCAAAGTTCAAATAGCAACATCTTCTAGTCCAGTTTCTATTGCTCCAGAAAACTTCAAGGGACTTTCAGGTGTTAGTGAATATCAAAGTGGAGGGCTGTACAAATACACCTGCGGCAATGAGAAGAGCTATAAGAAAGCTAAATCTATGATGAGTAAAATCAAAGAGAAAAATTATCCGGGGGCATTTATCGTTGCCTTCAAAGGTGGCGAGCGCATTGATTTGGCAGATGCTATTGTTTATTAATGATTTTGGTTTGTAATTACTACCCTTTTGGCATGGAGCAGCCAGGGAGGACCCAGCTCCGCGGCATTTGCAATGCTGCGGAAACGTTCTATGAAAGATTGATTTTCAATCTTAGGAGAAATAGCAGAATAAAATGTTCCTGTCAAAAAGTAGCATATAAGCTCTAAATATAGCTTAAAGGGTGTATGAAGAAAGTTTTTAACATGTATTGAAATGATCTTACTTAAACTGGTTAAGGAAGCTCCGTACACTCAAAGAATCTAACATCATAATTAGGAACTGTACAAGCAAAACCTTTTGGATTTGCAGGGTTATAGGTTCTTAATGTGAGTTCACGATATTTATTGTCTTTATTTCGATATTTACTTGTGTGCGTTGCTCCTTTAATACAGCTTCCTGAAGTATGTTCAAATGGTGCAATACCAGCATAAGAAGCAAACTTTCTTGCATCATCAAATAGTTGAAAGTTCTGGGTGCATATTATCATATAACATGCAGAAACCATCCCTATTCCTGGTATTGAAGTTATCAATCCGTAATCCGTGACACACGTCACAGTTCGAAAGAATGTAAACGAAGTCAATTATTAATATGGTTTGGGTATATAGACGACCTCCAGAAACACTCATAAAAACGTACGCTCATTACAGCTCATTAATTACTGAATATTTTCAGTGTACCCTAAGAATTTAGATATAGCTTTGCAAAAAAAAAATAGCAGTTCATGTGGCGTATTAAGGAATACAAGAAAATGTTCGAGGTGGAATCAGAAATTGATCTTAAAGAACTTAAAAAGAGTTACCGAAAACTCATGAAAGATTGGCACCCGGATAAATTTTTGGATGAGGATAAAAAGGCGGAAGCTGAACTTCAAAGCCAAAAGATTATTGCGGCTAACCATTTCTTAGTGAGTATCGCTCCTGAAACAAAAGTTGCAAAACATGACGAATACCAGGCCACCATCACCAAGTCAAAGATCTCGGATTATGACCATAAAGGCTCATTAATGACAGTGACATTCTCTGATGGTAATACCTATGAATATTTTGGCGTGAGCTCGAAACTTTTTGGACAATTCCATAATAGTGACATTCAAGTTCGATTTGGAAAGAGAAAGATTTTTAATGCTTTCTTGTATAGAAAGACCCAAAAGGCATTAAAAGAGGAGTAGAGAGCCTTTAGCTCTAAAATTATCACCCTTCTGTAGCAGTAGGATGTTTCTCTCAAATATGAGATTTAATGTATCTGATCTCAGCAATGGTTTGTACATATTAAGGGCTGAAATTAATGGAGTATTTTTCACAAGCAAATTTCTAAAACAATAGGCCTAGTCATTTGCCTCAACAAGAATGACCATCCTCTGGGTTAACTTTCTTTTTGATCTGAAGTCAGTAATTCTAAACACTCTCTTTCTTCATCTATATAAGTATTTTTATTTCGAACTTTCGAACTTTCGAACTTTCGCAGTTTATCAGAATGGAAAAACTGATTTGAGATTGAATTGTATGGACTCAAACTTATTATCTAATATCTTTTAGTAAATGTCCATAGTGAATGGACTTAAATTTATTTCTATTCAATATCTTTGTAGTATATACATGTATATGTCTAAAGAATTAAAAATTGGTCTATTCATTATTGTCACAATAGCGATGGTGGTGATCGGGGTGCAATATTTGAAGGGTAGTTACATCTTCAATAATGATCGTGTCTTTTACGGAATTTATGATCGGGTACAAGGTTTAACAAGGACTAATTCTGTCACATACAATGGGCTCAAGGTTGGACAGGTAAGGGAGATTGCACTTTCGAAGAATCATCCTGGAAAAATTGCGGTAACTATAGTTATTGAAAATGATGATTTTGTTTTCTCAAAAGACTCACAAGCAAAAATAGAAAGTACGCTAATAGGAGAAGTTTCTGTATCTATATTGCCGGGGAAAGTAGGCGTAGAAGCAGAAAATGGTGATACCCTCGGGATTATCGTTAGTCAAGGTTTTACCGAGGCCGTTTATTCTGAGATAGAGCCGATTAAAGTAAAAGCTTTACAATTGATTAGCTCTGTTGACTCATTGCTTGAACTTACTCGATCAATTTTGGATGAGGATGCAAGACCACATCTGACAGAAGGTTTTGCAAGCATGAGTTCCGGTCTTAAATCTTTAGAGCGGTCAGCACAAAAATTAGATGGTCTTATGGCATCTGAAAGAGATAAGTTAAGTGGAATATTCACGAATCTTCAAACCATTACAGATGCTTTTGCAGCCAATAGCGGAAGTATGAGTGATGCGATTCAAAACTTCGCCCAGATTTCTGATTCATTGGCAAAAGTAGATTTGGCTTCAGTTGTGAAAAATGCAGGAAAAGCTGTAACAGATGTCGCTGAGATAATGAACAAAATTAATGTTGGTGAAGGCTCGATGGCCCTATTAATCAATAATGATAGTCTTCATAATTCTTTGGTTGCATCGAGCAATGAACTCACCTTACTTTTAGAGGATATGAAAGCTCATCCTAACAGATACATTCACTTTTCAGTTTTTGGAAAAAAGGAAAAGAAATTAAGGCTGACTCAAAAGGAAGCGGATCGACTACAGAAATTGCTTAATCAGACAAATTAACTAAGATCATGGGTATTTCATCTATAATATTTCTCATTGCGCTCACGACTGGAGGATTCTTTTTTGTCAAAAGAATAGCCCTTATAAAGTACTACATCAATCTTGGTAAGGATCAAGTGATCAATGATAGAAAAGGAGAACGATGGGGAAACATGGCTCGAGTGGCTATGGGACAATCAAAAATGGTGCGTAGACCCGTTGCAGGCTTCTTACATATTCTTGTTTATGTCGGTTTTATCATTGTTAATATTGAGGTTTTAGAGATAATTATCGATGGTGTCTTTGGTACGCATCGTGTTTTTGCAGGTTTCTTTCCCTCTGGCCTATACAATTTCTTGATTGCCTCTTTTGAGATCCTAGCTTTTTTAGTGTTTACGTCTTGTGTTATTTTTCTGATCAGAAGAAATGTGATGAGAATTAAGCGTTTCCTATCTCCGGAAATGAAAGGCTGGCCGAAGAGTGACGCCAACCTAATCCTCATTTTTGAGATTCTTCTAATGTCTGCTTTCTTAAAAATGAATGCCATGGATCAAGTCCTCCAGGATATGGGGGCAGAGCATTATGTGGTAGCAGGTACTTATCCTATCAGTCAATATTTAAAGGTGTTTTTCCAGAATTTCGAGATGGAAACATTAATAGTAATGGAACGAATTGCCTGGTGGTTTCATATTATCGGAATATTGATATTTGCTGTATATGTAACTTATTCAAAGCACTTACATATCTTCTTAGCATTCCCAAATACGTGGTATGCTAGATTGAACAACCCTGGAGAACTCAATAATCTTGAGAGTGTCAAAAATGAAGTGGAAAAAATGATGGATCCGAGTATCGATCCATATGCCACGCTACCCGAAGGTGCAGAAGCTGAAGTGGCACCAACTTTCGGAGCGAAAGACGTGACAGACCTCAGTTGGAAAAATGTAATGGATGCATTCACATGTACCGAATGTGGACGTTGTACCAGCGTTTGTCCAGCCAATCAAACTGGGAAATTATTGTCTCCAAGAAAGATAATGATGGATACTCGAGACAGGGCACAAGAATTAGGAGACTTCAAAAAGAAAAATGGTGATGCTGAACATGACGGTAAGTCATTACTAAGAGATTACATCAAGGAAGAAGAAATTTGGGCATGTACATCATGTAACGCTTGTGTTGATATCTGTCCAATTATGATTAATCCTTTGGATATTATCATTGATGTAAGAAGAAACTTGATTATGGAAGAATCAAAATCTCCAGAGTCAATAACAAGCATGTTTAATAACATTGAGAACAATGGTGCTCCGTGGGCTTTCAGCCCATCCGACAGAGATAAATGGAAAGAGGAGTTAAACTAGATAAAGAGATGACAATAAAAACGATGGCCGAGATGGCAGCAGCAGGAGAGACACCTGATGTTTTATTTTGGGTAGGATGCGCAGGTAGTTTTGATGATAGGGCTAAGAAGATTACTGTAGCTATGTCGAAAATACTGCAGCACTGTGAAGTTTCCTTTGCAATTCTTGGACAGGAAGAATCTTGCACAGGTGATCCTGCAAAAAGAGCTGGCAATGAGTTTTTATACCAGATGCAAGCCTTTAGCAACATACAGGTGCTGAATAATTACAAATTCAAAAGTATTGTTACGACTTGCCCTCATTGCTTTAACATCATCAAAAATGAATATCCTGAGTTGGGTGGTGTATACGATGTAATGCATCATACACAGTTCATCAACAACCTAATAAAAAATGGAAAGCTCAAGATTGCTGATGGAGGAGAATTCAAAGGCAAGAAAATCACTTTCCACGATCCATGTTATCTTGGAAGAGCCAATGGTGTCTATGAGGCACCGAGAGAATTGTTAGAGGCACTAGATGTTGATCTTTCAGAAATGAAAAGATGCAAGTCCAATGGATTATGTTGTGGAGCAGGTGGTGCACAAATGTTCAAAGAAGCTGAACCTGGCAACAAAGAAATCAATATAGAAAGAACCGAGGACGCTTTAGCAACCAATGCCAAGGTTATTGCAACTGGATGTCCATTCTGTAACACCATGATGACAGATGGTGTGAAGAACAAGGAGAAGGAGCAGGAAGTGAAAGTTTACGATTTAGCTGAACTAATCGCACAAACTCAAGGACTTTAATGTTCCAATGCTTCAATGCGATAATGCAGAAATGCTTCAATGTAGTATTACAATAAGAAAGGCTGTCATTCTGAAGGAGGTATCCCGAATGATCGGGAAAGAATCTCGTCTTAACAATCCGGTTCTGCGAACTTTCACCTTTCACCTAAAACCTCTAACCTTTTTCCTTACCCGCCTTATCCATCTTATTCTTCAAATATGCATTCACAAAAATAGCGGCCAAAATCAAAATAAAGGCATAGTAAAATAGGGAAGGCATTTTCTCAGTCTCGGGCCAAATTAGTAACGCCACAGCGATGCTGTATATTGGTTCTAAATTCACACTCATACTCACAGTAAAGGGTGATATTTTTTTCATTACTTCCACGGAAACCAAAAAGGCGAAACTCGTACAAGCCAATCCTAGAATTAATAGATAAACAATGTCCGAGTTTGCTAAAGCCATATCAGCCATAGATTTCGATTGAGCCAATAGATAGACAGAAACAAAAAATAGGGCAGAGGCCAATTGGTAGAATGTAATCAATTTGGCACTGACTCTTTTAATTAGCTTACCATTTAGCACAGTAAACCATGATGCCAGAAAAGCAGAGGTGACGCTAAGTATAATACCTAGTTTGTAGCTGAAATCGATACTGAAGATCAGAGAAATCGCAAACAAAACGACTAAACCCAATCCAATCTCATATAGCTTTATTCTACGTCTGAAGTAAAGCGGCTCTAATATGGCAGTAAAAAAAGTGCTGCTTGCCATGCATGTTAGGGCAACTGAGACATTAGATTGTTTGATGGCTTCGAAAAAAGTAACCCAATGTGCGGCAATAATTAAGCCTACCGCGGCTAAATTTATTAAATCCTTTTTATTGACTTTGAAAGTTGTTTTGGTAATAAAGAAATAAACGACTATTCCAGCCACACCAATTAACAAGCGGTACCAAACCAAGACATCTGCTGATACAGAAATCAACTTTCCCAATACACCTGTAAGACCAAAGATCAATATGGTAAGATGAAGGAGAAAATAATATGTCCGTTTCTGACTATCCATGCTTAAAAATAATCGGCTAATATAGTTCGCTTAAGTTAAAGTAGAAACAAGAAAATCTCATCTTTATTGATATTAGAACACTATTGGGAATATGTGTAATCCAATAAACAATAATGGGGCTACTAAAGACGTAAATTTTGCAGAAAAACGAGCCATGGAACTACTGATATCATTGAATAGCATACTCTGATTACAGATGCATTATTAGTATCACCAATTTAACCTTTATGCCAAAACCTGCTTTTTAATATTAAATTTGCGTTATGAGAACAGCAATAATAACGGGAGCCAGCAGTGGTATAGGAAGAGCAACAGCGGAGTTGCTTTCGGGAGATCAGTATAGCTTGGTCTTAGTATCAAGAAACGTAGAAAAGGTGAACGCCTATGCAAAAGATCTAACAGGAAAGATTACAGTAAAACAATGTGATGTTCAAGATGTAGATACGGTAAAGAAAATAGTAGATGAGACCATAGAGACTTATGGGTCAATTGACATATTGTTGAATAATGCAGGCTTGGGTTATTTCGATAGATTAGATGAAGGTCAGCTTAATCAATGGCATGAGATGATTGATACCAATATCAAAGGAATATTGAATTTTTTACATTTCGCCCTGCCAGAACTGAAGAAAAACATTGGACATGTCATTAATGTGGGTTCCATTGCTTCTCACCATGTATTTCCTAATTCTGGAGTCTATTCAGCAACCAAGCACGCTGTATTTGCCATATCGGAGAGTATTAGGGTTGAATTAATGGGACAAGTGAAGGTTACCACCATTTCTCCTGGTGCTGTAAACACAAATTTCATTAATGTCACAACGAATGAGGAGTTACTTGCTAGCTATAAAGAATATTTTGAATCATCAATGCATGCATCAACAATTGCCAAACAAATTAAGCATGCCTTGGAAGTAGAGGATAATGCGGTAATAAATGAAATAATTGTACGGCCGTTTCGTGGAGCAATGAAATAATGGATAAGGTACTTGAGGATATATTTGAATTGCTTTTAAGGAAAGATCTACCTTTTAGTTTTTATTTTTCACCTCATGAGGGTGAGATGAAATTGATAGTGCAAGCAAGTAATAACACTGATCTGAGTGATGAGATATTGAAGAGTAATGATTCTGGTTTCATTTATAGGTCTTTTGATAAAAGAAGAAAACCGAAATTTATAAGGGCTGATTATTCAGGAAATATTGAGAATTTTACATGGCAGAAATTTGAAAGCCTTACTGATGGGTCAGAGATTTCACAGCCAAAGATCAACATCGTTAATGACTTGGAAAAGATAGAATATCTAAAAAGAGTAGATGCCATTGTTGATCGTATTGAAAAAGAAGAGGTTAAAAAGATGGTGTTATCCAGGGTCAAAACCGTTTCTCATGACAAATCACCAGTTGAAATTTTTCTAGCACTTCATCTGAAAAACCCTTCTGCGTTCACTTATCTTCTTAGAACGGATAATGGTCAGATTTGGCTAGGTGCTTCTCCGGAAATTATCTTAGAGAAATCAGGCTCGAGATTCAACACAGTGGCTCTTGCAGGGACAGTATTAAATGAAGAAAGTGAAGATCTGTTTTCGCCAAAAAACATTGAAGAACAAGTCTTAGTTCAGGATTACATTTTAAGCAAACTGGAAAAAAGCTCTGCTAAGAATATAAAGCATAAACAACCAAAAGCACACGTTGCAGTGAATGTCACGCATATTAAAACCGAAATTTCATTTGATTTGAGTAGGTCAGATGTTGAAGATGTCATTAATCTTGCTGAAGAATTACACCCAACTCCTGCAGTTGGAGGATTGCCAGAAAAAATAGCCTTAAAATTTATCGAGGAATTTGAAAATCACGATCGTGAGTTGTATGCTGGGTATTTAGGGCCCATAAATCTATTTGGGGAGACAGCATTATACGTTAACATAAGAAACGCTCAATATTTTGAGGGTCACCTGAGAATATATGTTGGTGGTGGTATTATTAAGGGTTCAGATTCGGAAATGGAATGGCAAGAGACGGAGAATAAAAGTTATGTAATGGGTCAAGCGATTTTGTAAATGATTGAAGCTGATTATACACTATCAAGAATGGTCATTAATGTATATTCACCAAAAAATATTTCCTAGCTTTTGAATAGAATAGTAATTCTGACATATACATTCCCACCATCACCGGCTATTGGAGGCAGGAGGTGGGCAAAGTTTGCTAAATATCTTGATCGAGCAGGACACGATGTTTTTGTCCTCGCATCAGATTTGGATAAAGATGAAAGTAGTCCATGGTCTGAGGATATTGAAGT